>NZ_JACHKZ010000021.1 GCF_014207855.1 Comamonas odontotermitis | reverse complement strand
ACCGAGCTGGGCACGCCCCAAACGGTGGCCGTGGCATAACTACGTCTGGGGTTTGGGGAGACTCAGTCTCAAACCGATTTATGCAACAAAGCCTCGGGAAATAGTAATTCATCCTTTCAGTCTATAGTTCAAATAAATTCTACGACGCCGTCAACTCCAGCATCACATTCTGTTGTTACTCGGCTGATATTTGATCCGACTCTTCTCTCCTTTGGTCCGGAGTCTGGGCAAGGTTCTGTTGCGGCCGGTAGGACTGGGTTTAATTATCGATATAGGCCAGCAATTACCGATGCCCTTCAAAGTAGCACAATCACATTGACGCTTGTTGGCGGAGCAGTGTTCGAGTCTGTTAGTGGAAGTTCATATTTGAAATATCAGCAAACTGCCGGTGGTGTCGGCCAGTCCTCAGTTACCTACACTTGGGATCCAGCAGCTGTCGCATCTGGTATGTTTTTCAATTTGGACGCATTAATTATTCGAGGGCCTGTCAGTAGTATTTTAGTTGAGCGTAGTGGAACATATCTGACTCCCGGTGCGGTGTTTTCAGGTTCGGAGAATTCATTATTTCGCTTGCGCATTGATCCAAGAGCTTTGTTGGTGCCGCCCGTTCTTTCTAACGACTCTCAATTGGTATCTAGGACACAACCATCCTTGATCGATGTCCTAACAAATGATGAAGCAGGCGTTACTCTAGATAATACATATCCATTGGTCTTATCAGATGCAACAGTCGGAACTTTGACATACTCGGGAAGCCAGATCCAGTTCACACCGACAAGCAGCTTTACCGCTCCTGTGACATTTCAGTACCAGGCTTGCAACGCACAGGGCTTATGCGCCATCGCTACAGTGACATTAACGCCGGAGGCAGTCGTACCACCTGCTGGGCCTACTCCAGTACCAACCCTAGGTATTTGGGGGCTGTTAGGCCTTTCTCCGGCTATTGCATTGGCAGGTCTGATGGGATTCTCTAGGCGGCGGGGCTAACGCCTGCTCCCGGAGCAGCAACTTCCATCACCGCTCGAAAAAAGAGCCTCCCTGGTGCCATATGCGGCGCCTGGGAGGCTCTTTTTTTCGTTTGTGCTGTCAGCCCGTAGGAGTCACGGCAATAGATAACTAGGAGTCCATTGTGTGGAAAGCTGCAGCCAGGGTGTCAATCTTAGTCGCGTGGGGCACAGCGGTGTCCGCGCTCGGGACCAGATCCGCATCTGCAAGACCTTCATTTCATTTGAGCCAGGTGTACAGGATAAATTTCTTGGGATCATCGCGTTGCATACCGTACCCCTGGGCCTCAACTAAAACGCTTGATGCAGCTGGTAACCACGCCCCAAATTTCCAGAATCTGGCCTTGGCGCGGCACGATGTTTGGATAGTCTGGGTTGCCAGCTTTGAGCATCAGCTCGTCGTTTGTCTGGTAGAGCGCCTTGACGGTGTACTCGCCATCCACGACGGCCACAACGATATTGCCGCTGTGCGGGATTTTCGCGCGATCCACGACGATCAAGTCGCCATCATCAATGCCATAGTTGATCATCGACGGCCTGGCTACGCGCATGAGGAAAGTCGCGTCCTCGTGTTCAACCAGTAGCTTGGACAAGTCGAAATACTTGCCGCCAATCTCTGATGCAGGGCAGGGGGTGCGCTATTGGTGAAGATGAGCGATAGCGGGGAGGCCATCACCGGCACTGGTGCCCTGGCTTTAGTTGTTTTACTGTACATAAATGCAGTATATGCGGGCAAGTGGTGGCTTGTGAACACGCAAAATTCTGCGTGTTGGTTTCCTTTGCTCTCTATTTTTTATGAGGGCATCTATGGGGGCATGAAAAATTGTTTTTCTTTAATCTATTGATTTTTAATGAAAAAAATCCGCACATCGTGCGGCTTTTTTGCAGGTGGCGCGCGGCGGTGGCTGTCAGGGGCGTGCAATCTTCCAGGCGCCGCCTACACCGTCGCCAGTCTTGTCGCCTGGCTTTCCGTCCTTGACGAAGTAATACAGTGGCTGGCCTTTGTAAGCCCACTGGCGGCTGTTGTCGTCGCGGATGATGATGTTGAAATCGCCAATCGGCTTGGCCGATTCGGCCACCGGCAGCGGGGGCCAGTTGGTGGCGCATTGGCCATAGCAGGCGGAGCTTCCGCTGCCCACGGCATCCTTGCTGAAGGTATAGAGCGTGTGGCCATTGGGGCCAACCAGGCTGCCGTCTGTCGCCTTGACGGGCGTGCTGGCGCTGCCGTGCATGCTGCCGGTAGAGCTGCAGGCCGCCAACAGCAGGGCGGACAGGGGAACGGCCAGAACCGAAATGCGGGAGAACATGGGTAGGCTCCTTGGTGGTCGAGAGACTTCGCCACTGTAACCAAGGGCTGGGGGCGGCGCTTGTGGGACAGATGCCCGATATGGGGGCCGCTTCCCTGGGCTAGTCCTAGCGCGTATGTACCTTCATGGCGCGCTCCACCTCGCGTTTGCTCTCGCGTTCCTTGATCACGTCGCGTTTGTCGTGCTCGGCCTTGCCCTTGGCCAGTGCGATATCGCATTTGGCCAGGCCATTCTTCCAGTGCAGGTTGATGGGCACCAGGGTGTAGCCCTTTTGCTCGACCTTGCCGATCAGGCGGCGAATTTCGTCCTTTTTCATCAGCAGCTTCTTGATGCGTGCTGAATCCGGGTTGACGTGGGTCGATGCGGTCTTGAGGGGGTTGATCTGGCAGCCCAGCAGGAACAGCTCGCCGTTCTTGATCAGGACGTAGCCATCAGTCAGCTGGGCCTTGCCTTCGCGCAGGGCCTTCACTTCCCAGCCGTGCAGCACCATGCCTGCTTCAAAGCGCTCTTCAAAGAAATAGTTGAATGCCGCCTTCTTGTTATCGGCTATGCGGCTGTTGGTGTTGTTCGTCTTCGACATAATTGCAATGTTAGGGGTAAAACGAGGTTTCCAAGGCCTGTAAGGCTGTTGGTGCAGCCGTTTTTGCCCAATCTGTGATTTTCCTTGAATGTTCAGGACTGCATCTTTGCATGCAGCCTGCCCGCAGCGTTTGCATGAAAACTGTCAATAAGTCCGTTCTGATCTGGTACAGCCCCCAGGAAATGTTTGACCTGGTGGCCGATGTGCCCCGCTACCCAGATTTTTTGCCTTGGTGCGACCATGCCCGCGTGCTTGAGCAGCATGCAGACGGCGCGACCGCCGAAGTGGGTATTGCGCTCGCAGGCATCAAGAAGTCCTTCATCACCCGCAATACCTATGAGCCCGGCAGGCGCTTGCAGATGCAACTGGTCAAAGGCCCATTCTCGCATCTGCAGGGCGACTGGCGCTTTTTGCCCGTGGGCGATGGAAGCCAGCGCGCCTGCAAGGTGGAGTTGAATCTGAGCTACGGTTTTGACAGCGTGACGCTCGCTGCTGTGGTGGGCCCCATTTTTGACAAGATTGCCGCAACGATGATGGATGCCTTCATCCAGCGCGCCGAGAAGATCTATGGCTGAATCTGCCTTCATCGAGGTCGAGGTGGTGTGGGCGCGCGACGGGCAGGCGCACTTACTTGTGCTGGAGTTGCGGGCGGGGGCCACCGTGGCCGACGCCTTGGCCGCTGCTGCTGAGCGTACCGGTCAGGTGCTGGGGGCAGAGCAGGATGCCGGTATCTGGGGCAAATTGCAGGCGCGTGACACCGTGCTGGCCGAAGGGGATCGGGTGGAGCTGTACCAACCGCTCAAGGTGGATCCCAAGAAGGCACGCCGCGAGCGTTTTGCCAAGCAGGGCGCACGGCGGGCTGGCCTGTTTGCGCGGCGCAGGCCGCAATCCAAGCAGGGCTATGGTGCCTGACACCGGCCGCATTCGTGCATGAAAAAGCCACGCATTGCGTGGCTTTTTGCTGGAGAGGGCGAACCCGGCTTAGCAGTTATTGAAAATCGCCTCGTCAGTGCGCTTGATCTCGGCGGCGCGCTGTTCAGCATTCTGGAACACCATTTCGCCCTTTTCGTTGGGCGCGCGTATCGCCTTGCCGGTGTCGTACATGGCCTTGGCCTGCTGGGCGCGTTTGCAGTTATCGGCCTTGGCGGCCGCCTGCTTTTCCTTGGCGGCCTTGTCGGCATCTGCCTTGGCTTTGTCTTCGGCAGCCTTCTTGGCTTCGAGTTCCTTGTCCTTGCCACTGGCGACCTTGGCAGTTGGCTTGGCTGCCTGAGCGGCTCCTTCGGCGGGAGCTTCTCCTTCCTCTGGTGCGGCAACGTCGCGCAGGGCAGGGCCGGTACCCGATGTCTTGGCACCGGGAACACCGCCATAGCCCTTGGGGCGCTTGAGAATGTTTTTATCAGGCACATCCAGCCCTGGTGGTCGGTCGCTGAAGACCTTGCGGCCATCCTTGTCGATCCACTGCCATTGGGCCATGGCAGACGCACCTGCGCCCATGGCCACGCAGATGAGAAGCAGCTTGATTAATTTCATGGAAGGAGTGTAGCGCGCCATCTATAAATAGCGCAGCAAGTTGTTGGTTGAACAAAACACCGTATGTCGTCCGGCAGAAAATTCCGCGCTCTGCAGACCATTTACAAAAGACGGTAGAATCCTTTTTTTGGAGCTTTCACAATGCGCCTGATCGGAAAAGCGCTCACCTTCGACGATGTGTTGCTGGTGCCCGCATACTCCCAAGTCCTGCCCAAGGACACCTCTCTCTCGACTAAATTCTCCCGCAATATCACGCTGAACCTGCCCCTGGTGTCTGCTGCCATGGATACGGTGACAGAAGCGCGCCTGGCGATTGCCATCGCCCAGGAAGGCGGTATCGGGATCGTTCACAAGAACATGACGGCCGAACAGCAGGCCGCCGAAGTATCCAAGGTCAAGCGCCACGAGTCCGGCGTGGTGCACGATCCTGTCGTGATCACGCCAGAGCACACCGTGCTTCAGGTGCTGGAACTGTCGGAAAACCTGGGTATATCGGGTTTTCCGGTATGCGATGGCGGCAAGGTGGTTGGCATTGTGACCAGCCGCGATCTGCGCTTTGAAACCCGCTACGACGTCAAGGTGCGCGACATCATGACGCCGCGCGAGCGCTTGATCACCGTCAATGAAAAAGATGACACGACGCCTGCAGCGGCCAAGGCCTTGCTCAACAAGCACAAGCTCGAACGCATTCTGGTCGTCAATGACGCATTCGAGCTCAAGGGCTTGATTACCGTCAAGGACATCACCAAGCAAACCACCTTCCCGAATGCGGCGCGAGACCGCGCAGGTTCGCTGCGCGTAGGCGCTGCCGTCGGCGTAGGCGCCGGTACCGAAGAGCGGGTTGAGTTGCTGGCCAGGGCCGGTGTCGATGCCATCATCGTGGATACGGCCCACGGCCACAGCAAGGGCGTGATCGACCGCGTGCGCTGGGTCAAGCAGAACTATCCGCATATCGATGTGGTGGGCGGCAACATCGCCACTGGCGCGGCTGCGCTGGCGCTGGCAGAGGCAGGTGCCGATGCGGTCAAGGTCGGTATCGGCCCAGGCTCGATTTGCACGACACGTATCGTGGCTGGTGTGGGTGTGCCGCAGATCATGGCCATCGACAGCGTGGCCAAGGCTTTGGCAGGCACGGGTGTGCCGCTGATCGCCGATGGCGGCATCCGCTTCTCGGGAGACATTGCCAAGGCGCTGGCCGCTGGCGCGTCGTCGGTGATGATGGGCGGCATGTTCGCCGGTACCGAAGAGGCACCGGGTGAAGTCATTCTGTTCCAGGGCCGCTCGTACAAGAGCTACCGCGGCATGGGCTCCATTGGTGCCATGCAGCAGGGCTCGGCAGACCGTTACTTCCAGGAATCCTCCACGGGCAACCCCAATGCGGACAAGCTGGTGCCAGAGGGTATCGAAGGCCGCGTGCCCTACAAGGGCTCGATGGTCTCCATCGTCTACCAGATGGCGGGTGGCGTGCGTGCGGCCATGGGTTACTGCGGCTGCAACACCATCGAAGAGATGAACAACAAGGCCGAGTTTGTGGAAATCACTGCTGCCGGTATCCGCGAATCGCACGTGCATGATGTGCAGATCACCAAGGAAGCACCGAACTACCGGGCTGACTGATCGGCAGTGTTCTGATCAGAATTTCAAATTCTGGTCTTTGTGATAAAATCTGGTCTGAATTCAATTTCAGGCCAGATTTTTTATTTTCAGCCCATGCAATCTGTCGGTATCTACGAAGCCAAGACCCGCTTTTCCGCCCTGATCGAGGCGGTGGAGCAGGGCGAGGAAGTGCGCATCACGCGCCATGGCAAGGAAGTCGTGCGCATGCTGCCGGTACGCCGCAAGCCGGTGATCACCGATGAGCAGATTGCCCGGGAACTGCAGCAGATTCAGGCATTGCAGCAAACGGTGCGTACGCCAGATACTATGAATTCCGTAGTGAATCTACGCCAGACAGGCAGGAGCCAGGCATGAGTGCAACGGCCTTCATTCTGGACGCCACCGTCACCGCCGCCTGGTTGCTGCCCGACAATGCCAGCCCGCACACCCAGCGTCTCTACACCCGCATCCGCCGCGATGAAGTCGATCCGCAGGCTCCCAATCTCTGGCAATGGGAATGCGGAAACCTGATCGCATCGGGCGTGAACAATGGCCGCATTCCCACTGCCAGCGTCGAAGGCCTGTGGAGTGTGTTGGAGGCCATACGCCACCGTGTGGAGCTGCACGATCTGGCCCCCGCACAGCACAAGGCGGTGCTCGATGTGGCGCTGGACACCGGCCTGCCTGTCTACGATGCGGCCTATCTGTGGCTGGCGCAGTCGCTGCGCCTGCCGCTGGCCACTTTTGACCAAGCCCAGCAGGCTGCTGCAAAAAAGCGCGGCATTGCACTGCTGGCCCCTGAAGATTTCTGACACCTTCCTTCCCACTCTTGCCCTTGAACACCATGCAACACGACAAGATCCTCATTCTCGATTTTGGCTCCCAGGTCACCCAGTTGATCGCACGCCGCGTGCGGGAGGCCCATGTGTATTGCGAAGTCCATCCCTGCGACGTGAGCAGCGAATGGGTGCGCGAATTTGCCGCCGATGGCAAGCTCCGGGGCGTGATCCTGTCAGGTAGCCACGCCAGCGTCTACGAAGTGGACGACCGCGCCCCTGACGCGGTGTTCGAGCTGGGCCTGCCTGTGCTGGGCATCTGCTACGGCATGCAGACCATGGCGACCCAACTGGGTGGCAAGGTCGAGGGCTCCAACAGCCGCGAATTTGGCTACGCAGAAGTGCGAGCCCACGGCCACACCGAACTGCTCAAGGGCATTGAAGATTTCACAACGCCCGAAGGCCACGGCATGCTCAAGGTCTGGATGAGCCACGGTGACAAAGTCACCGAGCTGCCGCCAGGCTTCAAGATCATGGCCTCCACGCCGTCCTGCCCCATTGCGGGCATGGCTGACGAGGCGCGCCGCTACTACGCCGTGCAGTTCCACCCCGAAGTCACGCACACGGTGCAAGGCCAGGCACTGCTCAACCGTTTCGTGCTCGATATCTGCGGCACCCAGGCTGACTGGATCATGGGCGACTACATCGAAGAAGCCGTGGCCAAGATCCGCGAGCAGGTCGGTGATGAAGAGGTGATCCTGGGCCTGTCCGGTGGCGTCGATTCTTCCGTGGCTGCTGCGTTGATTCACCGCGCCATTGGCGACCAGCTGACCTGTGTGTTCGTCGACCACGGCCTGCTGCGTCTGAACGAAGGCGATATGGTCATGGACATGTTCGAGGGTAAACTGCACGCCAAGGTGGTGCGGGTCGATGCGTCCGAGCTGTTCCTGGGCGAGCTGGCTGGCGTGACCGATCCCGAGCAAAAACGCAAGATCATCGGCCGTCTTTTCGTGGATGTGTTCAAGTCCGAGGCCGCCAAGCTCAAGGCTGCCACGGCTGGCAGCAAGGGAGCCACTTTCCTGGCGCAGGGCACGATCTACCCCGATGTGATCGAATCAGGCGGCGCCAAGAGCAAGAAGGCCGTCACCATCAAGAGCCACCACAACGTAGGTGGCCTGCCTGAGCAGTTGGGCCTGAAGCTGCTGGAGCCGCTGCGCGATCTGTTCAAGGACGAAGTGCGTGAGCTGGGTGTGGCCCTGGGCCTGCCCCGTGGCATGGTGTATCGCCACCCGTTCCCTGGCCCGGGCCTGGGTGTGCGCATCCTGGGTGAAGTGAAGAAGGAATACGCCGATCTGCTGCGCCGCGCCGACGCGATCTTTATTGAAGAGCTGAACAACTGGATCGACGAGAAAAGCGGCAAGAGCTGGTACGACCTGACCAGCCAGGCCTTCACCGTCTTCCTGCCTGTCAAGAGCGTGGGCGTGATGGGCGATGGCCGCACCTACGACTACGTGGTGGCGCTGCGCGCCGTACAGACCAGCGATTTCATGACCGCCGACTGGGCCGAGCTGCCTTACGGCCTGCTCAAGCGCGTGTCCAACCGCATCATCAACGAGGTGCGCGGCATCAACCGCGTTACCTACGACGTATCGAGCAAGCCACCGGCCACCATTGAGTGGGAATAAATTCTGATAAAGAATATTGAGCGAAGTTAAAGAAAATTTAAAGCGATAAGTCATTGATTTATCGCTTTTTCCATGAGAAAAATTAGGAAAGAATCGCAATCTAAAAGAATGTTGAAGCAAGAATTGATTGTTGGCAAATTTGATGGTGTCGCTAGAATCGACCTGCCAAATCGGTGTTTGTGATCCCGTTTATGTTGCGCCAGGCGCAAGCAGAAAACGTAAAAAGCCACCGCCGGTAAGGCCCGCAGGCTCGTTTGATGGCACCGATGGATGATGGTCAATTTTTGCTGAACTTGCTTCAACATGCCATCAATCAATCTGCGGGTGAAGAAAAACCATTTCTACTTCAACAGGTTGCAATGCTTACAGATACCATTCTCAAAAACATCAAGCCGACGGGCAAAGTGTTCAAGGTGGCGGATCGTGACGGGTTGTATGTCCGGGTGTCGCCCAAGGGCGCACGCACATTCGCCTACAACTACCGCGTGAACGGCCGCCAGGAAACAATCAACTTCGGGCAGTACGGGGTTGGTGGCCTCACGCTGGCAGAGGCCAGGCAGAAGCTCGATGAGGCAAAGCGGCTTCGTAACACCGGCGTATCACCGGCGCGCGCGGCGCTGGCCGCCGTTGAGGGCGAGAGAACGTTTTCGAGCTGGGCCGAGGAGTGGATGGACAAGCACAGAATGGCGGACTCCACCCGGGCCATGAAGCGATCAATCTACGAGCGCGACCTCAAGCCCAAGTTCCACAACAAGCTGATGCGTGAGATAGACCATCACGCGTTGCGCCGCTTGACGGACGAGATCGTTGCACGCGGTGCGCCAGCAGTGGCGGTGCAGGCCCGCGACATTGTGATGATGATCTTCCGGCACGCGATAGAGCGGGGGCTAGAGGGGGTCGCCAATCCTGCCGACAAGGTGAAGCCGAGCAGTATTGCCGTGTTTGTGCCCCGCGACCGGATGCTGCAACCTGCCCACATCAAACATCTCTACACCTACATGGAGCGGGTTGGTACCGGCTTGCAATTCCGGGTGGCGGTCAAGCTGCTGCTGCTGACCATGGTTCGTAAAAGTGAATTAGCACTGGCCACATGGGACGAGGTGGATTTCGACGCGCAAACGTGGACGATCCCCAAGGAGCGCATGAAGATGGCCCGGCCTCACGTTGTCTACCTGTCACGCCAGGCCATGGACATGATGATCGCGCTAAAAACGTTCGGTGGCTCATCGTCATACGTGCTGCCAAACCGGTACGAGTCGGACAAGGCCATGAGCGCGGCTACCCTCAATCGGGTTATCACGGGCGCGGTGTTGAAGGCGCGAGAGGACGGTATTGACATGCCGGACTGCGGCCCGCACGACTTGCGGCGCACGGCCAGCACGCTGTTGCATGAAGCAGGGTACGCCTCAGACTGGATTGAAAAGTGCCTTGCGCACGAGCAGAAGGGCGTGCGGGCCGTCTACAACAAGGCGGAATATTCCGAGCAGCGCAGGAAAATGCTGCAAGAGTGGGCGGATATGGTTGACGGCTGGGTGAAATAAAAAGGGGCCGGTTGGCCCCTTTGATTAAGTAGCATGCCTTATCACCGTTTTCTGACGGGGCTGCCTTGGGCGAGGCGGGCGACAGGTCGGAAAGTATAAGTAGGAAGTGAAGCACACCGAGGCCACTAACCAGATGGCAAGTAGGTCGGGCTGCTCCACCGCCTGGGTGGGGAGCAGGGCGGACGTGGTTATGGCCGCATCAAAAAGCGCGACGTACCTTGCCCAACGGCTTTCTTCTAGGCTTGCGTAGAGTGGCTCGATGTAGGTAGCAAGCAGCGCAATCGCCATGCACAGGACGCAGATCACTGACAGAGGCGAGTATCCCGTATTCACCGCTAACACGATCCCCACAGCAAGCAGAACCGTTGCAGCTTGCCGCCCCCACCACGCGGGACGCAACTGGCTCAGGTCAACCATCTTCTGGAAGACCTGAGCGGTTAGCCATGCGTCGAGGCGGCTAAGCTGCAGCATGCGTTTCCACCTCATCACGCCACCACCGCACTGTGCGCTGTGACAGGTGCACGCGCTTCGGAATCTTGCCGGTCTTCTCCATGTTGTCCAGGGTGCGGCGACACACCTTGAACCGCTGCATCATTTCCTTGGGCGAGAGCATTTCTCGGATTTTTTGTTGTTCCATACATCACCTCAAAAGGGAATCAAGTCGTAGCGCCAGGCCGGGCAGCCGGCCTTTTGAACCTCGGGCGGCGGCACTGCGCCGTTGGACGCCTTGCAGCCGTGGCCATTCCAGTGAATGCAGTTCTCGCAACCCTTTTTGTCCAGGATCCACTGCCAGTGCTCCAGATCCTTTTTTGCCGCATCGCGCCGAACTGTTATCTCCGCAAGAGACATGCTTGCGTTGTCATCCATTACTGTTGTCATCCCCATGCCCTCATCAAGTTGCCCAGACTTACCTCGCGCTCGACGGTGGCGATACCCGGCCGGTGCGATATTCCAAAGCGCTCCTTGACCCGCCAATAGGTTCCATCGCGCACTACTTCGATGTACTGAGGCGTCGGCACTAGGTCACCTTGCTCAAGGAGATTCAGTGCATCCGCCACGGTATCGGGGCAGGCATGTCGCCCGTGGCTCCAGAACCATTGCACCGCGTGCTTGCGGACATAGCTCCGAGGATCCTCGATGGGCACCCATTCGGTGTATACGTGGTCGCCGCATGTGTACTCAACCTTGAGAGAGTTTCGGTCGTTTTTTGTGTGCGGGCTGTAGGTGATCGAATCCACGGCCACTCGGCGGGGCTTCGCTAGCGCCGCCACAGGATCCGCTGCCGTGGCCTCAGTGCCATGCGAGGGGTTGTCGCTCTCCGGAAACTGGTGATCGCACCCTGGGCAGACGCGCACAGAGGTGTGCACCAGCTCATGGCAGCTCGGGCATTCCTTGACCGGTGCCACGCTCACCGCCTTCTCCCCGCTCTTGCGCTTGGACTTCACCTTGATCTGGTCGATTGGTCCGTGTCGCTCGATGTTTCCGGCAAAGTCCAGAACCAGTGTGTTGTCTTTGCTCGGGTGCTTGCGCAAGCCGCGCCCCATGATCTGGACATACAGGCCCGTGCTCTTGGTAGGGCGCAGCATCACCAGGCAGTCGATCATCGGTGCATCAAAGCCGGTGGTCAGAATGTTGGCGTTGAACAAAAAGCGAATCGCGCCGGATTTGAATGAAGCGATCTTCCCTTCGCGCTCGGTCTTGCCCATCGTGCCGTCCACATAGTCGGCGGCCCAGCCACGGGCGTTTGCCAGTTCGGCGCAGCGCTGGGCATGCTCGACCCCAGTGCAGAACCCTAGAATGTGCTTGCGGTCGGCGGCGTAGATCGCAACTTCATCAAATGCGCCCTCGATCAGTGCATCTTTGTTCATCGCATGCTGCAATGCCGTATTGTTGAAATCGCCCTTGCTCGTGCCGACTCCAGACAGGTCGGCTTTGGTAACGCCGTTTTTCGCCACCAGAGGGCAGAGGTAGCCTTGCTGGATCAAGTCGCCCACGTTTGCGCTGTAGGCGATGTCAGTGAAGATCGCGTTATCACCTTCGGTTAGCAGGCCCGAGTCGGTGCGATAGGGGGTGGCCGTGAAGCCGATGACCTTGAGGTTCGGGTTATAGGCGCGCAGGGCGCCGATGAACCGTTGGTAAGTGGTGTCGGTTTTCGCCGGTATCAGGTGGCATTCGTCCACCAGCACCAGGTGCGTATTGCCAAAGCGGGCGGGGTGCTTGTGGATTGACTGGATGCCAGCCACAGTAATCTGAGCCTGTCTTTTGATGCCGACGCCAGCAGACCAAATTCCGATTGGTGCCTCCGGCCAATATTTGAGAATCGCTTTATAGTCCTGCTCAATCAATTCCTTCACATGCGTGAGCAGCAGAATGTTTGTCGGCGGATAGATGTCAATTGCCTGTTTAACTGTGCTAGCCATAGTCAAAGACTTTCCGGAGCCAGTAGGCAGCTCAATGAGCGGGTTGCCTTTGGATGTGTGGAAATACTCAAAAACAGACTGCACAGCTTCACGCTGATATGGGTAGAGTTCAATCATTCTTTCGCCTCCGCCGCCTTAAAGATCTGGTGCAGCCATTTGGGAATATCGATCTCCCCCCAGCTCAAGGGCATCACAACAGCAAAGGCCTCATCCTTTGCGCAGAAGCGTGCGTAGATCTCTCCGAGTGGGGCGGGCTGACGAAGCTGGACGCCATTTGGAAAGCGCGTAGTACCCACAACGGACTTGTTGAGCAGCTCCAGGTAGCGCGCGTCTATAGCGTCAACCGGGCCCTGGGCGTCTTTGAACTTATCCGCGCGCTTTACCACGCGGGTGAAATCGGGGAACTTCCCTTCAACCTCCCATGGCATCCGAGCGCCGGTGACAGGCGCATGAGGATTGGGCTGGATATAGATCTCTTCTTCTTCCGCGCTCATGCAGATCAACCGGCCATCGACCACGCGCAAAGACCTTGGCAAGCCCTTATCGAACTTGCCCAATGAGGAAATCAACGGTTTTGTCACTCGAATGATGATTTCCCGATCCGCTTCGCCAGCCTGGTCGTGCCATAAGCCAAGTGCCTTTCCATTGGTGGCAACTCCGATCACGCCGCCACCTTGGCGCGCGGTCAAGGGCTGCAGAAAAATACCGTTGAGGTAGTAGCGGATGTCCTGGGTCGCCATGTAATGCGAGAGAAAGGCCATGCCAGTGCCAGAGAATTTGATGTTCATGATTCACCCCACAATCTCAGCGCCCGGAAACTGGGCGCGGTAGTGTTCAAGTTCTGGCGCCCCGATGGCGCGGAAGTCTTTGAGTGCAGACAGCTCTCGGGACAGGTAGGCCGGTGTGCCAGCGCGCACGCCGTTGGGCGCAGCGCCCTCGGCAACCACGCAGAAATGCACCTCTGGCTTGTCCTTGCGCTGAAATTCAATCCAGCCAGTGCCAGCGTCCACGGCCGTTGCGTACGTCACCAGGAACGGCAGCGGCAGATGCTGCCCGCAGCCTGTACGCTGGAAGGTGACTGGAATCTCGCTCTGCCGTCCGCCAGGAGCAATTGCACAGGACCAGCGGCCATTGCCTTCTCGCTCGGCGGTGGAGTGCACACAAGTGCGGCAGGAGAGGGCGGGAACCTGGTCGGCGTGACAAACCTCCTTGTGCACGCAAAATTTGCACGCGAAGGCGTGAATGTCCGTGGCGATCTTGGCGGGGGGCTCGGCACCGAAAATCACGCGCTCGGCCTTGGCCTGGATCTGCATGAACTCTTCGGCGTTGAATTCGATGCGCTCGGCGTAGAGCTCGTCCGTATCCTTGTTCACGGCCAGGTACAGCGCGCGGTCTAGACCTTCTTTGCCCATGTACCACTGCATTTGCGCGTAGTGCATGGGCTTCGCAGCCTTCACACCCTTGGCCTGCAGCTCCTTGAACGACTTGGCGGAATGTGTCTTGAACTCCAGAACGTGCCACTTTTGGGCGCCGTCAGGGATGTATCGGCCCTTGCCGTCCATGTGGCCGCCCATGTGGCCGCCGTGGTCAGAGTGGGCGAACTGCTTGCCAGTGGCTGGGTCGCAATCAAGGACCTCGCAACCAATATCGCGCAGGTCTTTGACAAACCGCGCCTCGGCAAGGTGCCCGGTCTGGAACAGGCGTAGCATGCGGCCGTCGAATTTCTCACGCCGGGCCCAGCGGAAGTCGTACCAGAGCGCGCGGGCGCACTCCTTGCCAATGATCGAGGCGCCAAGGTAGGTGCGGGGCGGTTCTGCGCCTTCTCGCTCCTCATACACCTTGGCAATAGCCGCGACCACTGGCGATGTAGCGTCAGCAATATTAACCATCTTGAAACTCTGTTGAAGTTGAAGCTGGCCCGCCTCTTTGGACGGGCCTTGTTCTATCGGAAGGGCTTATTGCGCGCCTGGTGCCGCCCAAGCAGGCGCACCGGCGGCGGGCTGCTGCCAGGCGGGAGCGGCGGCGGGGGTCTGGGCAGGGCTAGCAGCTACCGGCGCGGCACCGGTGATGGCATGCCATTCCTTGATCTGGTTCTCTTCGCGGGGGTTGCCGCTCTTGTCCTCGCCCATGCGGATAGCGACTACCAGTTGCATGGGCTTGTTATGCAGCTCGCTACTGTCGCGTGGCGAGTTGATGCCCAGCGCCTTGCAGATCTTCGACAACTCGATGGTGGCGATCTTGCGGGCGGTTTCGTTGGCGTTCCACAGATTCAGGTTCGCAAAGATCTTGCGTCCCTTTTGGGGACCATCGATCACTTCATAGATCAGAGCCAGGTACTTGCCAGTGCCGGCCTTCGTCACCTTCTGCTCCGATGAGGTGATGATGGCAATGTAGGAGCCAGGGGGGAGGGCGGCAAAGTCATCGGTAACTTCGTCGGCTTTGAAATTGAGATCGGCAAAACTTGTCATGGTAATTTCCTCGAAAATTGAATGGTGAGTTGATTGAAACTCAAGTTACGGGGCGAACGAAAACGGTTATGCGGTTGCGGTTTGAGAATCCTTCGGGGCTAGCGCCGCGTTGAGCAGCCCTTGGAACTGCGCCCAGTTCAGTTCACAGTCAGGGAGGCTGTAGCGGTTGCCGGCCACGTAGGCGGGGTGGGGGTTCAGGTAGAGCATACGGCGGCCGGTGCTCACTGCCTTGATGTCCTTCTGCTGCTGCTGATTCTGCGCCACGTTGCGCGTCATCGTTTCGTGGGCTGCGAACGCAATGATGTCGGCCCATTCGTTGACGATGCCGAGGGCGCGCTTTTCCAGTTTGAGCGCGTAGGCGTCGTAGTCATCCGACAGCAGCGGATTTTTGATCTTGTTGATGCGTTCATGTGCGATGCACACGATGGCCATGTTGCGCTTGTCGCGCAGCTCGTCGAGTTTGGCGAAGAACTCGCGCCACTTGTCATCGGACATGACATAGCCCTTGCCGTAGCCGATGTCTTCGATGTTCTTGACGCCTGCGCGCTCGCAGATCGTCCCGTGGATAAGTGGCTCAAGCCAGTCGAGCGAATCGACAAACACGGTGTTGAACTGGTGTTCGGAGGTCAGCAGCGTGTTGATGGCTTCCTCGACCTGGCTGTAGTGCGTAGCCTTGGGGAAGGCTGGCACATCAATGTTGTCCAAGCCTTCCTCGGTGATGATGCCAATGGCACCTGGCGCCGAGGCAGCGAATGTGGACTTGCCGATCTTAGGCGGCCCGTACACGACGATTTTTGGTGGACGCGCACGGCGGCCGCGGCTGATGGATGAAAGATCGAATGGCATGGTTATGCAGCTTTCATGACGATGGTTTGATTTGGGCTTGATTCAGCGATTTTGATGGACGCCATGTCAAGACCTGGGAGATTAGAGGCGACCTGCATAAGGTACGCCGCTATTTGGTGCGCTGGGTTGGTTGAATCAAACAACTTTGCGCCCTGGTAGTCAGCAGAGATCTTCACCACATCCTGGCCATTGGGTGCTCTCTCGATGGTGATGATGACGTTCTGCATTACACACGCTCCACTTTGGCGGTGGGGGTGCGATCGGTGATCGTGAGCGGAAGCTTGGCGTAGATGTCTGGCTTGTTTTCGCGCAGCCAGTTGACGCCCTTTTCGTCTACCTCGCGCTTCTTCTTGACGGGGTGGAACTCGGCAGGGATCTCGCCGGCCATTTCATCGAACTTGTCCCAATCCAACTTCACGTTCTGCGCGGTTGTGATGGTGACCTTGAAGGCGTCAAATGCGGTGGTTTTGGAGCCGTTCGCCTTCTCGACTCCTACCTCTTGTACCAGCTCGGCCTCGATGGTCCGGCGGTCCTTTGTGGCCGCATCTTCGGCGGCCTTGGCCTGGAGCAAACGCTCCGCCAATGATGAGATTTTTTCCTTGTTCAATTTATTCTCCGATCTGCATGTTGAATTGCTATCGATCAACTTAACTAAAACTCAATCGACAACTGCATGATAGATCGAAGTTGATTAAGGTTCAAGAACTTTCGTGTAAGTAAAAACCCTTACATCGGGAAAAGTAACGGCCCGTAAGGTCGGGCCGCTATCGTTAGAGAGTGGTGCGTTGTATCACCTCAACAATGCTGCCAAGCACTGTCGCTTTATCCAGTGGTATGGATGGGAATCGATGGTCGTCGGCCATTAGCAAAGTGTGCCCCCCATCGACAACGATTCGACGCAACATGATGTCGCCATTCACGACGGCAACCACGGGGCGCCCGTTCGTCGGCTGGTGTGCTTTGGATACTATGCAAATAGCATCCATTGGCGCTACAGATGGTAATGCGCTGCTATTGTTTATGAACCCGGCGGCAGTGCCGGTGGGGTAGTCTCTTGCCGTGTATACGTACTCCGAAGGAGCCGACAAATCCCACTCTTTCAAGGCGTCCATGGAGACAACCGGGGTGCCTTGACTACTGTTTATCTGTACAGTATTATTAGCCTCGTCAACACCCATAAGCCACCCAACAGAAACACCAAACGTCTTGGCTAGGGCGACGATTTCCGCGGGGCGAGGCTCGTTCTTCCCCGATTCCCACAGCGAGACAGCCGAAGGCGATCTACCCAGCTTCGTAGCGATGTCTTTTTGATTGACTGGCGGGAACATTGCTTCACGCGCAGCTTGTATGCGCTGTGCAAGTATCGATTTCATGGGGACTCCAAACTCCGAACGCGACTATGAATGGTGTCAAGGCGAGCGCAGATCACTGCCTGCCCGGGCGACATAGGCATAGCTTAAGTAAAAAATAAACTTTAATCAACTCGATTGAAGTCTTGCACGCGCGCAAAACCGCCCCTAGAATTGAGTAAAGTTCAATTCAACAGGGATGATGATTTTGCAAAACTCAATTAAATCAAGAAAAGTGTCCCCTCCAGTGGGGTTCTCCGTGCGCGGCATTGTGGCTATGGCAGGGGGCAGCACCACGGTAGCTGAGCGCTGCGGCATCACGCTCCAGGCTGTGCGCAAATGGAGCCATTCGATACCGGAAGAGCATGCCAGAACAGTCGCTATTGCTGCTGGCCTACCTCTTGCCATCGTGCGCCCGGACCAGGTGCAGGAGGGCGCTGATGCCTAAGAAGATGCCTTGGGATATTGTGAATCAGCGCAACAGCAAGCTAAAGAGCAGCTCGGCCGCCAGCTTCCCCGCCTTCAAGGTTCAAATTTGGGAGAACTTTGTCGCTCTCGAAAAGGGCCACGGCACTCGCCAACACGCTGAGTATGTTGCTCAGACTATAGATGTTGCGTGCGATCTCGCGCAGCAGAAACGCCTGGGCAGAGACTGGCGGCCGGAATTGCTCAGGGCGTACGAGGCACATAAGGCTATGTGCCTGCGGCTGCCTGACTGCGGTGAGCTCAAATACACATCCGAGGAGTTGGAAGCGGTTAGGGTGGCGATGGATATTCACATGCAACAGCTTGATGGTTGCACTGCCATAGACTTGAAGCGGTCGGTTGATCGGCTCATTTCCAGAAAGAAGTCAGGGCACTTTGTAAAAGTGGAGGCCGCCGCATGAGTTCGCCATATGATTCACGTGCCTATTTCTATATAGAGCGCGGGTACTGTGTCATCCCTATTGCTCCAGGCACCAAGCGACCAGGGGCGTATTCCTCGGTTGAGGGGTGGCGGGGCATGAGCGACTGGGAGAGGTACTTTCAGCGCATGCCGACCGAGCTCGAACTGGAAGAGTGGGACAAGTGGCCGGATGCTGGGATTGGCCTGCTTTGCGGAAAGCAGTCGCGCATCGTAGCGCTTGATCGGGACTACGACACCAAAGGCACTGACGCACTGGATCGCATCATTCCATGGACGCCAGTGAGGAAGCGCGGAGCCAAAGGGTATACAGCATTCTTTCGCTACAGCGGCGAGCCATCCTGCAGCTTTAATATCGGCGGCGCGCGGGTGCTCGATGTGCTCTCCGATGGCAGGCAAACTCTCATGCCCGGCACGCGCCACCCGGACGGCCATACTTATGTCTACCTCACAGAAGACATGCTTGAGGAGTATGAGGCCGATGACTTGCCCGTTCTGCCGCCAGATTTTCTGCAGCGCGTTCAGGCGACTATTGCACCGTACCAGACTGAGGCCGACACCAAGTACCAAAGCCGCAGGGCGACAGCACCACGGGACAGTACCGACCGCATCAACACCAATCTGTCCGCGGCGGCCGAGTTCTATAGCAAGCTGAATCAGCAGGCCCTGGCCAACCCTGATCTGTGGGTGCCGCGCCTCATTCCTACGGCAAGGCGCCATGGTGACGGCTATCGCTGCATTGCAATCTGGCGGGGGGCGAAAAACCCGAACGTCGGCGTCCACCCGAGCGGCATCTTTGATTTCGGCGGGAACTATGGCATGACGGCAATCGACCTGGTGATGAATTCGCACCAGGTTCCATTTGCCCGTGCGGTGGATGCGCTGGCTGAGCTCGTGCCAGTGGAAGGCCTGCCTGACTTCATCGTGCCCGAGACTTTCGGATCCGCTGCCAAAGCTCCGCAGCCGGTCGCTGTGCAAAACATCATGGAGCAGGCAGCTCCGGACATTTCACGAGCTCCGGACATTTCAAAGCCTGCGCCCGCCGTGGAGCAAATACTTCTGCCACCCACCACCAGCGAGGATGCCGCACCGGCGCTACCGCCATTCGTGGTTAACCCACCCGGCATGCTGGGGGAGTTAGCGCGCTGGATAAACGCCACCGCGCCAAAATCGCAGCCCGAGCTGGCCGTGGCGGCTGCGATTGCGCTGGGCAGTGTGCTGATGGCGCGCACCTATGTGTCGCAGTTCAACAACTTCACATCGCTGTACTTTATCCTGGTAGCAAAATCGACTGAAGGCAAAGAGCATCCCCAGGCGGCAATCCAGCATGTACTCACTGAGGCTGGTTTTCCTGAGCTCATCGGCGGTTCCGGATACACGTCGGCAGGTGCAGTTTTTTCGCAGCTTCTGCAGGCGCCGGCGCATCTGGCAACCATCGACGAGATCGGCAAAATGCTGAAATTGTCCCGGGCCAAGGGCAATAGCCACGGCGAGGCGGCCATTGACAAGCTTGTTGAAGCCTATGGGCGGGTCAATGGGATCATGCGGCCGCCTACATACTCGCAAATGACATTGCGGCAGGATCAGCAGGTACAAGCGAGAGTGGTTTACAACCCGGCGATCACGCTGCTGGGTGCCACCACCGGAAACACCTTCTATAGCAACCTGACAGACGATTTGATTAAAGACGGCTTCTTGGGGCGCTGCATCGTTGTGGAGTCCACCCAACCACGCCAGCTCATCAATTTGAAGGGCCGCGCGGCCGAGGTGCCATTCCATATTCTTGAGTGGTGCAGGCTGGTGCACATCTCTGGCCAGAACCTGGGAGATCTGGCGGGCGCGACCGGCGCAGACACGAAACCAACAACCATCCCGCTCACCTTTGACGATGCCTGCGAGCCACTTATCCAGGCATTCGAGCGCAAGCTGAATGCACTCAAGGACAAGCATGAGCATGAGGGCGTGGATGTTCTGCTGGGTCGGACTCTCGAAAAATCTCTGCGCCTGGCGATGATTGCCTGCAAGGCGGAGAAGGCGAGTAATACCGTCATCACCACTCAGCATTTGAAATGGGCCATCGAGTACGTGCAGCACTACGACACACGCCTCCTCGATGCGGTGACACATTCCAGGACCGTTAACGACTTCGATGAGCAGATGCAGCGCATGATTGGCTACATCAAGAGCGTGCGGAAGTTGACAGATAGCGAACCGGGGCGCGCGAGTCTCATGGCGCAGGGCTTCATGCCACGATCCAAGCTGCTCAAGCTGATGAAGTGCAAGGCAAAGGCGCTGACAGAGCTTGTGGATACTGCTATCGAATCCAAGCTTATTACAAAGACAATTGAAAATGGTCTTGTAGAATGCTACGTGGCAGCCTAGTGTTGCCTCTGTTGAATTGCAAACCCGCCTTCGAGGCGGGTCTTTTTTTTGCCTTGACCCCGGCAAAGGGGTGGGGTGTCTGCAGGGCTAGGGCGGCAGAAAACCCGAACGGTGCCGGGTTTTTGTGGCGCTAGCGGGGCTTGACCGTCTTCGGTCGCCCGCGCGGGCGGTAGGAAAAGTGGTATCCGGCCTCGATCAGCCAGCGACCGCCGACCATTTTTGCCGGAGCGATTGTCCCGCGTCGGCACATATGCAGCACAGCAAAGCGGTCCAGGCCTTCGCGGACGGCAACTTCAGTGGTGGTGAAATACTGGGTCATGAGGAGGGTTGCACCACATCAACAAGCTCACCCGATTGGGGGAGCTTTACCGCAGCTTGCCGCTCAGCCTGATACAACTCCTCGGCCATCTCCAGCAGGCGCACCGGGTCGGGCAGGCGGCCTGGTTTACCCTTGGGGCCAGCGATCTCCATGCAAAACTTCATCGCCAACTCCTCCTGGCCTGGAGTCATGGCAAGGAATTCCGGCTCCCACGCGGGCATGGCACGCAGCGCGAGCAGGTTTCGCGCAAACTGACGGTAGCCCCAGGACTTCAAGAACCCGGCGGGACCGTCAGGCATGGCGTTGAACACCTCATCAATTTGGGCGTCGGTGATGGGTTGTTGGTCAATCATTGGGGGCTCCTCCCGCCAACACCCAGCAAACGGGCTTTTGGTCATCCATTGGCTTGACCCTGCCCATGATCTGCAGCCGGAGCAAAACTTTGCGAATGAATGCCGAATGCTGGTTTCGGTTGTTGCCGCGCATGGGCTTGCACTGTCTGGCAATGTCGCCGGTGGTCCAACCACCTGGGCCATCCAGCACGGCGAGGATTTGGGATTCGTAGCTGGGTTTCAAGATTGGCCTCCAACAGGAAATGGGCTAAGGAACACCCGAAAGTCGAGCGTGTCCTCCGATTGGCTGGGAAGGCGATACCTGACCTTGACGGGTTCGCCCTCCCTTGCGGCGTCTGGCATACGAAAGCAGGAGTGGTCTTCGTCCCAGTAGCCTCCGAACATCGCCTGAATGGAGAGGGAGAGAACACGCTTCTTCATGTGCTTCCTTCTTTGGTATTCCGTTCCGTCTGGTATTCGTCAATCTGCTCAAGCAGCATGTCGATGTACTCTTGCGGGTTGCAATGTCTGCATCCATCACCAACCATCCGCTGACGAAATGTGCAAACGCACTTGTCAGCTCCCTGGTGGCCCCTGGCTGCTTGCCAAATTTCCCATTCTCGATCTGAAGAAAAACTACACAGGTCTTCGATTTCTTCATCATTCCAGTCTCGAATCTCTGGAATTCGGCGGCGCCGGTCTTCATTGCGCCACTTCTCAAACGCCTCACGGCTTGGGTCAGGGGTTGTCATTGGTGCTACCACTTTGCATCCTCCGCTTCGTGCTTAATCAACTCGACGCCGACAACCATTGCATACAGCCAATCTTCAATGTTCTCGCCATCTGGTTGGCAATGCAGCTTCTCTTCGCCAGTGGGATCAACCAGTGTCACGGTTGGGTTTTCTCCCCGGGCCTCATGCAGATCGTCGGCCAAAGACGAGACCGCAGCCTCTATCACCTTGAACCCGCGCATATTCCCGCCCATTTCGCAGTCAATCGCTCCGACATAGTTCCATTTCTGTAACGTCACGCGATAGGTGTGTCGGCCCCAGCGGATATTGGGATCGTAGTTTTCAATCATTGGTGGCTCCTATTCCGTGGGTTGCTTCTGCTTTTTTGATCAGTCGGATCACATCACTGCGCTTGAACCAGACTTGCTTAGGATGCTTTCCGCTCTCGTCTAGGTGCTGGCAAACAAGCATGGTTTCGTACCAGGCATTGCTCAGCGGCTCCCGCTCAGGTGGGGGAGGGGCGGCAAGATAGCAGTCATTCCAGCCGTCCCGATAGGATGGATCAACGTGCGAGGCGTCGGGGTGATACGGCAAATACTCGTTGCCGCACTTCCATTGACCGCCAGCAGGCGATTGGCATTGCGCAACCTGTTGATTGCATTGAGTTATGGGATTTCCCATATCAGCAAGCTGATTGCGCGCCTCAGTATTCAGTGCATTAGCTGTGTCCAGGCGCTGGGTGAGGGCGGTGACTTGCTGCTCGGCTGCTGCGGCGCGGTTGGTCTGGGTGGTGAGTTGGGCGCGAATCGCCGACGTGTATGGCAGCAGGCCGTCTGTATCGAACGGCTCACCATTGGCCGCGTCATTTAGCGCGTCAAGCCAAATCACGGGCAAATCACACTCACCGCCCAGGCCCGCGTAGCAGGTGGCGGCGAGAGTGCGCAGGCGCTCAATCTCCGCGAATTGCTCCTCGATACGTCGGTTGCTGGCAGTACGTTGAGCACGGGTGTCCGATAGCTCGGCTTCAAGCGCCGCGATGCGATTCGCCATAACGTCGGCGCGGTGCAGGCCGAGCTCGCTTGGTTTAGCTGTTCTCTGTACCCATTCGGTCTTCGCAAGCCACTCATCGAAGGTCGCTTCCACTACGCTCAGGCGGCGGAGCTCGGCTGCTGCTGCTTGTTCAACATGCGGCTCGTGGTAATTTATGTCCAGCAAATCCGCCAGCCGTAGTGCTTCTGTCTCATCAGTCATATAGTGCGTACCCCTAAAAATTGAACTTCTTGTACTTGCCACAGTGCTTACAGCGGACAACGTGATACGCGCCGGAGATGGTGCGGCCCGTCATTCCTGCATACGTTCCCGTAACAACTGGTTCACCCCATTGATGCAGGTGCCAATCCCCAGTAATGAGGAAGCGAATTAGGCGGATCATGGCGCCTCCTTGGCTAACTGGATTGCAGCAGCTGCATGGACGATGGCGCGGCGGGTGGCTTCCATCGGTGCGCCGGAATGCCAATACTCGCCTCGACCCCTGGAGTAGCCGGGAACCACGGCAAGGGCTTGGCCCAGATGGTGGTGGAAGCTGACTTCAATACCGTGCACAACGGCGAGATTCAAGGCCGCGTTGCCGTCCACCAGAGGGTTCCAGTAGTCGTCCAGCGCATCAGTGCAAATCCCCTCACTTAGCCCATAGCGGGCCTCACCCCATCCCCGCATATCCGCAAAGCTGAAATCCTTGAACCCCATGGACTTAGCAGCCAGCTCCAGCAATTCACGATCAGTTTTCATGGGGCGTCCTTCGGTTCGTTGGTCACGGTCGCGCTGTGGGGTGTGCATTCCGTGCGGGATGTCTTGCCAGAGGGGACAGTGCGGCATTCCTCCCAGGTGGTCTTGGTTTCGGTCTTGCTGCCACAGCGCGTGAAGTACTGCCAGCGCTGGCCGGGGTTGAACGCCCAGACCTCGCAGCCATCGGCCTCGCTGATTTTTCGCGGCTTGAGCTCGGCTTGGCGCCTGACCTCCACCGCCTTTTTCTCTGCGGCTTCCTCGGCGGCGCGTTGAGCCACACGCTCGGGGTCCATCACGCAGCTGCCGACCAGGATCGCGACAACGGTGAATGCGACCACCAGCAAGGTCTCAATAAGGGTGAGTCCTTTTTGTTTCGTCGCCTGGGCGCCGCTTGTGGCCCGCTGGGCGGCCCATTTCTCAGCCGTGACGATTGCTGTGGCTCGGTCGCTTGCGATCTCTGCGTGCCCGCACACATGACGAAAGCCATAGCCGTTGCTGGCTACTAGGTCGCCATCTGCGTCTTGGTAGACCCGCATTCCGCCCTTCCACTCGGTCCAGGCACGAGCCAAAATTTCAAGTAGCGTCATGCTGCACCGCCTTCCTGGGCTGCAGCCATGGCGGCGTCGATGGCCTCATCTAATCCGTCACCTACTTTGAAGCGGTAGTCGTAAGTCCAGCCTTCACGGAGATAGCGATACCGCTGTGCATCCAGCGCATCAGCGGGCTGGGCCTGGGGTGCTGTGGGTGCGGAGAGGGCGTCAACAATTCGGCGTGCGATGAACCCCTCCCAGTGCTCGCCATTTGGTGGAACCTCTCCGCTACAAAGGATGTTGTAGACGGCTTGAACGCGGGGATCATCGAAATGAGAAGTAGGCGCTGCCACGACTGCAGGTGCTGGCATGAATCCCCAGAGAATTGCCAAGCGTTTTTGCTCGGACTCACAGGTAATGGCTACTCGAGCTGCATTTGCAAGCGCGCGCTTCACTTCGGACTCGGTGTAGGCAAATTCGCTCGTGTATTTGCCCTCTGACTTTATAAACCCACTAAGAACGCTCTCCAGGAATTGCTTATCGGTGTGGCCGAAGTGAAAGCCTGGGCGCTCAGGGCGCCGCTCGGAATATACAAACAGGCCGACAGGTTTGAGTGAAGCGACATTGCCCGCTTCTTCCTGGGAGCCCTGCGAGTTTGCATTCAATAGCGCCTCCGCAAACTGCAACAGGCCTTGCTCGGTGAAGCCATACGATGGGTGGGCAGTATCCGAGCGATTGCGATAGCTGGATGCACCATGTTGCAGCGCGAGTTCGATGACGTTGGTGGTAGGGGTGGGCCTAGCCATGATTAATTTCCTTGTAGAGACGGGAGTTTTTGCGCGGCTTCTTGAGCAGCTTGGCTTTCAGCGCCTGGAATTGGAGGTCTTGCCGGGCGGTGACGGAGGGTGATTCCAGCTTGGCGGCGTCTATCTCATCGCGCAGCATGATTGCCAGCTTGGAAATGGACAGCTTGCGATCTGGCGGCACCTCATCACCCGCATCTAGCAGGTAGTTGTAGAGAATGCCCACTGTGATTCGCATGAGGTCGCAGACATGAACGCCTTTGGGTATCGATGTAGACATGGCGCTACCTCCCCAACTTGCTCACGGGCTTGAAGACTTCGCGGATCTCGCCAAAGACTTCAATGCGACTCATCATTTCGTCCGGCACAGGGGCCCAGCCCTCGGCCGCAACATCCTGGCCATGCAAGACAACGCCACCGGTGGTGAACCCGGGCATTCGCATGAAGCGCCGTGCGCAGCGCCAGCGCCAGCGGCTTCCATCCCTGCCGTGGATGACGATCAGATACAGGCCGTCGTGCCTGATGGTCTTGACGTCGAAATCGATGTGCAAGACATCGCCAGAGACAATTTCCGGGTAGCGTAGATCGCCGCCGGCCTGGACGAGGCGGGCGCCATGGGACTGGTGCTGGCGGGCGTTGACGGGCGCAGATTGAAGGGCGAGGGCATTCATTTGGCCTTCCTCCCCTTAGCTGGCTGTGATCGCTTGGCTTTTGCGGCAGCGCGCCCGAGGCGCATGCGCTCTACAAATTCAGCCTTCTTTGCCAGCCCCCTGGCGTGATGCGCGTTGGCTTTTGAGATTCTTCCCTTGAACCAATCAGGGTTGGTGAATTTGCTGCCTACAGCAATAAGCGTCTCAATACCTTCAAAAAAGCCGTCCACCACGTTTTCAACACAAGGTTTGTTGTAGCTCAGATGAGGGCTTTTCTTCTTGGCTTCGTACGCCTCTTCAAGAACGTAACGGAAGCAAGGAAAACCGCGCTTGTGGGCTTTGTGGAAGGCCATCAACTCTGCCGCCATCGCCAAGCCGGTTGCTCGTCCTTCGTGCACAAGCTGAGGGTCTGCATGGAAGTAGACAGTCCGAGCTACGTGACCATCGGAACCAATAACGTCATATAAAAATGTGAGCTCGCTGTAGATACGGACTTCGCCACATGGCATCACAACCTTGCGTGATGCGAGATCTTCGTCCATCTTTTTACGGATGCCTGCGTTTACTTGCTGACCCACTTCCTGCAATGCGTCTGAGTTCAACGGCTTCCCGGTTGAATCAAGAACAGTCGCATCCAGCGTGTCAGCCAGTTTTTGTATGCAATCAACTAGAGTCGTGCCGGCCGTGCGGTACTCCATCAAATGCTTTTCAGGCTCGATATGGATCTGCGCCGAAGACGGCGGGCCAAACATGCGATGACCCATGCTGTTGCTGATATAGGCCAGGGTCTTGTCTGTATCGTGGTTTTTAGCCCCCATGGCGAAGTGATCGTTGAGGGAGAAGAAGCCCGCCAGTTCGGCTGCCTCTTGAACCTGCATCGTGAAACGCTCACCACGGGCTTGCAAAGTAAGTGTGATGGCGGCGGCATCCGTGGGTGGGAAGAGCACCCCTCGGAAAGCCTCTTGCACTCCTTGCATCTGGTCCCGTTGCTCTGGAGTGAGTTTCTTGAGCTTTGGCTCTTCGGAAGTGGATGATGAAGACTGGAGTTCAACCGTGGACATTTTTGGGCTCCCAAGCGTAGACAGCGCCCGTACCGCAGGCGACAAAGAGGGTGGAGATCACGAGAGTGAGCGAGATAACCAGGAAGTCACTGGCGCCCGCATGGGCCATATGCATGACGCGCACGTAGGCAACGACACACAGCGCAGCGAGCGCCAGGCATGATGAGAATTGGAGGAGGGCGCGCAGCATTACTTGCCGCCTTTCTTTACTTCTTGCTGGATGACGTTCAACCATCCGGCAGCGCGGGCCATTTCAGCCAGTTGCGCAGCGCCCTCTGGCGTAGCCAAGGGCTTGGACTGCACCGGCTTCAAGGTCGCCACGCGCAGCCATTCGGATTGATTGAACGGCTTGCGGTCCCGCTCCGGGATGCGCTTCTGGTGGTCGGCGTGCTGCTGAATGGCCTCTTTCAGGCGGCCAGGAGCTACGCCCAGAACCTTCCAGCCCTTGTGAAAGCTTTTGGGCGCATCCGCCTTCGGCTTCCCGTATCCGACGGGCGAGGCCGTTGAAACCGGCTGCCCGTGAATGTTCACGTATTGCATGTGTTACCTCTGTTGGAGTTGATCGTTCATCAATGTGAGCGTTAATCAAGAATCAATGTTGTAGTTGATTCAGGCTCAATCATACAGAAATGTTCACCATCGTGTGATTAAAGATCAATTTTTGCATAGGGGTTTTCCCTTTGGTAAATGTTTGCGCGCGCTAACTTTTTTGACGCCGAAGTTCCACCAGTTCTACGGGCGCCGGGGAACTGCTGTGGAATCGCTATAGGATGTTAAGTAATTGAAATATATAAATAAATATATATATACATACCTAATTCCACGTTTTCTACGACATACACCCTTATTTCAATTTGCCTATTTTTTAGGCAAAAAAGATGATGGGAGAAAAAAAGAGCGTGGAATTCGTGGAATTGGGTAATCTGGCGAATTTATCTTTAAAAAACAATTGACTAAGCGATTTTTCGGCAAAAGAACCGCCGTAGAACTCGTGGAATCGGTCCGATGACTACTTGCAACACTTTGCTTCATGTGGTGAGTTTTGATCAAGTTGATCTAAAATCACGCCATGACCGCTACCCGTTCACGTTCGATCAATCGCAGCGAGGAGGCTGAGCAAGCCCGCCTCGTGAAGTGGTCGCATAAGCAGGCAGTCCGGCAATTGATGCCGGGGCTGCGATGGCTGCATCACTCGCCCAATGGAGGCAAGCGCGATGCTTTTACTGGGGCCCAAATGAAGGCCCTGGGTACAAAACCAGGTTTTCCGGATCTGCATCTATCAGTCCGAGTTGGTGCAGTTGCCGGACTTGTCATTGAGATGAAAACGGCCACGGGGCGCGAGTCACCCGAACAGGTTGAGTGGCGAGAGCATTTCATCGAGCAGGGCTGGGCGCACGCGCTGTGCCGATCTGCCGAGCAGGCGCGTGAAGTCCTCTGCGAATACTTTGGGCTCAATCCGTATGAGGCCCCGGGTTTAGATGAATGACAAACCAGGAGCGAATTCTCGAAGTGATTCGCGCAGGATCCGGCACGGCGGTGGTGGGCAAAGACATCGCCGCCGCGACGGGGTTAGGGCGCAAGCAGGTCGAGGACGCGCTTTATGTGCTTACCAAGAAGCGGCTCATTGTTCGAGCTGGGCGCAACAGACAAGCCGGGTGGTTCATCCGGCATTCAACAGCGCTTCCAGGCCATGAGCTGCAAAGGATGTTTTATGCAATGTGCAGAGGGTGACAAAGGGGATCCGGTTGCTGTGTTTATGCCGCACGGAATAGAAGCGCAGGTTTGCGCTGACATCTCCGCCAGGCAGGCGATGGGAATGAAGAAGTACGGCAAGTCGGTGGCCGACAACCCGCTAGACCTCAAGCAATGGCTGCAACACGCCTATGAGGAAACGCTTGACCAGGCGGTGTATCTCAAGCGGGCAATCAAAGAATTGGAGCAATCCGATGGACAAAGACAAACGGTGGATCGCAGCCGCGATCTTGGCAGCAAGCACGTTAACTCTGGTGGTATCGAAGATGCAGATCAAAGAGAAATTGAAGATGGCGCAATGGTTGTGCCTGGGTTTGGCCTTGTACACGTTGGCGTGGTTGGTGGGCAACGAGCTCCCGGCCGCCCAGACAGTCCTATACAAGGCGGGCCATGTAACGATGTTCGCCTGGGTGGGCTACTGGATTGCGACCAATGCCGTGGGACGGGACTCTCACGGGATGAAAGATTCTTCGGCCTTGCCAACCGCCGTTGTTATCGCTGCGGTGGTTCTGGGCGGCTGCCTCGGCCTCTAGCCATGCCCAACCTACTACCAGTTGGTTTTGTTCCCAACATCAAGGCGTGTCCCAACGGTAACGCCTGCTTCTGCACCGGCGCGTGCCGGGGTATCGAAGTCTCACATTCCTTTGCAAACCAATATTGGAATAAGGCCTCCAGATTCTGGAAGGAAGACGAAGAGCCCTTTGTCAAGTATTCAGTCTCACGAGAGCGGACGTAGCCGTGCGTTGAGCATCGATGTTTGTCCTACCAGACATCCATGCACCGCTCCTGACCCACGCGACAGGGTTCACACGGTAGTCGAGAACGGTGCCAGATAGTGATCTGTGCGCTCCAGCCAGGGAGCAACTCTTTCGTACCGAGCCAGCCGGTTGCTGGATGAATATTGAGGACTTCAACATGACAGCCGAACAACTCTACGCATCCATGAAGCAGGCCATGGAGCTCCTTGACAAGAATCTCTACAGCGAGGCCTACAACATCTTGTTTGATGCCTTCTGGTCTGAGACGCCACCCCCAGCCGCGGAGAGCGGCAAGCGCCGCGAAAATCCTGCCGAGCGCGATCTGTTTGCTGCACCTGGCTGTGTCAAGGATGAAATCGCGGTCTTCCATTCCATGAGCTTCATTGGCGCCAGCGCCAAGGCAATGCTCGAATTGAAAGATGGCTCGGTGCTCACTGGACGCAGTGATCCAATCGAGAACTTTGGGCAGGATGACCTCAGTTGGCCAGATGCAGAGCTGCGAAAGATCCACGCAGTTTCTGCCACCCAGGATGCTTTTCGGCGCCTGTATCAGCAACATGCTACTGCCGCCTTGAAGCAGCAGAAGAATGCTGAGGGGTCCAAGCAGGAGCTGGCTGAGTGAAGACCGCAACCAGGCTCGGCACGTTCGCACTAGCTCTGGCCTGTGCATCAGTCGGTGTGTGGGCTCAAGCAATCCCGGCTGCTGCGCACCAGTACCGCGCCCAGCTCACGCGGGAGGCCCAGTTTCGATTTGGCATCCCGGCCCCCGTGCCGGCCATCGCCGGCCAGATCCACCAGGAGAGTCTTTGGCGCCCGCAGGCCGTATCGCGGACCGGCGCCCTTGGGCTCATGCAATTCATGCCAGCAACGGCTAAGTGGGCCAATGAGGCGGCTGCTTGGGGTGCAGTTGAGCCTTTGAATCCCACATGGTCGATTCGCGCCGGTGTCTGGTATGACCGGTGGCTGTACGACCGGGTGAAGGGGCACACGGTATGTGACAGGTGGAATTTCGCCCTGGCCAGCTACAACGGCGGGCTGGGGTGGACGAATCGCCGCAAAGCGCGCTCCCCTGATCCTCTGTCATGGACGGCAACCGGGTTCATCAACCCGGGCATCCATCCATCCAATCAGCATGAAAACGAGACTTACTCGCCCAAGATCTTGCTGAAACACCAACTCATTTACCAATCCTGGGGGCAGATGGTATGTCACTGATCGAACGAATTGCCATTTTGGTGTTGTGGAGCGCCATGCTTCTTGTGACCGGACTGGGCTTTGGATACAAGTGGGCAGCTTCCGACCACAAAGAGGCCAAAGTCATCACCAAGACCGTGACGGAGACGGTCGAGAAGGTTGTCCCCGTCCTGGACAACGCGGCCTTGTCTCAGGCAAAAGCCGAGGCGTCAGCCGCCAAGGCAGAGGCGAGCGGCCTCAAGTCGATGCTATCTATGGAGAAAGCAAACCATGCAACAACGAAACTTCTTGCGTCAAGCCAAGCCAGCTTGGGCACCCCTGGTGTTCTTGCTTGTCCTGCTGATCCTGTTATCTCTGACGGGCTGCGGACAGCGATCAACGCTAGTCTCGGCGCCGCCAGTCGATGAGGCGCTGATGACCGATTGCCCTGCGCAATTGGCCAATCCCCTGACCACTGGCGATGTGTATGACGTAACGGACCGGCTGATTGAGGTAACGGAGAGCGCAAAAGCATGTGCAGGACAGAAGAGGGCGCTGGCCCAAGCGGTGCGAGCCAGGCAGAAACTGGTGTCCGGAAAGCGCGAGTAGCCTGGACAACAACACGGTTGCGCGAGCTGCACTTGGCATCGCGCACGCGTACGAGTGCCGAATTGGCGGCAGAGTACGGAATATCGGAGGCTTGGGCAAGGCAGCGGTTGATTGCCGCCCAGTGGCTTATTGAACGAGGAAAGTTGAGGGTGGATTGATGGCGTTGACGCCCAGGCAGCAGCGGTTTGTAGACGAGTACCTTGTGGACCTCAATGGAACGCAGGCTGCAACTCGCGCTGGCTACTCGCCCAGGACGGCGAACGAGCAGGCGGCCAGATTGTTAGCGAATGCTAGCGTAGCTGCTGCCGTGCAGGCAGCGAAGGAAAAGCGGGCGGAGCGGGTAGAGATCACCCAGGACATGGTGCTCAAGGAGCTGGCAAAGATCGGGTTCGCCAACATGCACGACTACATGCGCGTCGGTCCCGACGGCGACCCGGTGCTGGATTTCTCCGCCCTGACCCGTGACCAGGCGGCCGCGCTGTCTGAGGTGACGGTCGAGGACTATGTTGACGGCCGTGGCGAGGATGCGCGCGAGGTGAAGCGCGTCAAGTTCAAACTGGCGGACAAGCGCGCTTCCCTGGTGGACATCGGCAAGCACATTGGCATGTTCAAGGAGCGCATCGAGGTCAAGCATGTGACGGAGCTGGAAGATGATGAGCTCGACAGGCAAATCAATGGTTACACAGGCAAAGCCTAATCTGTCCAAGCTCACGCGCGAAGAAAAGGTCCAGCTCCTGGAGTTGTTGCAGGAGAAGGCCAGGCGCAAGGCCCGCCGAAAACTGTACGACTATGCCCCGTATCCCAGGCAGATCGACTTCCATAACGAGGGTGCGCACTATCGTGAGCGGTTGTTTCGTGCCGGAAACCAGTTGGGTAAGACCTGGAGCAGTGCCTATGAGATAGCCATGCACCTGACGGGCGATTACCCGGAATGGTGGGGAGGGCGCCGTTGGGATCGTGCGGTGGTTGGTTGGGCCTTGGGCGAATCCATGGAGTCCACCCGCGATACGCTGCAGCGCTTGGTGCTCGGGCGCCCCGGCGAGTGGGGCACTGGCACTATCCCTGGTGATCGAATCGTTGGCACGCCCAAGCGCGCCCAGGGCATTGCGGACGCAGTGGACAGTGTGGCGGTGCGTCACAAGTCTGGCGGGCTGTCGCGCCTGTACTTCAAAAGCTATGAAAAAGGGCGCTCCAAGCTGCAGGGCGAAACCCTGGACTTTGCGGCCTTGGATGAGGAGCCGCCGCTTGATATTTACACCGAGACGCTGACACGTACCAATGCCACCGGCGGGATTGTCTGGATCACGTTCACGCCCCTCAAGGGTATGTCGGAGGTGGTGCGCCTGTTCTTGCAGGCCCCGACGGCCGCGCGCAAGGACGTGAACATGACCATTGACGATGTGGGCCACTACACAGCAGAGAAGAAGGCCGAGATCATTGCCAGCTACCCCGAGCATGAGCGCGAGGCCCGCGCCAAGGGCATCCCAACGCTTGGCAGTGGGCGAATCTTCCCTGTTGCAGACTCACTCATATCGGTTGACCCATTCCCGTTGCCGGACCTGTGGCCGCGTATCGCTGGCATGGACTTTGGCTGGGATCACCCTAGCGCAGCCGCTTGGCTCGCCTGGGACCGAGACGAGAACACCATCTACGTGTACGACGCCATGCGGGTGCGTGAGTCCACTCCTGCAGAGCAGGCGCCCACCATCAAGAGCAAGGGCGATTGGATCCCGATGGCATGGCCACATGACGGCCTACAGCACGAGAAGGGTTCTGGCGAGCAGCTGGCCGAGCAATACCGCGCCCAGGGTGTCGCCATGTTGCACGAAAATGCAAAATTCCCCGAGGGGCATTCACCGGATGGACAAGGGCGCGTAAGCAGAACATCGGTCGAGGCCGGGTTGATCGCCATGCTGGATGGCTTCTATGCCAATGACCCAGCGCGCTACGAGCAGCAGCGAGTTAACACGGGCGAGGACAAGCCGCTACGGATCAAGGTGTTTAGCAATCTGACCGACTGGTTTGACGAGTTCCGTCTGTACCACCGCAAGGACGGGAAGGTGGTCAAGCTGCAAGATGACTTGATGGCGGCCACGCGCTACGCCTTCATGATGCTGCGCTACGCCGCCACCCCACCTAAGCCAAAGGCGGGCCAGCTAGTGCGCCGCCGCCGTGGTTCGAGCTGGGTGTGAGTGGTACGAGTTAGCCTGCATCCACAAAATCTGCGCAACTGCGACTATTTTGACCAGGCATCGCGCATGAATACTATTACCGCTGACTTCGGGACAACCCCGACCGACGACGCAACCGAAGTCGCGCCTGAGCTTGCAGACAAGCCGCTCGACAGAAAGATCATTGAAGGCTGGATGATGGAGCTGCCCCAGCAGCCCAGCGGATGGCGCACCGAGGCGAATATCTGCTGCGACTTCTACGACAACAACCAGCTATCCCAGGACGATAAGGAGACGCTTGAGGACCGAGGGCAGCCCGAGGTCATCACGAACCTGATCCAGCCCACGGTGGACACTGTGCTCGGCATGGAGGTGAAAAGCCGCTCCGACTTCCGCGTGCGCGCCGAGGACGACGATGTGTGCACCGACGATATGGCCGAGGGCCTGTCGCTGCTGGTCAAGCGGGATGAGACGGAATCCGGGCTAGATCGCGCCACCTCGGAGGCGTACGCCGCCCAGGTCAAGGCGGGGCTCGGCTGGGTGTACATCGGGCGCGAGCGCGACGGCCTGGCGCAGAACGCCTACACCGCCCGGTATGTGCACCGCAATGAGATCTACTGGGACTGGCGGAGCAAGGAGCCCGACCTATCTGACGCGCGCTACCTGATCCGCCGTCGCTGGCAGTTGCTGGATGACGCCATTGGCATGTTCCCCATGTTTGCCGAGCTGCTGCGCCAGTGCGGTACCAATTGGCAGGGGTACGACCCGATCCTTGACAATGGCAACACGGGCCTTATGCAGCATTTCGACATCAGCCGCGACAGCCGGTTGAGCGAGCACATGTATGTCAACCGGGTGGACAACAGCGTGCTCATCTCCGAGGTGTGGTACCGCAAGGCGGTGCAAGGCTACACACTAAGGCTGCCAACCGGCGCCGTGGTGGAGTGTGACTTTGACAACCCGGAGCACCAGCGCCTGATTGTTGAAGACGGCGCCCAGGTGAAGCCGGCCGTTTTCCAGAAGGTGCGGCTTGCCTGGTATGTCGGCCCTCACATGCTCTATGACGTGGAAAGCCCGTACCAGCACCGGCTCTTTCCCTATGTCCCGTTCTTTGGCAAGCGCGAGGACCTGACCGGCGCGCCGTACGGCATCATCCGCGTGATGCTTTCGCCGCAGCGCGAAGTCAATGCGCGCAAGAGCAAGATGCTGTGGGCCATGAACAGCAAGCGGGTGATTGCCGATGCTGACGCCGTGGTAGATCATGAGGCTGCCGCTGCTGAGGTATCTCGACAAGATGCCTATATCCTGCTGAATGAGAAGCGCGGCCCTAACTCTCGCTTTGAGGTGGACAGTGGGGCCGACATCTCTGCGCAGCAATTCCAGGCGCTGCAAGAGGCCAAGCAGAGCATCCCTGAGGCCTCGGGCGTGCACAAGGCGCTGATGGGCCAGAACTCCAGCGCAACCAGCGGCTTTGCGATCAACTCACTGGTGGAGCAGGGCGTTAATGGTTTGGCCGACCTGAATGACAACTACCGCATCGCGCGCCGCATCGCTGGCCAGATGCTTTTCGAGATGCGCCTGCAGGACATGCTCGGCAAGGAAACCCGTGTCAAGATCGGGCAGGGTGCCAAGGCCAGGGTCATTGTGTTCAACCGCCGCGTGACGGATCCAGCAACTGGGCAGACCACGGTAGAGAACGACACCACCCGCGTGCGACCAGTCCTGGTGCTGGACGATGTACCTGCAACACCAAGCTTCAAGATGCAGCAGATGCAGCAGATGACGGAGATGGTCAAGTCTCTGCCACCGCAGATGCAGGCCGCTGTGGCCGACATCGTGTTTGAGCAGACTGATAGCCCACGGAAATTCGAGATTGCCGACCGCATCCGGTCGGTGGCCGGAGTTAAGACGCCAGAACAGATGCAGGCGGAGCAGGAGGCCAACCAGCAGGCCCAGCAAGCGCAGATGGCGATCCAGCAGGAGGCGGCCGCGCTTGCCAACGCCAAGACCGCAGCAGAGATCAAGGCCAAGGATGCCGACGCTGAGAAGACGCTGATGGAAGCGCGTGGGTTGGCGGTGGAGCTAGCGGCCACACTACAGGCGCTCAAGACTGTCGCCTCTGGCTTTGGCGTCAACATTCCGCCTGTGCAATCCACGCCACAACCTGAAACAATTATCGCTCCGCGCGTATTGCAAAGTGATCCTAACTCAATTTAATATTGAGCCTTGCTTGATTGATGGTGTTGCGGGTGGGCGCCGCAACATGGAGCCCTCCTTGAGTTGTGGAAACACTGCCGTATGTGAGCCATTGGTTGAGCATCTTGATTCTGCAATGTGGAGCAGTTGGTAGCTCGGCGGGTTCATACCCCGAAGGTCGCTGGTTCAAGTCCAGCCATTGCAACCAGACACGCGGCGAGTGGGTAAGTTCGTCACCTGCAGTTAGCGTTAATGGTCGTGAGGCAAGCAGTGATGCTGCCAAGAGGTTGAAGTAGATGCGTGTTGGACGGCGGTTCGATTCCGCCCAGCTCCACCAAGCCATGCATTTGGAGGTTCTCGTTTCATGAAGACGCACTCGCAAGAGTGTCCTGAGAATGAGCAGATGCATGACTTGATGGGGCTGACCTGGTTTAGACAGCGCGAGGAAGCGGAGATTTACGACTCGGGCAAGCGGAGCCCGGCCGCAAGGCGAAACCAAGCAACCACAGTAAATGCAAACGCAATTACGACTGCCAAGAACGCAATCGCCAAGGCCATGGCTTCTTCCAAGAAGTCTGTCGCATTGGACGCTGCTTTCGCTTAATGGCATGGGCAACTGATAGCCTGGAAACAGAACAGTCCTTTATACGTCCCTTGGGTCATAGGGAATCAGACACGTAACTGGTCCGGCCAGCCTGGTTAGCTGGCACAAATTCTCAGCGATGGGTATCACGCATGCCAGTTGGCCAAAGAGGATCGCAGACCTCAGGGCTTCATCCAACTAGCTGGCAGCCGTGATGGGCATCTTCTAAGCGGCGGCGTGGAAGGACACGCACGGCAGATTGACGTAAAGAGCCCGGGCAACCGGGAAATTCATCCGATCCGTAAACGCGGAAGCAGGTATCAAGCCCTGCCCGCTTACAAGATGGTCAAGCAGCAATGTAGGGTCGGGAGTTCCTGGCCGCCATCTATTGGAAGCATGCCCCGAAGGTCGGGAAACGGTCTTGAAAACCGTCGCCATCCGTGAAGAGCGGGTGAGGGTTCGATTCCTTGTGCTTCCGCCAGATTCTGGGCCTGTCGTTCAATGGACAGGACTCCCGGCTACGAACCGGGGGATGAGGGTTCGATTCCTTCCGGGCCCACCAGCAACCAGCCTGCCGCCTATGTGGCGAACCGGCATCGAGGGCCATTCCCTGTAGTAGGGCGTGGCCCCTGTCAGACAGGCATCCAAGCACACGGGTTGTGTCGCCAGCCTTCCAAGCTGCGCAGAGCGGGATTCGACTTCCCCTGGATGCTCCAGATGAGTATCAATGTATTCATATTCTGAAATTAGCTACTCATGATGATCTTTTCGACCGGCCGAGCGCCGGTTTTGTTTTGCTCAATTTTCTCCGATACGAGTAAGAAATAATCAATAAATTTCGACTCACTGGCCCAGTTGATCCCCCGGACAGGGTTAAGTCCTCAATGCAGGCCTATTCGCACCAGTGCGTTAAACGGAGAACCGAAAGAAATGGCAAATCCAGAAGCAGACCAAATCCCTGAGAACCTGAGCCCTACGGAGGCGCTTGCCCTGTACGAAAAGCTGTCAGCCGGAGAACCGGACGACGCGGAGAAGGTTGAACCAGAGAACCAGCCTGCAGCGGATTCGACTGCAACCACCGAAAAGGTGAACGAACCTGAGAAGTCCCCAGGCGACGGCGAGGACGAACCGCAAACCGCTGATGGCATTCAGTCCAAAAACGGCAAGCACGTTCTTCCTTTTACTGTCCTGGCTGGTGAGCGAGAGCAACGTCAAGCGGCGCAACGCGAGCGCGATGAACTCAATGCCAAATACCAGCAAGCACAGACCGAGCTTGAGCAGTTGCGCGCGAAGCAAAACAGTAATACCGGTGATGCTGACACCGAGCGCGCAACCGAGCTGATGGACAAAGCGGGTGAACTGACCGACGCGGAGTTGCAGGAACTGAAGGAAGACTTCCCGACTGTCTACAAGGCAGTTGCCAAGCTGCAAGGCATTGGCAAGAACCTTGAAGACCAGATCACGGCCAAGGTGGACCCGATGCAGAAGGCGTACGAAAGTGCGCAAGAGCGTCAGGCCCACCAAGCGCGTGAAGCCGTGCAGGAGGCTATCGATGCTGTGCCCAAGCTGGTGCACATCCAGGCCAACGATCCTGCCATGTTTGCCGTGACTCAGCAGTTCGATGAGCTGCTGATGAAGCAACCAGCATGGGCCGACAAGCCAATGGCGGAGCGATTCGCCAAGGCGGTTGAGATGGCGGAGTCTTCAACGGGTAAGACCATTGAAATCGGGACTACCAAGGCAAGTGCGGCAGACCTCAAGGCGGCCGCTGTGGCTAAGGCAAAGGAGCAGCACTCCGAAATGCCTGTATCGCTGCAGCAGTTCCCGGCAGGCGCCGCGCCAAAAGAAACAGCAATCGACGAAATACAGAACCTGTCGGCTGCGCAGATCGCGCAAAAGCTGCAGAGCATGTCTCCTGCAGAACAGGCGGCGTATTTCGCCAAGCTATGAATTGAGGTAAATCACTATGGCAGCAAATTCCATTCCAATTGGCAGCCCACTGGCTGCGAAAGTCTTCTCTGCAGGCTTGTTCACCAAGGTGCAGCAGGCTCCTGGCTTCCTGAACATGCTCTCGGGCCCGATGCCCAAGAACGCAGAGTTCGGCAGCAAGTCCAAGGATCAGACCGCTCCAGGTTACCCCGTGGTCAAGGCTGGTGATCTGTCAAAGACTGCTGGCGACCGCGTGAGCATCGACCTGTTCAACCCTCTGCGCGGCAAGCCAGTGATGGGTGATACCCGCGTGCAGGGCAAGATGATGAAAACATCCAGCTCCAGCATGGACATCTGGATCAACCAGACCCGCGCCGGCGCTGACAACGGCGGCAAGATGTCGCAGAAGCGCACTGTGCACAACCTGCGCGATGTGGTGATGACGGGCCTTACCGATTACATGGGCCGCCTGGAAGACCAGCGCACTCTGGTTCAACTGGCTGGTGCGCGTGGTTCTCAGAATCACGCTGATTGGGTGGTTCCACAGTCTTCTGATGAGGACTTCAGCGGCATCATGGTCAATGATGTCCAGGCTCCGACCAAGAATCGGCAGTTCTACGCAGGTGATGCAACCAGCGTAGAAGAGCTGGCCACCACCGACGCAATGACCTTCAAGGACATCGAGCGCGTGGCCTCTCAGATCCGCGAATCGACAATCCCTCTGCAGGGTATCAAGTACGAGAACGACGACAAGTATTGGAACTCACCGCTGTACGTGTGGTTTGTCTCCGAGCGTCAGTTCCTGTACCTCAGGACGCGCGCCACCAACACCGAATGGACCAAGGCAGTTGCAGACGCTGTGGCCCGCAAGGTTCCTGGTGCAAAGCATCCGCTGTTCGACAACATGGAAACCATCATGTGGGGCGGCATGCTGATTGCCACCCTCAAGCGCTACGCCATCCGCTTTAATGCGGGCGACAAGGTGCAGGTTGACCAGGGCACGAATGACAAGTTCACGCCAGTGGAAAAAACTGCTGCAGTGCCCACTGACCGTTCGATCATTGTCGGCGCTCAGGCATTGGGCCGCGCGTATGGCCGAAGTGGTGGTGAGAGCGCGTACTTCTACGACTGGTATGAGGGGAAGGCTGACGCAGACAACGTGATCGAGATTGTTGCGGCCGACATGGGAGGCACCGCCAAGATCCGCTTCGAGATTGACGGCGTGATGACCGACCACGGCTGCGCGGTGTTCGACTCCTACGCACCTGCCATCGAATCCGCCGACGGCCGGGCTTTGCTCGCCTCGTAACGTGAGCCCGGCTCAATTCTTCAATCAATAACGGGAGGCATAGCCTCCCAGAATCGAGATTAGATCATGGCTACTATCAACGCCCCCTCTCTGGATACCGTGCAGTACGTAGGTGACCGCGGCCTAGCGGCCGAGCACGGCTTTGTGATCCTGAATGCCGCCCCTGTTGGCACGAAGGTTCGCCTGCTGGACTTCTCTGCCGGAACCAAGATTCACGACGCCAAGCTGGTGTTCGGCGCCCTGGGCGCGGGCAGCAAGGTATCTATCGGCATCGAGGCATATGACGGCACTTCATTTGCAGAAGACGCCGTAGCCCTGCTGCCCGCCACCGACACTGCTGCTGCCGGTGTGGCGCGAAGCGCAGCCGCACCGCTGCGCAAGAAGGTTCGCTACTTCGTGACGGCAACCATTACCGGCGCGGCCGCCACTGGCCGCCTGGACCTGACCGTTCTGCAAGCCCCTGAGGGCATCTAAGCCCAGCCCGTGAATGCCTGCACCGCCTCGCGTGGTGCGGGCTTTCTTCATAGGAACCCCAAAACATGCCAGTCATCGAATACATCGGCCGCAAGCCATTTGTCACGGATCGCGTGGCGCACAGCGGTAAGACATGGAAGGGCAAGGGTGCGGTTGCGGAAGTCACCGACGCCCAAGCGACCGTGCTGCTGAAACATCCCACGGAGTTCCGCCTGGCGAAGGGCAGCAAAGCGCCTGAAAAGGATGAGCTGCAAGCCACGGCTGAATCCAAGTCTCTGGACAAATTCACCGCCGGTGAGCTGCGCGACTACGCCAAGCGCAAGTTCGGCAAGGATCTCAAGGGCAAGGCCACGGCCGATCTGCTTGACCAGGTGCGCGAGCTCGAAGCCGAAGGCGCGGTGGTAGACCCATCCATCAACGCGGCAGACTGATATGGCCGCCTTCACGCTTGCCGATGCCGTGGACGATGTGCTGCCTCACCTGGCCGCCGATCCGTCCTCGCCAGTCACCGAACTAGCCATTCGCAACGCTGCCATCGAGTTCTGCGCCACTTCCGGAGTCTGGTTCTTCACCCAGTCAGACGCCAGCCTGACGGCCGGTGAGCGAGCCGTGGAGCTGGAGCCTGACATGGGCGCCGACGTGGCCCGCGTGGAGGCAGTGCGCTACCGCGGCAAGCGTGTGGATCCGGCCAACAAGGGCAAGTGGCTGGATGAGGCGGAGTATGGCGACTCATCCGGAGCGCCGCGCTTTTGGGCCCAGAACGACACCGAACAGATTCTGCTGCAGCCAGTGCCTCACACGAGTCAGGCTGGCGTGCTGGAGATCGATATGGTGCTGCAGCCTTCGCGGGCCGCCACCACTGTCCCCGGCTGGATCTGGACGCAATGGGGTGAGCACATTGTGGCTGGTGCCCTTGCGCGCTTGATGCTCATGCCCGGCAAGCCATGGACAGCGCCAGAGCTGGGCGCTATGCACCGAGTGAATTTTCACAACGCGATGCACAACGCCAAGGCCGGAGCAATCACCAACCGTGCCCGTGCGCCACTGCGCACGCGAAGCAGGCATTAAGGATCGGCAATGGGCAGCATCGTCGCACAGCGCCTCATCGACCAGGCCTCCATCATCTTGCAGGACGAGAAGAAAACTCGCTGGAAGCAAGACGAGCTGCTGGGTTGGCTCAACGAAGCGCAGGTTCAGATCGTCAACGCGGTACCACAGGCCTACACCAAGACCGAATCGAAGAAGCTGGTTGAGGGCGTTTTGCAGCGTGCGCCGGCTGGAGCGATCACGGTTCTTGATCTGGCCTACAACCTAGGTACCAACGGTGCGACACCAGGCAAACGCATCCGCGCTACTTCGCGTGACTACCTGGACCAGTCGCGCGCAAAGTGGCCGGCCGATAAGCCGCAACTCGATGTAGTGCACTTCATGCCTGACCCGCACATCAGGGAGCAGTTCTGGGTGTGGCCCGCCAACACGGGCACCGGCTTCGTGCTGATGACATACAGCGCAGTACCGCCGGACATCAACGCTGGCCAGCCTATTGCCATTCCAGACATCTACCGCGGCGCGATCCTCAATTGGGTTTGCTTCCGCGCGCACAGCAAAGACACCGAAGCCGCTACGGACTCGAAGGCGGCAAGTTTCTACCAAGCATTTGTGGCCGATGTCGGCCTGCAGCAAGCTAAACCGGAGGCATAACCATGTCTGGATTTTCTACCTACGCCGCCAACGCAACCGCCAACTTCTGGCTCAAGGGCATCGCCATGCCCGGTGTACCTGGCCGATTCCTAGCCCTGTTCACCGCTGACCCGACGGATTCATTCACCGCAGGCACTGAGGTGGCTGCCCCTTGGTATGCCCGCATCCAGGCGCCTACGTTCGCTGCTCCAAACAACGGTAGCACCTTCAACACCGAGCGCGCAGAGTTTGCGCCTGTGACCGGTTCGCCGGTGACTATCACCCACATTGGCATTGTCGATTCACCAACGGGTGGGAATCTAATTATCAGCGAGGCCCTGCCAGCGCCAAAGCTGCTCAACATCAATGACGTGTACTTCATTGATTCCACCACGCTGACCGGCGACCTGATCGTCAACTTTCTGTAACGCGACTCCGCGGCGATGAACACCGAGAGCATCAACGCGGCGCTGATAAACGAGCTTATCGAGGACTCGATTCAGCGTGTCAGCACCACATTCAACGTGGCCGCAGTGCTGCGCCCAGGGGGGCGAGTCCGGGCACGCGCGCCGTTGGGGGTAGTCGCTCGGGCTGAGCTGTCATCGCTGTGGAAGACGCTTGTTCGCAGTGGCCGGACCGTGTTTGCGCCGGCGGCGCAGATCAAAGTCCTTGGACTGAACCGTTCGCGCACAAAGCTGACCTTTGCGCAGTCGGTGCTACTGGTTCCCCATGTGACGGTCTATCCAAGGCGGAACATCAGCCAAGGGAAGGTGAACAGTGCGCCGCGCGCCGACTTGGCCGCCAGGTTCAAAACTCTTCGGCCTAGCGGATCACTGCCTCTCATTGCCAGTGCAGTGCTTCGCCCAGCGCCTGCGCGCAGCTATGAGCGGTTCCGGGTTCAGGTGCCATTCACGATGCAGGTACGAGTAACGGTGTCTGGCGACACTGTGAAGCAGATCCCGTATGACGAGGACGCGCCGGACATCCGCGTGATGTACGTGCCGTTCCAGAACAGAGAAATGAAGGTGGGCTAATGGCAATCGTTGGCAAGTTCGTCCAGCAGCCGTCGGAGACGCTTGACTATGACATGGACTTCTCGGAGTTCCTGCCGATTGACGACACGATCACCTCGGCAACCGTCAAGGTGCAGAGCATCACCAGTGGCGCAGATGTCCCGTATTCGGTCTTTGGCCGCTCATTCGCGGTGCAGCACCAGCGGGTGAAGGTGTGGTGCATCAAGCCAGCGGCAGGGCGCTACAAGATCACCGTTCTTGCCGTCACAAACGATGGCCGCGAGAAGGAAAACGAATTCACGATGACCGTGAAGGATGACTGAAATGGCGAAGCAGCGATTTATCAATAACTTCTATTCGCAGTTCGCCGCGCCGGTGAAGGCCGCTCCCACGACCAGCGACCCAGATAACGAACTCGACTATGGAATTCTCCGCATAAGTTCCGGTGCAGCGGTGTTCCTGTCCCAACTGACCGACGGCGATTGGTACATGATGACCGGATACAAGAAGTCCGGATCTGTCGAAAGCAACATTGAGATATTGAAGGTGTTGGCCGTTGACACCTCAGTAGTTAATGAATTGCGCCTCTATGTAAAGCGAGCACAAGAGGGAACGCAGCCACAGAACTACGTGCCGGGGGATTACATCGGCATGCGAATCACGGCGGGTGGCCTTGCCAATCTGGCGCAGCAGGCGCAAGTTACTGACGGGCTGGCGGGCAAAGTGGATAAGGTGGCTGGCAAGGGCCTGTCCACGGAAGACTACACCACCGCCGACAAGAGCAAACTCGCCGGGGTGGCTGACCAAGCTACGAAGAACGCGACCGATGCACAGTTGCGTGATCGGACAACGCACACCGGCGCGCAGCCGATCTCCAGCGTGACGGGGCTGCAGACTGCGCTGGATTCCAAGGTGGACAAGGTAGCAGGCAAAGCCTTGTCCACCGAGGACTACACCACGGCCGAGAAGAACAAGCTCGCGGCCGTGGCAGCCGGAGCGACTGCCAACGCTACCGATGCCCAGCTCCGCGACCGTGCAACCCATACCGGCACACAGCCGATCTCGTCTGTTGCCAACCTGCAGGCATCGCTGGATGCGAGATTGCAACTGGCTGGTGGGCAGTTGACGGGACTTGTTAGCACGGCACCGAACACAGGGGCATTGACTGCGGTGAACGGTAGTACGTTCCAAGTGATCGGCAGCCCTACAGATGCTGCGTTCATGTCCTTCCATCGTGCAGGTTCATATGCCATCAACTTCGGAATTGACACAGACAACGTGCTGCGTTGTGGTGGCTGGTCTGCTGGTTCAGGCCAAGTTCGCTTCTCAATAGACACAGTTGGGAATTACACATCGGCAGGCAACGTCACCGCGTATTCCGATGAGCGCCTCAAGAAGGACTGGGCGCCGCTATCCAGCGACTTTCTTGAGCAACTGGCTAGCTTGTTGCATGGGACTTTTACCCGTATCGACAGCGGCGAGCGACAAGCCGGTATATCGGCTCAGGGCATGCGCAATCTTCTGCCCGAGGTTGTCATGAATAACAAGGAAGGCGTTTTGTCAGTGGCTTATGGCAATGCTGCAATGGTTTCCTGTGTGCAACTTGCAATCCGTCTTCTAAAGGCGGAAGAGCGTATTCAACAACTGGAGTCAACGCAATCATGAACTACCTGCCAATTACCGAACCAGGAACCGTACGCAAGCGTGCTAACCGTGTTGAAATGAATAATCAATATGGTGGCTCCCCAAGCATCGTGTGGATTGAAGAAGATCAGATATTGCTCGCAGATGGAACCTATAAATATGCCAACGCAGGCATGCTACTGAATGTGATTGATGAAGAAGCATTGTCTGAAACATTTCCAATGATAGATCCAGATACTGGGCAAGAAATTAGGATGATGACTGGACAAGAACTAATGCTTGCAGTACAGAGTTATTACGTATTTCGTGCACGCAAGCGAGATGCGGAAAACGCAAGCGTTGCAATGCCAACAGGGCAAGGATAAGCAATGGTGATGCCATCTTCGGGACCCATTTCAATGGCGCAGGCGCATGCGGAATTCGGGCGTGGGTATAGCCTATCTGCATATTACGGTTGTGCGCCTGGGGTGCCTACATCAGGAATAATTTCGCTCAGTGACTTATATGGGAAGAGTAATATTCCATCGTTCCAATTCTGGAAAATCTATAACATAGTCACCTCTGGAAATTACAACACACCAACCATTAATGAAGTGGAATTTAGGACTGTAGCGGGAGGCGCTGATTACACTGACACATGTGTTGATTGCTCACCTATTAATAGTAGCTCCGGAAATGTAGGGCGTACAACTATCACTGACAATCAATTGGTAACTGGTTTGTCATTTTCTGGGGCGTCTGCATTTTTTATTATTCGCCTCACCTCGGCTGCTCCGATTCGGCAAATTGCACTTTGTGGTCTTGGAGTTGGGGGGCAAACAACCTCCTTCAAGGTTGGTGCAGCAAATACACAAGCCGAACTCACTGGTGCAAATAATGGCACTTTAATGGGTTCTTTTTCTGGTGTGCCTTGGACAAGTAATTCTTTTACCACTGTTAATCTGTGAAGGAATATGAAATGACAAGTGAAGAACTAAAACCATACATGCCTGCCGTTTCCCCTGGTGAAAGTCGTATTCGGGTTGCGCGGGCTAGTCTGGAAAATCCGTTTGGCAGAGAGCCATCGATCGTTTGGTATCGGGAAGAGCAGATTCTTGGCGCAGACGGAAACTATCGCTATGTGCCGATCCCACCTCTTTACACATCTGTCAATGCAGAACTACTGGCCTCGGACATTGAGCTGATTGACCCAGACACTGGCACTTCGCTTGGTCAGTTAATGAAGGGCGTGGCCATTGTTGCGGCGCTCACTTCTCTTTTCATCAAGGAAGACATTCGGCAGGCGCAGCAAGTTATTGCTACCGCGGCCATGTTGCCACCTACTGCCACGGGGGCGTCATGAACATCGCCAAGCTGATCGCCAAAACCAACATGCCCGCGGAACTGCAGCCGCTGGCAATCGCAGCATTCAAGGAAGCCGACAAGCGCTCAGACGGCCTCATGTGGGGCAAGTGGAAGGTGCGGCTTTTCAAGGCCGGCAAGATCGCCAAGATGCTGGATTGGGGCGATGAGCGGCTGATTGCCGTGAAGCCGGACATGCTGGACAGTGACATATGCCCAATGGGGAACATCACCGCCCACGGCGACAACGTGCCGTGGAACCCGGCCACGCACCGCCCAGAGCCTGGCCAGTGGCTCAACAGTGACCCGGCCTCGGACGAGTACAAGGCGGCCGTCGAGGCCTGCTACTGGTGCGAAGGCAGCCACCCCCGCAGCCAGAAGGCCCGCAAGGCTTGGTATCGCCGCAATGCTGGGGAGGGCTTGGCTTACCGCTTGGGGCTGCCTGTCAGCGCTGACACACCGGTGCAGGAGTACACCGGCGGCGGCGTAACCGTCCTCCGCTGCGGAGATGCTTGGCAGCTCACGGCATTCAAGCGCATCGTGGGGCGCTTCGGGCTGCATGTACGAGTTGGCTACGAAATAGACAATGTGTTTCGGGATGGTGTGCAGCAGTGGTATCCGATTCCAGGCTTTGACTTGCGCGCGCCTTTAACTTATTCCGTGCTGCCTGGGAGAGGGTAGAAAAATGTCATTCAAATCCCTTCTCGATGAGAGCCGCGCTTTTGTAATCGGCCGTATTTCTGCTGGAGCTAACTATGCCATCGGTGGGTTCACCTTCACCGGCGGCATAGCCAAAGCTGCAACGGATGCCGGGGTCGCGCCGACCTGGCTTTCGAGTTTTTCGGTGGACACCATGGGCATCATCATTGGCGCTTTGTTTACGATTCTCACCGGTGTTGTATCCGTGTGGGCCAAAAGAAAAGATGTCGGTTTCAAGGAGCGGGAGGAAAAGCGCCGTCATGCCGCCTGGGTGATGGAGCAATTGCGCGAGAACGGTGAAGAGGCCATGACAAAGGAATGGGGCGCTAACTGGCGCCGTGCCGCGTGGAAGGCATCCACTACGGACATGGCGCCTTTGGAGTAACCAATGGCCGGGTTCATCCTGAACAAGTTCACTGGTATCTTTCCGAGGGTGCAAGAGTCTTTGTTGCCGGAGGCAGCGGCCACCCTTGCGGAGCATTGCGATTTCGCCTACGGCGAGCTGCGCAACATGAAGGCCGGTTTCTACATCAACTCGATGAGCAATCAGCCATCGAGCATATGGACCGAGGACGGGCTGACGTTCTACTCATGGCCCGGTGATGTGGATGCGGTTCGTTCACCCATTGCAAACGACCTGCATCGACGCCTGTACTACACGGGATCGGACGGGTTCAGGGTGACAGATCGTATGGGCACCAGGCCTACCGGTGGAGTTCCGGGAACCTCCTACAAGGTGGGCGTGCCACGCCCAACCACTCCGCCAACCATCCCGGCCGGCGGAGGCCTGCTGCTCAAGCGCATCAACAAAGACAAGCACAACATTGAATATCGCTTCCATTACGAGAGCGGTAACGTCAAGCACCAAGAGGGCGCTATTGCGGTTACGCCCACTTTCGACGCGAGCGGCAATTTGACCAACGCCCGGTTCACAGCGCCAAAGAAGAAGGTGACTTCTGCCACGACGAACCGGCCAACGAATATTGCAGGCAATCCCGTCACCTATGCTGCCAACGGCTGGCCAATATTCGAGTACCTGGACAACCACGGCTTGCCCGAGCCTGACCGAGCATTTCTCAATGCGTACTACCACTTGTCGCCCTCTGACACTTGGTTCACCTACACAGGCAGCTACTTTGCGCCTTGCGCAAAACCGGAGCTGGAGAACTCGACCAACAACGAATCTCAGGTTCCCGCTGACCAGGCCACGCCGGACGGGGCATTTGAAGTGCTGCGCATCATCGCCAAGGACAAGGTGACGGGCGAAACATACCTGGACATCTACACCAGCAACTCAAGCTTCTATGCTGCCGTGCAGTTTGTTGAGCTCAATCTGGTCAAGGTGGAGAACCAGAACAATATGTTTGACGCCCAGATGACGGCGGGCGCCGAGGAAAAGGATATTGAATCCCGCGCATACGTTTACACCTACGTCAACCAGTACAACGAAGAGGGCCCACCCTCAGATCCTCTGACGCTGGACGCCACGCCGACGGGCATAGTTGATATTGCCGCAACGCTGGACGCGGTAGATGGGTATGTACCGATTTCGGAGATTCGCTTTTATCGGACTGGCAGCGGCACATCCATTGCCAGCTACTACTACACCGACAGCATTTTCCTTTCGGGGCAGACTGGGCCTAAGGTACTCAGCTTCCGCGACACAAAAAACGGCGCAGAGCTCAATGAGGAATTGAATGCGCTGTACAACTATCCGCCCGCGCAAGACCTGCGCAACCTGACGCTTTTGCCCAACGGCATTTTGATGGCGATGCGTGAAAACGAGGTGCACTTCTCGGAAGCCTACCGCCCTTGGGCCTGGAGTCCGGCGAATGTGAAACCGCTCAAGAGTCAGGTTGTGGGTGCGTGTGCTATTGGCACCGGGGCGATCATTACCACTCGCACCCAGCCCTACCTGGTGGAGGGCATATCGCCTGATGCCATGACGGTCAGCCAACTCAACATTGAGCAGGCCGGGGTGAACAAGTGGAGCATCATCAACGTGGCCGGGCGCGTTATCTACGCCAGCCCCGACGGATTGGTGACGATCATTGGCGTGCAGGCCGGTCTCGGAGATTCTCAGGTGTTCTTTACCCGGGAGGTATGGCGCGCTCGGTTCACCAATGGCGACCTCAAGAATCTGCGCTTTGGGATGAACGATGGCCGCCTGCTGGCCTACACCCACGACAACACCACCACGCCTTTTGTCATCCGCCTGGATGAGGCGGGCGGCACGATGACAGAATTGCCGGGGTTCCTGGCCCAATGCACGTTTACCGGGCTGATGGCCGACCAGCTTTATTACGTGGTCGGATCCAAAATATATGCCTTCCACGCTGGTGAAGATCAACAGTGCAGGTGGAAATCGCGCGAGATGGTGTTGACCAGGCCATTGAATTTTGCCTTTGCGCAGGCAGTGGCCAGCGGAAACTGGAACATCAAGTTCTATGCCGACGATGTGCTCACGCACACAGAAACCATCACGCAGAAAGTTACCGACTTCCGCCTCCCCGCGGGGTTCATGTCTGACCGCTGGAAGATCGAGGTTTCTGGGCAGGGCCGCTTCCGTGAGCTGAGAGTGGCCGAGAAGGCAAAGGAGCTAGCAGGCCTATGACCGCGCCCAACTCTCGTCACCAAGGCGTACCAGCAATCAGCCAGACGGCTCTGAATGCGGTTGCCGATCCGAATGTGCGCAAGGTGCTGCAGGACATGGCAACCGGGATGAACGTGCGCAACGGCACGGCCGGAGATGGCAATCAGCAGTTCATCACCCGGGCAGAACTCAAGATCGCAGGAATCGATATTGCTTCTGCGACCGAGACTCTAAAAAAGGGCGGCGGTTCGACTGCGCCACAGGTGCTCAAGCCTGGGGATGTACCCGGCCTGCTCAACAAGATCCAGGACGATATTCGCAACTCTCTGCTATGGAAGGAGCTCGGGGAGCGGATCGAACTCATCAAGATCGACGTCAGCAAGAACGGCGTCAACTTCTTCCAGGAGCGGCAAGAGCGGGTCAGTGCAGACGCCGCGATCATCATTCGTACCGACCAGCAGTACGCCGTCCTGAATGGGAACTATGCACTCTTGCAGCAGAAGTACACCACCATGGCGACAGACATCTCTGCCTACGCACAGTTGCTGACGGATCTGCAAGTCAAGGTGGGCCAGAATACCGCGCTCATTCAGCAAGAGACTTCCGCGCGCGCTACCGCCGACGGCCAGATGATGGCGAAGTACACAATCAAGGTGGATCTGAACGGGCATGTATCTGGCTTTGGCCTGATGAGCGAGGCGAACAACGGCGCCACGGTTTCTACCTTCATTGTCCGCGCCGACCGTTTTGCTATTGGCTCTCCGAATAATGGAACAGCGGTTCCGTTTGTGGTCTACACCACGCCAAGAAACCTGAACGGGCAGATCGTCCAGCCTGGCGTGTACATCGAGTCGGCGGTTATAGCGGACGGAACCATCACCACTGCCAAGATTGGCCTGGCCCAGGTTGATACCCTGCTGATTGCTGGCAATGCTGTGACAGTTCCAGTATTCAACTCAAGCCCGTCGGGTGTGGCCGGTGTTGGCTTTGGAACGTGGATCAATGTGGTGAGCTTGAATGTCACCATGAACTACGCCGGGTGGGTGTATGTGCACGCCACGGGCATCATTACTTACGGCTCCGGCTTCCGAAAGACTGGGACCAGGCTGCTTGTCAACGGTGGGTCAGTTGCTGGCTATGAGGTGGACACTGGCTACATCACGGTATCGCATGCCTATGCTTTTTACGCCGGTGCTGGCACCACCACCACGGTAACGCTGCAGTTTGAGGGCGATTCACCCAGCGCTATTGGCAACGCAATGCTGTACGCAATAGGTGCAAAACGATGACACAGGCCGTTCACTACGCCCACGACGGCACCTACTTGATTGGCTTTGGAACAGTCGGCGGCGCCGTGTTCCCCGACGGGGCTTTGATCGAGTTGGGTTACCCCCCTGGCTGGCCGCTAACTTCTTGCCCATCACCTCGGCATCGCTGGAACATCAAGACCTGTACTTGGGACGAGGAACCCATTTCAACAGAAGAGGCTTGGGCACAGGTTCGTTACAAACGCGACCAACTGATTGCCGCGACAGACTGGCGAATATTTGCGGCCGCAGAGGCGGGCGCTCCGCTGGCTAAGGAGTGGCAAGCATACAGGCAGGCTCTGCGCGACGTTACAACCCAAAAAGATCCGGCGGCCGTGGTCTGGCCAGTGGCGCCACACGAGTAGCGCCTGATGGCTAGGATTCACTTCATGACTTCCAGTATTGCCACCAGAAAGCCGGATCTTGCAATGCGCACCAAGCTGATGCGCCTGCAGGAGGCCATGCTGGCGGACTCAACCACCCAGGTTGAAACACCGGTCACTCATCACTTTGCCCACGGCACCTATGCCCGGGAGATGTTTATCCCGGCCGGCGTCACTGTGGTGGGGAAGATTCACAAGCACCATTCCCTGAATGTGCTTCTGAGTGGTGATGTTTCGGTTTTGACAGAGAGCGGAATTAGGCGTGTGGCGCCTGGTGAAGTGGTTGAATCCTTCCCCGGAATAAAGCGTGCCGCATACGCGCACGTTGACAGCCGATGGCTGACGATTCACGGCACACACGACACGGATCTGGAGCGGATCGAAAACGAGTTTATTGCGCAGAGCTACGAGGAGTACGACAGCTTTGCCAAGCAGCAATTGGCGCAGGAGGTACAGCCATGTCTTGGGGAATAGTAGCTAGTGCAGGCGCATCTATCGTCGGTGGGATGCTTGCAGACGACGGAAGTTCGGGCAGGGCGAATGCGGCTTCTGAGCGACTGAATAAGTTCGGCTCCGGCCTTGCCGATCTGTACGACACCACGTATGTGCCGTTGCACCAGGCGGTGGCGGCCGATGCCATGAACTATGACAGCGCGGAAAATTACGCCCGCGCGGCCGGTGATGCTGCGGCAACCAACGCCAGCGAGTTTGCCAAGGCGCAATCAAGGTTGACCCGCACCCCCGGCATGGATCCAAGCAGCGGTGCATATCAGGCTGGTATGGTGGGCTTGAACTTGGCCCAAGCGGCGAACGGGGCAGTTACGCAGAACGCAGCCCGCAAAGGCGTGCAAGACACCGCCTGGACGCGCAAGACTCAGGCGCTTGGACTAGGCAACAACCTGGCTGGAGTCGCAAGCAGCTCTCTCGGCAGCGGTTACAACTCAGCTGCCAACCAGGCGCAGGCGAACCAGAAAGAAGGCTCGGCAATGGGCGGAATGCTGGGGAACATCGTGGGCGCATTCTTCTAAGCGAGGTTGACACATGGCTTTCAATGCAATCGCTGGCCTTGCTGCGATCCAAGGATTTCGTGACGCCCAGCAGTACCAATCAGATATTGCCGCCCGCAAGGCGCGGAATCAATACGTCGTGGATACAACCCCAGGACTGGCGATGCTTTCCAACGCTCGCACTGATTCCGAGTTGGGTGATCTCGGTGACAAGGAAGAGCTGCGCCCCTTGAGGCAGGAAAACAACCGCATCTCTGCTGAATTAGATGGCGAAAAGGGCCGTCTTGGCCTTTCACAGGTGCGTGCCGCAGTGTCCCGCAATCCAGTTGTGGAGCAAACCAACGATGTAAACGCCGGGCTCACACTGGCTCAGGCGCAATCCAATGCGGCAAACCGGCCAATCCAAGACCAGATTGACGCATCAAAAGCCCGCGCAGGACTGACAGTGCAACAAGGCCTGGAGCAAGTTGCACCGCTCAACAATACCGCGAACCTTGGCAAGGCTGCGGCAGGCGCGTCCGCTGGCGGTATCCAAGCGCTCCAAAGCGTGGTGCAAGCCCTCAACACTGGCGACTCAACATTGCTTGGCCGGTCGGTTGCAGATGCGCACTCCGCACTCACCGGGAAGCCGTTGCATGAAGATGTCGCAGGCGCAAGGATGATCGATGTGAACGGACAGAAGGCGCTTGCTGTGGTGGACTCATCCGGGCAGATCATTGCCGACATCCCGCCCATGCCAGCCAGCACATTGACACAGTTGCAGCAGCAAATAAATCTGGGTAAAAAATCTGATTTGAAGTCGGTTGCTCCTGGCGCCACCCTCGTGCGCACCGGTCCGGATGGCGTGCCGCGCCCAGTCTTCACGGCGCCAGAGTCGCCACGTAGCATGCGCTCCACCACAGGCCCGTTGCAACGCGATGCGGAGTATCTTGCTCAGACTCTTGGCATTCCACTGCCAAAGGCCATTGAGCAGATCCAGCAGGGGAAGGTGCTTAGCCGCACCGACTTTATTCAGAGAAACCTAGCCGACCGCGCCAAGGCCGATCTGACTGGGAGGTTCAAACCTACAGAGGCCGATGTGGCTGCTGCCAGCGCCTTGTACGATCAGATCCAATCCGCCGGTGGCGGACGTGCGCAACAGGCGGCGCAACCCGCTGCTACGAGTGGTACGAGTAACACCTCCCAACCTACCATGGCCCCGACAAATGCCGATCTCCGGCGATTGATGGGACTCCCTCAGTAGGTTGATACATGCAGCAAAACGGCCAGAATTCTGAACTCAACATCAACAATCTGGCCGCAAGCCTCAGCGATGCCAAAGCGCTCGCTGACTTTTCCAATGAGGTGCAGCAAGCGGCCGCACCCACTATTCCTGAGTACACCTCTCCCGTAGGGCTTTCGAGCGCAAGCGTGAAACCGTCCAAGAGCGTGGACGATTTTGTTGGTCAAGTACTGCCAATGGCTCAGCGCGTTTCTGAGAAAACCGGCGCACCTGTGGATGCGATCATTGGGCAGTGGGGTCTTGAGACTGGCTGGGGAAAGTCCGTTATTCCAGGAACCAACAACCTGGGAAATATCAAGGACTTCTCCGGGCGTGGTGTGTCTGCCAAAGACAACATGACGGGAAGCGTGGACAAGTACCGCGCTTACGAGAATGGCGACGCTTTTGCAGATGACTTTGCCGGATTGCTTGGCAAAGGCCGTTACCGCAATGTCATCGGCTCAAAGGACGCTGGGAGTTACTTCACTGCGCTCAAGCAGGGCGGCTACGCCGAGGATCCCGACTACATCCGTAAAGGGGTGGCCGCCGCGGGGATGGCTTCTGCTTCGCTTGCCAAGCTCAAGCCAGCCCCCACCGCTGCGCAAGAGGTGCCCGCATGGGCAGAGCTTGCCTCGAAACCAGAGTTTGCAGAGATGTCCGCCGAGCAGCAGCGCAGCGCGAAAGAGGCGTACTTCGACACATTCATTAAGCCCCGCGCCGGTGGCGATGCTGACACACTTCGGGCTGAATTCCTTGGAGGGGCGCCAGCGGCCGCCGGCGCATCGCGCGCAACGGATACCCCGGCCACAGATCCTCAAGCTGGGCAAGCCGCCTTTGGCGTCAATCTCCGAGCTGGCCGTGGGCGCAACAAGATTGACCGCATGGGCGAGTTCAACAACGACCAGGCAGGGCAGGCTGGTTCAGTTCTCACCCGCGAGAACATAAAGGCAAATGCTCCGGTCTTGAAGAATGACGCCTCTGGCATCCCGTTGCGCCCAGAGATGCGCCAGGCTGTGCAGGGCGCCTGGGATGCAGCAACTCCCGAGCAGCGCAAAGCTTTGGAGGCACAAGACACTTGGCAAGGCCAGGTTGCACGCCAGCGCGCGGAGCAAATGGGGGCAGCCGATTCCGCCCGGGGCATGGATACATTGGCGCCCGCGCCTTTGGATACGCGCGCGGAGGCCCGTCGCCAGCGACTGATGCTGGCCGGGGAGCAGGCGGCGTTTGCCGAAACTATGGGCAAGGACGCGGCGCGCAAAAGCTTGCCAGCAGGCAAGGAACTGATGGCCAACCCTACAGTGGGCAACAGTGATTTTGACTTTGAAACTGCCAAGCTGTTCAACCCCAACCAATCAGGCAACGGTGTAAACAACGCCGTAGCGCGCGGCGTGGCAAAAGCCGCTCTCGGCATTGGGCAGACTGCCCTGGGCCTGTCGCAGTTTGCTGCAGAGGTGGGTGGTGCGGATGAGCTGGCCAAAGATTTTGCCAGTGCCAATAACAAGCTGATTGGGCAGAAAACTGCTGCCATCGGTGAGCGGGGCGACATGATGACGCGCAACCTTGAGGGCGCCATCAATTCCATTGGACAGCAGTTGCCCCTGCTGATGGGGGGCGCGGCGCTCAAGGGCGGCCAGGCGCTGGTGCTCGGCGGCATTGCAGCCCAAAGCTTTGGACAGGAATATGCAGAAGGGCGCGAAAAGAGCCTGAGCGTGGCGGACGCAACAAAGCGCGCTGCGCTGTTTGCGGCATTTGAAGTCATTGGCGAGCGCTTTGGATTGGGCCATCAGTTGGATGCGCTGCGCGGCGCTGCCAAGGGCATGCCGTCTGACCAGATCGCAGGCCTTCTGTTTCACGCATTGTCCAAGGAAGTCCCCGGCGAGGTGCTGACTACCACCGGACAATTCGCTACGGACAAGTTCACGCAGATGGGCCTGAACAAGGGCGCAACCTTCAATGACTACCTGGGCCAGGTGGCCGATACCATTGTCCAGACGCTCATGCAGGGCGGCATTATGGCCGGTGGCACCAGTGGCGTAGGCAAGGTGGCCTCGTTCCTGAATGAAAAGGGACCTTCTGAGCGAATCATGGAGGCGGAAGCCCTGGTTGCCAAGGACCGGGCGATGAATGCTTGGGCAAAAGTCGGTAAGCCTGAGCGCGAGCAGGCCGAAAACACTGCACCGGTGGAGGCAACCCCCACCGGTGATGGACGTATTGAGCCAGTATTGGAGGCAACAGCGGCCGGGGGCGTGGCGGCAGAAGAGCTCTTGACGCCTGCCGCACCGGTTGAGCAATCTGTGCCCGAAGCCGCGCAAACCGGCGCACAAGCCGCTGACGAAGTGCTTGGCCTAGCGGCAGCGCGCTACCAGACTTTGCGCTCCAAGCGCGACGGCGAGGTGGTACAAGACTCCGACGGCAACTATGTTGAGGATGGCGCGCAACAATTGACCGCTGCAGAGCAGGCAGAGTTGCGCGCGCTGGAGCAGTATCGAGGTGATGCAGACCGCTTGGCGGCATTCTATGGACTGAATCAACAGGCGGCGCCGGTGGATGCGGCCGTTCAAGATGCTCCGGCTGAGGTAGCAGAGCAGGCAGCTCCGGAAGCCGCTTACAACGCCAGTGAGGCCGAAGACCGCGCGGCCTACGACTGGGCAACTCGGCAGGAACAAGAAGCGCCTGCAGCTACAGACGCAAACGCCGAATTGGACATTCCCGATCCGCTATCTGGCAAAAGCAATGTGAGCCAGGCCGATGCGATGCGCTCCCTTGGATTCTCCGAAGAGGAGATCAATGGCACGGCTGCCGGTGAGCCAGCGCAGCCTGTGAGCCCTGCCACTGTGCCAGAACAGAAAGTGACGCGACCTAATTCTGTCGAAATCGACGGAGATAAAGCCACCCCTCGGGCGCGCTGGGATGCCATGGATCAAGATGCGCGCGCATCCATCCTCATGCAATCTGGATCTGGAATCACGCAGGCAGAAGCGGAAAAGGTTGCGGCCACACCCGGCAAGAAGCTGACGCAGCGCCGCCTTGACCTGGTGAAGGATGCTTTGCAGACGGCGGATCGCACCGAGGCGGAAGTGGCCAGTACCGCGAAGATTCAAGAGGGGATGAAGGCATTCCCTGCAGAAACTGGCACCATGGGCGTGCCACGCGCTGAAATGCCGCAAGTCCCAGCGCAATCACACGGCGCCTTGGTCAAGCACCTTAACGCCAAGGGCATCGAGCACGAAACTCAAATGGTGAACGCAGGTGCACTCAAACCCACTCAGGCCGAGTATTCGACAGAGAAGGTGGAGAAGGCTAAAACCGCGAAGGGTGACCGGGCAGTGATTGTGTCCAGCGATGGACACATTATTGACGGTCATCATCAAGCCGTGGCTGCGGCGGAGGAGGGCAAGCCGGTCAAGGCTATTGTTCTCGACGCGCCGGTGGAGCAGGCGCTACAGGCCGTGAAGGATTCACCGAGCGCCAATGGCGGCAAAGCGGCAGCCGCGCCGGAATCCGAAAAAACCTACGGCGCCGCAAACAAGCTGGTGACGGCCGACCGCGCGGCAGAACTGCGCGAGCGCCTGAAAAAGAAGCTTGGTCAATTGAATTCCGGAATCGACCCGGAGATGCTGGCTATCGGCACGGAGCTGGCCGTGTTTCACATCGAGGCCGGCGCACGTAAGTTCGCGGACTTTGCTGAGGCTATTGCGCGCGATCTGGAAACCCCTATCAGCAAGATTCGCCCGTACCTGCGAAGCTGGTACAACGGCGCCCGCGACATGATGGAAGATAGTAACTTGCCAGTGGACGGCATGGATTCTTCTGAGACAGTACGCGGGGAATTGGCTAAACTTCAAGATACACCTACAGAGGCACACGACAATGCAGCAAGTCCCCGCACCGATCTGGAATCAGATAGCACGAAGCCAGCCGCTGGATCCGTTCTGGCGGGAGGTGATGAGCGCCGAGCCGGACGAGATGGACAAGTTGATCGAGGCGAAGGTGGACGGGTTCGCGGAGAAGCACAGCCAGGACAACAAGGTGATTCTGGCATTCCGGCTGACCGCGCCACTGCTGATGGAGAACGAGGCGATCAGCGCGTTCATACAGGAGACGGGGTATCTGAACTTGCGGGCATCGCTACCGGAAGTGACTTCCGTGAACGAGGCGGTGATGTTGGCGTCGGACGAGTACCGCCTGAGTCCATCCCAACAACGACAGTTAGAGCAACTGCTACTGCAGGCCTTGAAGCAGCTAAGGCCCGCGCAGGCCAGCGCGATTCACTAAAGACTCCGATTGCGCGCGGCATTGAGAATGTCCGCGCAACACTGCCGTCTTTGCTACCCGGGCAACAGGAGGATGTTGTCAAGGCTGAAACTCGCTTTGACAATCCCGATGGCTACGGGATGCTTTTCACCAATGGCACGGGTACTGGCAAGACGTTTACCGGCCTGGGCGTAATCGCTCGCAAGGCGCGTCAGGGTAAGAACAATATCCTGGTGGTTGTTCCTGACGACAAGGTGCTGAGCGATTGGATCGACTCTGGTAAGAAGCTGGATCTCAGTATCACTGCGCTGGCTGACACAAAGGACGCAGGGCACGGGGTGGTAGTAACCACCTATGCAAACGTGGGCCAGAACAATCAGTTGGCAAGACGTTCGTGGGATCTGATTGTTGCTGACGAGGCTCATAAGCTGATGCAGTCCGAAGACGCCAAGGAGACGGACGCGCTCAAGATGGTGCGGGCCCTGACGCTGCACCCCGACGGCGTTTGGACCCGCCACTACGCAAAGAATGCAGACAAGCTGGAAGAGGTGCGCCGCCTGAGTGATGAGCGCAAGGCGGCCGAAGAAGCTGGCGACAAGCCTGCAACTGTCACCAGGTTGCAGGAAAAGATCGATGACCTGAACAAAGAGCTGCGCGCGCTCTATGAGCGGGAAAAGGAATTCGTCCTTGGCAACCAGGGCGAAAAGCGTCCGCGTGCGCTATTCCTGTCTGCTACTCCATTTGCCTACGAAAAGACCGTAGATTGGGCTAACGGCTACTTGTTTGAGTATCCGCAGGCGGAGGGCGGTGCCTATAACTCTGGCGATGGCCGCCAACAGTTCATGATGCAGCACTTCGGCTATCGCATGCGCTACAACAAGCTGACGGCGCCGGAGGCGGGTGTAGATAGCGGCCTCATGCAGCGCAATTTCAATAGCTGGCTCAAGCGCGAGGGCGTACTGTCTTCGCGTGTTCTGGATGTTGATGCGGACTACGACCGCCGCTTTGTGCTCATTGATTCCGACCTGGGCAATCGCATCGATGCTGTTTTCCAGTGGATCGATGAGCAAAGCAGGGCGGAGGGCAAGGACCAGAAGGCATATCACGCCCTCGAAAAGCTCATTCGCGGATCATTCGACTACCTCTCACGTCGGTACTTGCTGGAAGCTATCAAGTCTGAGCACTCAATTCCATACGTGAAAAAGCAATTGGAGTTGGGCCGGAAGGTGGTGGTGTTCCATGATTACAAGAAGGGCGGCGGCTTCAACCCCTTCAACGTGACCGCAAACGAGCATAGCGACTATGAAGGCATGACCGCAGACCAGCGCGCGGCCCTGGCCGGCGCGGTCTCGGAATTCCGTGGCGAGTTCAAGGATCTGCTGAGCTCCGGCCTGGAAAACATGCTTTCGCCCATTGAGGCCTACAAAAAGGCGTTTGGTGACCAAGTGATGGCTATCAATGGTGATGAAAAAGCCAAGGCCATGCTGGAGCGCTACAAGAAGTTCAACAACGATGCGGAGCTGCCAGCGGTGCTCCTGGTCCAGTCTGCGAAGAACGCCGGCTGGAGTGGGCACGACACCACTGGTAAGTATCAGCGCGCTCTGGTGAATCTGGGCCAGCCGTCGGCCCCCACCATGGCTATCCAGCAGGAAGGCCGGATCTATCGCACTGGGCAGAAATCGGACGCGATCATTCGGTACTTCAACACCGGCACGAGCTGGGAGAAGCACACGTTTGCAGGCACTATCGCTGGCCGCGCCAGTGCTGCAGAAAACTTGAGTCTGGGGGAGGAGGCGCGTGCACTCAAGGACGCGTTCATTCAGGCATTCGAGGAAAGCGACTACTACGAGCCAGGGCACGAAGGCGAGGGCAAGGGCGGCAAGGTCCGCGACCGGCAGATCAATAGCGCGCTGACGGAATGGGATCGCGCCAAGGCTTACTACTTTGGTACGCAGAAGAAGACTGCCAAGACCAAAGCTCAAGAGGGGAAAGACTATTTCGCTACCCCTGAGCCGCTGGGGTTGAAGATGGTCCAGTGGGCGGATATGCGCCCTGGCGAAGACGCCATAGAGCCAAGTGCAGGCCACGGTGCTATCGCGCGTTGGTTCCCTGATGCAGTCAAGCGCACGGTGGTGGAACCGTCGAGCACGCTACGCGCACGACTGGCATTGAACATCAACCCAGCCGAAGACCGCGTTGTAGATGGCACGTTTGAAGATCTGGCCAAGTCCAACAAGTACGACGCCATTGTGATGAACCCGCCTTTCGGTGTTGGCGGCAAGACGGCCATGGATCATGTTGATAAGGCATGGGGGCACCTACGGGATGGTGGTCGCTTGGTTGCTTTGATCCCCACCGGCCCGGCGGCCGATAAGCGCTTGGACGCTTGGCTGTATGGCGTCAATGAAAAAGGGCAGAGCAACAATCCCGACGCCATGCTGATGGCCGATGTAACTTTGCCTCAAGTGGCGTTCGAGCGCGCCGGTACTTCGGTAGCGACCCGCGTACTGGTCCTGGAAAAGCAATCCGACGCCGACAAGCGCGCCGGATACGGTGCCGCACTTCGGATCGACCTGTCAGGCACCGAGAACATTAGTGACTTCTTCGACCGCTTGGAAGACATTGGTTTGCCAACTCGGGCAAAAGAAGTGGCACCTATTGCTCAGCAGGCAAAGGCGCTGGCTGAGACAAAGAAGGGAACGGCTGCGGCGGTTGCAAAGACCTGGCGCGGAGCTGAGCCCATCGAGGCCTATGTCACCAAGCGAGGCAAGACGCTGTACGGGGTGTGGCGGTCAGGCTTGACTAAAGAGCAAGCTCAAGAGGCCGATCCATATACATGGAACAAGGGCGGCAAATGGTTTATCCGCCAAGAGCACCTATCCGACGAAGTGCCTGCGCCCAAGCTAAACCGCAAAGACCAGGAAGCCGCAGATGCGCTTGGCAAGCAATTGGGCCTGAATGTACAGGCCACCGAGCAAGACGATGCTGACCTGGCGGCGATTGCTGGTGCGCTTGGTTCAAAGCTCGTGCGCGTGGATGTACCGGACGCTGACTTCAACGGCGCCTACTACAAGGGCACTACCTTCATCACGCGCAACACCGACCGGCCGGCGCTGGCGGTGCTGGGCCACGAGTTTGCCCACGAATTGCGGGATAAAGCTCCAGGCCTGTACAAGAAGCTGGTGGACGCTATTAGCCCGTACATCGAGGAGAAAGCCTACAAAGAGGAATTCGTGGGCAGCAAGGTTGCGCCTGATGAAATGAGCAAAGACGCAACCAAGGAAGAGTTCATTGGAGAAGTGTTCTCCGATGGCTTCATGAATAAAGACTTCTGGCGCGCAGTTGGCAAGTCCAATAAGCAGCTCCTGGTGCAGGTTCAGAATGCCCTCGCCCGCCTGGTGCGCCGGGTTCTTGTGGCCGTGGGGTACACCCCACGCACCGAGAAGTACCTGAGCGACTTCAAGAAGGTGATGCAGATCGCCGGGGAGGTGATGGCCGAGTACAACCTGAGCCAGGTTCGGCTGCAAAAGCATGCAGGTATCGAGCTGGATTTTGATACGCGCCGCGTCAAGGCGCGCGAATTCCTTGATGGTCCGGCAGTCGCCACCTTGAGTGGCAACGAATTTGCCCGCGATGGCGTACCACTTACCGACAAGGTGCCGCAGTGGTATGCCGCAACTGGCAACGCCCTGGTGCACAACCCGGCAATCGGCCAGATCTCGCTGGACAAGCAGGCGGTGAGTACGACTATCGCCCACGGCATCGGTCGCAACAAGTCAATTGCGTTCGCTTCGGTTCCGGATGTGCTGCGCCACGGCATGGTCATTCATGCTGAGGCAATGCGCGGGGCGCACGACGACGCCATGGTGTACCACGTTGCGGCACCGGTGAAGCTTGGAGATGCAGATATGGTGCAAACCGTGATGGTCCGCAAGGATGAGAACGGTGCACGCCTGTACACCCATGAAATTGTTCCCAAAAAGGAAATCCCCCGCGCTGGCTTCAAGACCGGGGCGCTAAAGTCCAATGAGGACACACCGACCGGACCAGGCGGGGGAATTATGGGTAGTGTACTCCGGAATGTTTTTGCTGACAACGGGGTGAAGTTTGCGGGGGAAGGCGAGGCGAAATTAAACCGTCAAGACCAACCCGCAAAGGATGCTGCAGAGTCCGCTGCCGACAAGGCCATAGAGGCAATTGCCCAGCCAACACGTTTCAAAACCTTTAATTGGTACGACAAAACGCTGTCCACCCAGTACGCCAAGGCCTTGAAGGATAAACACTTTGGCAAGGTGTTCGGTCTATTGAATGCCCAGCAGTCGGCAGTCTCCATGGCCGCTATTCGTCCGTCGGAGTTGGCCCCAATGGTGTTGCCAAAGGTGGACGGTGTTGTGCACGCATTCAAGCAGCTGGTTGTGGGGCAGGGAGATCTGTCACCCCTTGGCAGGGCATCCAAGGCCCTGTTCGCTGGAACGCTGGCCGGAGAGCATGTGCTTGATGGCAAGGTTTTCTCGGAACAGGAATTGCGCGAGAAATTCGGCGCGGATGATGCGGCCGTGGCCGCGTATCAGCAAGCGCGCGCAGCAATCGACGCAAGCTTGATGGAAGTGGCTTCCGCAGAGGTCTACGCCTTGGCGGCAACTTATCTGCCGGCAGATGCCCGCCGCGAGATCATGAACAACCCAATGGGCGCACAGTCCTATGTGCTGGGGGAATTCGACAAGCAGATTGCGACCACTACCAAAGCGATGGAAGCGGTAGCGCAGCGCGATCCTGATATAGCGGCCAGCATCGGAGCCCAGCTCACTCGTATGCAAGAGTCGCGCACCAAGGCCGCGCAGATATTCAGCCACGCGCAGAACTTGGCAAACGCCGGGTATGTTCCGCTGATGCGTTTTGGCGACTACACGGTGACAGTCACTGCCCTGGATGACGATGGATCGGTTTTGTATGACGAAAACGGAGATCGTCAGACGGTACTTTTCCAGAAGTTTGAAACGCAGGCCGAGGCAAATGCAGCATTGCGCGCGGCGCGCAACAAATACAAGAACGGCTACCTGGTTGAGCACGGCCATGATTCCAAGAAGTCACACGAGCTGCTGCGCGGTGTAACTCCTGAAACGATAGCGCTTTTTGCCGATGTGGTTGGCTTCGATACCGTGACGCAAAAATACTATGAGGCCGCCTTGTCCGAGCGCAGCGCATTGAAGCGCCGCCTTGAGCGCAAGGGAACACCAGGGTTCTCTACCGATCTGCCGCGCATGCTGTCGAGCTTTATCACGAGTAACGCCCGCCTGGCGAGCCAGCGTTACTACAACCGCGACATTAACAATGCCATCCGCTACATCCCACAGGCAAAGGGTGATGTCAAGGACGAGGCAGTAGCGCTGCGCCAGTTCATGGGTGAGAACAAAGACGGCGGAGCCATGGCCAGCAGCTTGGCTTTCGCCTGGTTCCTGGGTGGGAATGTGGCCTCGGCCCTGGTGAATATGACCCAGCCGGTGATGATGACCGCGCCATATTTGACCCAGTTCGGCAACCCGCTGCCCCACTTGGCAAAGGCTTTGCCCTATGCACTGGGCAAGAAGCAAATGGCTGATGAGGGCTTGAAGGCTGCGCTCAAGCGGGCAGGCCAAGAGGGGATTGTCGATGCGCAAGAGATTTTCCACCTCTACAGCGCAGGCACGCGCGGCCTGTCTGCCAAGCTGGTGAGCGCAGCAGCAAAGGTGCCGGGCCTGGCCGACAAGGTGCAAAGCAGCGGGGAGGGTGCACGCGCCCGTGCGCAAGCATTCTTTACCCTGTGGGGCTCGATGTTCGCGGCGGCCGAGGGATTCAACCGTCGCCTGTCGTTTATCGCTGCCTGGAACATGGCTGTAGAGCAGGGTCAGAAAGACCCATATGCCTTTGCCGTGCGTGCGGTCAACCAGACCCAAGGCATTTACAACAAGGTCAGCCGCCCCAATTGGGCACGATCCACTACCGGCCGCCTGCTGTTTACATTCAAGCAGTACAGCCTGACCTACATCGAGTTGCTGAATCGCATGTTTCACGCTGGCCCGGCGGGGAAACGCGCTGCGCTGACCATGCTGGCGGTTCTGGTGCTGGCCTCGGGGGAGGAGGGGCTTCCGTTCGCTCATGATCTGGATGACTTGATTGATACTGTCGGGCAGATGTTCGGGTTGAACACCAACATGAAGCGCGCCAAGCGTGATTGGGCATATGCAACGCTGGGCAAAACCTTTGGTGACCTGGCGCTGTACGGTGTATCCGCTCACTTGCCGCTTGACTTCTCCGGTCGGCTGGGACTGGGCAATCTCATTCCTGGCACCGGTGTGCTCAAGCCGTCCAATGAAACCATCAAGAGCCGCGAAGCAACTGAGGTGCTTGGGCCGATCTTCTCGCTGGTGACACAGGCGGCCGATGCCGTGGGGGCGCTCGATGAGGGCAATGTCGGCAAGGCTGCGGCCAACCTGGCGCCGACTGCCGTGCGCAACGCAATTGCCGGGGCGGAGATCATGCGCAAGGGCTACAACACTGACGCGCGCGGGCGCAAGGTGATGGACTTGCCTGCCTCCGCTGGTGCCATCAAGGCGCTCGGCTTCAACCCAACCGCCAACGCTGAGAAAACCCGGTCAACGATGCCGCTCATGCAGGACGCCGCGCTGCTGCGCAAGCGTCAGAACCAGATCACTGGAAGCATGACCCAGGCAATCATTGACCAGGATGACAAGGCACTGGCCGCGGCAGTGGCCCAGCGTGACGCCTGGAACGACCGCTATCCAGATACGCCAATCGTCATCAAGCCGACCACGATCCGCAGCCGGATCAAGAATGCCACGCTGGATAAGGATATGCGGGTGCTCAAGTCGGTGCCCAAGACGATGCGGGCTCAGGCCGTCAACTCGATGGCAGGGGCGGAGGAGTAGGGTCAACCGCCAGTAGAGAAGCTCCAGCCCCGTGCACGCAGGCATGCGTCACGGGACGCAAAGGCGGCTGTGTTCTGTGCTCCGCTGTCGTACTTACTCACGGATGGCGCGGAACCATTGCTTTGTGGCGTCACAGTCACGGAGGAGTATCCGCCGCCCATATCTTGACTGTGAACGCTGTACATGGTGGGACGGGTACTTTCTTGCGCCTGCTGGTTGTTCTTTGTTCCAGCCCGTGCACTTTGCTGACATTCATGCTTGTCCCGCTCGAATTGAGCGCGGCCAGCCTCGCCCGTGTACTGGGGGTGTTTCCACGAGCCGCAGGCGGTCAAGGTCACTGCAGAGGCCAAAATCAAGAATGCTGCTTTCATCCCGCTATTGTTAATTGAAGTTACAGAATTGTCTATGGCGCGAAGTGCACAAGACACTGTACATGCATACAGTGTTTCGCTACACTGCGAACTCCATCAACCAAGGAGTCACTATGTCAAACGTCACTGTCATGCTTCGGGATGCGCCTGCCAAGATGACCGACCAGGCCAAGCAGGAGATCGAGCAGAAGTTTTTCAAAGTCTTGCAAGGCGAGTTCCGCACACCGGAGGCGATGAGTCTGAGCTACAAGGCCTACATGACGGCCATGGGTGACGACGGGATTGTTCTGTCGAAGGACATGCAGAGCAAGGCTGAGTCGTTCCACAAGGCGTACATCAAGGCAACCCAGTTGGCCCTAGGTGCGCGGAAGATGAACGAAGAGACTCGCTTCGATATACGGATCGCGGCTTAACCATCATGCAGCCACGACATAAATAGCAAAGTAGAGCAAGTTACAGCACTATTCTCTGATGGTTAGTGTGATGGCTATTGATTATTTGTTGATGTGAAAATCATTATTAATCAATGGCTTAAATACTCTGTATATATTGGAGTGGGAGTGACTTTAGGTCCTTCAAGGACTATCGCCAGCTATCGATAGAATTGCAGTAACATGTTGATTTATAAGGAAATTTGTCTCGGTATCTATCGGTGGCTATCGCCGGCCAGCAAAAACGGTTGACGGTAGCGCTGACGGTAAGAATTGATGCGGAATTAAGACACTCTCGTTCACTATTGAGACTTTTACCGTCTTTGACGGTAAAAGCCTTCTCGGGAAAGCTTGTTTCATGCGGCTTTCCGGGCATCAGCGGGTCTCCTGGTCCCTGACGGTAAAAGCCGTCAAAAAAACAGGAGAAAACCACGATGCTGACCGACACAGCGCTGCGCAATCTGAAGCCTAAGTCATTGACTTATAAGGTTTCTGACCGGGATGGGATGTGCGTGACGGTATCGCCCGCAAATACCGTCACCTTCCGCTACGACTACCGCCTCAACGGACGCCGCGAGACCTTGACCATCGGCCGCTACGGGGCCAGGTGGTATTTCGCTGGCAATGGCGCGCGAACTGCTCCTGGAGGCGCGCAAAGCCGTTCTCCAGGGCATCTCGCCCGCGCTGGAAAAACAACGCGACAAGCTCCGGGTTCGCGCCATCAAAACCTTCGGCGCGGCGATGGAGACGTATCTCGCCCATACGAGGTGGGCCGACAGCACCCGCGCCGCGCGCATGCACATCATCGACCGGGACATCCTGCCGGTCTTCCAGAATCGCCTGCTGACCGAAATTCAGGCCGAAGACCTTCGGATCTTGTGCAACAAGGTCAAGGAGCGCGGGGCGCCAGCCAGGTGAGCTTCGGGCAGAGCCGGGTGCAGATGGTGTGGAACCGCATCATCCTGCCGGATACGTCTTCGCTGACGCTGGACAACCTAGTGGGCACTGACCCGGCGGGCTATGCCGGGCTGGAGGATGGGGTGGATCGGCATTGGGGCCGCATCCTGGCCGTCGCGGCCCTGACCACCTTGTTTTGGGGTCGGCGCGGAACTGGCAGCGCCAGAGAATCGACAGGATGGCAATCGCATCGTGATCGCTGGACGCGACGGTGCGCAGGACAGCATCAATCAGGTCGGGCAGGAGATGACCCGGCGCAACATGAACGTGCAGCCGACGCTTACGGCGCGGCAGGGCTTGCCGGTCCGGGTGATCGTGAACCGCGATTTACAGCTTCGTCCTTACCAGCCAATGTTCTTCAACCGAGGGGCCATGCGATGAACACAGCGAAAAAGCTGCGGCTTGGGCCGCTCCCCAAACTCGAATCCACGGAACTAACCTTCGCGTGCCCGGTCAGCCTGAAAGCCGACCTCGACCGCTACGCCACGTTACACGCGCAGGCGTATGGCGAAGCGGTCGATGCCACGACACTGATTCCTTACATGCTGGATGCGGTCATGGCGGGTGATCGAGGATTCAGAAGACTGCCGAGCAAGTGAAGCCTGGCTAGGGCAGGGTAGGGGGACTTGAAGTCGACGATGATTATCACACACTGATACAATGGCTTGGAAGCATATCTCGGGACTCTGGGGCTCATCATGAAACGGTGCATCGTCGGCATTCAACGACCAGATGGCGCGCATCCTCAGCGACCAAGGGCCGAAACGCCGCAGATTTGGTTCAATTCGTTGGCGTCGCTTGCTGCCGTGCTCTCAGATGACAACCGGCGCTTGCTGCGCCTAATCCACGAGAAGCAGCCGAAGTCACTAACAGAATTGGCGGAGCTCAGTGGTCGAAAGGTCCCGAATTTGTCCCGTACCTTGCGTCTGATGGCGGATTACGGTCTGGTTTCGTTGCAGCGCAATGTCCGGGATGTCCAACCGACTGCACTGGCGACTGAGTTCATGGTCGTGTTGGATTGATGGGTATAAACATGAGAGGGAACACGATGGCCAGAATGTGGATGGTGCGCGGCGAAGGCGGCAGCCTGTACGACGCTTTTCGGGAACGCAGCGTGGCTGCCGTGGGCTGGAACCAGTTGGCAGCCCATGCCAAGCCCGGTGTTGGGCGCAAGCAGTTGATTGCCCTGTACCAGTCCGCCGAGCCCCTTGCAAAACAAGGCACGGTGGTTTCGGGGGCATCCCAAGTCTGGCGCTTCGTCAACGACATTCAGGAGGGCGATTGGGTCATCACCTATTCACCCGCCAATCGCCTGTACTCAATCGGCAATGTCACTGGATCAGCCGAGCACCACCCCGAGTGGGCCGAGCAAGGCATGCCCCTGGCGCGCAAGGTGCAGTGGCAAGCGCAGGAACTGCTACGCGACAACTTGGGCGCGAGCAGCAAGAACAGTCTGGGTTCGACCCTGACCCTCTTCGAGGTACCGTCCAGCGCGGCAGCCGAAGTGCTGGCCGCACTGAAGGGCAAACCCGCGCCGGCAGTGGAAGAGGAAGCCGAGGAGGTCATCGCCGATCCACTGGCCGACATTGAGTCTCAGGCGCTGGAACGCATCAAGGATCGGGTCAACGAACTGGAGTGGGATGACATGCAGCAGTTAGTCGCCGGCATCCTGCGCGCCATGGGCTACAAGACCCAGGTCTCTCCGCCCGGCTCCGACCGCGGAAAGGACATCGTGGCCTCGCCAGACGGCTTCGGCTTCGAACATCCGCGCATCGTCGTAGAGGTCAAGCATCGCAAGGGGCAGATGGGTAGTCAGGAAATCCGCAGCTTCCTCGGCGGCCGCCACAAGGATGACCGCGGGCTGTATGTCAGCACGGGCGGTTTCAGCAAGGACGCCCTGTACGAAGCTGACCGCGCCTCCATTCCGTTGGCGATGTGGACGCTGGACCACGTAGTGCGGGCTCTGATTGAGCACTACGACGGGACCGATGCTGAAACCAAACGGATCGTGCCGTTGAAGCGGCTGTACTGGCCGGCCTAACCAAAAAAGAAGATGGTTCAATAACAATGAGCGTTAACTTTCAGCAACTCGCCAATTTCATCTGGTCGGTAGCCGACCTGCTGCGTGGCCCCTATCGTCCGCCGCAGTACGAGCGCGTCATGCTGCCGCTCACGGTGCTGCGTCGCTTCGATGCCGTGCTGGCGCCGAGTAAGGAGGCCGTGCTCAAGCGCTACGAGCCGCTCAGGGCGAAGAACATCCCGAACATCGACGCCATCCTCAACAACCTGGCCAAGGATGAGGAAGGAACCCCGCTGGGTTTTCACAACCACAGCCCGCTTGACTTTCAAAAGCTCAAGGGCGACCCCGATAACATCGGCCGTCACTTGTCTGACTACATCGACGGTTTCTCAGAGAACGTCCGCAAGATCTTCGAGCGCTTCGAGTTCGACAAGGAGATCGAGAAGCTCGAAGAGTCCAACCGTCTTTACCAGGTGGTGTCCCAATTCGCCGAGATCGACCTGCACCCCAAGCGGGTGGACAACATCACCATGGGACTGGTGTTCGAAGACCTGATCCGGCGCTTCAACGAGGCCGCAAATGAAACTGCTGGTGACCACTTCACCCCACGTGAAGTCATCCAGCTCATGGTCAACCTGCTGCTGGAGCCCGACACCAGCGTGCTCACTCAGTCCGGTGTCATCGTTACCATCTGCGACCCCGCATGCGGTACCGGCGGCATGCTGGCCGAAGCGCAGAACTGGATTCGCGCCCATAACGATCAGGCCACAGTCAAGGTGTACGGACAGGACTACAACCCGCGCTCCTATGCTGTTGCCGCATCCGACCTGCTCATCAAGGGCCAGAAGGATAGTCGCGTCGAGCTAGGCAATACCCTGATCGATGACCGCTTTGAGGACATGCACTGGTTCGACTACCTGCTTGCTAACCCGCCTTTTGGCGTGGACTGGAAGGCGGAGAAGAAGGTCATCGACCGCTGGCCCAGTTTCCGTGGCCAAGGGCCGAACGGGAAGATATACCGAGGCAAACTCCCCCGGATCAACGATGGTGCGCTGCTCTTCCTGCTGCACATGATCAGCAAGTTTGCCGACTACCAACCGGGTAACAAGGATTTGCCGGGCTCGCGGGCCGCCATCGTCTTTAACGGCTCCCCCTTGTTCACCGGGGGCGCCGGCAGCGGCGAAAGCGAGATCCGCCGCTGGATCATCGAACACGACATGCTCGAAGCCATCGTCGCCCTGCCCGAGCAGATGTTCTACAACACCGGCATCGGCACCTTCATTTGGGTGGTCACCAACCGCAAGGCTGCGCACCGCAAGGGCAAGATCCAGCTCATTGACGCCCGCGAACGTTACACGCCGATGAAGCGCAGTCTGGGTGACAAGCGCCGCTACCTGGACCAAGCCGCGCTCGACGCCGTTACCTGCGAACACGGTAAGTGTTCGGACATTACTAGCTGGGTCCGGTTGGACAAGGACGAGAAGCCGCAGGAATGGTCATCGAATAGACCAAAGGATGAGGCGCTAGAGGGTCAGAAGTGGATTGAGCGAACCACCAGCCGCGTGTTCAATGACACCGACTTCGGTTACCGCCGCATCACCGTGCTGCGTCCGCTGCGCCTGCGCTTCCAGATCACCGAGGAGGCCCGCGAACGTTTCCTCAATACCTGCCCCGAGCTGTTCGACGCCCTGCAAGCGGTGCAGGACGAACTTGGCACCGAACCGTTGTTGGACTGGAACCAGGCCTGGGCCACTGTGCACCAAGTGTTCAAAATCCTGCCCGACGACGTCGAAGGCTGGGCCAAGGGCGCCAAGGGCACTGCGCAGAAAAAAATCTTCCGCGACTGCTTTGCCACCGTGGACCCTGATGCCACGCCGGTGATCGCTAAGCATCACAAGGCAGACCCTTTGGAGGATGCCCGTTACTTTCCGGGCCAAACCCTGCCCACCGACCTCACCACGCAGGGCCTATATGTCCTGCTCGGCCTGCATCGCGATGGCAAGAAAGGCTTCGTTGAGTACGAGCCCGACCCGGCGCTGAAAGACGCCGAGAACATCCCGCTGAAAGAAGACATCGTCAGCTACTTCCTGCGTGAAGTGCGACCCTACGTGGCCGATGCCTGGATCGACCGCGAAACGCTGGACGAGCAGGATGGCGGCATCGGCAAGGTGGGCTACGAAATCAACTTCAATCGCGTATTTTTCCAATACCAGCCACCGCGCCCGCTGCATGAGATTGATGCGGAGCTGGCTGGCGTGGAGCAGCGGATTCTGGAGTTGTTGCGGGAGGTGACGGAGTGACTGCCTGCCCGTTGTTTCAGCCTGAAAATGCGAGTCAGCGTTGGCGAGCAACACCGCCACCGCATTGGCCCTTGAAGCGCCTGAAGTGGTCAATATCCGGAATACATAACGGTATCTGGGGCGATGAACCCGATGGCGAGAACGACATCATCTGTATTCGAGTCGCAGATTTTGATCGCATACGCCGGTCAGTTGCCAACGAGCCAACCACTATTCGTTCGGTTGCAATGAGCTCTCGTGAACAACGAGTTTTACAGGAAGGCGATTTGCTTATCGAAAAATCCGGTGGTGGCGACAATCAGTTGGTTGGGTGCGTAGTTCACTTTGGTCATGCCTTCGAGGCAGTTTGCTCAAATTTCGTTGCTCGCATCCGACTTCAAGATGGAATGCTGCCGCAGTATTGGAGCTATGTTCATTCATCGCTTTACTCCGCGCGGTTAAACTTTCCGGCGATCAAACAAACCACTGGAATCCAGAATCTCGATGCTGAAGCTTACTTCAACATCAAAGTTGCCTTTCCACCCATACAAGAGCAAAGGACAATTGCCAACTATCTCGACCGCGAAACCGCCCGCGTCGACGGGTTGATTGCCGAGAAGGAACGCATGCTGGCGCTGCTTGAAGAAAAGCGCACCGCCCTCATTAGTCGCATCGTCACTCGCGGTCTCGACTCCAATGTCCCACTCAAACCCTCCGGCCAAGAATGGCTGGGCGAAATTCCGGTGCATTGGGGGCTGCAGCGTCTAAAGCAGCTTGCTGATGTGCGAGGTGGTTTGACGCTGGGCAAGCAGTATTCTGGGGAATTACTGGAGTACCCGTATCTACGCGTCGCAAACGTCCAGGATGGATACCTCAAGCTAGACGACGTGTCGACGGTTGAGGTACCCGTATCAGAGGCCGCGTCAAACCTTCTGGCATATGGCGATGTGCTGATGAACGAGGGAGGTGACATCGACAAGCTTGGCAGAGGTTGCGTTTGGCGAGACGAAATAGCACCTTGCCTCCATCAGAACCACGTTTTTTCTGTGCGGCCTCATTCAGTTGATTCCGATTGGCTGGCGCTTTGGACATCGACACTCCAGGCAAAGCGCTACTTTGAAAGCCGCGCCAAGCGTTCGACCAATCTGGCATCCATTTCTGGGTCAAACATCAAGGAGGTTCCGGTTCCATTGCCGCCGATCAACGAGCAACTCGCGATACAAAAATTTCTGGCAGATAGGCACTCGCGGCTTGAGATAGTCCGGGGTGAACTGCGGGACTCCTTGCGCCTTCTTTCAGAACGTCGCGCCGCGCTGATCACCGCCGCTGTTACGGGTCAGATCCCATTGTGAGGAAATGAGCGGATGAGACTGAAGAAAATCACACTCGCTAACTTTCGGGGTTTCGATCAACTCGACCTCAACTTTGCCGATGACGTGACGGTAATTGCCGGCGTGAATGGAGTCGGCAAGTCGGGCGTGTTGAAGGCTCTGACAAGTGCGCTGTCGCTGGGGCTGCCCAAGTTCACTGTTTCCAGAGAATCTGCGCTAGGCTTGAGCGATACAGACGTCCAATCGGGCAAACCTGGTCTATCCATGTCAGTCACGCTTGACCTAGATATGGCGAAAATCACTACCGACTTGACCCACGCGGCACCTCTGGCTGCTGACAAAGTAGAGACTCTGACAAAGCGTCGAGACGAGTTGCGCTTTGCCACACGCGAGACAAAGAAGGGCTCGAAAGAAGAGCAGGAAATCAACGATGAAGTCAGGCTGATTGAAATTCAGCTTGATCAAGCCTCGGACATCTCTGCTGTCCGCATTTTGCCCGACGATGCAGCAACTGATGTAGATGAACTGATTGCCTTCCTTAAGGAACGTCGTCAACAGCCACTTGCGGTGTTCTATACAACGTCACGTTTCCTGTCCCGACTGCCACCCGCGCTGCCCAAGCCAAAAAAACTTGATGCAGCGACTGCATATGACAAAGCGCTCAATCAACTGGAAGTATCGCTCAACGATTTTGCCAACTGGTACCGGGTTGTTGCTTCCGACTTTGCGTCCACCACGAAAGAGCGGTTATTCCAGCAGCTCGAACAGGCAATCAAGACTTTCCTTCCAGAGGTGCGCGACCTCGCGCTTCACGATGTACGACCCCCACGATTCAGCGTGGCAAAGAGTGGCCAGCCGTTGTTTCTTGAGCAACTCTCGGACGGTGAGCGCGGCCTGTTGGCGCTGGTTTTTGACCTCACCCGGCGGTTGGCCATCGCCAACCCGGATAGTAATAACCCTATCGCCGAAGGTGAGGCGCTGGTTCTGATAGATGAGATCGAGCTGCACCTGCATCCGAGCTGGCAACGTCGAGTACTAAGGTTGCTTCAGAGCACTTTCACTCGATGTCAGTTCGTTGTCTCCACCCATTCGCCACAAGTCATTGGTCAGGTTAAGCCTGAGAAGCTGCGGCTATTGCACCACGATGAGTCAGGAAAAGTCGTCGTGGCCAATGCATCTCAGTCCTTCGGCATGGATAGCAGTTGGATATTGCAGAACATCATGGGCGTTCCTGCTCGTGATTACGAGACAGAGCAGCGCATTTCTGCAGTTTATCAAGCCATTGATGAAGACAGGTTGGGCGAGGCGCGAAACCTTGCGGAGAAACTTCGCGCCGATATAGGTGATTTTCCTGATTTGCAGGAAGCCCTCGCACTGTTAGACCGATTCGTGCTGCTGAGGTCTGAATGAGAAGGATTGCAAAGACACACCCACCCCAGGAACTCACAGAGTGGCGCGACGAAAATCGTGAAGTCAATCACGCGTATCGGGACCTACTGGGAACAAAGGCGTATCACGACCTCAAGTCCAAATTGCTCCAAGAGCAAGGCTGGCTATGTGCTTATACGGGGCGGTCTATTGACAGTGGCTCATCCCATGTCGAGCATATTAAACCGCAGTGTGAATGCACTGAATGGGAAGACGTTGAATATCGGAACGTTGTTGCCTGTTTTCCCACAGATGGCGGTGACAAATCTCACGGATACGGTGCGCCGGTCAAGGCTAGTTGGTGGGATGAACAGCGGTTTGTTTCGCCACTTTCTGATGATTGCGAACGGCGTTTTCACTTCGTTTGGAGCGGACATGTACACCCCAGCCCTGACGGTCATGAAGGCGCGACAGAAACAATCAAGGTGCTCGGACTGGATGAAGAGTCCCTGCGCCAGTTGAGGAAAGCAAGAATCGATGGTTTCTTCGGTTTCGGATCAAGGACTCGGACTCGACCGTTGTCGATCAAAGAGGCAAGAGCTGTATTGGCTAACATTGAATGTCGTGACAACAACGAGCGGCTACAAGAGTTCTGCTTTGTACTCAAGCAGTTGCTTCCAAAGTACATCGCGCAGAAAGAGGGAGGAGCATGAAACGCACCAGCGAAACCGCATTCGAAACCGCCATCGAAGCCGTCTTGCTGGGCGACGGATACACACGGATCAATCCCAAAAGCTTCGACCGCGAACGCGCAATCTTCCCTGATGAGGCGCTGGCCTTCATCCGTGCCACCCAAGACAAGGTGTGGGACAAGCTGGAAGCGCTGCACGGCGAGCAGACCGGCGCGCGGGTGCTGGAATCACTGTGCAAATGGCTGGACACACACGGTGTATTGGCCACGCTGCGGCACGGCTTCAAGTGCTTCGGCAAGACTTTGCGCATTGCGTTCTTCCGCCCGGCCCACGGCTTGAACCCAGAGCTGGAAGCGCGCTACAAGGCCAATCGGCTGGGACTGACCCGCCAACTGCATTTCAGCCCCAAGTCGGAAAAGTCGCTGGATGTGGTGCTGTCGGTCAATGGCATCCCGGTGGTCACACTGGAACTCAAGAACCCCTTGAGCGGCCAGACGGCAGCCAATGCTATTCACCAGTACCGCCACGACCGCGACCCGCGTGAACCCATCTTCGTGTTCACCAAACGCACGCTGGTGCATTTTGCAGTGGATACAGAAGAAGTGCACATGGCCACGCGCTTGGCCGGTTCTGCCACCTACTTTCTGCCCTTTAACCTGGGTATGGATGGCGGTGCCGGCAACCCGCCCGACCATGACGGCCGCAATTACAAAACGGCCTACCTGTGGGAAGAAGTGCTACAGCGCGACAGCTTGCTCGACCTACTTGCCCGCTTTTTGCACCTGAATATAGAAGAGAAGACGACGGACGACGGTAAAAAAGTGCGCAAGGAAAGTCTGATCTTTCCGCGCTACCACCAGTTGCAGGCGGTACGCCAGATGGTGGCGGCTGCAGCAAGCGAAGGTGCGGGACACAACTATCTGATAGAGCATTCAGCCGGTAGTGGCAAGAGCAACACCATTGCGTGGTTGGCACACCGCCTGTCCAGCCTGCATAATGAAGACGACGAACGGCTGTTTGACAGCGTGGTGGTCATCACCGACCGCGTGGTATTGGACCGCCAGTTGCAAAACACGATTTACCAATTCGATCACCGCCAGGGTGTGGTGCAGAAGATCGACGAGAACTCGCGTCAGCTTGCAGAAGCACTCGAAGCCGGCGTACCCATCATCATCAGCACGCTACAGAAATTCCCGTTCGTAGCAGGGCAACTGGCCAAGCTCAACGAGGAGCGCGGGGAAGGCGGCAAAAGCCATCTGCCCACGCGCAAGTATGCAGTGATTATCGACGAGGCGCACAGCTCGCAATCGGGCGAAACGGCAACCGAGCTCAAGGGCGTGTTGGGTGGTGCCGAACTGCGCCGTAAGGCCCAGGAAATGGCCGAGGAAGAAGGCGAAGTCGAACTCGGGCGACTGTTCCGCTCTATGGCCAAGCGTGGCCACCAGCCGAACATGAGCTTCTTCGCCTTCACAGCTACGCCCAAACACAAGACGCTGGCGATCTTTGGCCGCAACGGCGAGCCCTGCCACCGCTACACCATGCGCCAGGCGATTGAGGAGGGTTTCATCGAGGACGTGCTGAAGAGCTACGTCACCTACAAGACCTATTACAAGCTGATTAAGAAGGCCGAAGACGACCCCAACGTCGAGCGCAAGAAGGCGGCCAAGGCGCTGGCCCGCTTCATGCGCCTGCACCCGCACAACATCGGCCAGAAGATCGAGGTAATGGTCGAGCATTTCCAGCAGTTCACCCGGCACAAGATTGGCGGGCATGCCAAGGCGATGGTGGTGACCGGCTCGCGTTTGGAGGCAGTGCGCTACAAGCTGGAGTTCGATCGCTACATCCAGGAAAAGGGATATCCGATAAAGAGCCTTGTGGCGTTTTCCGGCACAGTGGAAGACAATAAGGTTCCGGAGAGGTCGTACACAGAGGTGGAGATGAATGGCGGCCTGAAGGAAAAGGAGTTGCCTGACACCTTCGCCAAACCGGATTTCCGCGTGCTGCTGGTGGCCGAGAAATACCAGACCGGCTTCGACCAGCCGTTGTTGCACACCATGTACGTGGATAAGCGGCTGGCGGGCATTCAAGCCGTGCAGACCTTGTCGCGCTTGAACCGAACCCACCCACTCAAGGACGATACCTTCGTGCTTGATTTCGTCAACGAGCCAGACGAGATCCAGGAGGCCTTCCGTCAGTACTACGACGGCTCGGTAATGGGCGAGCAGGTCGATCCGGACAAGCTCTACGAGGTAAAGGCCGAGCTGGATGCCTCGGGCATTTACCTGCAAACCGAGATTGCCGAGTTTGCGCATGTGTTCTTTGCGCCTAAGCGCCGCCAGAGCCCCGGTGATCACAGGCTGATGAATGTGATTCTTGATCAAGCGGTCGCGCGCTTTGTGCAGTTGCAGAACAGCGAAGAGGATGAAGCGGAGTTGTGGCGCGGCAAGCTGCAGGCCTTTCGTAATCTGTACGGTTTCTTGAGCCAGGTGATTCCCTATCAGGACAGTGATTTGGAAAAACTCTTCACCTATCTGCGTCATCTCGCGCTGAAGCTGCCCAAGCGCAAGAGCGGACCGGACTATCGGTTCGACGAGGAAGTTGAACTCGATTACTACCGTTTGCAGAAAATCAGCGAAGGCTCGATCAGCCTCAATGAGGGCTATGCCAAACCGCTTGACGGCCCACGAGAGGTGGGCTCAGGCATGGTGCGTGAGGAACCCGTTACGCTGTCACGCCTGATCGACATCATCAATCAGCGCTTCGGCGGCGAATTGAATGATGCAGATCAATTGTTCTTCGATCAGATCACTGAAGCCGCAAGCCAGAACGAGTCCCTGCAGAAGGCAGCAGAGGTCAACTCCCTAGACAAGTTCCAGCTCGTATTTCGGCAGGTCCTTGAGTCACTATTTGTTGAGCGCATGGAGCTGAATGAAGAACTGTTCACTGATTACATGGGCAAGCCAGAGATGCGGGAGCTGGTGTCCAAGTGGTTGGGTAGCCAAGTTTACGCTCGTCTTTCGGATAGGGCACCGCAGAGCTAGATGTGCCGTTGAGCGAGCATGTGCTTGGTGGACCCGGTTCCTAAGTTAGGATAGGAGGTGATTGACAATAGAATCGAAAGTGTCGACGCCCCTCAAATCGTTCCATAACCCGCGCCAGCAAAAGGTGCGTGTTTTTGACGGTAAAAGGCGACGGTAAAGGTTCAGTCGATCATCAAAAATCCCTTTAATCACGCGGGCTTACGAGTCCCGTTGATGATGGAGTGGGAGTGATTAAGGTGGTTCCACGTTGTCTCAAATGGTGCCAATCCGGTACATAATTTTGTTGCTGGACATGGACTTGCGCGATCAAGTTGCCTCAACGTTGATCCGCAAGAAGCATGTAATCCCGGTGAAAATTACGTGCGGATTACGGCACAGAAATTGAGGCTTCCCGAAAGCAGATGTGGCACCGCAAGCTAGGCTTGCGGTACCCAAAATGCAGATATCGTGGAGCCTCAAATTGCTTGTGTGCAGTGAACTCGCTGGCCTTGCGCCGCGTGAATGGCTTCAAAAGGCGGGGTGAGAAGGGGATGGCCAAGGACATTCGAGCGGTAGGTGACCGCGCTCAATATCTGTGCCCGCACCCTCTATCGATTCACAGAACTGGGAATACCCCAGACGGTAGCCTTGGCATGGCTGCGTCTGGGGTTGGGGGATAGATCAATCTCAAATCGAGGGATGCAACCAAGCCTCTATTTACCCCAGCAGCTGGCAGCATCGCTGCTGGCGCCAGTAACATCGCGCACACCCGTATTGGTCAGCGTATAAGTGCCACACTTGTCGCCTGCCTGGGGGCCAGGGCTTTTGGGGATAGCCCGTAATGTGAAGGCACTCGCAGTATTACCCGATGCCAACTCAATGTTGTAACGTTTCTGAGGATCCGAAGTGTCATCAGCAAGCTTCCATTGCAAGGATTTTGGCAGCTGGGTCGGATAATTGCCCCCTGCTGTTGCGGCTCGCTCCATCCATTGCGCTGCTTGTAGCAAGCCCGCCCGCGCATCAGCCCGATGGCCTCGGCGAATGTATTCCTGGTAACTTGGTAGAGCGATCGCAGACAGGATTGCAACCACGGCCACCACAATCATCACCTCTATCAGCGTAAAACCGCGTTGCCAAGAAAGCGTATATTTTTTATGCATTTTCATGGCTTTGTTGCATAAATCGGTTTGAGACTGAGTCTCCCCAAACCCCAGACGTAGTTATGCCACGGCCACCGTTTGGGGCGTGCCCAGCTCGGTG
>NZ_JACHKZ010000020.1 GCF_014207855.1 Comamonas odontotermitis | reverse complement strand
CCAGTTTGTGGTGCGGTACTTGCGCCGACCCCAGTTCGTCTCACTCATCATCCGAGCCTACTACCGCTGCGGCCCGGATTTGTGCAACAAAGCCATTTCCCGATATAATTTGTCCCGATGTGGTTGATCCCGAAATCGCTTGATCAACAGTTAATCCAACACTAGGCGCACCTAAAGAATTAACTTTATCCGTTACAATATGAGACTCCGCACCTTCAGTGTATGAAAAAGAAGAAAGATCCCAATCACCGTCTGCAGCATATGAATAGCTGGCACTCAAAAATATAAAAGCAACAAATATTTTTCTCAAAATCATAGATTTCATAAAACCTCCAAACTGGAAAACTCCTTGATGTCACATCAATCAGTTACCCTAAATCCTTTCCCACAACATCAGTTAATTCAATAAATATTTACAAAAATAGCAACTGGCTATCATCTCACAGAATTATTGAAATCAGCAGCACTTGCATTCCGTGAATTGTTAATAACTAGGCTTTCGTTGTAAATTCTCGCATAGATTCAAATATTGGATTGCGCGATTCGATATTTGAATTAACTTCAGCCATCATTAATAATGCTTGACAAACAGTGCTTGTACTTAGTCGTCATTCTCTGATACTGTCGGGGAGCGAGGGATTCGCGTGCGTGCTAAAGATTCAAAATTAAATGGCTAAATCTTTCTCCCCCCAGTATTCCCCATTAACAAATAGGCTTACCACCCGGGCACTCAATGCACTGGCTAGAAGAGGCATTATTTCTGAGGAGCAAGTTGCTAAAGCGTATCCAAACGACCTGTTAAAAACGCCGGGATTCGGTCTAGTCTCACTTAGAGAAGTAGAGACAGTTTTTTTCCTGGGCAGTGCTACGCGCCACCACCAAAGCCAAGGGGAAGACCGCCAAAAAGGTCTGCGCGCGCAAAACTCTGATCACCTGCGTTTCCGATCCCGAAAGAAGAAGCCACAGAGGCCTATGCACATACGGCCCCACAAACGGAAAAAGCCTCCCAAGTGCCATAGTGGCGCAGTTCAGCGCCGGGGAGGCTTTTTCTATTTGGAGCTGCAGGCCTGGTCGCCCGCATCGGCGTGCAATCTGCGCTCGATGTTCACCTGATCGCACAGCGCAGCTGCTTCGGCGTCTCGCTGTTTAAGAGCGCCTCCGAGTTCCGCGACCACTCCGACGCCTTCTGCAAGACTTGCATCGAGGGCTGAGGCCTTATCTGCAAGATCGCGGCGGGCAGTGGAGTCGGCTTCGGCTTGCGCGCGATAAGTGGCGGCTCGGCTATGCTGCCTCCACCTTGGAGCCCACCGCGTAGGCCAAGGACGCTTCCAGAATTTCTCGAGGTTATTTCGTGTGGTCACCGGCCCAATCCCGGAAAGTTGACCGGAAGCCGTGCGGTACGTATTCCAACCCATGGCGATGCATGATTGCACTCAATGCGAGATTGGCTATGGGGAGCTGCCCAGATCGAGACGGAAACAGCAGCTCAGCACCCTCAATGCGCGGCACTTTCTCCAACAACGCCAATGCCTGATCGCTCAGCGAGACTCGGTGCTCTATGCCCGCTTTCATGCGCTGCTTTGGGACTCAAAAAATTCCAGCGCCACGGCCTCAAACGTATGCGCCACTGATTTGGATTCAGCCGCCACCAACGCCCCGCGCTGGCCCACTGGCGGCAGCCCCACATCCAGCCCGAGGCGCACAGCGCGGCGCTTTTCTCGGGCCTCGTCTCGCGCCTGGCTTAGGGTTACGTCCTCGTAGTACCCTAGGCCAATGTCGCGGCGTTTGCCATCGAAGAGACTACTTCACATACTTAAAAAACAACAACTTAACGACATTACGCAACAATTTGCGACAACTACAGAGCCGCCCGATGTGTGGCTTTGCTTTTGAAGGGCGATCCTTTACTCAGCCCTTCAGGTGCGCCAGCGGATGCGCATGTGCGGGCCAGGGGCTCGCAAACATCTGTGCCACTTCGCCCAGGTCCACCTCTTCAATCTGTGCAGGGCTCCAGCGGGGGGTGTGGTCCTTGTCTACCGCGAGTGCCCGGATGCCTTCGAGCGTCTCGCTCTTGCGGTCTGCCCGCAGGTAGAAGCAGTGGCGCACCATGTCGCGCTCCATGCGCAGATCGTCGGCCAGGGTCTGCTGGCGGGCGCGGCGGATCTGCTCCAGCACCACGTACAGCATCAGCGGCGAGCGCTTGCGCAGGGTCTCTGCCGTTGCCTTGGCGAAATCGCTGCCAGCCGCTTCCAGGGCGTGGATGATGGAGGGCACATCGCCTTTGGAAAAATACTGGTCAATTTCAGCATCAGCGGCTGCTTGACGTGCAGGAGTCGCTATTAATTTAGAAGCAATAAAATCTTCTACCGCCTTGGCATTGGCAAAGCTGCCGGTGACCAGCCCGTCCCATACTGCGGCCTGCTCGCTGCTGGGCAGGTAGCCGTCGGCAAGCTTGTAGGCGATGGCGTCGGCCGCGCCGATCATCTGGCCGGTCAGCGCGAGATACTCGCCCACGTGGCCAGGGCAGCGCGAGAGAAAGTAGCCGCCGCCCACATCGGGGAACAGGCCAATCGCGGTTTCCGGCATGGCCATCTTGGTGCGCTCGGTCACGATGCGCATAGTGCCGCCCTGGCTGATCCCCATGCCTCCACCCATTACGATGCCGTCCATGAAGGCGATGTAGGGCTTGCCAAAGTGGTGGATCAGGTGGTTGAGCGCATATTCCTCGGTAAAGAAGTCTTCCAGCTCGGGGTTGCCCGCCATGCCCGCTGCGTGCAGAAAGCGGATGTCGCCGCCTGCGCAGAAGGCCCCGAATGCGCCGTCCTTGTTGCTGCCGCGAATGGCGACGGCGACGATGTTCTCGTCCTTTTGCCAGCGCAGCAGCAGGTCCATCAGCTCACGCACCATCGCCAGCGACAGTGCGTTCAGCGCCTTGGGGCGGTTCAGGGTGATGAAGCCAATGCGGCCGTGCACTTCGCTTTGTACGTCTTCCGTGTAAATCGACATACTGACTCCTTATCGTTATTCCGCCTCTCAATCATCCGATTACTTTGTCGGCGTCGCTTGTCGTGCGTCAGCACTGCCTGCGCTTTGCCTTCGCGTACTCGAATGATTGAGAAACGGATGTAAAAACAAAACCGCAACCATAGCCGAAAAACGGCGCTGGCTGCGGTCAATCAGGTGCCAAATCCGGCAGCGGACCGGGTTGGGCGCGGCGCCGGGTCAGGCAGCAGCAGCGGCGCTGCCAGTGATCTGGCGGATCACATCGAGGCTCATGCCGCCCGCTGCCACCAGGGCCTGGCCCGCCTGCAGCTGCCAATAGCTTTCGCTGCCCGCCGTCTGGCGCCACAGATGCAGCCTGCGGGTGAACAGCTGCAGGTCAAATTCGGTAGTAAATCCAATCGCGCCATGGATGGAATGCGCGAGCGACGCCACCTCCACCGCGGCCTCGCCGGTGCGCGCCTTGCCCACAGCCACCTTGAGCGGATCGGCCAGCACGCCACCGGCCTCGCAGGCGATCTGTGCGGCCATGCGGGCCGCGCTGACATGCTCGGCCATCACCGCCAACTCGTGCTGAATGGCCTGGAACTTGCCGATCGGGCGGCCAAACTGCTGGCGTTCGTTGGCAAAATTGAGCGTGCTCTCGAAGGTGGTGAGCAGGCTGCCTGCCAGCAGCGCCGACACCAGCCCCGCCTGTGCCACCAGCAAGGATGCGGGCGCTGCCACGCGGATGGCCGAGGCCAGGGTTTCGGCCTTCCAGCGCAGATCGGCATCGAGTACAAAAATGCTCGGGCTGGCCTGCGCGCCAGCCACTGGCAGCAGCAGCAGATCGCTGCCCTGCTGGCCCAGTACCCATTGCGCCACGCGGGCGCCGCGCACACCAGTTGCGCAAAGGCCGTTGCCTTCCACCAGCAGATGCGGCGCAAGCGCAATCGCGCCCTGCGGTACGGCCACGCCAGCCGCCACCAGCCAGGCCCGCGCCAGCATGGTTTCGGGCAGTGGCAGTGGCATGGCGTGCTGGCCCAGCAGATCCCAGACGGCAAAGGCGTCGCGCAGCGCAAGGCCCGCCCCACCCGCCTCTTCGGGCAGCAAGAGGTCGGCGAAGCCAGTCTCCTCGATCTGCTGCCACAGGGTTGCCGCCGTGGCAGAAATTTTGGTCAAATCCGCCTCTGGCGCACACCCATTGTGCGCTGCAACTTCATTTTCTATAGCGCGCACCACGGCAGGCGTGCATTGCCCGGTCAGCACATCACGCAGGGCATCAATGATCAAATGGTCCATGTTCTTCTCCTTGCGGTCAGCGCAGGCCCAGGCCGCGTGCAATCATGCCGCGCAGAATGCTGCGGGTGCCGCCGCGCAGTGTGTAGCACGGCGAGACCAGGGTGAGGTAGTTCAGCGTGAGCAGCAACTCGTGCGGAATGGCGGCGCCCTCCCGCGCCATCAGGTCATCGGCAATCGCGGCGGGAATGTACTGCTCCAGCACCGTGCCCTGGTCTTTGACGAGAGCGGCCTCCACGATGGGGCTCTGGCCCTGCACCAGCTTTTCCTGCACCGCCACGGATAGCGCGCGCAGCGGGGCCAGCCGCGTGAGGATCTGGCCTGCGAGCCTGAGCGATTCAGTGCGAGGTGCTGCCTCGGTGCGCAAAAAGGCCAGCCACTGGTCGAACAGTACCACGGACGAGAACAGGCGCTCGGGCCCGCTGCGCTCAAAGGCCAGCTCGGCCGTCACCTGCTCCCAGCCCTGCCCTTCGGCGCCCACCAGCGCATCGGGCGCCAGTTGCACGTTGTCGAAAAACACTTCGCAGAAGTGGCTGTCGCCCGACATGTCTTCGATCGGCCGCACGGTCACACCGGGCAGGCTCAGATCCACAATCAGCTGCGACAGGCCCTTGTGGCGGTCTGTCGCCTCGCCCGAGGTGCGCACCAGCGCAATCATGTACTGACAGTGCTGGGCATTGGTCGTCCAGATTTTCTGGCCGTTGAGCAGCCAACCCGCATCATTGGGCACGGCGCGCGTGCGCACGCTGGCAAGGTCCGACCCAGCATTGGGCTCGCTCATGCCGATGCAGAAAAAGCTCTCACCGCGCGCCACGGGCGGTACATAGCGCTGTTTTTGCGCCTCAGTGCCGTATTTCAGGATCAGCGGGGCGCTCTGGCGCTCGGCAATCCAGTGCGAACCCACGGGCGCGCCGAAGTTCAGCAACTCCTCCACCACCACGTAGCGCGCAAAGGCGCCCTGTGCATGGCCGCCGTAGGCGGTGGGAAAGGTCATGCCCAGCCAGCCTTTTTCGCCCAGCTTGCGGCTGAAGGCAGGGTCATAACCACTCCAGGATTTGGCGCGGATATGCGCAGGAATGTCCTTGACCGCCTCTTGCAGAAAAGCGCGGACTTCGGCGCGCAACGCCTCGCCTTCTGGCGGGATGCGCGTCAGGCCCAATCCATTGAGAATCGTCATGGTGTTGCTTTCGTTCAATCCAGGGACACACCCGTGCTTTTGACAACGCCCGCCCAGCGCTTGATTTCGCTCTGGATGTAGTCGCCATACGCCTTGGGGGTGGAGCCCAGCGGTTCGGTGCCCTGCACGCGCAGCTTCTCCAGCACACCCGGGTCCTTGAGGGCCTTCATCAGCTCCGCGTTGAGGCGCTCCACGATCGCATCGGGCGTTTTGGCGGGCACCATCACGCCTTGCCAGGCACCGGCCTCAAACCCGGTCATGCCGCTTTCAGCCAGTGTCGGCGCGTTGGGAAAATTGGGAATGCGCGTTGCGGTGCTGACAGCCAGCAGCTTGAGCCTTCCGTCCTTGATGAAAGGCGCCACCGAGTTGATGGTGTCGGTCATGAAATCGATCTGGCCAGCCACCAGATCCACGTCGGCCGGAGCGCTGCCTTTGTAGGGAACATGACTTGCGTCAATTTTGTAGTGCTGCACCACCTGAAACGCTGCCAGATGGGTGACATTGCCATTGCCCGCCGAGCCGTACGAGAGCTTGCCCTTGTTGTCCTGCGCGTACTTCACCAATTCCTGCACGGTGCTCACGGGCACCTTGGGATTGACAACGAGCCCAAGCGGCACCACCGCCGTCAACGCCACCGGGCGCAGATCCTTCGCCACGTCATAGCTCAGTTTTTTGTAGAGCGATGGGCTCAGCGCAATCGACGAGGTGTTGTAGAGCACGGTATAGCCATCAGCGGGTGCCTTGGCCACCATCGCGTTGCCGATGTTGCCATTGGCTCCGGGGCGGTTGTCCACGATGACCGACTGTCCCAGCTGCTGGCCCACCTGCTGCGCCAGCACCCGCGCCACCATGTCGGTTGGCCCCCCTGGCGGGAAGGGCACGACCAGCGTGATCGGCTTGCTCGGCCAGGCATCCTGCGCCTGCGCCGCACCACAGACTGCCGCCACGGCAACGGCGAGCAGCGCCGTACCGCGTAAAAATCCGTATTTCATCGTGTGTCTCCTGTTTTTTCTCTTCAAAGCGATTGGTATGCAAGGCAGCCCGGTCACAGCATCTGCGACAGCGCGCTATGCCCCACGACCCGCCAGCAGGCGCACGGCGGTATACACCATCACCTGCTCCTGCCGCTGGTTGTAGACCTCAATCCGCGATGTCACCACCGCGCGGCCACCTTTGCTCGTTGGCTTGATGTCGGTCACTTCCACCAACGCCTCTACGGTGTCGCCCACCACCACCGGGGCCAGAATCTTCTGGTGCAGCTCCAGCATGGCCAGGCCCGTGCCCTGGATCATGCTTTGCAGAATGAAGCCTTCGATCAGGGTGTAGGTGAGCGCGCCAGGCACCGGGCGGCCCTGAATGGCGCCGCCGTCGTAGCCGTCTTCGATAAAGATCGCTTCGAGCATTCCCGTGGTGTTGATGAAATTGACCAGATCGGTCTCGGTCACCGTACGGCGGAAGGTGCGCAGCTGCTGACCCATCCGCAGATCCTGCCAGACAAAGCCCTGCCCCATGCGCGGCGTACCAGCCAGCGCAGCCGCACGGTTTTCAGTAGAAGAAATCAGGTTGCTCGCGCTCATTCTGTCTCCGCTTCATACTATCTATTCAGGAGTTATCCGACTGCAGTGCCGCAATGCGCGCGTCGTCCCAGCCAGCCTCGCGCAGCAGCGCCTGCGTGTGCTCGCCCAGGCGCGGCGGCATGCCGATGGCGGGCTGCGTACCGTTGATACGCACGGACGAACGCGGAAACTTCACAACGCCCATGGCGGCGTCTTCCTTTTCCACAAAAAAACCCGTGGCCTGCAGGTGCGGGTCATGGGGCAGGTCGTCCATGCGCGCCACCGGGGCGGCTGGAATCTCCAGCTCCTCACAGGTGGCCAGCCAGTAAGCCGTTTCCTTTTGCGCGACATAGCTGCTCATCGTCTCCAGCAGCAGCGCAATGTTGCGGGTGCGCATGGCCTGTGTGGCAAAGCGCTCATCCTGCGCCAGCTGGGGCTGGCCGATCGCCGCAAAAAAGCGGCGCCAGTGCGCATCGGTGTACGGCATCATGCAGACATGGCCGTCCAGCGTTCGATAAGGCTTGCGCCAGGGCGCCATCACGCGCGGATAACCTGCGCCACTGAGCGCAGGGGTGAAATGCATGCCGTAGAAATGCTCCACCAGGTTGAAACCCACCATGGTTTCGTACATGGGCACTTCCACAAAACTGCCCTCGCCCGTACGCTCGCGCTGGTACAAGGCCGCCAGCACCGCGTGCGCACCCACGAGGCCGCAGGTCTTGTCGGCCGCAATGGTGGGCAGGTAGCGGGCCTCACCCGTCTGGCGCTCCATCAGGTCTGCCAGGCCGCTCATGCCCTGGATCACATCGTCATAAGCAGGCAGGCCCGCATAGGGGCCGTCTTCGCCAAAACCATGCAGGCCCACGTAGATGAGGCGCGGATACTGCCTGCGCAGGTTGTCCGGATCGAGCCCCAGCTTGGCCAGCTTTTGCGGGCGCATGCTGTGCATGAACACGTCGGCGCTCTGCAAAAGCGCATGCAGCGCCGCCTGCGCCTGGGGCTTTTTCAGATCGAGCACCACACTCTTCTTGCTGCGGTTGGAGCCCATGAACATTGCCGCCATGCCCGGCTCCACCGCCGGGCCGGTGTAGCGCGTGGAATCGCCCGCTGGCGGCTCAATCTTGATCACCTCTGCGCCGTAGTCGGCCAGCACCTGGCTGGCCATGGGGCCGAAAATCACGCTGGAAAGGTCCAGCACCCGCACGCCTGTCAATGCACCCAAGGCTTGTCTCCGTCGTTGTGGTGATAGCAATGAAGACGATTATTTGATATGTTTGACGCACATGTCTATGTCGTAATTGACAGCCGCTGATATGCAGGAGGTATCAATGGATCTGCGCCAGCTGCGCCACTTCGTCACCCTGGCGCAAACCCTGAACTACCGGCAGGCTGCCGAGCAGTTGCATATGTCGCAGCCGCCCCTGTCGCAATCCATCCGCAAGCTGGAAGACGACCTGGGCGTGCAGCTGTTCGAGCGCGACCGGCGCGGCACCGTACTGAGCACCGCGGGCGTGGCAGCGCTGGAGAGCGCCAAGCTCGCGCTCTACCATGCCCGGCAGGTCAAGGCCGTATCGCAGGCCACGGCCAGTGGCGAAATCGGCCGCCTGCACATCGGTTTCATCGGTTCGGCCACGTTTTCGCTGATTCCGCAGCTGGTACAGGCTTTTCGGGCAGCCTACCCCGCCATTGACCTGGTGCTGACCGAATCGACCACGCGCGAAATCTGTGCCCACGTTGCCAGTGGCGACTTCGACGCAGGCCTGCTGCGCTACCCGGTCACGCAGGCCACCGACCTGGACATCGCCATGGTCGAGCCCGACCGTCTGATTGCCGCCCTGCCTGCCGGCAACCCACTGCTGATCAAGGACGAGCTGCGGCTGATTGACCTCGCCCACGAACCTTTCGTCAACTACCGCCCCAGCGAAGTGCCCGGCCAGCACGCCCTGGTCGTGCTGGCCTGCCAGAATGCGGGCTTTCTACCGCAGATCAAGCAGCACGCTGTGCAGGCACAAACCCTGGTGAGCCTGGTCGGCGCGGGCCTGGGGGTTGCGCTGGTGCCCGCCGTGGTGGCCAAGGCAGCCACGCCCGGCGTCGTGTTCCGCGAGCTGGCCGATACCGCCAATCTGCCGCAGATCGGCATTGCACTTGCACTGAACCAAAGGCAGCCGGTGGCAACGGCCCAGCGACTGCGGGAGTTGCTGATGGCTCAGCAGTACGGCGCGCCTTGAAGCGCCTGGCGTTGCACGGCAAATACAAAGACAAGGCTCGGCAGCCCCGCAAATCAGCAGACAAGCTATGGCGTCGCTTGCCCGATCTGCGACGCGCATCGCCGGAAATCATCTATCTCGGCGGCATCTGCAAACCAGGCCTTGGGCATCATCTCATACAGGTTGTCTGCGATATACAGCAGGAAGACATGCCTGTCTTCCTTCCACTTGCAGTAATTGCTCCACAGCCGCTGGCTGCGCCCGCTCGGGCCTTGTCCCTGCAGATATTGCGCATCCCAGGTCATCGTGAACTCGCTCGACAGGTCTTTGTACTGCCCATGGAGTTTTTTCACCTTGTAGGGTATGTAAAACCTCTCGGCAATCCATTGACCCAGCAGGCCACCGATGCCCGCCGCGAACACCATCAAGCCCCACCGATACCCCAATGCAATACCCGCCACGCCCACCAGGGCCAGCACTGCACAGCACAGGTACGCAATCTTGACGGCCCGGGCACGATGCAATTGCTGGGCCTGCAGGTAAATGGCGGGAGTTATCCGGCCTGAAACGGTGTTTGCCATTGGCTTCGCTCTACAACAGTTTTGGATTTATACCATTGCATCTTTCAGATACAGCAGCGGATTGGCGGGCGTCGCTACAGGATTGGATGGCATGGAGCCAAAAACGTAAAAAAGGCCGCAAATGCGGCCTTTGGGTGGTACAAGGGTGCCGTTCGGCACCCGGTACGAATTACATGCCTTCGCGCTGCGCACGCTTGCGGTCGTGTTCCTTGAGGTGGCGCTTGCGCACACGCAGGCTGGTGGGGGTAATTTCCAGCAGCTCGTCGTCCTCGATGAATTCCACGCCGTATTCCAGCGACAGTTCGATAGGAGGCGTGATCTTGATCGCATCTTCCTTGCCCGAGACGCGGAAGTTGGTCAACTGCTTGGTACGGGTGGCGTTCACCACCAGATCGTTGTCGCGGCTGTGGATACCGACGATCATGCCTTCGTACACCGGATCGTTGGCCTTGACAAACATGCGGCCACGGTCGTCCAGCTTGCCCAGGGCGTAGGTGAAGATTTCACCATCGTCCATCGAGATCAGCACACCGTTCTTGCGGCCGCCGATTTCGCCCTTATAAGGCTCGTAGCTGTCGAAAATGTTGGAGATCAGGCCGGAACCGCGGGTCAGGTTCAGGAATTCGTTGGTGAAACCGATCAGGCCACGGGCAGGAATACGGTATTCCAGGCGGACACGGCCACGACCATCGGGCTCCATGTTCACCAGCTCGCCCTTGCGCTCGCCCAAGGCCTGCATCACGCCGCCCTGGTGGCCTTCTTCGATATCGGCGGTAACCAGCTCGATAGGCTCGTGCTTTTCGCCGTCCACCATCCGCATCACCACGCGGGGCTTGGAGACGGCCAGCTCATAGCCTTCGCGGCGCATTTCTTCCAGCAGAATGGTCAGGTGCAGTTCACCGCGGCCCGAGACTTCAAAGATACCGTCTTCGTCGGTTTCCTTGACGCGCAGCGCCACGTTGGAGCGCAGCTCCTTCTGCAGGCGGTCCCAGATCTGGCGGCTGGTCACGAACTTGCCTTCGCGGCCTGCCAGTGGCGAGGTGTTCACGCAGAAGTTCATGGTCAGCGTAGGCTCGTCAATCTTCAGCATCGGCAGCGGCTGCGGATTGGCGGTGTCGGTAATGGTTTCGCCGATGCCAATGTTTTCGATACCGCTCACCAGCACGATCTCGGAAGGACCGGCTTCGGTCGCTTGCACGCGGTCAATACCCTGGAAGGTGTGCACCTGGTTGATCTTGCCGTTGTAGCTCTTGCCATCCGGGCCTGCCATCACGGCCACTTGCTGACCGGGCTTGAGCGTACCCTGGGTGATGCGGCCCACGCCGATACGGCCCACGAAGGTGGAGTAATCCAGCGCCGAGACCTGCATCTGCAACGGTGCCGAGGCATCGCCCTGCACCGATGGTACGTGTTCCAGAATGGTTTCGAACAGGGCCGACATGTCGGGGCCCCATTGCGCGCCGGGCTCGCCCTCTTCCTTGGACGACCAGCCGTTGATGCCCGAGGCGTAGACCACGGGGAAATCCAGCTGTTCATCGGTAGCGCCCAGCTTGTCGAACAGGTCGAAAGCGGCGTTCACGACCTTGTCGGGGTTGGCACCGGGCTTGTCGACCTTGTTCACCACCACGATGGGCTTGAGACCGAGGGCCAGCGCCTTCTTGGTCACGAAGCGCGTCTGGGGCATGGGGCCTTCCTGCGCGTCGATCAGCAGCACCACGCCGTCCACCATGGACAGCGCGCGTTCCACTTCACCGCCGAAGTCCGCGTGGCCCGGGGTGTCGAGGATGTTGATGTGGGTGCCGTTCCAGGACACTGCGCAGTTCTTGGCCAGAATGGTGATGCCACGCTCGCGTTCGATGGCGTGGTTGTCCATCACGGTATCAACGACCTTTTCGTGCTCGGCAAAAGTGCCGGACTGGCGCAGCAGTTGGTCAACCATGGTGGTCTTGCCGTGGTCAACGTGGGCGATGATCGCAATATTGCGGATTTGTTTGCTCATGATGTTTCCAAAATGCCGCTGGCTTGTGGACGCGGCGTTCCTTCCAAAATTTGTTGTATCTCGATGGGACTGAGCAGCCGGTCGGGAATGAGTTCCCGCGCCCGGATGTGCGCCACGCCCAGCAGTGCCGGTGGATCGTCATTCGCGCCCACGCTGCCCTGCAATGAATGGCCTGCAACCCCGAAAGACTGGCATGCCTCGGGACGGACCGTCGATACATCCCCATAGACGGCCACGGCATCCGCATCCGCCCATTCCCCCCGCCGGCGCAGGCCGGACAGAAATCTGGCTGCATTATCGCCATCCAACGTGACACGCGTGTGCGCCGCCAGCAATGTATCTACCGATAGTACGTATTGCAGACGCTCCGCGTCAGGCGTTGCCTCGATCTGCTCGATCGTGACGGTGCCCGAAAGGTCGATGCCGCCCGTCTCGACACGGCGCAGGCTGCGCAGATGCGCTCCCGCCCCCAAGGCGGTACCAATGTCTTCTGCCAGGGTACGCACATACGTGCCCTTGCTGCATTGAACGACCATTTTGATGGCAATGAACGACTGCTCATCTTCGCAGATGGTCAATTCCAACCGATAGATGGTGACAGCACGCGCTTCGCGCTCGATGGTGATACCGGCGCGGGCATATTCATACAGGGCTTTGCCATCGCGCTTCAAGGCGCTGTACATCGGCGGCACCTGCTGGATATCGCCGGTGAATTGCGCAGCAACCTGGGCCAGGCGCTGGGCCGTCAGGGCAGCGCGCTCCGCAGCGCCAAGCTCCCAGTTCTGCACCACATCCCCTTCAGCATCACCCGTGGTGGTGGTGGCGCCCAGACACACCAAGGCCTCGTAGGTCTTGGGCGCATCGAGCTGCAGCTGGCTGAATTTGGTGGCAGCGCCAAAGCACAGCGGCAGCACGCCAGTTGCGAGCGGATCGAGCGTGCCTGTGTGACCGGCCTTTTCAGCGCGCAGCAACCACTTCACTTTCTGCAAAGCGTCATTGCTGGACAGGCCAATGGGTTTATCGAGCAGCACCACCCCATGCACAGGGCGCCGCTGCACCCTGGTGCGAGTGGCGTTCATGCTTCAACCTTCTTCGGGGCCGCGCGACGCCACTGCCTTGGCGATCAAGGCGTTCATGTCGGCCGCACGCTCGGTGGTGCGGTCATAGATGAAATGCAAGGTGGGCACGGTATGGATGTGCAGGCGCTTGAACAGGCCGTTGCGCAGGAAACCTGCGGCCTGGTTCAGCGCATCCTGGGTCTGATCCGGATCGCCAACCAGCAGGCTGAAGTACACCTTGGCGTGGGCATAGTCCGGCGTCACCTCCACGGCTTGCAGGGTCACCATGCCAACGCGCGGATCCTTCAACTCGCGGGCGATCAACTCCGACAGATCCCGTTGGATCTGGTCAGAGACTTTGAAGCTGCGGTTCGGCGCAGCAGATTTGCGTTTGGTTGCCATGTATAAAAAGTGAACTGAAGGCGCTTGCCGGGCAATGGATTCAAGGCTTTCAGCCTTGAACCCTTGCACAGCTTGCGCCAGCAGCTATCGCCTTTAAAGCGTACGGGCGATTTCCTTGATCTCGAAGACTTCCAGCATGTCGCCTTCTTTGATGTCGTTGTAGTTGCGCAGTTTGATACCGCACTCGAAGCCTTCCTTGACTTCCTTGACATCGTCCTTCATGCGGCGCAGCGACTCGATCTCACCCGTGTAGATGACCACATTGTCGCGCAGCAGGCGGAAGTGCGCGCTGCGGGTGACATGGCCCTGGGTGATGTACGAACCCGCCACGGTACCGATCTTGGAAGCCACGAACACGGTGCGGATCTCGGCCATACCGATGATCTCTTCGCGCTGTTCGGGCGCCAGCATGCCGGACATGGCTGCCTTCAACTCATCGACAGCGTCGTAGATGATGTTGTAGTAGCGGATATCGACATCATTGCCTTCCGCCGTCTTGCGGGCCTGCGCGTCTGCACGCACATTGAAGCCGATGACGATGGCCTTGGAAGCCAATGCCAGGTTGATGTCGGACTCGGAGATGCCACCGACGCCTGCATACACCATCTGCACCTTGACCTCGTCGGTCGACAGCTTGAGCAGCGAAGCGGAAAGCGCCTCCTGCGAGCCTTGGGTGTCGGCCTTGATGATGATCGGCAAGGTCTGCACATTGCCGGCGCCCATCTCGGCGAACATGTTCTCCAGCTTGGCAGCCTGCTGCTTGGCCAGCTTGGTGTTGCGGAACTTACCGGCGCGGTAGGTGGCAATTTCACGGGCGCGGCGCTCATCGGGCAGCACCATGAAGTCATCACCAGCTTGCGGTACGTCGGACAGACCCTGGATTTCCACCGGGATCGAAGGACCTGCGTCCTTGGCAGTCTTGCCATCTTCGTCCACCATGGCGCGCACGCGGCCATAGGTCTGGCCCGCCAGCACCACGTCGCCCACCTTGAGGGTACCCGACTGCACCAGCACCGTGGCCACAGGGCCGCGGCCCTTGTCCAGCTGGGCTTCGATCACGATACCCTTGGCATTGGCATCCACCGGAGCCTTCAGCTCCAGCACTTCAGCCTGCAGCAGCACCTGCTCCAGCAGCTCGTCAATGCCCTGGCCGGTCTTGGAGGACACGGCAACGAATGGCGAATCGCCACCGTATTCTTCAGGCACCACCTCTTCCACCACCAGCTCCTGCTTGACGCGGTCTGGATTGGCCTCTGGCTTGTCTGCCTTGGTGATGGCCACCACGATAGGAACACCAGCCGCCTTGGCGTGCTTGATGGCTTCCTTGGTCTGCGGCATCACACCGTCGTCGGCTGCCGCCACCAGAATCACGATGTCGGTGGACTGGGCACCGCGGGCACGCATGGCCGTGAAGGCTTCGTGACCCGGGGTATCCAGGAAGGTGATCACGCCGCGTGGCGTTTCCACGTGGTAGGCACCGATGTGCTGGGTAATGCCACCGGCTTCGCCCGCCGCAACCTTGGTGCGGCGGATGTAGTCCAGCAGCGAGGTCTTGCCGTGGTCGACGTGGCCCATCACGGTCACCACTGGTGCGCGTGGCAGAGCTTCCGCTTCGGCCTGGTTTTCCTCTTCGGCGGTGAAGGCTTCAGGATCATCCAGCGCAGCCACGTGCGCCTTGTGACCCATTTCCTCCACGACGATCATCGCGGTGTCCTGGTCCAGCGGCTGGTTGATGGTCACCATCTGGCCCATCTTCATCAGCGCCTTGATCACTTCGGATGCCTTGATGGCCATCTTGTGGGCCAGCTCGGCCACGGTGATCGTCTCTGGCACATGAACGTCCAGCACACGGGCTTCCACCGGCGCAGCTGCCTGGTGGTGATCGTTGCGATCATTGCCACGGCGACCGCCGCCACGGGGACCCGAGCGCCAGTTGTTGCCACGGCCGCCCACGCCACCGGAGCTGTCGCCACGGGTCTTGATTTCCTTCTTCTTGCCGTTGTTGTCGTTCTGGTTGCTCCAGCTCGACGACAGCTTGGCCGACTTGACTTCCTTGTTGGCGCCTGCGCCTGGGCCCGTCTTGGCTGCACCAGCCGCACCGGTAGTTGCAGGCTTGTGCAGGGTTCCCTTCTTGGCGTCGGCAGGCTTGGCTTCCTTCTTTTCTTCCGAAGGCTTCTTGGCCACGAGCACCTTCTTGGGTGCATTCATCATGGCGCGAATGGCCTCGGCCTCGGCCAGCGCCTTGCGGCGTCGGTCGTCCAAGTCTGCGGCGCGCGCAGTCTCTTCCGCTGCGCGGGCCTGCGATTCTTCGTCAGCCTTGCGCTTGGCTTCTGCCTGGGCTTCGACACGGGCTGCAGCTTCTGCGGCATGCTCGCGCTTTTCCTCTTCCTTGGCGGCTTTGGCTTCAGCGGCCTTGGCAGCTTCGGCAGCGGCGTAGGCAGCGGCGCGCTCTTCGGCTTCGCGCTCCTTGCGCTCGCGCTCTTCACGCGCAGCACGCTCCTGGGCCAGGTCAGCCTCCTGCTTGCTGATCGAATCGGCTTCGCGGCGGGCTTCTTCCTCGCGCTTGGCCAGTTCGGCCTTGTGCTCGGCTTCCTTTTGCTTGGCTTCGGCGTGCTTGATGGCTTCTTCCGAATTGGCTTCCACCACATCATCACGCTTGACGAAGGTGCGCTTCTTGCGCACTTCGACCTGGATCGTGCGTGCCTTGCCCGTGGCATCGGCCTGCTTGATCTCGCTGGTCGACTTCTTGGTCAAGGTGATTTTCTTGCGGTCTGCGGAGCCGTGCGCTGCCTGCAGGTGCGTCAGCAACTTATGCTTGTCTGCTTCAGTCAGTGCATCGGACGCTGCCTGCTTGGACACGCCTGCAGAGTGCAGTTGTTCCAGCAAGGTTTCCGGCGATTTTTTGAGTTCGGCGGCGAACTCAGCAACAGTATTACTCGACATATCTTGTTCCGTGCCTCCTGACCTTATTCCTGTCCATCAAACCAGTGCTCGCGCGCCTTCAAGATCAAGGCCTTCGCTTCTTCTTCTGACTGGCCGGTCAGCTCGGTCAATTCATCAATGGCCAGATCGGCCAGGTCGTCACGCGTGTGGATTCCACCAGCTTCCAGCTTGGTCACCAGCTCAGGCGTCATCCCTTCGAGATCACGCAACTCTTGGGAAACACGGGCAACACTTTCTTCACGGGCAATGTCCATGGTCAGCAGCGCATCCTTGGCGCGCGAACGCAGTTCATTGACCGTTTCTTCGTCAAAACGCTCGATCTCCAGCATTTCCTGCAGCGGCACATAGGCCACTTCTTCCAGGCTGGAGAAGCCTTCTTCGATCAGGATGTCGGCGATTTCCTCGTCCACATCGAGTTTTTCCATGAACAGCTTGCGCGAGGTGCTGGTCTCCTCTTCCTGCTTGAGGGCAGATTCGGCAGCGTCCATGATGTTGATCTTCCAGCCCGTGAGGTCAGACGCCAGACGCACGTTCTGGCCGCCGCGGCCGATGGCAATGGCGAGATTTTCCTCGTCCACCACCACGTCCATGGCGTGCTTTTCTTCGTCCACCACGATTGACGACACATTGGCAGGCGCCAGCGCACCAATCACAAACTGGGCGGGGTCCTCGGACCACAGCACGATATCGACGCGCTCACCGGCAAGCTCATTCGTCACCACATTGACACGGCTGCCGCGCACGCCGACGCAGGTACCGATGGGGTCGATGCGCTTGTCGTGGCTGAGCACGGCAATCTTGGCACGACTGCCTGGATCGCGGGCGCAGCTCTTGATTTCGAGCAGGCCTTGTTCGATCTCGGGCACTTCGTTGCGGAACAGCTCCACCATGAACTCAGGCGCCGAGCGCGACAGCAGGATCGGTGCGCCACGCAAGGTCAGGTCCACGTCCATGATCATGGCGCGCACACGGTCGCCGTTGCGCAGGTTTTCCTTGGGAATCATTTCGGCGCGGCGCAGACGGCCTTCGACGCGGCCCGACTCCACGATCAGGTCGCCCTTGTCCATGCGCTTGACGGTGCCGGAGAAGATCTTGTCGCCACGGGCCATGAACTCGTTGAGCAGCATTTCGCGCTCGGCGTCACGGATCTTCTGCAGAATGACCTGCTTGGCCGCCATTGCGCCAATACGGCCAATGGGCAGGGACTCGATCTGTTCTTCCAGAAAGTCGCCCACCTGCGCATCGGGCTTGCGGTCTACCGCATCCATCAGCATTTCTTCGGCTTCCGGGTTCTGCAGACCGGCGTCGTCAGGCACCACCAGCCAGCGGCGGAAGGTGTCATAGTCGCCCGTATCGCGGTCGATGGCCACACGCACATCCACTTCGCCTTCGTACAACTTCTTGGTTGCCTGGGCCAGGGCAGATTCCACAGCGCCAAAAACCACATCGCGCTCAACGTTCTTTTCGCGCGCGATGGCATCCACCAGCATCAACAATTCGCGATTCATGCGACGACTCTCCTATTTCAATCTTCAAACAGAAAGTGGCGAACAGATCCACTTCCCATAGCACTTGGTTCAGCCTTGCTCATCGGCAGCAGGCGCTGCAGCACGACCTTTGAAACTGACAATGGGCGCCAGGCGCGCTTCGCGCAACTCATCCAGCGTGAAGCCCATGCTCTGCAGCGGTGCAGGCGGACGCTTCTTGCTGACGCGAGCGCCGGGCTTGACCGGTGGCGCGTCGCTCCAGACGATCTGCCAGCCACCGGTATCGGTGCGCTCCAGCGTGCCGCGAAACTTCTTGCGGTTGGCGCTGATGCCAGTGCCTTCGGCTGCGGCGCCAATGGCTTCCTTCAAAGTCAGATCGATCACCTCGCCGGTAAAGCGAATGAAATCCTGTTCATGGCGCAGCGGGCGGTCGATGCCGGGCGAGGATACTTCCAGGCGCGTGTAATCGACTCCGTCGACTTCCAGGGCAAACTGCAACTGGCGGGTGACTTTCTCGCAATCCTCAACCGTCACAAACTGCTCTGGCATACCCTCGGGACGGAGGTCTTCCGCGGCCCAGGGCAGATCGATGGTGATGCGCAACAGGCCGCCAGCGGAGCGTTCGATCTCCACCAGGTCATAGCCCAGGCCAGTCACCGTTTGTAAGGCGATTTCTTGCAAGCTCACGTGTGATATTTATCCCGCAAATACGAAAAACCCGAGAGCCACGGAAAGTTACACATTCCGCAGCTTCGAGCCGAAAAACATGCGACCAAAAAAAACGGGCGGTTGGCACCGCCCGTTTGGTCGTGTATTACATCCATTATAGGGGCAAACCAGTAGCTTTGCAACGACTGGACACCGATTGCGCGCGTAAAAGCCCTCTGGGCAATCAAGCCCGCGCAGCCAGCAATCGCCGCACATTGGCTAGCAGTGCATGGGCTGCATCTTCTGGCGGCAGCACTGGGGCTCCAGAAACGGAAAAACGCTCAAGCATGCGCTGCAAAATACCGATCTGCGGCAGCAATGGCCCCAGAAATAACGGCTGATCGCCCTGCCCCACAAGCATGGTGGGAAATGTCACGATATCCAGATCGCCCACCACGTCTTCCTCGTCCTCCACATCCAGCCAGGCAAATCGCATGGAAGGCAATTGCTGGGCCAGTGCTTCAAACACCGGACGGTACTCCTTGCAGGTACCACACCACTCAGCGCACAGACACACCACCAGCCAGGGTGCAGATGCAGCCTCTGTCATACAGACTTTCCCATTTAGCAATTGCAAAGCCGTGTTTGTACCACCATTGGCGAACCCGAATCCCGGGTATTAATTTGCAAAACCTGGCGATGCAACCTTGAATCATTGAAAAAAACTACCATTTTGTGCTTATTGGGCTGCACACTGGACAATGCAATGGGCAGTGAACGCAGCCTGCCAAAAACGGGAGCACTCATTCACCATGGATAGCAAAAACTACTACCAAGTTCTCGGAGTGGACAAAAAGGCCTCGGCGGACGATATCAAAAAGGCGTACCGCAAGCTGGCCCGCAAATACCACCCCGACATCAGCAAGGAAAAAGACGCCGACAAACGCATGGCCGAATTGAACGAGGCCAATGCCGTGCTGTCGGATGCAGAAAAACGCGCCGAATATGACGCCATGCTGGACGCGCCACGCGGTTTTGCAGGCGGCGCGCGCGGCGGCAACCCATTCCAGAACGCAGAAGGGTTCAACCCGGGCGATTTCAATTTCAGCCGCCAGCACATGGATGGCGATGCCGACTACAGCGACTTCTTCAACCAGATGTTCGGTCAGGCCCGCGCGCAACGGGGCGCTGGTGGGCCCGGCGGGGCGGGCAGCCGCATGCACCCCATGCGCGGCGAAGACCAGCACGCCAGCATCGAGCTGGACCTGATCGACAGCTACCAGGGCGCCGAGCGCATGCTCACGCTGCATGGCCGCCAGTTGGATGAGCACGGCGATATCGTCATGAAAGAGCGCCAGCTGCAGGTCAAGATCCCCAAAGGCGTGCGCGAGGGTCAGATGATCCGGCTTGCAGGCCAAGGGGGCCCCGGCTACAACGGTGGCGAGGCGGGTGATCTGCTGCTGGAAGTGCATTTTCGCGCCGACAAGCGCTGGCGCTCCGAGGGCAAGGATGTCTACATGTCTCTGCCCGTTGCGCCATGGGAGGCAGCCATTGGCGGCTCGGCCGAAGTGAACACACCTGCGGGAACGCTGGAGGTGACCATCCCCGCCGGATGGTCGGCCGGGCGCAAACTGCGACTCAAAGGCAAGGGCCTGCCCGCCGCAACGCCGGGCGACCTGTATCTGGAGCTGCAACTGACCACACCGCCTGCCGACAGCGCCGAGGCCAAAGCCGCCTACGAGGCGTTTGCCAAGGCCTTCCCCCGCTTCCAGCCCCGCCAAGGAGCCTGAACATGACCCAATACACCGCCAGCATCCACACGACCACCCTGGAAATCCTGGACGATGACGCGCTGGATGCCGTCACTCTCGCTCGCGCCTGCCACCGCAGTGTGGAATGGGTGCAGGCCCGCGTGGTGGACGGCGTGCTCACCCCGAGCACCGGCACACGCCACGCAACGGCTGTGACCAGCTGGCGCTTTGCCAGCCCGTCCATCGTGCGCGCAAGGCGTGTGGCACAACTTGAGCGAATGTATGACGCCGACCCGCAACTGGCCGCAATGACTGTGGACTTGATGGAGGAAGTGCTGGAGTTGCGCCGCAAGCTGCAAGGCTTGTGACCATGCTGCGCCAGAAATCGCCTTGCCATCGCCGGAGAAGCACTTGGCGCCCAGCGGGCTGAAACCAGCTACACACCAGGCAATAAAAAACCGCACCTCATGGTGCGGTTTTTTTGTGGCAGCTGGCGGAAAGTGTGCCATCCGCATGCCGCGCCTGATCGTGGCAAGCGCGGCATGCGGACGGCACGAAAACGGTGCGCCGCCGCTGCGAGGCGAATTAACCGCCCTTGTGCGTACGCTTGCCGGGGTTCTTCTTGGTACGGGTAGCAACGCCACGAGCGCGGCTCGACTTTTGACCACGGCCGGGGGTAGGCAGGCTCTTGCCGTTAGGCAGAGGAGGTTGAGGGGTGAACTTGCGATCAGCTTCCGTAACGATTTTATTGCCCATGCTGGGACCTCGCGATAAAGACAAAACCCTTATTAGGCCACAGAAGCGGGCGCACCGATAAAAACCAGGGGCTAAATCCCACGCATTCGTGCGAAATTAGCCGAGCAAACGACGCTGGATCCGCTATTTTTCAATAGTCTCAGCACATGGTGTTCACACGGGTGCTTGTAAACTTCTTGAACCTGCTTACGATCCAGTGATCAATCAGGCCATCAAGACTTGCGCAAATTCGGCCCAGGCCCTATGTTTTGCCCGTGAGGATGCGTCTGCACACGCCCGCTGGTTTGTACAAGTGCTTGCCATGTTTGCTGATAGAGGAGAAAGGTTTTCTATGGATGAGCGAGAACCGCAAGATTCCCAGCCTGGCCACAGGTCATGGCTGCCTGTGGTTGCCGTAGGTTTGTCGGCCTTCGCGGCCTATGCGGTGTACCGGTGGTTCGGCAACCAATCTACCAAGGTGGTGCCAGCCGCGCAGATCGAGCCGGTATCCGATTTTGATGTGGAACGCTTTGTAGGCGACTGGTACGAGATCGCCCGGATCGAAAAAGGCCTGGGCAAGCCGCTGACCCGCTCGCGCATCGAGTACGAACTGCAAGACGATGGCAGCCTGTCCATCACCATGCGGGGGTTTCATACCGGCACCCACCGCTGGGTGGAATCGACTGGCAATGCACGCTTTGTGGGGTCTCCGCACTTCGGCGCCATGAAGGCATCTTTCCTCGGCCCGTTCTACGAGGGCTACCACATCGTGGCCATCGACCCCGATTACCAGTGGGCCATGATCATGGGCGATACCACCGATTCGTTCAAGCTGCTCTCGCGCGAGCCGGTGCTCGACGGTGAAACCACTGAGTTGCTGCTTTACCAGGCGGAGCTGATGGGTGTGGAGGCCGACCGCATCCATTGGGTGATGCAGGATGGCGTGAACCCGACAGGGCAGTGGTAAAAAATACAAGCCCATTCTGACGCCTATTCACAATGCGTCAACAGCTATCAAAAAAGGAGCAAATCAGCTCCTTTTCTGCTTTTTTATGGCACCTTACACCCCAACCAACCGAGCCCCTGCCCTCTCACGCTCCAGCAAGGCCGCCATGCTGCCTTCAAACTGGATTTCTCCCTTCTCCAGTACATAGGCCCGGTCACTTACCAGTTGGGCAAAGTGCAGGTTCTGTTCGCACAGCAGGATGCTCACACCATGCGCCTTGAGCTGCAGGATCATCTGCACCATCTGCTCCACGATGACCGGTGCCACGCCTTCCGATGGTTCATCAAGCAGTACCAGGTAGGGATTGCCCATCAGGGTGCGCGCCACAGTCAGCATCTGCTGCTCGCCACCGCTCATCTGCCCCCCTGGGCGCCCGGGCATGGCCGCCAGATTGGGAAAGAAGGCCAGCAGGCGCTCTGCCGTCCAGTCACTCGCCACCGTGCCGTCCGGCCAACGGCGGGCAGGCTGGCGGCCCACTTCCAGATTCTCCAGCACCGTCAGTTCGGTGAAGATGCGGCGATCCTCGGGCACATAGCCCAGGCCCTCACGGGCAATCTGCCAGGCTTCATGGTGCGAGATGTCGTGTCCGCAAAATCGCACCTGCCCGCTGCGCCGCGCCAAAAGGCCCATGATGGCCTTGAGCGTGGTGGATTTGCCGGCACCGTTGCGCCCCATGAGCGCTACCACTTCGCCACGCCGTACGTTCAGCGACACATCAAACAGAATGTGGGCCGCGCCGTACCAGGCGTTGAGCTGGAGAGCCTCCAGCAGCACCTCTGCATTCGCAGTATTTACGGCGCCATTCATGCAGCCTCCTCGTTGGTTGCCGCCTTGTTGGTGGAGCCCTTGCCCAGATACACGGCCTGCACCTCGGGGTTGCTGCGCACTTCGTCCGGCGAGCCCTCGGCAATGAGGCTGCCACGCGCCAGCACGATGATACGGTCCGCATAGGCGAACACCACATCCATGCTGTGCTCGGTGAACAATACTGCCATGTCGCGCTCGCGCGCCAGGCGTTGCGTCAGCGCCATCAACTGATGGCGCTCGGCCTGGGCCATGCCGGCGGTGGGCTCGTCCATCAGCAAAAGTGCCGGCTGGTGCGCCATGGCAATGGCCAGCTCCACGCTTTTCACATCGCCATAGGCCAGTTCGCTGCAGGGACGGTCGGCCTGGGCCTGCATGCCCACCAGCGCCAGCAGTGCAAGCGCCTCGTCGCGCCGAAAATCACGTGCCTTCTGCCACAGCGAAAAGGTGCGGCCTGCGGCCGACAGCAGCGCCATCTGCACATTTTCGACAACCGTCAGCGACGCAAAGGTTTCGGCAATCTGGAAGGTGCGCCCCACGCCCAGGCGCCAGATCTCGCGCGGCAGCTTGCCCACCAGTTCGGTGCCGCTCAGGCGCACCGATCCGGCGTCCGCCCGCAGCTGGCCGCCCACCATGTTGAAGGTGGTCGTCTTGCCTGCGCCATTGGGACCGATCAAAGCCAGCACTTCGCCGCGCCGCAGCGAAAAGCTGACATCGGCAACCGCCTGCACGCCGCCAAAACGCTTGCCCAAATGGCTCACCTGGAGCAATTCCGTCATGATTTATGCGTTAAAAAAATCACTAGCCCTTGCCCATCAGGCGCAATCAGCTATCAAAACAATAGTTCACGGGACCACCGGCGACAGTTCCAGGCTCGAAGCCATCAGGCGCTGGGTATAGGCCTCGCGCGGGGCGTCCAGCACCTGCATCACTTCGCCCGATTCGACTATACGGCCATCCTTCATCACCAGCACCTGGTGCGCCATGGCGCGGATCACTGCCACATCGTGGGTGATCAGCACATACGACAGCCCGCGCTCCTTTTGCAGGCGCTGCAGCAGAGCCAGCACCTGCTGCTGGATGGTGACATCGAGCGCACTGGTGGGCTCATCGAGCACCAGGATATCCGGGTTGACGATCAATGCGCGGGCAATGGCCAGCCGCTGGCGCTGGCCGCCCGAAAATTCGTGCGGGTAGCGCTCAAGCAGGCCGGGGAACTGCTCCTCGGTCAGGCCCACTTCTCGCAGCAGTGCCAGCACCTGTTGCTGCAGATCGGCGGCGGCCATGCGGGGCTGCGCGAGCTGCAGGCCTTCACCCACGATTTCCTGCACTGTCATGCGCGGCGACAGCGACGAGAACGGATCCTGAAACACCACCTGCACCTTGCGGCGCAAGTGCTGGTTGGCGGGGGTATTGCGCTGCGCGGGCAGTTGCCAGGGTTGCTGCTCGATGCGCAACTCCCCCGTGCTAGGCAAGAGGCCCAGAATGGCCTGGGCCAGGGTGGATTTGCCCGAGCCCGATTCGCCAATCACACCCAGCGTCTGACCCTGCGCCAACTGCAGGCTGGCCTCGCGCACCGCCTCGAACCGGCCCTTGCGGAACCAGCCCGTGAAGCCCGGCAGCGGCGTGGCATAGGCCACGGACAGATTCTGCGCCACCAATACAGATTGCGCACCGGTCTCTGGCGCAATGACATCGCGCTGTGGCGTGCTGGCCAGCAGCCTGCGGGTATAGGGATGTTGGGGCGCAGCAAATACCTCGGCCACACTGCCCTGCTCCACCAGCAGGCCTTTTTCCATCACAGCCACTCGGTCGGCAAAGTGCCGCACCAGCGGCAGGTCGTGCGTGATCATCAACACCGCCATGCCCGTCTCGCGCTGCAGGTCGTTCAGCAGATCCAGAATCTGCCCGCGCAGGCTCACATCCAGCGCTGTGGTCGGTTCATCGGCAATCAGCAGCTTGGGTTTGCAGGCCAGTGCCATGGCGATCATGGCGCGCTGGCGTTGCCCGCCACTCAACTGGTGCGGGTAGCTGGCGGCGCGCCGCTCCGGCTCAGGGATGCCTGTGGTGGCCAGCAGTTGCACGGCCTGCGCCCAAGCCGCCTTGTCCGAAAGCCCTTGCTTGAGCTGCAGCACCTCTGCAATCTGCGCACCCATGGTCATCAGCGGGTTGAGCGCCGTCATCGGCTCCTGAAAGATCACCGCGATCTCATCGCCGCGCACGGCCTGTATCTCTCGCTCTGAAATTTGCAGCAGATTGCGTGCACTCATCAAGGCCTCACCGCGCAAGTGCGCATCTCCCACCAGGCGCAGCAGCGACAGGGCCGTCACGGATTTTCCCGATCCGGATTCGCCCACCAGCGCGAGTTTTTCACCTGCATGCATCGAAAAGCTCACGCCTTTGACCACGTCCTGGCCTCCAAAGGCCACATGCAGATCGCGCACCTGCAACAGCGGCGCTGGCTCCGCCCGATTGGTGTCAACCATGGCGCACCTCCACATGTGCTGGCTGGGCAGGCAAGGCAGTCGCTACGGTTTGCGTAGCTGTCTGCGCTTTGTTGGAAGGCGTAGCAGGGGTATTGAGCTGTTTTCTTGGGTCCAGCGCATCGCGCAGCGCATCGCCCATGAAGGTGAGCAGCAGCAATGTGATCACCAGTACAGCAAAGGTGGCAAGTGATATCCACCAGGCGTCGATGTTGTTCTTGCCCTGCGAGAGCAGCTCGCCCAGGCTCGGCGTGCCGGGCGGCACGCCCAGACCGAGAAAATCCAGCGACGTCAGCATCAGGATTGCAGCGCTCATGCGGAAAGGCAGAAAGGTCACGACCGGCGTCAGGCTGTTGGGCAGAATGTGCCGCCACATGATCTGCCAGTTGGGCACGCCCAGTGCGCGGGCAGATTTGACATAGTCCAGCTGCCGGTTGCGCAGGAACTCGGCACGCACATAGTCTGCCAGCCCCAGCCAGCCAAACAGGCTCAGCAGGATCAGCAGCAGCGCCACGCTGGGCGCAAACACCGCGCTGAAGATGATCAACAGGTACAGCTCGGGCATCGAACCCCAGATTTCCGACAGGCGCTGCAGCAGCAAATCGGTCTTGCCGCCAAAAAACCCCTGAATGGCGCCCGCCACCACGCCCAGCACAACACCAATGGCCATCAGCGCCAGGCCAAACAGCACGCTGACGCGAAAGCCGTACAGCAGCTGCGCCAGCAGGTCTCGCCCCCGGTCATCGGTGCCCAGCCAGTTGTCGCGCGACGGCGGCGAAGGATTGGGCGCCTTGGCAAAGTAATTGATGGTGGACTTACCGTAGCGGTTGATGGGGAAAATCGCCCAATTGCCATCCTTGGCCAATTGCTGCTGGATGAAGGGGTCGAGAAAATCGGTGGTAGTGTGGAAATCGCCGCCAAACGTGGTTTCCGGGTAATCCTTGGCCAGCGGAAAGTAGGTGTGCCCTTCGTAGCGCACGATGAGCGGCTTGTCGTTGCTGATCACCTCGGCAAACAGGCTCACCACCACCAGCACCACAAAGGCCACCAGGCTGTAAAACCCCAGCTTGTTGGATTTGAAACGGCGCCAGGCGCGGGCGGCGGGTGAGCGGCCCGGGGCCGCAGTGGAAACACGCTCGGTCATCGTTATGGTCTGCGGAGCCTGCGCAGGCACAGCTCCCCTCCTGTCGCTGAATGGTTGGGCCTGAGGCCAACTATATCGTCATTGAAAGCGCCATTGACAGCGTCATTGATAGCGCCATTGGCCGACAGCAAAACGGCGCGCCATCGATCATGCTGTGCGCCATGCCCGCTGCCAATCCTCCTCATGCCCTGCGCACTGCGCTGCAGGGCATTGCTATCTTCGAAGCCCTCAAGGGCGTTGCTGCGCTGCTGGGGCTTCTGGGTCTGCTCAGTCTGTTGCACCATGATCTGCACCGCCTCGCGCTGGAGCTGATCGGGCACTTCGGCCTGTCGCCCGAAGCCCGCTACCCGGCAGTGCTGATCACCTGGGTGGACAGGATCAATGCCAGCTCCATCCATACCCTGGTGCTGCTGGGTGCCATCTACATCGCGCTGCGCTGGCTGGAAGCCTGGGGCCTGTGGCACGACAAGGCATGGGGCGAATGGCTGGGCGCACTGTCTGCGGGGCTGTACATACCGCTGGAAGTTCGGCACCTTCTGGCGCATCGCCACTGGCAGGGTGCGCTGGTGCTGGTGCTCAACCTCGTGCTGGTGGCCGTGCTGCTGCGCCGCCTGTATCTGCGCAAGGCGTAAGGTACGGATCTTATTCAGCGGGCCTTGCCCGGCAGGTGCTGGCATGGGCGCCTCAGTCGAACTTGACACGCGGATCCACCCACACGTAGCACAGGTCGCTGACAAGCTTGGTGACCAGGCCGATCAGCGTAAAGAGGTACAGGGTGCCCAGCACCACCGGGTAATCGCGGCGGATCACGCTTTCGTAGCTGAGCAGGCCCAGACCGTCGAGCGAGAACTGCGTCTCGATCAGGAGCGAGCCCGCAAAGAACGCGCCGATGAATGCCGCAGGAAAGCCGGTCACGATGGGCAGCAATGCATTGCGGAACACATGGCGCCACAGCACCTGGCGTTCCGACAGCCCTTTTGCGCGCGCCGTCATCACATACTGCTTGCGGATTTCCTCCAGGAAAGAGTTCTTAGTGAGCATGGCAGTCACCGCAAAGCTGCCTGCCACCATGGCTGTCACCGGCAAGGTGATGTGCCAGAGGTAATCGATGATGCGCGCCCCCCAGCTCAGCTCCTCCCAGTTGGGAGAGGTGAGCCCGCGCAGTGGAAACCATGCAAGCTGCCCGGCAAACACCACCAAAAGCAGTACGCCCAGTACAAAGCCCGGAATGGCATATCCCACCAGCACGAACAGCGACGTGACCAGATCGAAGCGCGAGCCTGCCCGCACCGCCTTGGCAATGCCCAACGGCACGGCCACCAGATAGCTGATCAGAAAGGTCCACAGACCCAGGCTGATGGAGACCGGGAGCTTTTCCTTGATGAGTTGCCAGACGCTTTTGTTCTGAAAGAAGCTGCGGCCCAGGTCAAACCGTGCAAACTGGCCCACCATCTGCACAAAGCGCTCGGCAGGAGGCTTGTCAAAGCCGTACAGGGCCTTGATCTCATCGAGACGCTTCTGGTCGATGCCCTGGCCGCCGCGGTAACTCATGCCACCACCTTCCGCCCCTGCGCCTGCTCCCGCCTTGGTCTCGGCGAGGTACTGCTCCACCGGGCCGCCGGGTACGAACTGGATCACGACAAAGGTCAGCAGCAGCACGCCCAGCAGGGTTGGGATCATCAGCAGCAGGCGTTTGAGGATGTAGGCGAACATGCGTGCGGGGCTCCTGCGTCAGGCGTGGGCGGGGCTCACGCAAGCAACATCTGTCGAAAAAACTATCAAAAACATAGCTTGTTGCGCTTGTACAGTGGGCATAAAAAGCGTTTTTATCATAGTTTTTCGGGATGCTTTCAAGGCTTGGCTGTCTCTGCTGTCAAAGGCGGCAGCCGTGCCCACCAGTTGTTGATGACCCAGGTCTCCCCCGGCGCATAGGCCGGAATCTGCGGCGGCACGACAAGGCGCCAGGCGTCATACACCATGCGATGGCTGCCCGCGTAGTACTGCGGAATCAGGTAGTGGCCTGCAACAATGATGCGCTCCAGCGCATGGCAGGCAGGCAGCAGTTGCTCCTCGGTCTTGGCGCTGCTCATCTGGGCGATCATGGCGTCGACGGCGGGGTTCTTCAAGCCGATGAAATTGCCCGAGCCTTCCTGATCGGCAGCGGCACTGCCAAACAGCTCCGCATATTCCTGGCCCGGGTTGTTGGTGCCGGGAATGTTGAGCGTGATGATGTCGAAATCGAACTTGTCCATGCGCTGCTGGTACAGCGCAAAATCCACCACGCGCAGCTTGAGCGTGATGCCGAGCTTTTCCAGGTTGCGCGTCCAGGCGCTCACAACCTTGGCGCCCCCTTCGCTGCTGTCCAGGTATTCCAGCACCAGCGGCTCACCCTTGGCATTGCGCAGCAGGCCGTCGCTGCCCACTCTCCAGCCCGCATCCGCCAACAGCTTCTGCGCCTTGCGCAGATTGCCGCGCAGGGTGTGTTCGCCCCCTTCTTCGCCCGGGGCGCCATCCGTGCGGGGTGGTTCCTGAATGGGATCCAGGGTGCCCGCAGGCAAATCCTTTTCAAATGGCTGGAGCAAGGCCAGCTCGGCAGCGCTCGGCGCGCCATGGGTCTCGCAGGCCGTGTTGCCGAACAGGCCATGCACGCGCTGGTAGGAGCCGTAGAACATCTGGCGACTCATCCACTCGAAATCGTAGGCCAGTCCCAGGGCCTGCCGCACGCGCGCATCCTGCAAAAGCGGGCGGCGGGTGTTCAGAAAATAGCTTTGAAAGCCCGATGGCAGCTTGTTGGCAAAATCCCCCTTGCGCAGCTCTCCGCTGTCAAAACGCTTGCCATAGAGGCGCCGCGCCCAGTCGCCCGCACTGAAAAACCGCATCAGGTCGAATTCGCCCGCCTTCAAGGCCTCCAGCCGGGCCGTGCTGTCCCGGTAGATCTTGACGGTGACCTTGTCAAAATTGTTGCTGCCCACACGCACCGGCAGATCCTTGCCCCAGTAGCCGGGGTCGCGCACGTAGGTGATGTCCTTGCCGAAGTTGACCGGCCCGATCTTGTACGGGCCGCTGCCGATCGGAATATCGGTCACAACCTGGTCAAACGGCCTGGCCTTACCATCATCGCCCTTGCCCCAGTCGCGGCTGAAGACCGGCAGACCGCCCACGGTCAGCGGCAGATCGCGGTTAGGCTTTTTGAAGCGAAAGCGCACGGTGCGGTCATCGACCACATCGCAGCCATCCACCTCCACCAGCAAGGTTTTATACCCGGGTGATACATACTTGCTGATCAGCGTTTCGTAGCTGTATTTCACATCCTGCGCGGTAACGGGCTTGCCGTTGTGAAAACGCGCCTCCTTGCGCAGCCGGAAGGTGACAGACAGGCCATCGGGCGCCACCACCACATCCTCGGCCAGCAGGCCATAGCCGGTGGCCGTTTCGTCCAGGCTGCCGGTCAGCAGGCTCTCGAACAGCATGTCGCTGAGGTAGGCGGGGGGCGAGCCCTTGATCGTGAACGGGTTGTATTTGTCGAAGGTGGAGTAGCGCAGGCCGCTCACCAGGCGCAGCTCGCCGCCCTTGGGGGCGTTCGGGTTGACATAGCCAAAATGCTTGAAATCCGCGCCATAGCGCGGCTCGCCCCACAGGGCATAGGCATGGTTGGCCCAGGCAGGAGCGGCAGCGGCCGCACACAAAATCATCGGAAGGCAAAAGCGCATGCGACAATTCTGCCTTAGAACGTGCTTACGATCTCTACGCAGCCGCGTTGGAGTGCAATCGGGATGAGTTCGAAGCGCTGGGCCACAGCTTGCACCGGGGTGCAAGCAAGGGCCAGCGCGCAGAAATCGCCCGATTTCACTCCAACCCGGAGGGACAGTGACTTTGCGGGCGGTCTGCTTCGTTGCAGCGCTTGCCAATAGCTGGCTATTGGCTGCGCACTGCGCCTCGCATCCCATCCCGCAAAGTCACTGTCGCGGCGCGAGGAGATCGTAAACACGTTCTAAACCGGACGCCTTGCCATGCATTTTTTGGCGAATGGGCGTCCGACCATTTTTTGGCCGGTCTGCATTGGATCGGTACTTATCAGGAGAAGAACAATGGGTTTTCTGACCGGCAAGAAGCTGCTGATCACAGGCGTGCTGTCCAACCGTTCCATCGCCTATGGCATTGCCAAGGCCTGCCACGAGCAAGGCGCCGAGCTGGCTTTCAGCTATGTGGGCGAGCGTTTCAAGGACCGCATCACCGAATTTGCCGCCGAATTCAACTCCAGCCTGATTTTTGACTGCGATGTGGCCGATGACGCACAGATCGAAGCCATGTTCAAGGGCCTGGGCGAAGCCTGGGGCAAGTTCGATGGCTTTGTGCATTCGATCGGCTTTGCACCGCGCGAAGCGATTGCCGGCAACTTCCTCGACGGTCTCTCGCGCGAGAGCTTCCGCATTGCACACGACATCAGCGCCTACAGCTTCCCCGCCATGGCCAAGGCTGCACTGCCTTACCTGAACGACAAGTCGTCGCTGCTGACCCTGTCGTACCTGGGGGCCCTGCGCTCCATCCCCAACTACAACACCATGGGCCTGGCCAAGGCATCGCTGGAAGCATCTGTGCGCTACCTGGCCGAGGCCGTGGGCCGCACCGAAGACGGCCGCGCCATCCGTGCCAACGGCATCTCGGCCGGCCCGATCAAGACGCTGGCGGCCTCGGGCATCAAGGATTTCGGCAAGCTGCTGGGCCGCGTGGCCGATGCCGCCCCGCTGCGCCGCAACGTGACCATTGAAGACGTGGGCAATGTCGCCGCCTTCCTGCTGAGCGATCTCGCCTCGGGCGTGACCGCCGAGATCACCTATGTGGACGGCGGCTTCAGCCAGACGGCAGGCCTGTCGGCCGACCAGGTATAAGAAACAGCACCCGTATCTTCCGAATAAAAGGCCCCGCAAACGCAACCGTTTGCGGGGCTTTTGTGTTTCAACGCCTTTGCAAATCAGAAGGGAAATCGGCCCTTTTTTTGAGTGCCAACGGTCACCAATTGCTACCAAATAAATAGCATTACGCTAAAAAGCGTTTCAGTCGCAGCGCATTGCCCAGCACGAACACGCTCGACATGGCCATGGCGCCTGCGGCAAACACCGGCGACAACAGCGTGCCATAGAACGGGTACAGCAGACCTGCAGCCACCGGAATGAGCGCCACGTTGTAGGCAAAGGCCCAGAACAGGTTCTGGTGGATATTGCGCATTGTGGCGCGCGACAGGCCGATGGCGGTGACCACACCGCGCATGTCGCCTCCCATCAGCACCACGTCTGCCGATTCGATGGCGATATCGGTGCCCGTGCCAATGGCCACGCCTACATCGGCCTCGGCCAGCGCAGGGGCGTCGTTGATGCCGTCACCCACGTAGGCGAGCGCACCATGCTCGGCCCGCAGGCGTTTGACGGCATCGACCTTGCCATCGGGCAGTACTTCGGCCACCACCTCGTCAATACCCAGCTGGCGGGCAATCGCTTCACCGGTGCGACGGTTGTCGCCGGTGATCATGGCCACCTTCAGCCCCATGGCATGCAAGCCATCAATGGCTGCCTGCGTGGTCGGCTTGATCGGGTCAGCCACCGCAATCATGGCAGCCAGTTGGCCGTTGATGGCCGCATACAGCGGCGTTTTGCCTTCGGCACCCGGGCGAGCGGCATCTTCGGCGAATACGGTGACTTCAGCCCCCAGCTGCGCCATCATGCGGTCGGCCCCCACCTCCACCCGCGCGCCCTCCACCTCGGCTCGCACGCCAAAGCCGGTTACCGATTCAAAGCCAGCCAGTTGTGGTATCTGCAGGCCTTCCGCCTTGGCGGCCTGTACGATGGCCTGCGCAATCGGGTGCTCGGACTGGCTCTCGACCGCCGCCACCGCAGACAGCACCGCAGCCCGTTCAAAGCTGGGCGCCAGCACCAGATCCGTCAAAGCAGGCTTGCCTTCGGTCAAGGTGCCGGTCTTGTCGACGGCCACGACCTTGGCGTCCTTGAGCAGCTGCAGGGCTTCGCCCTTGCGCAGCAGCACGCCCAGCTGTGCCGCGCGGCCCGTGGCCACCATGATGGAAGTCGGCGTGGCCAGCCCCATGGCACAGGGGCAGGCAATGATCAGCACCGCCACTGCATTGACCAGGGCAAAACTGAGCGCAGGCGCAGGCCCGACCAGCAGCCATACCGCAAAGGTAAGCACGGCGGCGATCATCACGGCCGGCACGAACCACATGGTCACCTTGTCCACCACGGCCTGGATCGGCAGCTTGCCGCCCTGCGCCTGCTCTACCATGCGAATGATCTGCGCCAGCACCGTGCCCGCACCCACCTGGGTGGCTTCGAGGGTCAAGGCGCCCTTCTGGTTCACGGTTCCGCCCACCACCTGGGCCCCCACCTCCTTGCGCACGGGCACCGGCTCGCCACTGATCATGGATTCGTCCACAAAGCTGTCGCCTGCGGTCACCACGCCATCGACCGGAATGCGCTCGCCCGGCCGCACCTGCACGGCATCACCCTGGCGCACCTCGGCAATCGCCATTTCCACCCACTCACCGCTGCGCTGCACCAGCGCAGTCTTGGCCTGCAGTTGCACCAGGCGCTTGATGGCCGCAGAAGTATTGCCCTTGGCCTTGGCCTCCATAAAACGGCCCAGCAGGATCAGCGCAATGATGACCGCTGCCGCCTCGAAATACACATTGACCGTGCCCGCAGGCAGCCACGACGGCGCAAATGTGGCCACCACAGAGTAAAGATACGCCGCCGACGTACCCACCGCCACCAGGGAGTTCATATCGGGCGCTGCGCGCAACAATGCGGGAATGCCCTTGGCGAAGAAGCGCCGCCCGGGCCCCGTCAGCGCCAGCGTCGTCAGTACGAACTGCAGCAGCCAGCTGGCCTGCTGAGGCAGCCACTGGCCCACCCAATGGTGAAACCCAGGAATCAGATGCCCGCCCATCTCCAGCACGAACACCGGCAGCGCCAGGGCCGTGGCGATGAGCAAGTCACGCTTCAAGGCCTGCAACTCCTGCTGTTGGCGCTCGCTCTGCTGATCGGCAGCGGCTGTGGCGTCTTGCACAGGTTTGGCTTCATAGCCGGCCTTGGCCACTGCGGCCAGCAAGGCGGGCAGCGCCACCTCGCCCGTGGCGGTGATGGATGCCCGCTCGGTGGCCAAATTCACGGTGGCACCTTGCACGCCCGGCACGGCCTTCAGAGCCCGCTCCACCCGACCCACGCAGGACGCACAGGTCATGCCCTCCACCGCCAGCTCGATCTGCTGCGCTGGTACGGCATAGCCCGCCTTGGCGATGGCCGCAATCGCATCGCTGCCCACAGCCGAGGCCTGTGCATCGGCTGCCAATTGCAGGCTGGCGCGTTCGGTCGCCAGATTGACCGAGGCGCTTTGCACGCCAGGCACGGCTTTCAGGGCACGCTCCACCCGCCCAACGCAGGATGCACAGGTCATCCCTTCAATGGGCAGCTCCAGCGTGGCGGGGTTCTTCAGGATTGCATTCGTCATGGCGTTCTCGTCTTTGTTGCATCACGTTGTCCGCCACTCTAAAGATTGCCATGGTGTGAAGGTCAAGCGCAGGGTTGGCGGGCAGGCAACAGCAGCTATTTTGACCGCCAGCACCCATCCAGCTTGCGCTGCACATGCAATTTTCATAGCAGATATCGCAAGGCGACGGACGGCATGGCCTGGATGGCAGGCGAGCGCTAGCATGCAGCCATCCTTTCCATGCGGTATTCAGAGGCTTTCATGCTCCCCACGCACGTTCCACCCCGGTTGCGCCATTGGTTGACCTGGCTGCTGCTGTTGATGGCAGCCTCCGTGCAGGCAGCGGACAGGCCTGCCCTGTGGCTGGCACAGAAATACCCGGGTGGATTGGATTTACAGCAGTACTGGGTGAGCGAAAAGTATGACGGCGTGCGCGGCTACTGGGACGGAACTGCGTTGTGGACACGCCAGGGCGAGCGTATTGCAGCGCCCGCCTGGTTCACCGCGGGCTGGCCCCCCGCTTCGGTAGAGGGCGAGCTGTGGGCGGGGCGCGGGCGCTTTGCTGATGCCCAATCCACCACACGCAAGGCCGAGCCCGTCGATGCCGAATGGCGCCGCATCCGCTTCATGCTGTTTGACGCGCCAGCCACGCCCGGCCCCTTCGACGCGCGCCTTGCGGCGCTCGCACGGTTTGAAAAGACAGTGAACCAGCCCTGGGTGCAGGCCGCCCCGCAATGGAAGGAGGTCAGCGAAGCCAGTTTGATGAAACGCATGGCGCGCACCGTCAAGGAAGGCGGCGAAGGCCTGATGCTGCACAGAACAAGCGCCCTGTACCGCAGCGGCCGGGGCGACGATGTACTCAAACTCAAGCCGCAGGACGATGCCGAGGCGCAGGTGATCGGCCACGTTCCCGGCAGAGGCAAATACGCAGGCCAGACCGGCGCCCTGCTGGTACGCACGGCGACCGGCCAGCAGTTCAGGCTCGGCAGCGGCCTCAAAGATGCGGATCGCCTGCATCCACCCGCCATCGGCAGTTGGGTCACTTACCGCTACCGGGGCCTGCATGACAGCGGCCTGCCGCGCTTTGCCAGCTACTGGCGTGTGCGCGAAGATACTGCTCTCTTGCAGCGCGAATGAGATATTTCAAAAAGCGTAGCTGAAAGTGTTTGACTGGCGGGCGCCATATCTCATTTCCACTAAAAACCCCGTAGCCCCGCCCAGCCGGTCTCAACACGCAGACGACCATAAAAAAGCAGCACCGCAGTGCTGCCTTTTGCCTTCAGGCCGAAAGGCCCTGGCGCCTATCAAGCCTTGGGCGTACGTGGCTTGGGTGCCTTGGCGGTCTTGGTGGACTTGGCAGCGGCCTGCGGTGTCTTCTCCACGGGCGAGATCTTGCCGACGCTGGCGTCGCCAACAGGCTTTTCCGCCTTCAGCGCCTTTTTCATGGCAGCTTCCGTCTTGATCTTGCCGGTTTTGGCGGGAGCGCGGCCTGCCAGCATGGGGCTGGTTTTCTTGCCAGCGGCCACGGGCGCCGAGATTACCTGCGTCTGCACGGCCTGATCGCCCGCATCCAGCGCCACGCAGTCCGCGTAGTAGCGCACTTCGCCCTTGTCGTCGACCAGTTCGACGAGGCCGTGGATATCGGTCTCGAAACCGGGGCAGAGTTTGGAGAATTCGCGCGCAAAGATGAGGTAATCCACGATCTTGCGGTTGAAGACTTCACCCGGAATCAAAAGTGGAATGCCCGGTGGGTATGGCGTGACCAGGCCCACGGTCACGCGGCCTTCCAGGTGGTCGATCTCGACGCGGTCCGTCTTGCGGCGGGCAATGTGCGCGTAGGCGTCCGAAGGCTTCATCGCGGGCGTCAGCTCCGACAGGTACATCTCGGTCGTCAGGCGCGCAATGTCGTACTTGGCGTAGAGCTCATGCACGTGCTGGCACAGGTCGCGCAAGCCCATGCGCTCGTAAACCTTATGCTGCTGGCAGAACTCGGGAAGGATGCGCCACATCGGCTGGTTCTTCTCGTAGTCGTCCTTGAACTGCTGCAGCGCCGTCAGCATGGTGTTCCAGCGGCCCTTGGTGATGCCGATGGTGAACATGATGAAGAACGAGTACAGGCCGGTCTTCTCAACCACCACGCCGTGCTCGGCCAGGTACTTGGTCACGATCGAGGCCGGAATGCCGGTCTTGTCGAACTTGCCGTCCAGGTTGAGGCCCGGCGTGACGATGGTCGATTTGATCGGATCGAGCATGTTGAAGCCGTCGGCCAGTTCGCCAAAACCGTGCCAGCTGTTAGAGCTGGCCTTGCCGCTCTTGCTCTTCTTGCCCTTGATGATCCAGTCATCAGCACGGCCCATGCCCTCTTCGGCCAGATCTTCGGGGCCCCAGACCTTGAACCACCAGTCGTTCTTGCCGAACTCGTCTTCCACCTTGCGCATCGCGCGGCGGAAATCCAGGGCTTCGACAATCGACTCCTCCACCAGCGCGGTGCCGCCCGGCGGCTCCATCATGGCGGCAGCCACGTCGCAGCTGGCAATGATGCTGTACTGCGGGCTGGTCGAGGTGTGCATCAGGTACGCCTCGTTGAACAGGTTGAAATCGAGCTTCTGCGTCTGGCTGTCCTGCACCAGCACGTGCGATGCCTGGCTGATACCGGCCAGCAGCTTGTGGATGGATTGCGTGGCATACACGACCGAGTGTTTGGGACGCGCGCGCTTCTTGCCCATGGCGTGATAGCTGCCATAGAAGGGGTGGAAGGCAGCGTGCGGCAGCCATGCCTCGTCAAAGTGCAGGTTGTCCACGTAGCCATCGAGCTTTTGCTTGATGGTTTCGGTGTTGTAGAGCACGCCGTCATAGGTGGACTGCGTGAGCGTGAGCACGCGCGGCTTGACCTTCTTGGGATCCACGCCCTTGAGCAGCGGGTTGGCGGCAATCTTGGCTTCGATCGTCTTGGGCGAGAACTCGCTCTCATGGATCGGGCCGATGATGCCGAAGTGGTTGCGGGTGGGCTTCAAGAAGACAGGAATCGCGCCCGTCATGATGATGGAGTGCAGGATGGACTTGTGGCAGTTGCGGTCCACCACCACCACATCCCCCGGCGCCACGGTGTGGTGCCACACCATCTTGTTGGAGGTGGATGTGCCATTGGTCACGAAGAAGCAGTGGTCGGCGTTGAAGATGCGTGCGGCATTGCGCTCGCTCTCGCCAATCGCGCCATTGTGGTCGAGCAGCTGGCCCAGTTCTTCCACCGCGTTGCAGACGTCGGCGCGCAGCATGTTCTCACCGTAGAACTGGTGGTACATCTGGCCGATGGGGCTCTTGAGGAAGGCCACGCCGCCACTGTGGCCGGGGCAGTGCCAGCTGTAGGAGCCGTCTTCTGCATAGTCGAGCAGCGCCTTGAAAAACGGCGGCTGAATGCTTTCGAGGTAGTTCTTGGCTTCGCGGATGATGTGCTTGGCCACGAACTCGGGCGTGTCCTCGAACATGTGGATGAAGCCGTGCAGCTCGCGCAGGATGTCGTTGGGCAGGTGGCGGCTGGTCTTGGTCTCGCCATAGATGTAGATCGGCACATCGGGGTTCTTGCGGCGCACTTCGGAGATGAAGTCGCGCACATTGCGCACGATCAGGTCTTCGTCGCCACCCTGCGTGAACTCCTCGTCATCCACCGACAGGATGAACGCACTGGCGCGGCTTTGCTGCTGCGCGAACTGCGAGAGATCGCCATAGCTGGTCACGCCCAGTACCTCGAAGCCCTCTTCCTCGATCGCATGGGCGAGGTCGCGGATGCTCAGACCGGAGGTGTTCTCCGAGCGGAAATCCTCGTCGATGATGACGATGGGAAAACGAAATTTCATGGGCAGTGCCTCACAATGAACAGAGCAAACAACAGACAAGAAACGAAACAGGCGCGAAGTGTACGGAATTTAGAACTCCGTTTTATGTAATGAATGTCAATTGCCGCAAAATTGATCAACATATCGCACAATGCAGCAACAAGTCCAAGAACGTGTTTACGTTCTAAGCGAAAAGGAGGAATCGACAATGGCACTCTCAAGTATCTGGTGGCTGATGGCGGGTATTGCCGTGATTGCCGAGCTGCTGACGGGCACACTGTATCTGCTGATGGTGGCCATTGGCCTGGCCGCTGCGGCCATTGCCGCGCACCTGGGCGCTGGCGAGACAACGCAGGTGGTAGTGGCTGCGGCCGTGAGCGCGGCAACCGTCCTCGCGTGCTACCTGCGGCAAAAGCGACTGGGCGCCCTGCACAACACCCAGAGCGACCGCAGTATTCATCTGGACATTGGCGAGCAATTGACCGTGGACCACTGGCAGCCCGACGGCACCGCCCAGGTACGCTACCGCGGCGCGCAGTGGACGGCCGTGCTGCAGCATGGCGCGCAACCCGCGGCCAGCGGCCACTACCGCGTGGTGCGGCTCGATGGCAACCGGCTGATGGTGGAGCCTGCCGCGGCGTGATGCCCTCGGCAGGGGTGCCGCCCTGGCGTGGCGGCACCACGGCCAGATATCTTGATCAAAACCAGGAAGATCGGCCGCTATAGCGCACCAGTGGTGCGGACCGGCCTCCAAAACAATAGCATTCACCCACCCAGGTCATTGCGGTGCCGCGCCAGGGCACGCATGTTTTAATCGGGCTACGGGCCCCATTCAGGCCCACAGGCCCCCGGGCCGTTGCCGCCCGCAGTCATTGCGGTCACCACCGGAATCTACCCAGAGGAGAACACATGGAAATTGCGCTCATTGCCCTTGTCATCGTGGTGATATTTGTCGCCATGTCCGTCAAGATCGTGCCCCAGCAACATGCGTGGGTCAAGGAACGCCTGGGCCGCTATGCCGGTACGCTGGCGCCCGGCCCACGCTTCATCATTCCATTCGTCGACAAGGTCGCCTACAAGCACAGCCTGAAGGAAATCCCGCTCGATGTGCCCAGCCAGGTCTGCATTACGCGTGACAACACCCAGTTGCAGGTAGATGGCATCCTGTATTTTCAGGTGACCGACCCGATGCGCGCCAGCTACGGCTCGTCCAACTACATCATGGCGGTCACCCAGCTGGCACAGACTTCGCTGCGCAGCGTGATCGGCAAGCTCGAACTCGACAAGACCTTTGAAGAGCGTGACATGATCAATGCGCAGGTGGTTTCTGCCATTGACGAGGCTGCGCTGAACTGGGGCGTGAAGGTGCTGCGCTACGAAATCAAGGATCTGACGCCACCCGCAGAAATCCTGCGCTCGATGCAGGCGCAGATCACGGCAGAGCGCGAAAAGCGCGCGCTGATTGCCGCATCCGAAGGCCGCCGCCAGGAGCAGATCAACATTGCCACCGGCGAGCGCGAGGCATTCATCGCCCGCTCCGAAGGTGAAAAACAAGCTGCGATCAACAAGGCCCAGGGTGAGGCCGCATCGATCACCGCCGTGGCTGACGCGACCGCGCAGGCGCTGGAACGCATCGCCGCGGCCATCCGCCAGCCTGGCGGCGAGCAGGCTGTGCAGCTGAAGGTGGCCGAGCAGGCCGTTACCGCCTATGGCCAGCTGGCCAGCGATGCGACCACCACCCTGGTCGTGCCCAGCAACATGACGGAAGTCTCCAGCCTGATCACCTCGGCGATGAAGATGATTCAGACCACGCAGCGTGGCAATTGATCCATTTGGAAAAAATGGGCTATAGCGCCCACCCATAAAGCACAAACCGCTACTGAATAAGTAGCGGTTTTTTCTTCGTCCATGCAAGAACGGTGTGCGCCCCACGCCCAGTGCGCGGCCCCCCGCTTTGCGGCCTACGCCTCTGGCCGCCAGCCCAACCGCCCCGAAATCGACTGGCTGGCCGCTTTCAACAGCGAGGTGTAGCGCTCGGGCGTATCCGCATCGCAGCGCATGGTGGGAAAGGAAATCGATAGCGCCGCAACCACCTTGCCAAAGCGGTCGAACACCGGCACGGCAATGCAGCGCAGGCCGGGTTCAGCCTCTTCGTTGTCTTCGGCAAAGCCGAGCTTCCATACACGCGGCAGGATCTGCATCACCGCCTCCACCGTGTTCAGCGTCTGCGGCGTAAAAATCTTCAGGGGCTGCGACTCCAGCAGTGCCCGCGCCCCGCTCGGCGTCATATGCGCCAGCAGCACCTTGCCGATGGCCGTACTGTGCAAGGGCTTGCGCCGCCCAATGCGCGACTGCATGCGCAGCCCGAAATCCGATTCGATCTTGTGGATGTAGATGATGGCATCTTCATCCAGGGCGCCCAGGTGAATGGTCTCGCGCGTGAGTTCGCCCAGGCGGCGCATGTCCTCGTCGGCCTCGCGCACCAGGTCGGTGTTCTCCAGCGCCTTGCCACCCAGCTCGAACAGCTTGAGCGTGGCGCGGTACAGCTCCGATTCGCCGTCCTGCGCCACATAGCCCAGGGCCTTGAGCGTCTGCAGCAGCCGGTGCACCGACGATTTGGACAGCCCCAACTGCTGGGCCAGTTCAGTCACGCTCACATCACGCCTGTTACCCAGGCACTCCAGAATGGCAAAGGCCTTTTCGACGGCAGCTACGGTGTCGGATTTTTCCTGGATGGTGGTCATGGGCAGCAAAACGGGTCGGTCTATGTCTTTGAGAATGTATGGAGCCCATTATCGGGCCAGCCAGCCACCATCGACGGCCAGCGTATGGCCGTGCACATAGTCTGCTGCAGATGAAGCGAGGAACACGGCAGCACCGCCCAGGTCTTGGGGCGCGCCCCAACGGCCTGCCGGAATGCGCTGCAGTATTTCGCGCGCCCGGCCCACATCCTGGCGCAGCGCCTCGGTATTGTTGGTTTCGATATAACCCGGGGCAATCGCATTCACATTGATACCCTTGGCCGCCCATTCATTGGCCATCAGGCGGGTGAGGCCCAGCACCCCACTCTTGGCCGCCGTGTACGACGGCACCCGAATGCCGCCCTGAAACGACAGCAGCGATGCAATGTTGATGATCTTGCCGCCGCGCCATGCACCACCCTGCTCAGCCCCGCGCGCCAGCATGTGGCGCGCCACCGATTGCGACAGAAAGAACAGTGTCTTGAGGTTGGTGTCCATCACCGCATCCCAGTCTTCCTCAGAGAAATCCAGTGCATCGGCGCGGCGGATGATGCCTGCGTTGTTCACCAGCACATCCACATGGCCCATTTCCGCCAGCGCCTGCTCCATCACGCCAGGGATGGCGCTGATGGATGCCAGATCGGCCCGCACCGCCACAAACCGCCGACCAAGTGCACAAACCTGCTGCGCAGTCTCGACGGGCTCGCTGCGGTTGACCCCCACGATATCGGCCCCCGCGCGCGCCAGCGCCACCGCAATGCCTGCGCCGATACCGGTGTTGCACCCCGTCACCATGGCCACGCGGCCACGCAGATCAAAAGGGTTGAACGATGCAGCGGCTTGGGACATGGCTTTTCCTTTTTTGGATGGCGCAGCGAGATCGCGCCTGTGGCAGAGCGATGGCGGCAATGGCTCGCAAGCCTGAGAAGCTGCACAGCCCATGGCTCAGCCACCAAAGAGATACGACAAGTATAAAAATCAAGTTTATTTTTCGGAACCTAGTTCTAATTTTTTCTCAAATTATTCGTATTTTTCAAAAATCCTAGGGTTTACAGCATGATTTTCCATTGATTTTTTATGAAACACTTCACTCGTCAAGACTTTGTTGTCTGACAACAAGCCAAACTACACATAACAAAAGCGCCTGCCGCGGCGCAAGGAAAGAGACATGCACATCAAAAAAGCCATCGAGCGCGTGCCCGGCGGGCTCATGCTGATTCCCCTGCTGCTGGGCGCCTGCGTCCACACCTTTGCACCCGATGCAGGCAAGTACTTCGGCTCGTTCACCAATGGGTTGATGACAGGCACAGTGCCGATCCTGGCCGTCTGGTTCTTCTGCATGGGCGCCACCATCAACCTCAAGGCCACGGGCGTGGTGCTGAAAAAATCAGGCACCCTGGTGCTCACCAAAATTCTGGTGGCCTGGGTAGTTGCCATGATCGCAACCCGGCTGCTACCGCCCGGAGGCATCCAGACGGGCCTGTTCACCGGCCTATCGGTGCTCGCGCTCGTCACGGCCATGGACATGACCAACGGCGGCCTGTACGCCGCGCTGATGCAGCAGTACGGCACCCAGGAAGAAGCCGGCGCCTTTGTGCTTACCTCCATCGAGTCGGGCCCGCTCGTGAGCATGCTGATCCTGGGCGCCACCGGCGTGGCCGTGTTCGAGCCGCGCCTTTTTGTCGGCGCGGTGCTGCCGTTTCTGATTGGCTTCGCGCTAGGCAACCTTGATGCCGAACTGCGCGAGTTCTTTGGTCGCTGCGTGCATCCCTTGATTCCCTTCTTCGGCTTTGCACTGGGCTGCTCGATCGACTTGGGCGTAATCGCCAAGAGCGGTTTCACCGGCGTGTTCGTCGGCCTGGCGGTCATTGTCATCACCGGAGTGCCACTGATCCTGGCCGACAAGGTGATTGGCGGCGGCAACGGCACGGCAGGGCTGGCGGCCTCTTCCACCGCAGGCGCTGCGGTGGCTAATCCGCAGATCATCGGCAACATGATCCCCGAGCTCAAACCCATGGCCGATTCGGCCACCGCCATTACCGCCACGGCCTGCCTGCTTACCGCCATCCTGGTGCCGATCCTCACCGCCATGTGGGCGCGCAAGTACGGAATGCTACGAAATCAGCAGCAACCCGTGCAAGCTGCACCTGCGCAAAGCCCCAGCCCACTGGTACAAGATGGTCATTTCTGACCCACCGGCCCCACCAGACATCCCCAGCAAAGATCGACAGGAAAGAAAAGAACGAATGAGCAACTTGACCCTCCCCTCCCAACGCCTTGCAGGCAAGGTAGCCCTGGTGACCGCCGCCGGACAAGGCATCGGCCGCGCCAGTGCAGAGCGGCTGGCTGCCGAAGGCGCTCGTGTGATCGCCACCGACATCAACATTCAATCGCTCGCAGGCTCCGGCCTGGAGGTGCGACAGCTTGATGTGCTGGACAACGCCCAGGTGCAAGCGCTGGCCGCCGAGCTGGGGCCCATCGACATCCTGTTCAACTGCGCAGGCTTCGTACACGCGGGCTCCATCCTGGAATGCAGCGAAACCGACTGGGACTTTGCCTTCGACCTGAATGTGAAGGCCATGTACCGCACCATCCGAGCCTTTCTGCCGGGCATGCTGCAAAAGGGCGCGGGCAGCATCATCAACATGTCGTCAGCGGCATCTAGCATCAAGGGCGTGCCCAACCGCTTTGCCTACAGTGCTTCCAAAGCCGCCGTCATCGGCATGACCAAGTCGATTGCTGCCGATTACTGCACCAAGGGCGTGCGCTGCAATGCCATCTGCCCCGGCACGGTTGATTCACCGTCGCTTGCCCAGCGCATCACAGCACAGGCACAGCACGAAGGCCGCTCGGTGGACGAAGTGCGCGCCGCCTTCATCGCCCGTCAGCCCATGGGCCGCGTGGGCAAGCCCGAGGAAATCGCGGCGCTCGTGGCCTACCTGGCGTCTGACGAAGCCGCATTCACCACGGGCCAGGCGCATGTGATCGACGGCGGCTGGGCCAACTGACCACAACGGATCGCAACGCAAGGCGACAGCTTCGTGACACCCAGCCCACCCCGCCTTGCATAGACTAAGAGCCGCTAACACAACCCAGCAAATCGCAGATTTGCGTTTGAGACGAGGCGCCGGGCCGCGTCAGGCGAAGCCGCAGGCAGTACAGACGTACGACAAGGCTAGGCGCCCCCGACGAAGCAACGACGTATCAAGGGTTGTGTTAGCGGCTCTAAAAGCATTGTTTTTGATGATGGAGACTGCATGAAACTGCTGCGCTACGGCCCTGTGGGCCAGGAAAAACCCGGACTGCTGGATGCCAGCAACACCTTGCGCGACCTGTCTGGCGTAGTGGCCGACATCCACGGCGACACCCTGAGCGATGCGGCGCTCGCCAAGCTGCGCGCCATTGACCCGGCCACCCTGCCCGCCGTTGGTGGCCAGCCGCGCATCGGCCCCTGCGTAGGCAGGGTGGGCAAATTCATCTGCATCGGCCTGAACTACGCCGACCACGCCGCCGAATCCGGCGCGGCGATTCCCACCGAACCCGTGGTGTTTGGCAAATGGACCAGCGCCATCTGCGGCCCCAACGACAACGTCGAGATTCCGCGCGGATCGACCAAGACCGACTGGGAGGTGGAGCTGGGCGTGGTGATCGGCAAGCCCGCCAAATACATCACCGAGGCCGAGGCGCTCGACCATGTGGCCGGTTACTGCGTGATCAACGATGTGTCCGAGCGCGAATGGCAGATCGAGCGCGGCGGCACCTGGGACAAGGGCAAGGGGTTCGACACCTTCGGCCCCATCGGCCCCTGGCTGGTAACCCGCGACGAAGTGCCCGATCCGCAGAACCTCACCATGTGGCTGGATGTGGATGGCAAGCGCTTCCAGAACGGCAACACCAAAACCATGATCTTCACTGTGGCGCAAATCATTGCCTACCTCAGCCGGTGCATGAGCCTGCAACCCGGTGATGTGATCTCGACAGGCACTCCGCCCGGCGTGGGCCTGGGCATCAAGCCTGTGCCCGTCTACCTGAAGGCCGGCCAGACCATGCGCCTGGGCATTGAAGGCCTGGGCGAGCAACAGCAGACCACGGTCGCCGCCTGATCCACTTTGGTACCAAACAGCCCGCACGGCCTTGCCCTGCGGGCTTTTTGCCATCTCAATGCTGGCTTTTGCGAGGCGCCCGGGCCGTGAGGATCCTTGCGCAAGTCTTCCGGGTAACCTCGGGCCAATGCAAGCAATCAAAAGCGAGATTCATATAGGGCTTCAATTGTCAAAATATCTGTTAACGCTGATGTACAAAGCAACCATTGCTCATCTTTTGATACATGAATATCCGCTAAGCTTCGCAGCTTCATTCGCCTAACATGAATGCCCATGAGCCGCCTGCTTGCCCAACTTCTTGTTCCTTTGGCCCTGGCCAGCCTGTCTGCCCCCGTCTGGGCGCATGACGACGATCACCACGGACGCCGCCACCATCGCAAGGAATACAAAGAAGAGTACTGGGACGGCCAGTGCAAGGTCGAGCGCAAGTGGAAGAAGAATGGCGAGTACAAGGAAAAGCGCAAGTGCCGCGACCGGCCCGTGGTCTACCAGCAGCCGGTGTATGTGGAGCCGCAACCGGTTGTGGTGGCGCCTCGCCCCGTGATCGCAGTCCCCAGGCCCGAGGCCATTGTGATCAGTCCGCAGATCGTGATTCGTCCCTGAAGGCTGCGCGTCAGAAGGTTCGACGAATTTATGGGCCCTGGCGCCCGATGGAAACGCGCCGAAGCTATACAAAGAATAGCAAATCAATTCACTGCAAAGCGCTGCCAGACACTTGTTTGACAGCGCTTTGGCTTTTGCCTCACCAGCGCACCCTGCATTGGCCCACAATCGGCCCATGTCATCCAACGCAAAACAATTTCCGGATACGGGCGCCATCACTCTGGTACAGGGCATCGAGGTCGGTCACTTCACCGACAGCCGCCGTCCTACCGGCTGCACAGCCATTCTTGCCAGAGACGGTGCCGTCGGCGGCGTAGATGTGCGCGGTGCTGCTCCCGGCACGCGCGAGACTGATCTGCTGCATCCCACCAACCTGGTCGAGCGCGTACATGCCATCGTGCTGGCCGGTGGCAGCGCCTGGGGGCTGGATGCGGCCAGCGGCGCCATGCGCTGGCTGGAGGAACAAGGCGTCGGCCTGGATATCTCCGTCGGCCGCATTCCCCTGGTGCCTGCGGCCGTGCTGTTTGATGTGCTGGTGGGCGATATGCGCGTGCGCCCCGACGCCGCCGCCGGCTATGCCGCATGCCAGGCCGCCAGCCGCGCCATGCCTGCGCAAGGCAATGTGGGCGCAGGAGCGGGTGCCGCCGTGGGCAAGATCTTTGGCATCGACCGCGCCATGAAAGGCGGCATTGGCACCGCCTCGGTCACCGTCGATGGCGTGACCGTGGGCGCCATCATTGCCTGCAACGCCCTGGGCGACGTGATCCATCCCGACACTGCCCAGGTGGTGGCGGGTGCGCGCACTGCAGATGGCAGGCAGCTCATGGATACCCGCCGCGCCCTGCTGCGCGGCGAACCGCCCAGGCCGCTGTTGGCCGGTACCAACACCACCATTGGCGTGGTGGCGACCGATGCCGCCATCACCAAGGCGCAGGCCAATCGCCTCGCAACCGTTGCGCACGATGGCCTGGCGCGCGCCATCAACCCGGTGCACACCATGTCGGACGGCGACACCCTCTTCTGTCTGGGGACTGGTGCCTCAGGCCGCAGCCCCGGCATGATGGTGCTGGCCACCATGGCCGCCGAAGCCGTGGCCCAGGCCACCTTGCAGGCCGTGCTGCACGCGCGCAGCTTACATCTGGATGCTGGAGAAAACCACAAAGCGCTGCACCTGCCCAGCGCCGCTGATTTACAGTAAGCGGTCTTCCAATACCGCTGCATGCGCAGCACCCGAGAACCATGGGTGACCGATCCACCACGATGCGCCACAAGGCCTACCAACTGCGCCAGACTTTGATCACACTGGTGCTCAATATCCGCGACGCGCTGGTGTCCGGCGGGCCATTGGTGATCATTGCGGTGGCGCTGATCGTGGCGGCCTACTGGTGGCTCAAGCCCAATCCGCCTTCGGAAGTGACGCTGGCTACCGGGCCCGCACAAAGCGCCTATGCCGGTTTTGGTGACCAGTATCGTTCGGCCCTTGGCAGCAACAAGATCAAGGTGAATCTGGAAGCGAGCGAGGGCTCGTTCAACAACCTGCAACTGCTGCGCGAAGGCAAGGCGGACCTCGCCTTTGTGCAGGGCGGAACGGCCAGCCTGACCGACGAAGATCTGGAAAGCCTCACATCGCTGGGCGCGCTCTTTCTAGAGCCTGTCTGGCTGTTCTACCGTACCGATGCCGCGCAACGCCTCAACAAACGCCCGCAATTGACCAGCATGACCCAGCTGGCTGGCTGGAGAGTGAACGTGGGCACGGCCGGCAGTGGCGTGCCCACCTTGTTCAACCAGCTGCTCGAAGCCAACCACCTCAGCCCCAAGCAACTGACGCTGTCGCAATTGACGGAAACGCCCGCCACGGTCGATTTTCTGGCGGGCAAGCTCGATGCCATGGTCTTCGTCTCCGCACCCGAATCACTGATGGTGCAGATGCTGCTGCAAACGCCCGGGGTGCAACTGATGGACTTTCCGCAGAACGAGGCCTATGGCCGCAAGTTCAAATTCTTGACGCCAGTCACGCTGCCACGCGGCATTGTCGATCTGGCCGCGAATGTACCGCCGCGCAATGTGCATCTCTTGGCGTCCACCACCTCGCTGCTGGCCCGCGACGATACCCACCCGGCTATCAAGCAGCTGTTTGCGCAGGCATCGCAGAACATCCATAGCAATGCAGGCTGGTTCAACCGGGCACGGGACTTTCCCAATACCAAGAGCAGCGAATTGCCTGTGGCGCAGGAAGGCGTGCGGGCCATCAACGAGCCATCGCCCTGGCAGCAACGCTATCTGCCTTTCTGGCTGGCCAACTTGGTAGAGCGCATGTGGCTGGTGCTGGGCGTTCTGCTTGCGTTCATGCTGCCACTGTCACGCATCGTGCCCCCGCTCTACCAGTTCCGCGTGCGTTCGCGCGTGTTCAAGTGGTACGGACGACTTCGCGCCGTTGAGCATGAAATGGAGCAACCCGACTCCGACCGCGCCGGCATCCGGGCCGAACTCGAGGAGCTGAGCCGCAAGGTCGAGAAGATCACCGTGCCGCTGTCTTACGCCGACGAACTGTACGCGCTGCGCAGCCATATCCATTGGGTGCTGCAAAAGCTCAACATGCAAACACAGGCTGCCCCTGCACAGGCATCACAGGGCCCGGCCAGTGCAGCAGAAACGCCCAACGCACCTGCCGCCTGACGTGCGCCCATTGCCTATGTCACTTTTTTGCTCCATCCAGGTCGCGCTGGAGCAACGGGCGAGCAAGCCCATTCCCCGATAGCCTAGGGACAACCCTTGTATTTCTTGACTTACAGCAAGGTCTGTTTACCCCTGCAGGACCAGAATGCAGGAAAACCTTGACGTTAGGCAAGTGAGACTGCGTCCCCATAGGCGTAGCGGCCTGCATGAAATGCGCCGCCATTGGGCCACGCTGCTTTCATAAACCAGCCAAACAGCTAATTTTCATAGCAAAAATCCGCGTGCATTGTGCGCAGCTTGGCGCAACAATGCGGCAAATGCTTGAGCATGATCAAGAAAAAGCTGCTAGGCCCTTAGCTTGGGTCAAGTGTTTATTTGTAATTACAATACTTTCACGAATTCCTGAAAATTTAAAACCCGATAAATAACCTCGATGGCTGCCGACCCGCTCCCTTTCCCCTCCGCCAACGCGGCTAGCGCGGCGGAGCGTCCATCCAAGGGCGGGGCATGGCTGCAGGCGGCAGCAGCATTGCTGTGGCTGCCCCAGGCAGCAGCCATTGCGTGGAGTATCGGTGCTTTGCAGCAGGGTACTGCCTGGAGCCAGATCTGGATCGCCCTGTCGGTGTTTCTGGCCACCGGCCTGGTACGCGCGCTGTTGGACGCTGCCGGCCTTCGCGTCTCCTTCACCTCGGCACGGCTCTATACCCAGCAGTTGCGCCAGCAGGCACTGAAAGCTGTGGCGCTACACTCCCCCACCGATAGTCAACGCCCGTCACCCGGCTTGGCTGCCAGTGTGCTGAACGAGCAGGCCGACCAGATCACCCCCTATTTTGCGCGTTACACCACGGCCCGCACCAAGGTGATGGTGCTGCCCCCAGCCATTCTTGTGTGCGTAGCCTGGTTTTCATGGGTGTCGGCAGTGGTGCTTCTGGTGGCCGCGCCGCTGATTCCGGTCTTCATGGCCCTGGTAGGCTGGCGCGCAGAGGCCGCCAGCAAGAAGCATCTGCAGGAAGTGGGCAACCTCAACCAATTCTTGCTCGATCGCCTGCAAGGCCTTGCCAGCATTCGCGGGCTGGGCGCGGCCCCGATGGTGGCCAACCAGCTTGCTGCCACCGCCGAGCGCCTGCGCTGCAACACCATGGCAGTGCTCAAGATTGCCTTTCTGTCATCGGCTGTGCTGGAGCTGTTTTCTGCGCTGGGCGTCGCCCTGGTTGCCGTGTATGTGGGCTTTCACCTGCTGGGCCAGTTGCCGTTTGGCAGTTGGGGCGGCCAGCTCAGCTTGGCCCAGGCCATGTTCGTGCTGCTGCTCGCGCCAGCCTTCTTCGAGCCATTGCGCGAACTCTCCGCGGTCTGGCATGACAAGGCGGCTGGCCTTGCTGCCGAGCAAGCGTTGCAGGCGCTACAGAAGCCGGGCCCGCAATTGGTGGGCGCAAATCTCTGCAATGCAACTGTCCACCCTATGCATTCGACTGCCAGCAAGCACGGGCTGCACATTGCCCTGCAGGGCGTCAGTTTTCGTTACACCGATGGAGGTGCGCAGGTGGTCGAAAGCCTCCATGCCGAGATCCGGCCCGGTGAAAAGATTGCACTCTGGGGCGAAAGCGGCAGTGGCAAATCAACCGTCATGGCGCTGATTGCCGGGCTGGCGGCACCGTCGCAAGGCAATATCCGCGTGGGCGGCCTGCCCATGAATGGTGCCAATGCGCCGGGTCTGCGCAGCCGCATGGCCTGGGTCGCGCAGAAACCGCATTTGTTTGCCACCAGCCTGCTTGCTAATATCAGCCTGGGCCGCGATCTGGATGACACCACTTTGCAGCAAGCCGTGCACAGCGCTGCACTCGGCGATGTACTGGCCCAGCGCGGCAACGCCATCATCGGAGATGGTGGCCTGGGCCTGTCTGGTGGCGAGGCGCTTCGTCTGACCCTGGCGCGCGCCGCAGCCAATCCGGGCTGCCAACTGGTTCTGGCCGACGAGCCCACAGCCCATTTGGATGCTGAAACCGCAGAGTTTGTGCGCCAGGGTCTTTTGCGGCTGGCTGCCGGCGGCGCCACCTTGGTGGTTGCCACACACGACCCGCTGCTGGCCGCTTGCATGGATCGGGTACTGCCTCTCAAAAAGGACAGTGGCAGCCCTCCCGCCTTCTGCGATAGCGAAAAGCGCGAAGAAGGAGCCACAGTATGACGACCTGGAACGCCCTGCGCCCCATCGTGCAACTGTTTGCACGTTCCGGCCATCGCCGCCAATTGCTGACCGGCATGCTGCTTGCCATGGCGACCGTGCTGTTTGGCATGGCGTTGCTGGGCCTGTCCGGCTGGTTTTTGACAGCCTGTTACGTGGCGGGCCTGTCCACCGCGACAGCCCTGGTTTTTGATGTGTTTGCGCCGGGCGCCGGCGTGCGTCTGCTTTCGGTATTGCGAACCGCTGCCCGCTATGGCGAGCGCGTCACCACCCATGACGCCACCTTGCGCGTACTGGCCCAGTTGCGCGTCCGGCTGTTTTCGCGCTTTTCTGCCACGGATATTGCACTGCGCCTGCGCCAGCGCCCCGCACGCCTGCTCTACCGCTTGACCTCCGACATCGACGCGCTCGACGCCGTCTACCTGCGCCTCTTCACCCCGGCCATGGCCCTGCTTGCCAGCACCACGGCCTCCGCGCTCGCCTTGGGCCTGTTTCTGGATTGGCGCAGCGGTTTGCTGGTGGGCGCCATGGTGCTGGCAGGTGGAGTCGCCTGTATCGCCTGGTGCGTGCGCCGGGGTTTTATAACGGCGGTCAGGCGCAGCTTTGCCGGAGCGCATTTGCGGGCTGCGGTGATTGACGCGGTAGGCGGTCAGACCGAACTGGTGATGGCCGGCCGCCTGTGCCACCAGTTGCAGCAGGTATTGGCCGCAGAGCGCCAGCAGATGGCTGCCGACATGCACCTCAACAAGATCGAGGCCCAGGTGGGCATCGCCATTGCGATGACCGGGCACCTCGCCACCGCCGCCGCGCTGCTGTCTGCGGGCAGGCTGGTGCAACAAGGCCAGATCGGCGCGCCGATTGCAGCCCTGGCCACCCTGGTGTTGCTGGCGGCCCTGGAGCCGCTCTTGAACATACGACGCGGCGCCATGGAAGCAGGCCGCACCCTCCTGGCTGCCCGCCGCCTGGCGCCCCCATTGCAGGCACAACCCGCTCCCGCGAGCCTGCAGCCGCCTGCCACAGGCCTGGTGGCGGATCTGCAGGACGCCAGCGTTCAATACAGTGGCAGCGCCCAGGCGACGCTGCAACACATCAATCTGCAAGTGGCCGCTGGCGAATGGCTGGTGCTCGCCGGCCCGAGCGGCACCGGCAAATCCAGCCTGCTGGCCTTGATGGCGGGCGAGCTGCAGGCCGCCACCGGTCAGGTACTGTGCCAGCCAGCCGCCAGCCTGCCGCAACGCACCGAACTGTTCCATGACAGCATTGGCGGCAATCTGCGCCTGGGCTGCCCCGACGCCAGCGACGATGACTTGTGGACGGCCCTGGAGGCCGCAGGCCTTGCCGCTGTGGTAGCAGCGCTGCCACAGCAATTGGCCACGCCCCTGGGCAGCCAGGGCGCCGGTCTGTCGGGCGGCGAATCGCGCCGCCTTGCGCTGGCCAGGCTGCTGCTGCACCCCGCGCCGCTTACGCTGTTGGATGAACCCACCGAAGGTCTCGACCAGCACACCGCAGACGAGGTGATGCAGGCCATTGCCCAATGGCACCTCGCTCGCCGCACGAATGCCCCAGACATACCCGCTGCCATCGTCATGGCCAGCCATCTGCAGCGCGAAGCGCGCCATGCGGACCGCATCGTATGGGTGGATCCCGCCCGCATCGCCTGGCAGGACGCGCGCAAGGGCACACCGGAATTTGATGCACTGATTGCGCGACTGCGACCGGGTTGAGCGCCGCCGCCCACCCCCACCCTTATTTCATCTGGATCGATAAATACCAAGAACGGAAAGGACCATTTCATGGATATCGACATTGTCGGGCTATCAAGGTTGCAGTTTGCAATCACTGCCCTCTACCACTTCCTCTTTGTCCCATTGACCTTGGGTCTGTCGATGTTGATCGCCATCATGGAGACGGTGTACGTGATGACGCGCCGCGTCATCTGGCGACAGATGACCAAGTTCTGGGGCACGCTGTTTGGCATCAACTTCGTGATGGGCGTTGCCACCGGCGTGGTGATGGAATTCCAGTTCGGCATGAACTGGAGCTACTACAGTCATTATGTGGGCGACATTTTTGGTGCGCCGCTCGCCATTGAAGGCCTGATGGCCTTCTTCCTGGAAGCCACCTTTGTGGGCCTGTTCTTCTTTGGCTGGGACAAGCTCTCCCCCGTCAAGCACCTGATCGTGACCTGGCTCACGGCGCTGGGCACCAATTTCTCGGCGCTGTGGATTCTGATCGCCAATGGCTGGATGCAGAACCCCGTGGGCGCGGTGTTCAACCCGCAGACCATGCGCATGGAAGTGAATGACTTTGGCGCCGTTCTGACCAATCCGGTGGCGCAGGCCAAGTTTGTGCACACCGTGTCGGCAGGCTATGTATGCGCCTCCGTCTTCGTGCTGGGCATTGCCGCCTGGTACCTGCTCAAAGGCCGCCATGTGCAGCTTGCCAAGCGTTCGATGACCGTGGCAGCCGCCTTTGGCCTTGCCGGTGCGCTGTCGGTGGTGGTGCTGGGCGATGAATCGGGCTACCTCTCTGGCGAACACCAGAAAATGAAGCTGGCAGCCATTGAAGCCATGTGGGAGACCGAGCCTGCTCCGGCATCCTTTACCGCCATCGGCTTTCCCGACCAAGAGGCCCGCGAGACACACTATGCCGTGCATATCCCGTGGGTGATGGGCCTGATTGGCACCCGCTCGCTCGATACCGAGCTGCAGGGCATCAACGATCTGGTCAAGCACGCCGAAGTGCTGATCCGCGACGGCATCAAGGCCTACGACGCACTGGAGAAGATCCGCGCAGCAGGCTCCACCACCACCATTTCGCCAGAACTGAAGGAGCAGTTCGAGGCCAACGGCAGTGCGCTGGGCTATGCACTGCTGCTCAAGCGCTATGTCGATGACCCGCGTCAAGCAACCGACGCGCAAATCGCCAAGGCTGCATCTGACACCATTCCGCAGGTCGCGCCGCTGTTCTGGACCTTCCGCATCATGGTTGCACTGGGCATGTTCTTCATCGTGCTGACCGCTGTGTTCTTCTACCTGGCATCGCGCCACCAGCTCGACAAGTACCGCTGGCTGCTGTGGGTGGCAGTGTGGTCCATCCCGCTGCCCTGGGTGGCGATTGAATGCGGCTGGTTTGTTGCCGAATTCGGCCGCCAGCCCTGGATCATCGAAGGCGTGCTGCCCACGGCCGTGGCCGCATCCAACCTGGGTGTCACCACCTTGCTGATCACCATTCTGGGTTTTGTGGCGATTTACTCGGTGCTGTTTGTCATCGAGATGAAGCTGATGTTCAAGGCCATCAAAAAGGGCCCCGAGCTGGAGCCCGAGCAGCAGGAGCCTCAGCCGCTGAGCTATGCCTCGGTCGCTACCGCACAACCTACCTATTCCGGAAAGTAACACCATGATCTTGCATACACTTTTGGATTACGACACGCTGCGTGTCATCTGGTGGGTGCTGCTGGGCGTGCTGCTGATCGGCTTTGCCGTGATGGATGGCTTTGACCTGGGCACCGGCATGTTGCTGCCCTTCCTGGGCAAGAACGATGTGGAGCGCCGCGTCATCATCAACGCGGTAGGTCCCACCTGGGAAGGCAACCAGGTCTGGCTGATCCTGGGCGGCGGCGCCATCTTTGCCGCCTGGCCCCAGCTGTATGCCGTGTCCTTCTCGGGCTTTTACCTGGCGATGTTCGTGATCCTGATCGGTCTGATCCTGCGCCCTGTCGCCTTCAAATACCGCAGCAAGAACGAATCCAGGGCCTGGCGCAACGGCTGGGACTGGGCATTGTTCGCGGGTGGCTTCATCCCGACCCTGATCTGCGGTGTGGCGCTCGGCAATGTACTGCAGGGCGTGCCCTTCCGCCTGACGCCTGAGCTGTTCATCCACTACGACGGCAGTTTCTTCGGGCTGCTCAATCCGTTTGCCATCCTCACAGGCCTGGTCTCCGTTGCCATGCTGACCATGCACGGCGCCGCCTGGCTGGGTATCAAGACCGAAGGTGCTGTTGCGCAGCGTGCGCGCACCGTGGGCTCCATCGCCGCCATCCTGACCGCTGTGCTGTTTGTGCTTGCAGGCGTCGTGCTGTGGAAGTTCGTGGATGGCTATGCCATCACTTCTGCAGTCAATACAACCGGCCCGTCGAATCCGCTGTTCAAAACAGCGGCCCACATGCCCGGTGCGTGGATGGCCAACTACAGCAAATACCCCTGGACCATGGCCGCACCTGTGCTGGGTATCGTGGGCTGCATCATCGCTGCGGTGCTGATGCGCGCGCGCAAGGAAGGCTGGGCCATGATCTTCAGCGGCCTGGGCATTGCCGGAATCATCCTGACCGTGGGCGCATCCATGTTCCCCGTGATCCTGCCTTCCACGGTCGATCCCCGCTTCAGCCTGACGGTTTGGGATTCCTCATCGAGCCACATGACCCTGTTCATCATGCTGGTGTGCACCGTCATCTTCCTGCCCATCATTCTGGCCTACACCACCTGGGTGTACCGCGTGCTGTGGGGCAAGGTCGACGAAAAGCAGATTCGTGAAGGCAGCGGCCACGCTTACTGAGCGTGGGCTGCATCTTAAGAAAGGATTTTTATATGTGGTATTTCGCCTGGATCCTAGGACTTCCGCTGGCTGCCGCGTTTGCCGTGCTCAACGCAATGTGGTTTGAGATAACCGAAGACCAAAAGCTGCGCGACCAGTTGATGGATGACCCGAACACCCACTGACGGAATGCAGTCGCAGCCCCTTGCACAAGGGGGCTGCGGCCAATACAGAACAAAAAAGGCCCAGGCATCATGCCCGGGCCTTTTGCTTTACCGCTATCAACGCTACCAACTGAATATCAAAGGCGCAATACAGGCAGGCGCCAGCGGCCAATTTCTGATGAATCGGTAACCGGCCCTCACCCCTGGGTGCGCAAATCCGCCAGTGCGCGCTTCTGGTGCCCGGCGGCATCAAAATTACCCGGCGCCAGCCATGCCTGGAATGCCGCAGCAATTTTGGGCCAATCGCTGTCGATGATGGCAAACCACGCCGTATCACGGCTGCGCCCCTTGTACACCACCGCCTGGCGGAAAATGCCTTCAAAACTGAAGCCCAGGCGCTGCGCAGTCTTGCGCGACGGTGCGTTGAAATGGTCGCACTTCCATTCATAGCGCCGGTAGCCCAACTGATCGAACACATAGGCCATCAGCAGATATTGCGCCTCGGTAGAGATCGGGGTTTGCTGCAACAGCGGCGAAAAGGTGACGCTGCCGACCTCGATCACACCATTTTTCGGATCAATCCGCATCAGCGCCAGCGTGCCCACCGCCTCGCCGCTGGCCCGGTCGATCACGGCATAGTGGCGCGGATCGGTGCTCGCCTCCACGCTCTGCAGGTAATCGTGGTATGCCTGTGCATCGGCGAAGGGGCCGATGGTCATATAGGTCCACAAACGAGCATCGGGAGCGCTGCTGAAGGCCACATGCAACTGGGCAGCGTGCCGGTCGGCATTGATGGGCTCCAGCCGGCAAAACCGGCCTTCGAGGGTGACGGGAGCTGGCAGCTCGCGCGGTGCCCAGCTGGGCAAATCACAGCCAATGGCTTGGCCAAATGCATTGGTACGGTCAGTCATGCCGGACAACTCCAGAAGCAAACGCAAAACCCTAGTGTGACAGCATTGCAGTCTTCAGATCTCTGCCTACCATCTTCTGGACACGCGCCCAGCTTCATGGCATTGCGCTCCAGGCGCAGACACCGATGCGCTGCCAGCCACTGCATCAATTCTGCGTGTCTTCCGAAAACAGCTTCCACTCGCTGCCCACCTTGCGCCAATACTGGCGCAGCGACAGGGGCTCTGCCTGGTTTTTCGCCTTGAGGCGGAAATTGGCGATGCGAATCTCGCCTTGGGAATCTTTCCAGGCAAATGCCGATATATCCTGCAAAACGGCGCCACCTTTGAAGGCGTTTGCCATGCGCTCCTGCATGGCCTGGCCAGCAACCGAGCTTCGCCATTCCGCCTGGTAGAGCGGCGACAGCGCAGCCTGCGCATCTACTTGGCTCCAGCCCTGCTGCCAGCGGTGAAGTATGGAGAAAAAGGCATCCCGCTCGCGCCCCATACCTGTGTCGGCAGCCGCGACCCAGTGCAGGCGTTCACGTACCAGCACCGGAGAGAGGCGACCAACGGTTCGCATCAGATGCGTCAGATCGGTATTGGAGAGCACCATGCAGCCGTCACTGGCAAGCGGCAGGCGGGCAAACTGGTCTGGTGGCGTGCCATGCAGCCAGATACCACTGCCTGATCGCCCGACTGCCTTGTCCCAGTCGTTGGGGTAATTCACCGTCAAGGCACCCTTGCCATAGAACTCGGGCAGTTTGGGGCCAGGAATCTGCCTGCCGATGAAATACACCCCCTCGGGCGTGCGCTGGTCGCCCTCCTCAAACTTGCCCATGCCCAGCTTGCCGACGGATACGTAATAGTCGCCCGTCAACCGCAGCTTGCCGTCTTCGTTGGCAAACAGGTAGAGCCGTGACTTGCTCGCGTCAATGGCAATCGCCTGGCGCACCGAGGGCGCCAGCGCCAGAAATTCCGCCGGAATACTGCCGGTAGCCGGCAAGGCATTGGCCCCCTGCACACGGCGCTTGATCTCGTCCTGCAAGCCGCGCAACTGCTCCAGGCTGTCTGCACCAGGCGCCGTGCTGGGTTGTGGGGTGTGTTTGACCCGCATTGCCACCACCTCCGGCAGCGGCGCGGGAGAAAGTGCCCCTGCATGGCCAGTCTTGTAGCGCAGCAAATCCGCATACACCAGTTGCGCCGCCTGGAAATGTGGCACATCCAAGGTCAGCCGAGAGGCTTCCTGCAGCGCCATATCCAGCTTTTGCTGCTGAACCAGATCGATCACCTTCAACAAACGCGCCTCGGCGCTTGCATGGACGGCAGCCGGTGCGGCGACACCCGGTGCGACGGCCCCCGGTGCGACGGCAGCCACGGGCACCGCTGCCCGTGCTGCGCTGCTTTTGGCATCTTGGGTATTTTTTGTGCTTTTTTCGGCTTCGGTGGCCTTGGTCTTTTTGCCACGCCTCGGCTCTTTGGAGGCTGACGAACTCTTTGCAGGCCCGCTGGCAGCAGCCCCTTGGCTCCGGGCGACGCTGCCAGCCTTGCTGTCCGCCGTTTTTTGGGCATACGCAACACCGAGCGCGCCGCTTGCGGCGACCGCCAGTGCTCCCATGGCCAATGGCCGCCAAAACTGCTTGCTAAAAGGCATTGCCCAAAAATCCTCGTCCCGCCGCCCAACCATCGGTAGCGCGCTGCGCATGATACCGCGCCACCCTATCCCTCAGAAGCTATTGGTGCGAGTCGCCACGCAAGATCAGCCCCCGGTTGCTTCCCGAACGATATGCCACTGGCCCTTTTCGTGGCGCAGGGTCAAGGTCTTGCGCGTCGTGGATTTGAGTGAGCCCGCGGCATAGTACTGGCGGAACCTGGCCGTCGCCTGTTCACCGTCAACGCTGACCTGCAGGTTCTGCACCTTTACGTCGATCGTCTGCTTACCCACAATGCGCGCCCGGCGCTCCTCTTTCCATGCCGCCAGGCTACCCCCACCGGCGGGCTGGAACCTGTCGCTGTATGCATCCAGATAGGCCGTCATGTCCTTTTTCTCCCAGGCCGACGCCCAGGCATGCACAGAACGCTCCACATCGGCAACCGCGCTCGGGCGCGTAGCTGGCTTGGTCTCGGCAACAGCAGCCGGTCGTGCTGCAGGCTCTTCCTTGGGCTTGGCGCTTGCTGCAGGTTGAGCCGGCGCCGGTACAGGTGCTGATACTGATGCCACAGGCACAGGCGCTGGCGCTGGTGCAGCAACGGGAGTCGGTGCCGGTGCCGCAGGTTTGGCCACTGGCGCCGGTTCTGCCTTGGCAACCACAACGGGCTCGGGCTTGACCGCAGGCTGTGGTTTGGGTGGTTGCTGGGGTTCCGGCTTTGCCTCGGGCTTAGGCTCCGGCTTGCGCTCAGGCGCAACTTCGGCCTTGGCGGGGGCTTTGGCCGCCACTGGCGCCGCAGCGCTTCCTGCATCGGCCACCACCGTCTTTCCCCGGCTCGCGGCCCCCGGCACGATCTGGGTGATCAAGGCCAGCTTGGGGCGAATGTCCTGCCGCGAACCATCCAACTGCAGCGCCTTTGAATAGGCTTCGCTCGCCATGCGTGCATACAGGTCCCCCAGATTTTCATGGGCGGTGGAGTAACTGGGGTTGGTTCGGATTGCCTGCTCCAGAGCCTCCGCAGCCTTGCGCTCCTGCCCATCGGCCGCATACAGAACCGCCAGGTTGTTGTAGGGCTCAGGCATATGGGGATACTCACGCGTGAGCGCCGAGAAGATCTTGATCGCCTGCGCATTCTGTTTTTGCTCGGTGGCAATCACACCGCGCAAAAAACGCATTTCCACATCGCCTGGATTGAGCTGCAGATGGCTGTCTGCCTGTTTGGCAGCCAGATCGGCCTTGCCCTGCTCCAGCAACTGCGTGACCTCTTCCACAGCGCGGGCGGCCAATGCAGGCAGGCTGTGCAGCGCCACACCACATCCCAGCAATAGTGCGACCCAATTGCGGTGCCAATGCAGGCGGCGGCAGGTATGCACTGGCAGCAAGATGTTAGGCGCAGTCTTCATAAGCAATGGTTCTCTCTGCAATGACTAGAAAAGGCAGACAAGGCCGCCAGACACCGAAATGAGCGACATTGTGAGCCACCTGCGCAGGCGCTCGGCCCAGGTTGTCGATTGTACATTTTGATACATTGCATTTTACCGATGGGTATCAGCAATTGTGGCACCCAGGTTTCACCACGATCTGACGGGTTGCAGCTGTTTGCGTACCGCATATTTCTATCTGCCAATCAATGCTCACCAGCTTTTTCCGGCCATTGTTGGCAAGCGCCAGACGGCAGGAAAAAAGCTACGGCCCCACCGTGTCCACGTTACGTAACATTGCCCGTAACACTGCCAGAAGCATGGCGGATGCATTCGTTATGCATACCAAGAAGAGAAAAAATACATCAAAAAAATCAATAAGTTAGAAACCTCTGTTTTCTGACCTGCCCGTTTCCCCATGTTGGCACGCCTATTGCGCTCACCGAGGCATGTGCCGTCCGGCGTCGTTTCCGGGCTGCCCACAAAACCAATTTTTGGGAAACAGTACATGACCGCGGCCCTCCCATCGATTCACCGCGCAACCAACGATGCCGCCCCATCCGGGGATGGCGCCAAAATGGCGTCCGCCCCACTCACCCAAGTCTCTGCAGGTGTGCACATGGTGCGCGGCGGCCAGTCAATGGCAGCGCGGACAGGTGGCAAGTTGCAGATGGGCGGCACCATCGTGGCTCCGGCGGGCGGCAATGCGCAAGCGGTTATGACGAACAACGATGGGCAATCGCAAATTGCCCCCCTTGCTGCCAGTCCAGAAGCAACACTCGGCAATTGCGATAGCAGCGGCGCTGCAGGCGTGGCGGCATTCACCGCGGCATCAGGCAGCGTGGAAACTGTGCCTGCGGCAGCGAATGCCGCCGCTGTACCAACCGCAAAGGCAGAAGCTGCCGGTAGCAATACTGAAGCGGGCTGCGCCGTCCTGGGCGACTTCTTGCTGGCGAGTCTGGTTGGCGTGGGCGGTGGCGTGCTCGCAGGTGCTTTGCTGAACAGCGGCAACGATGGTGACGATTCCACGCCGACGAACCCCGGCGGCGGAACCGAAGAACCCGGCATGACCGCCCCAACGGGCACGACCGACCCGACTGACCATGGCCTGATCACTTCGGTACAAGATCTGGTGGACAGCGTGTTGGGCAGCACCGTGGCAAGCCCCGTTGGAAACCTGATCGACACCCTGCTCAACCCCAGCACTGGCACGCTGGCAGCGGTGACCGGGCTGCTGGAAGGGTTGACCTCCGTCGATGGTGGCCATTTGGGAGTGCTTGCCGAGTTGGTGAACGGCCTGACGCTGATCGACGGCCTGGTACTGGAGCCAGTCATTGGCACACTCAACCAGTTGATTGCCGGTCTCAGCGATCTGGGCAGTGGCGTGGGCAGCGGTGGCCTCGGCGGCTTGCTGGACAGCTTTATCACCGTCACAACCAGTACAGCAGAGGCCTTGGCAGATCTGCAGCCCCTTTCGCTGGCCATCAGCAGCCACGTTAGTGAAGCGGGTACGGTAGGCATTAGCGGAGCAATCAGCCAGGAGTTGCAGCACCACAGCCTGACTCTATAAGGTTTGAGTGCCTCAACGCCGCAAGGTTGCGGCGGTGAGGCAGCAAACCCCGAATCATCTCTACACCTTGCGAGAACACCATGATGAACGCATCGCTCTCCAGTTGCTTCGCACCGCCCACGCCGATGCCCATGAGCGTCGGTGAACAATATGAGCCGAGCGCCGAATCGATCGATCTCGCGCAGCAGCTGGATCTGGCTTTTCGGTTCGTGGCGCAGCATGTGGTGTCACTTCCGGATCCATACGCCTGCTGTGTGCTGTTCTTTACCGTTGCAGCAGAAGATCTGCCTGTCACCAGCTTCAGCATCCGGCGTGTCACCGTGCACGCCGCCTGGCGGGAAGGCGCCACGCGCGTGCGCCAGTGGGCATGGGCCCACAACGCCAGCGGAGTGGAGCTGCGCATTGACTGGGCCTGCGGCATCCAGCCAGCAACCACCGCAATGGGCCAATTGCGCTCCACCGATCCCACCCGCACCTGGGCATTGGCGGACGATGAATTGGAAGACACGGAACTGCTCTCGGTTCTGGGCACCAACACATCGCGCACGCTAGCTGGCGTACGAAGCCTGTCCGATCCGGTGCATGGTGCCACCCATGCCCGCTGGCAGCTATTGCTGGAGGGTGTGTATCTCGACCAACATGGTGAACTGACTGCATTGCCCCGCCCCCGCCTGTCTCCCGCCCACCTGCGCAATGGCTCCGCGGGGCCCATGCTGTATAGATCCACCAAACAGTTGATCGCCCAACGCCAGAGCGAAGACGGTAGCTGGCCCGAAGCCGGAACACTCTTGGATCACCTGGGCATTGCCTACGCTCTGCTGCTCGCGCACAAGAGCAGCCCGGCGGAGCCATCCCAGGACGAGCTCAGTGCCCTGGCCTGCCACCGCTGCATCGTGTACCTGATTGAACAGATGCGCCGCTGGAGCCTGCATGACTATGCAAGCGAAATGCTGCATGCCATGAGTCTAATCGTACTGCTGCGATACACGGAGCTCTTCCCCGGAGCCAATGCGTGCTCCACCGTCCGCAACCTGATCACTTTGCTGGCCCAACAGTTGGGCGGCGTATCACCTGCCCTCCCAGGTGATACGCCGCCATGGGGTGGGCTGGGCCTCAAGGCCTTGCGCCTGCGCCAGCAACAGTCGCCTTTCGGCGGGTCGCCGCAGCCACCTGCTGCAAGGGGCAGCGACGATGGCAAATGGCTGCATGCAAGCTGGCAGCAACTGCGATTGATCGCCGACGACGGTGGTCGTCCATCCCCCGCAGCCAGTCCATGGACAGCCATTGCAGTGATGGAATGCACACGGCACGCAAATCAGCCGCAGTTCATGAGCGAAGGCATGCAGGCAGAGTTCAAAGCGAACATGCAAACCCTGTTTCGAGCCTGCTACCAACGCATTGTGTGGCCTGAGGTCGCCTTGCTGCAGGCTGGCGGCTATCGCAGACAAGCAGCATTTTTCTCACCCCGCTCGGGCAATGCACTGGTCAACGACTGCCGGATTGCAAGCCAGTTGCTCATCACCATCAGCGCAGCCATGCACTTTGCTGCTGCATAAAGGCTTCTCTACAAGAGCCCGGAGCGCGTCCATAAGCAAAGAGGAACTGCCCGAGCTCCATCGTGCTTATTAATTATTTATATGTATCAAAATATAAAAAATAATAAGCAAATACATAAATCTTCTCGATAACGGGTGTTTTTTACATATTTTGCATAGAACTTGCTAGCATCACATAGCGCAGTTGTCATTTACTAACATTAATAAAATAACAAATTGTCATTTTTTGACACCAATTTGGCACTATTTATGGAAATTATTAGTTACATAAACTTCCGATAGTTACGCAATATCTGCACAATGCATTGGAAACGATTTCTGGATATTGGTTTCTCGTTGTTACTAACTCGACAATTTTCCAGCCATGCTTGAATTCCTGCTTCCCCACAAACTGGTTCCTGCAGCGCCAGCTGCAGCACCAGTTGGCGTGGCAGGGCCGTTTTCCAAAGCCATTGGCAGCAGCTTCAAGCACGCCTGCAGCCATCTACAGCGGGCGTTGTGGCTGGCGTTGCCCATCAGTCTGCTGGGCCTGTTGCCCTCTATCTTTTTGCTGCAGGTATACAACCGCGTCGTCTCGCGCGGCCCCAGCCAGCCTGAACGCCCCCTGCCGCATGCCGCATCGGCAGTCCACCAGCCTCACCAGAGCACCTACGACGAACGAGGCACGGCCGCTCAGGAGGCCGCGCTATGAGCCAGCCTGGCCGCCACCAAGAATGGATCACAGGCCTGCAGACCCGCCTGAAGCTCTATGAGCAGGAGGCCTGCATTGCCAACCAGCTCGCTGCCGAATCGGCGGACATCATCGGCCAGCTCGTCCGGGTGGAAGAGCGCCGGGCAGAGCTGGGCGCCGTAGGCCGCAATGACCTGCGTCAGGCCGCATCGCGGCGTGCCAGCGCCCTGGCGCTGGTAGCAGCGCGTTTTCCCGTACAGCGGCTGGTGTCCGCCCATCGCCAGCCACTGTTTTCCTCCATGGGCCTTGTGAAAACTGGAGACCACTATGACGAACTTCATCAAGAACTTCTGGAAGGACGAAGAAGGTGCGACAGCGATTGAGTATGGATTGATTGCAGGGTTGATCGCAGTGGCAATCATTGCAGGTGCCAGCGCCATTGGCGGAGGACTCAACGAGATGTTCTGCAAACTCTCCAATATCGTCAAGACACCGAGCACAACCTGGGCAGACGCCTCGACGACGTGTGCTGCAGCACCTACCACTCCATGACCACCACCTGGCTCCTCTCGTGCGTCCTGCTGCTATGGCTCGCCGTCGTAGCAGCCATGGATCTGCACAGCCGCAAAGTACGCAACTGGATGGTGCTGCTGGGCCTGGCGACAGGCACGGTGGCATTGTTCAGTGGCGTGCAGCCGTTCTGGGTGGAGCCTTGGAGTGGCCTGGTTGGCGCTGCGGCGGCGTTCGCCATATTGCTGCCCTTCTATGCATTGCGCTGGATGGGAGCTGGCGATGTCAAATTTGCCGCTGTGATGGGTCTGTGGTTTGGCATTTCTCCTTACCTGCTGGCCATCTGGCTTGGCGGCAGCCTGCTCGCCGGGCTGCATGGCATGGCTGTGCTCGCATGGCGTCGTCTGCAGCTCAGCGTCTACGGCGGCTGGCTGCAGGCACACCTGCCTGCGCCGCTGGCAGCGAGCATGGTGCCAGCCACTGCATCACCCACAACCACCGCCAGCGGCAAGCGCGTCATCCAGCGCAGCATTCCGTATGCGGGCTACATGGCGATTGCCGCCATCTGGGTGGTGCTGCGCACCGGCCCCAGCCTGGCGAACTGAGGTTTTTTCCATGCCAGCCATTCCACCGCATCCGCCACCTGCCCGCAATGCGCCGGGTGTTTGCCTCTGGTCTCAGCCTCGCGCGCACCCTGCGCGGCAGGTACCAAATCCAAGCACCTGCTGCACCACGGCAACCCAGGCCCAACAACAAGCAAACCATCAGGAGCACACACGATGAACCTCACCAAGATACTTGCTGGCTTGCTGCTCGTTCTCGCCATTGTGCTGGGAGTGGCCGCCTGGATGCTGGGCCGCCAACCCACCCGCCCCGTGCAAGCGCCTGCCACGCCAACCGTGCAGGCCCCCTCCGCACCGGCCACGACCCATGCCGTCGTGGTCGCCGCCAAGGCAGTACCGGCAGGCCAGCGGCTGACCGCAGAAGATGTGCAACTTGCACAGCTGCCAGCGGCTGTACCCAACAGCTTTTCCAGTACCGCGCCGCTGGTGGGCCGAACCACGGTCGTGGCGCTGCCTGCCCAGGCACCCTTGTTCGAGCAACATCTGCTCAGCGGCCTGGCTTTGCAGATCGAGCCTGGCCAACGCGCGGTATCCATTGCCGTCAAAGAGCCCATGGCCGCTGGCAACCATGTACGTCCGGGCGATTTTGTGGACGTGTTCTTTACCCTCGACGGCAAGAACGACAAGGCAGACATAGACACCCAGACCCGCCTGCTGATGGCCCGTAGCCGCGTGCTGGCCTATGGCGCTGCCAGCGTGGAAAATCCGCCTCCCACTGCTGCTCAGCGCCAGGCCCAGCAAGACAGCGACAGCTCGCGCCGCAGCAACGGAAACGCCACACCTCCTGCCCCTGCCAATACAGCCGTACTGGCGGTACCGCTAGAAGATGTGGAGCGCCTGACGCTGGCGGAAAAGTACGGCCACCTCACCCTGGCCCTGCGCCACCCGGACGACACCTCTGTACCCAATCCAGCCTTGTTCGCGGCCCTGCCGACCGTTTTACAACCGGTAGCGGGCAAGCTGAAAAAAGATGAACTGCTGCAGGCGGCAGACCGCTCTTTTGCGGGCCTGCGCTTCAGGGATCTGGCAGTTGGCGCGCCAGCCAAACATGCTCGGGGCTCAACGCCCCTGGTCACTCCCCCGCCCCCGTATTCAGGAGCGGGAACATCCCCGGCACCTTCCCTGCGCACACAGACCGTCGAAGTCTACCAAGGCGCTTCGGTGCAGACCATGAGCTATTGATTGGGAGGAAACATGCCGCTATTGCCTACCTATAAAGCGCAAGCAGCTATTTGTCTGATAGTGAATGAAAACAATAAAACCCGCATTGCCTAAGGCTGGAGGCCAGCAATATGACACCTACTACGCACACTGCAACGCTTCATCTGATCACCAGCCTGTTTGGTGCAAGTCTTGCCAGCCTGGCTCTGCCCGTGGCGGCACAATTGCCCTCGGCTGAGACCGTACGCAGCGACAACGCTCCATACGATGCGCAACGGGACAAGGCAACGCCGCTGGAGTTGACGGTGGGCAGACAGCAGTTGCTGCCCCACAGCACTGCCGTGGCGCGTATTGCCGTGGGCGACCCCAATGTGCTCGACGCCAAAGTGCTGCGCGATCTGAGCAGCCCTGCCACCAAAAACGCAGCCCAATTGCTGCTGACACCCAAATCCCCTGGTCAGACCACCCTTGTTGTCTGGCCAGTCAAGGGCGAAGCACAGCATTGGCTGGTGCGTGTCAACAACCCGCACCTGTTGCTTGAACGCCGCCTCTCCAGCTTGCCGGAGCACGCCCATGCCGTAGCCCTTGCCAGCTCCGGTGCCGCCAAGGGAACGGTGCTGGAAGATCGGTCACAGATTGAGGTGGCCAGCAACACCGTACAAGTAGATGTACAGGTGGTGGAGTTCAAGAAAAACGCGCTGCGCCGCGCAGGCGTCAACCTGCAAAGTGGTGGTCCCAATAACCATGGGTTCCAATTTGGCGTCTTCACCCCGGGCAGCGGAAGCGGTGGTGGCAACAATGGCAGCTCTGGCGGTGGTACCGGCTCAGGCAGCACAGGCGGCTCTGGCTCCGAATCTGGATCGGGGTCGGGCGGGACATCGGCCATCGCCAGCGCCATGAACCTGGTGCTGGGCTTTGGCAGGGCGTTCAGTGGTGCGGGCATTACCGCGCAGCTGGGTTTTCTCGAAGGCAATGGCCTGGCCCGCGTATTGGCCAAGCCCACGCTCGTGGCTCACACCGGTCAGAGCGCAAGCTTTCTGGCAGGCGGAGAAATTCCGATTCCGGTGCCCAGCAGCGCCAGCAACAACATCTCCATCCAGTACAAGGAGTTCGGCGTCAAGCTGCAGCTCACGCCCACCATCCTGTCCGATGAGCGCATTGCATTGAAGGTGGCGCCAGAGGCCAGTGATCTGGATTACACCAATGGCGTCACCATCAGCGGCATCACGGTACCCGCGCTACGCACCCGCCGTGCAGACACCATGGTGGAGTTGGCCGACGGAGAGAGCTTCGTCATTGGCGGCCTCGTCAGCCGCAACACCATGTCCAGCGTCAGCAAAGTGCCGCTGCTGGGCGATCTGCCCATCCTGGGCACCTTCTTCAAGAATCTCAATTACACGCAAGACGAGACAGAGCTCGTGATCATCGTCACGCCGCGGCTCGTGCAGCCACTGCCCGCCAACACCAACCTGGAAGCGATGCTGCCTGGCGCCAGCTCCGAGCAGCGCAACGCCCGCAATGTATGGGCTCCTTACATGCTGGGCACACCTCCCGGTAGCGCAGCTTTGCCAGGCTTTTCGTACTGACGCCATGAACAGCGAATCCCTTGCCCCCACACCAGCTGCAGCACCTGCGGCGACACCATCACTGGCTGATCTGCTGTCCGTGCGGCCACCCGCGCAACCAGACGCGGGGGCAGATGTCGTTTCCATGCCCTTCCTGCGAAGCAACCCGGAGCACTTCTCCTCGATAGGAACGACATCTCCAGGCGGCTCGGTAGATACGCAGCAAGACTCTGCGCTGACCGCGCCAGCGCCTCCAGTGGAGCCGCTGCGGCGGGTGCCGCTGGTATTGGTACACGGCAATGGCAGCGATGGCGCATTGGTGCACACCTGGATGCATCAAGTGCTCAATGGCGCGGAGCTGTATGGCATGCGCTTTCAGGACAATCTCTTTGATGCGGTGCACCGCCAGCAGCCCCAGGCCATATTGATTCAGTTCATTCCTGGTGCCCTGGACCCCGCAGTGGCCATGGCGACGCAGCTGCAAACCGTGTTCCCCCATATTCCCCGTGTGGCACTGGGCCACAGCAACGACCCGCAATGCATGCTTGCCGCACTGCGGTGCGGCGTGCAGGATTTTCTGGACATGGACGGCCCGCTCGACAGCGCCCAGCAAACCATTGCACACTTTCTCAGCCAGCCGCCTGTGGCAGAACCCAGTCGCCACAAGGCACCCGTCACCGCCCTGCTGTCTGCCCGCGCTGGACTGGGCTGCAGCCTGGCAGCCAGCCATCTGGCGTGGTATTTGCAGCAGCGCCTGGCCTCTCATACAACCGCCAATGGCCTGCACGGCGACGACGCAGAAAACCTGTCCTGCCTGCTGATGGAGATGGGCACCCCGGGTGGGGACTGCGCCATCTATCTCAACACCCCGGGCGAATTCAGTTTTGGTGATGCCGTCAGCCAGCATCGGCGTATGGACAGACGCATGGCCCAAAGCGCATTGGCCCGCCACGGCAGTGGCCTGCGCCTGCTGACGCAGCCACGCCCGATTCAACCCCTGGCAGCGGCGGATGTCGACGCGCTGCTCTCACGCCTTGGTCAGTATTTTGAACATATTGTGCTCGACCTGGGCGCTGCAGCGTCACTGCAACTGACATTGGAGCTGCTGCCCAGTGCCAGCGATATCTGGATTCTGTGCGACCAGAGCGTCGCCAGCGTCGTCTGGACTACCGAGTTGCTCCAGCAGCTCGAAGCCCACCAGATTGACCGCGACCGGCTGCAATTGGTGGTGAGCCGGCACGACCCCCGCTTGGAGCTAAGCGCGCAGCAAATGTCCAAGCAACTGCAACTGCCCCTGCTGGGGGTCATTCCAGAGCGGCGGCGCGAATTGGCCCAAGTTGTCAATCTGGGAGCCCTGCTGCCACTGCAACCCAAGCGCGAGCCCTATGTGCAGGCGCTCGATGGCTTGCTGCGCCAACTGCTGGCCACACACCACCCAGCGGCAGCGCCCTATGCCCTCGTCCCAGCCAGCCCCTGGTCTGGTTGGCTGCAACGTCTGAAAAAACATTGAGCCGCCCATGACAACCACTACATTTCCCCCTGTAGCACCGGCGGCCGTCAGCGAGTTTGAGCGCAGCGCCCTGTTTGCCGACCTGAAAAACAGTGCCTACGAGCACCTGCTCAGCCGCATCGAGGAGCTGGGAGCCGAGTTTGGCCGCTGGTCGCAGGCGGCAATAGCGCAGTTCGTGACGCTGGAGCTCGACAGCTACATCCGCTTGCACGCAGTGCCGGTCAATGAGGCAGAAGCGCAGTTGGTGGCTCATGCATTGACACGCGAGCTCACTGGACTGGGGCCCTTGCAGCCGCTGCTGGAAGACCCACGAGTGGAGGACATCCTCATCAACGGGTCCGAAGTGGTATATGTATCGCGCGGCGGTGTTTTGCAACGCGAGCCCTCGCACTTCAAGGACGACGAGCATGTGTTGCGCATTGTGCGCCGCATTCTGGCACCCCTGGGCCGCAGGTTGGACGAATCCAGCCCCATGGTGGATGCGCGCCTGCCCGAAGGCGGCCGTATCAACGTCATCATTGCGCCCTTGGCTATCGACGGGCCCTCGGTGTCGATCCGAAAATTTCGCAAGGACCCGCTCACACCCAAAGAACTGGTGCGCCTGGGCACCTTCAACGAAGACATCTGCCGCATTCTGGAGATGGCAGTGCAGGCACGCTGCAATATTCTGGTGAGTGGCGGTACCAGCTCTGGCAAGACTTCGCTGCTCAATGCGCTTGCTCACTTCATCCCCAGCAGCGAACGGATCGTGACCATCGAGGACACCGCCGAGCTCTCTCTCAACCACACCCATGTCGTCAGGCTGGAGAGCCGCCCCGGCAGCTTCGACGGCAGCGGCCACGTCAGCATCCGCGATCTGCTGATCAACAGCCTGCGCATGCGCCCCGACCGCATCATTGTTGGCGAAGTGCGCAGTGGCGAAGTGCTGGAACTATTGCAGGCCATGAATACCGGCCATGACGGCTCAATGGGTACGATCCATGCAAGCTCGCCCCGCGAGTGCCTGTACCGCGCCGAGATGCTGGCAGGGTTTGCAGGATTCCAGGGCAGTGAAGTGAGCCTGCGCCGACAGATTGCCAATGCGGTGGATTTCATTGTCCAGATCGGTCGCCTGTCCAACGGCAGGCGCCGCCTGCTCTCTCTGACCGAAGTGACGGGCATGACCGACAACGTCATTTCCATGCAGGAGCTGTACCGCTATGAGCCACAGATAGGTGCGGACGGCCAGGAAATCGACAACTGGACATCAATGGGCATCTCGCCCCACTCGCCCAAGCTCTTGAGCTGGTGGCGTGCTCAGCAGCAGACAGGGGGCATGCGATGACAACGCTTGCGCCCGCCATTCTGATCCTGGCTGCCCTCGCTTGCATCCTGCTGGCTTTGGCGCTGTGGCTGTTTGCACGCGCGCGCAGTGGCGACACCCGCAAAGCTCTGCAAGACAATCTGCAACGCAATCTGGATATTCAGCGCGAAATGCAGGCATCCCCCTTGCCCATGCCCGGCTCCAGCATTGATCCCGGTGTGGCAGTGGGTGCGAGGCTACAGGAATCCTCCGTCTGGCAGAGGCTGGAGGATTTCGTGGGCTATGAGGCCTGGGGCATCGCACCGCGCACCCTCCTGCTGCTGGGCTGCATCGGTCTGACTCTTACGGTGCTTGCGGCCTCGCATGGCGGGCTGGCCATGGGAGCGGCGGTACTGCTGGTGCTGGTACTGCTCTCGTGTTTTGGCATAGCCATGCGTCTCAATCGCCGCCGCGCCAAGATGCTTTCCCAGTTGCCAGCATTCCTGGACAACGTGGTGCGCCTCATTTCCATCGGCAATTCCCCACACGCCTCCTTTCAGCTTGCCTGCAACAACGTCCCCGAGCCACTGGGCGGCGCACTGCAGCATGTCAGTGCCTCACTCAACATCTCACCAGACCTCGGCCAGGCGATGGGCCAACTCGAGCGTATGTGGGGCCTGCCCGAGTTTGGCCTGCTGGCCGCAGTCTTTCGCATGAGCACCCGCTACGGCGGGCGCGCCGATCTGGTGCTGGAGCGCGTATCAGCCTATATCCGGGACCGCCAATCTGCCGAGCGGGAACTGCATGCCCTCTCCACCGAAGTACGGCTGTCTGCCTGGGTTCTTGCCCTGCTGCCTATCGTGGTAGGCACCTTGATCATGGTGCTCAACGAAGGGTATTTCATGCGCATGTGGAACGATTCCACCGGGCAGAAGCTGATCTTTGTTGCCGGTGGCTTGCAAGTGGCCGGCTCCTTTCTGCTCTACAGACTGGCCCGCCTGAAGTGATACACGCCATGCACCAAGCCCGCCGCATCCACCGCCCTGCCGCCATTGCATCACCCTGGCCCCATGGCACGGCAAAGGAGCCGCTATGACCCCGCAACAGCTGTGGATCATGAGCCTGGTATTCGCTTCCATTGCCATTGGACTGATGGCGGCAGGGCTGTTGTGGCGCGTTCGCCGCGCATCCCAGGCCCAAGCCCAGGTAGAAAAAATCCTGCAGACACGCGAAACCAATGTTGCAGGCACCCCGCCATTCCCCATCCCTGGACTGGGCACGACGCCAGCGCCCGGCAGCAAGCCTGGCAATGAGGCAGCCTCCGTAGCCGACAGCATCCGCCCTCCTGCATGGCTGGAGACGGGCATCGCCAAAGCGCTGCTGGCTGACGAAGACCGCAAATTGCTGGACCAGGCAGGGTTTGATCTTCCGCGCGGAGGTCTTCTTTATATCGTGAGCCGCGCCGTACTCGCCGTCTGCCTGCCTGCACTCGCCCTTTTGATTCTGCAGCCCTCAGGTCTCAAAGCGCTGCTGGTAGGCTTCATCCCGTTTGCACTGGGCATCATGCTGCCCAAATGGATCGTCCGCTCCAAGGCAGCCAAGCGGCGCGCGCAAGTGGTAGAAGAGCTGCCCCTGTTTGTGGATCTGCTGCGCCTGCTGCAAGGTGTGGGGCTCAGCATCGATCAGAGCCTGCAGATCCTCGCCTCTGAATTTGGCAGTGTGCTGCGCGTCATCAGCACGGAGCTGACGCTGGCAAACCGTCTGTATAACTCCGGCCGTACCCGAGAGCAATCCTTGCAGCGCCTGTCCTACCTGGGTGCCGATGACGACATGAATGCCGTCGTCAATTTGCTGGTGCAGGTAGACCGGCACGGCGGGGCTGTACAGGAGCCTCTCAAGGAATTCAGCATCCGGCTGCGCGAAAAACGCCAGGCCAGCTTCAAGGAGAAGATTGGAACCATCACCGTCAAGATGACGGGGGTGATGGTTCTCACATTGCTGCCGGCACTTCTCGTCATCACCGCCGGGCCGGGTTTTACGGCGGTCATCCGCTCACTGTCCGCCATGGGAGGCCGATAAATGCTGCACTACCGCAAACCCCATCACTACCGTGCTCTGCCTCGCGCCCTTGCGCTTTGCTATGGCCTCTTGCTGTTGACGGGCTGTGCCTCCAAACCTCCCCAAGGCTATGGCGTGGCTGAGGCAGGCACCGCAGCACAGGCACAACAGCAATTGGAAAAGGCGGAACAATCGACACAGGTCGATTCGCAGCAAACCTATCTGAATCTGATTGCACAGATGCAGCAGGCGAACCAATGGTATGCGTCACTGGCGCACACCGACGCCTTTGAGCGGCAGTATGGCGCCACACCCCAGCTGCGCTTGCTCAAGGCAGATGCCTTGCGCAACACCAACCAATGGCCCCAGGCTCAAAGCACTTACGAAAGCCTGCTCAGCCATGCGGATGCCAGCATGGTAGCCCGGGCTCGCCGTGGCTTGGGTCTGCTGCATGCCAGCCAGGGGCAATTGCCCGAGGCCATCACGCAACTGGAGCAGGCACGTGCACTCAACCCCATTGATGCCGATGCGCTGAGCGATCTGGCCTACGCCCACATGCTGGCGGGCCAGTTGCCCCAGGCGCAACTCCCCATCATGCAGGCCGCGCAGCTGGCGCCCAGCAATGCGCGCGTCCAGTTGAACCTGGCCTTGTACCTGCTGGCGGCCGGAGCACATGACCGGGCCTCGCAATTGCTGCAGCGCCTGCAGCAGCCGCAGGCCAAAAACATTCCTGCACTTGTGAATGCGACATCCATCCAGACCCTGCAACAGCAGTTGGCTACGGTGCAATCGGCGATGGCCAAGCAGCCCCATGCACTTCAGCAATCAGGCCAGGCAATGGCCGCAACCCCACAGGCAACCGCCAGCGCGGCTGTAGAAAAGCAACCCTGAGGAACATAAGCCATGTCCGCTCCACTCCTGCCCCACAGCACCCGTCTCCTGCCAACTGCTCCCATATTGGGGCTGATATTGGCTACTGGGAGTGTCCTGGCCCAAAACAGCACGCCAGCGCCTTCAGCGCCCGCATCAGAGCAGATGGAGCTGACGGAGCAGCCAGCCGATATCCGCAGAACACCCAGACTGAACGAGTCAGCGGTTGCCACCTCGTCGGGGTACCAGTACCGCACCGACGTTGGCTATGCCACTGACAGCCTGCTGGACATGCAACGCAATGCCCATGGAGAGCGAGCCCGCCATATCGATGCCGAGCAGGCGCGGCGCAGCTACCAGCGGTATCTCAAGAGCTTTGATACCGCGATTCCGGAAAAATTCGATACTGGCCTCGATGTCAAGAAGTGATGGTGCCTCCCAGGCCCACCGACCAATCGCCCAGGAGACGATGCCATGCAACAGACATATGCTACCGGCCGGCGCCCAGGCCGCGAGCGCGGCGTCTATGCGCTGGAATGGGCCATCATTTTCCCGGTGTTCTTTATGCTGCTGTACTCCATCGTGAGCTACGGACTGGCATTTTTAGTGCGGGAGTCCATGCAGTTTGCCGCAGAGGACGGTGCCCGAGCCGCCCTGCGCTATCAGCCCTCCCCAAACACCCGGCTGGTAACTGCGCAGAAAGTCGTGGTTCAAAGGCTCGGCTGGCTACCTGCCGCCCTGGCACCAACGGAAAGCTCCGTCAATGTGCGCGTCTGCCGGGTCGGCAATCTGGATTATTGCCCCGCAGATCTGACATGCGGCGTTGCAGTGAATGAGCGCTGCATGGTGCGCCTGGATTTTTCCATTCCCTACGGAACTTCGCCGCTGGCACCTGGTCTGCGCATGTTCGGCATGGACCTCCTCAACCCAGCCACACTCTCGGCCAGCGCAAGCATTCTTGTCGATCAAGGAGGGATGTGACATGGCCCACTTGGCACCTCGATCTTCACGTTACTCACTGACCCATGGCGGAGCGGCATCGATTGAATTTGCCCTCATCGCCATGCTGATGGTACTGATGCTGCTGGGCATTCTGGTGTACTGGCGCGTGCTGCAGGCGCAGCAATCCGTTGCACGGGCCACCGGCGACGGAGCGCGTATGGTGCAGAACCTGATCTACGGCACCTTCAGTGCCTATGACATTACCAAGGAGTCTGAAACGCACACCATCCAGGCTGCGGCTGAAGACGTGGTCAAGCGCAGCCTGCAAAACAGCGGTATTCCTGGAAATCCGCAACAGGCTGCCTCCATTACGCTGACTGTCAGTGCCAGCCAGGCTCGCCTCAACGTCTCCTACCAGCTTCCGCCCCTGTTTGGCAACGCTGGGGGACAGCCTCAACCCGTCAAGCCAGGTGGATGGGCGCTGGTGGAGCCGGCGCGTCTGCAAGCCTCCTCCCTGGTTTCTTTTCAGCTGGATGGCAGGAGCACGCCATGATCTACCGGCCACAACCTCAAGCACCGTCGCAAATCCATCGCTCCATGCGCCAGGATGGCAGCATCCTCGTTCAATTCGCGCTGATCCTCGGCGTGCTGATTGCCATCCTCGGCATCGTGGATGTGGGCTATATGTACTACGCAAAGCGCGATCTGCAGCGCATTGCGGATCTGGCGGCCCTTGAGGCCGTACGCGGGCTGGATTATGGCGAAGGCGGCTCTGCCAATTGCCAGCTCAAGGGTCGAAACAGCATCCAGGACAACTGGCCCGCTGCTCTCGCCATCGATCAAGCCAATACAGCCATCACTTGCGGCAACTGGGATCCAATCAAGCATGCAGCACCTCTTCACTTCGGTGCCAACGGGCCCCTCAATGCCGCACATGCCTTCGTCCAAGGCAAGTCTCCCATCCTGCTACCCGGCCCCTGGAGCCGCACCATCAGCGCAGAAGCCGTAGCAAAGTTCAACGAGCCCCTGGTCAATTTCTCGGTAGGAACAACGCTGCTCAATGTGGGCTGCAACCAGCAGTTAGCCCCATTGGTACAACTGCTGAAAATCGTCGGCATCGGCAATCCATGCGTCGCGGCAGGCGGCTATGAAGGCCTTGTGGGCGCAAAAATTTCAGCCAGTGGCTTGCTCAAGGCACTGGGACTGCCGCTCGACACCAATCTCTCTGTGGTCGACCTCAACGATTTGCTGGCTGCAAAAAAAGTCTCCCTGGGCGATCTGTTGAACACCGCTTTGACCCTGGGCGGCCACACCGAGCTACTGGCGTTGAATGCCGAGATATTGCGCCTCTTGGGTCTGCAGATGGGCATTGACGCACTCAACCTCGAAATTCCGCTGGGTAGCGGCCCTGGAGGCCCAGGTATCTTTGCCGGCATTCATGCGCCCGATGGCACCACCGCCTCCGCCCTCGATGTGCAATTGGACGTCTTGGACGTCGTTACGGCAGCCATTGGCGTAGGCACGTCGGGCCGCGGCGTCTCCGTACCTGGTCTGGGCATACAGATACCCGGAATTCTGCCCAATTTGCTACAAGTCAAAGCTGGCGTCATTGAGCCTCCATCAATCGGCCTGGGCGGCGTTGGCGCTACTGCCTACAACGCGCAGGTTCGCCTCTATGCCGATGTAGACACCAGCGGCGGCGTGCTCGGAGGACTGCTGCAGCTGCTGGGCACCAGGATCAAGTTGCCCATATTCATAGATGTGGCACGCGCCAAGGCCACCGTACAAGACATCAGCTGCAAAGTGCCCGGAAAGGACAGCACGGCCACCCTCCGCGTGGATGCATCCATCGCCAATGCCTGTATCGGCAAAGCTGCAGGAAACCCGTTTTCCACACGCACACCCATCTGCGAAACCATTCAGAGCGAGGATCTGGTCAGCGTTCTGGGGCTCATCAAGATCAGAGACCACGTCAATGTCGATGCCCTTCAAAACACGTACACATCTCCAGCCATGAAAGCCGGTGATACATGGCGCACCAATGGCAACAGCCTGAATCTGGGCACTACCTTGTCAAGCTTGGTCAGTGAGTTGTTGCGACTGGTTGGCAATTTGCTCGGGGCACCCAACGAATCGCAATGGACACCGGCAGAGAACCAGCAAGCCGCACAGACCATGGCTGACTACTACATCGGCACCGGCCCTAACGCATTGCCCTCGCTGCCCAAAGTCAACCTCGGAATTCATATCCCGGCAATTCCAGGCGCCTATGACACGAGCGCATTGGTGAACCGTCTCAGTGCAGACATCGATCGATCCGGACAAGGGTGTCTGCTTGGCATCCCCTTTCTTTGCTGGCAAACCAATGAATGGAAAACCTGGGGAGACAGCGTTGGCCGCGTCGATGGAGGCCTGCTGGTGCCCAAATACATAGGAGCCGGCTCCTGCCTTACCAGTGCAGGCAACTCCTCCGCAGCCTTCAACCAATGCATTCGGAACAAGCTGAGTGAAGAACTCCTGAAAAAGCCCAACAACAATAAGCCCAAGAACTTTCTTCAAGTGCTGCTCGCACCCCTGCTGGATGTCCTCAAGGCAATCCTCGATCCACTGGGAAATCTATTGGCGGGCCCAGTGCTACGCGATCTGTTGGGGATTGAGTTGGGCCTCAACGACGTCAATGTCAAATCCGTGGGTTGCGGCAACGCACAGCTTGTTTACTGAACAGAGAAATCTCTCGATACGAGCACGATTGAAATAGGAGAATCGAAATAGTGAATTCAAGCGATTTGGTCATCTACGTCTGGGAAGGCCAAGCCGATATCGCCGAACGTGTGGAACGCTGCATGCTCAACATGGATGTGCAGGTGGTTCGGGCCGATGGCCTGTCCACTTTCGCGAGCGTGCAGGACGGTGGCAATGCGATTGCCGTGGTGAGCGTGTCGGTGCTGGAAGGTGCGCGGTTCACCCGCCAAGGTGTAGAAGGCAGTTACGGCGGCATGCCCGTTTTGTGGGTCAGCTCAAGCCTGCGCGGCAGCAGTGCCGGCAGCTATGCCACCGAGTACTCGCATGTGTTGCCATTTGACTTCACCGGCGCGGAACTGCGCGCCATGCTGATGCGCATTCTGCGTCGCCTGCAAAGCACCCAGCGGCAAATCCAACGTTCGGATGACATCATTGCAGTGGCAGAGTGCATGCAACGCTTGCTGCACGACGCCGATACGTTTGCCGACTGTGAGCATAGCGTGCTGATCTTTGGCGAGACCGGTACCGGCAAGGAGCGCATTGCCGAGCGCCTGCATGAGCGCAATACGCATTACGGCCAGGGCCCCTTCGTGGTGGTCAACTGCGGAGCGATCCCGGATGGTCTGTTCGAATCATTGTTCTTCGGACATGCAAAAGGCTCATTCACGGGGGCTGTAACAGCCCACAAAGGCTTTTTTGAACAGGCCAATGGCGGCACGCTGTTTCTGGATGAAATTGCCGATCTGCCCATCTACCAGCAGGTCAAGCTACTGCGGGTGCTGGAAGAGCGGACGGTCACGCGTCTGGGCTCCGCATCTGCGGTGCGAGTCGATTTCCGCCTGGTGGCGGCGACCAACAAGTCGCTGCGCAACCTTGTTCATGAAGGCAAATTCCGCGCGGACCTGTTCTTTCGCCTGGCGGTGATCGAACTTCAGATTCCCAGCCTGGAAGAGCGGGGAGAAGCCGACAAGCTGGCGATATTCCATTCCATCTTGCGCAACGTGGTAGGTAAAGAACTGATGGAGCAGTTGGGAGAGCCGCCATTTTTCATCATGGACATGATTGCGCAGATGCACTTTCCCGGCAATGTGCGCGAGCTGCGCAATCTCACCGAACGCATTGGCGTGGCCGCAAGACAGACCCAGGACTGGCTGGCCAACGGGGCAACCGAACGAATCCTGCGCCAGGCGCAAATTCTGTCGGCAACCACATTCCCTCCTGAAATCGAGGACCAGCAGCCACTCCTGGCCGATCGCAGCAACTGGGACCAGGAAGAGCGCAACCGCATCATTGCAGCGCTCAATGCCAATGACTGGAAACGGCTCCAGACTGCCCAGCAACTGGGTATCAGCCGCAAAGTGCTCTGGGAAAAAATGCGCAAGTACCAGATCAGCGACGGAGAACCGGAAGTGCCTGTTACCGTCACTGCACCTCTTGGCAACTTCTAATAATCCAACCACCAGCGTACATCTGTTGTCCGTCAAATGCTATCAAATAGAGAGCGAAAATCTTTCGCATGCCTAGCCAACCTTTGATCGTCTTCGTCGGCGCCGTCTACCCCAGCCAATACAGCCTGCTGTGCAGCTACCTTCGAGACCAGAAAATGGCCGACGCCTGGTTCATGACCACGCCGGGCCACAAAGCCAAGCACGAAGCGCAATGTGATCACCTTTTGTCTTTTCAGCCGGATGGCAAGATCGTTGAGCCACAAAGCTACTACTACTCCAGCAAGGTGGAACGCTCCGCCCGTATTTGCCGAGGTGTACTCGCCGCCTTGAAAGATTTTGAAAATAAACAAGGCCGCAAAATCGATCTGGTCGTTGCGCATTCGTTGTAGGGAGTCCCCAACTGGCTATACGGCGAAATCGATGCCGCCATCATCAGCTACATCGAATTTCCGAGCTATCTGGCGCACGGCTGGGACGCAGCCTACCCCCCTGACGCGGCCCAGCGCCAAAGCGATCGGAATACGAAAATGCTGCATTTTCACCAGGTGCTGTGCAGCGACCTGACCATTGTGCCCAGCGCCCACGCGCGCTCCATGTTTCCACCTCTGCTGCAAGACCGCATTGCGGTGCAATTTGAAGGGTTTGATATTGAACCAGCAACACCGGCCGACAGGCCTTGTACGGCATCTGAACAGGCTTTCACCATCGCCTTTTCGGCACGTGATCTCTCCAGTGCCAAAGGCTTGGAAACCTACATCCGGCTGGTAGACCGCCTGGTTCGAGAAGGCCATGGGCGCAACACACGCTTTCTGGCAATTGGTGATCCGACTGCCGCAACCTATGGCTATGAGCAGCAATGGGTAGAGCGCAAATACCAAGGAAAAGTAGCCAGCTTCCGAGACCACTTGCTGAAAGTCTATCCAGCCGCAAAAGTGATCGAGTTCCCAGGCCGTCTGCTTTATGCAGAATTTGCACAGATGCTTCGCGGCGTTGACCTGTTCCTCTACCCACTGCGGTATGGCGTAGCCAATTGGGGACTGATGGAAATCCTGGCGCGTGGCGGATGCGTGATTGGCTCCAACTGGGGCTTCATCCCCGAGCTGATCCAAAATGATGTCAATGGCTTGCTGCTGCCAGACAGCGACGACAGCTGGATCGCAGCCATACAGCAGCTACGTGCAGACCCTGCAAGGCGCGCGCGTTACGCCCAGGCCGCCATCGAAACGGGTAAGCGCTACCACATCTCGGCAGTAGCTCCTCTGTACCTGTCTCTGTTTGAGCGGGCCATGGCACAGAAACGAGCCCCCTTGCATTAAAGCGTGCTTATGGCTTCAACAAAGCCAGTTCTTGTGCAGTCAGCCAACGCCACTGGCCAGGTTGCAGATCCTCAGGCAAATACAATCCACCGATCTGGGAGCGGTGCAGCCCTTCCACACGGTTTCCCACCGCAGCCAACATCCGCTTGACCTGGTGGTACTTCCCCTCCGTCAGCGTCAGGCTCAATGCATTGTCACCAGTCTTGACACATGCCGCAGCCTTTACAGGTTTTGGGTCATCGTCCAGCACTACGCCCGCCAGCAATCTCTCAATCTGCTGATTGGTCACTGCATGCTTGGCAGCCACCTGGTACACCTTGGGTACGTGCTTTTTTGGAGAGCTCATGCGATGAATGAACTGACCATCATCGCTCAGAAGCAGCATGCCCGTTGTGTCCTGATCCAGCCGCCCTACAGCCTGCACACCTTGAATCGCATTCTTGTTGGGACGATTGCGCAGCGGCGCAGGCAACAGAGTATAGATACTCGGATAGGACGATGGTTTTTGCGAGCATTCCGTGCCCCCAGGCTTGTTCAGCAGGACATAGCCTAAAGCATGGTATTCCCACTCCAGGCCCTGTACCTTGAAGCGCAGGCCCTCTGGCTCTACTTCTGCAGTCGAATCCGTCACCTGCAACCACTCTTCGGTATCTCTACTCCATAACTGCACCCAGCCCTGCTGCACCAGGCCTGAGCACACACGGCGAATTCCAAAGCCTTGCGAGTACAACATATCTTGCAACTGCATATCACACCCTTTTGAACCATGCACTAAGCATAACGAGTGACAAAAGCAAAACCCCCGCAGTCGGAGACTGAGGGGGTTTGGGAATAAAAGCCTGACGATGACCTACTTTCACACGGGAATCCGCACTATCATCGG
>NZ_JACHKZ010000019.1 GCF_014207855.1 Comamonas odontotermitis | reverse complement strand
TCACCGAGCTGGGCACGCCCCAAACGGTGGCCGTGGCATAACTACGTCTGGGGTTTGGGGAGACTCAGTCTCAAACCGATTTATGCAACAAAGCCCTTTTGATCTTAAAACTGGGGTGGAAATAGATTATAAGAAATGGTTTATCTCAGATAATTCTAAAAATAATTTTTTCCCAAAAGAATTGTGGCGACTTTTGATGAAATCTATTGCAAATAAAATTGCTGAAGATCAGCCTGATTGCGTTCAGCGAATGAAAGAAACCAAGGATTTTACTCCATGGATATCTTTGTCTGGAATGGAATTTAGATTTTCAGAAGATGTTCGCTCTCTTATCATATGTAGAGGAGACTATCGGCTTTCATTTAAAGCAGTTCGAAAATTCATTAAATCGGAAAGAGTAAAAGACTTTGATGCTATTGTTAAAAGTCTTGCTGCGGCTAGATAGTCAACCCTGAACCCTGCCGGGCAATCCCTACAACGGCCTCACGTTGGTCGAGGCACTTAAGCAAGTCGGCATTCTCACTGGCACGGACAAGCGGCCCGCCATGGTCATCGTGGACAAAGGCTACCGTTGTCGGTTAGCACCGCATGACTATGTTGTATCGCTCGACGGATCGCCTCTATCGTTGTGGTGCAGCCGTGTAGAACCTGGCCCATAGTGTTTCTTTCCATTCAGGGGAAAAGATTGCATCATCAAAACATGGGATCAAACATCTAGGCGAGGCGGATCATTCCCTGGGTGTTTGGGTGGACGAGGGGGTTGAACCCTGCGCGGCTTGCAGTGCCTCCTCTTTTAGCTGCGCCTGTTCCGCCAGGCGGCGGGCTCTGCGGCGCGCTGGCGTGCCGCCGATATACATCAGGATGCCGATGGGCAGCGCGCCATAGAGCAGCAGCGTAATCACGGCGCCCAGCACCGTGCCTTGCGGGCTGGCCGCTTCGACCACGGCCATCATGAGCACTACATAGAGCCAGCCAATCAAAACCAGATACATGCTCGGAATTTACCCGAAGTCGGCGCGTGCCGGGGCTTGGGACGGGGATTTTGGGCCTAAGATGGTGTGAATTTCATTTCGTGGGCATACGGCCAACCAGGAGACAGCGATGACGCAAGAGCAATTTTGGGGACCGGGAAGTGATCAGATGGCGCAGCTGTCGCAGCTGGGCCAGCAGTATGGGCAAATGTGGACCCAGGCGTTACAGGGCCTACAAAAGGGGATGCCCGCCATGAACGCCATGGGCGCACCTACGGGGCTGTTCAATGGCCTGGCCCAGCCGCAAGTCGGCGGCGCTCCCGTCAGCCTCGATGCCGACAAGCTGCGAGCCATTCAGGAGCAATACGCCAAGGATGCCATGGCGCTGTGGACCGAAAGCGCCAGGGGCGTGGTACCCGTACCCAGGGACCGGCGTTTTGCAGGCGATGCCTGGCAGCAAAATCCGATGGCTGCCTTCACCGCTGCCAGCTACGCCCTCAATGCCAAGGCGCTGATGGACATGGTTGATGCCGTGCTGGGTGATGAAAAAACCCGTGCCCGCATCCGGTTTGGTGTGGAGCAGTGGGTGGCGGCAACGGCACCCAGCAACTTTCTCGCGCTCAATGCCGAGGCCCAGCAAAAGGCCATCGACACCAACGGCCAGAGCATCGCCCAGGGCATTCAGAACATGCTGGCCGACATGCGCCAGGGCCATGTCTCGATGACTGACGAATCACAGTTCGAGGTGGGCAGAAACGTGGCCACCAGCGAGGGTGCGGTGGTGTTCGAGAACGAGCTGTTTCAGCTGATCGAGTACAAACCGCTGACCACTCAGGTGTTCGAGCGCCCCATGCTGTTTGTGCCGCCGTGCATCAACAAGTACTACATCCTGGATCTGCAGCCTGAAAACTCGCTGATCCGCCATTCGGTGGAAAACGGGCACCGTACCTTCGTGGTGAGCTGGCGCAACCCTGACGAGAGCCTGGGCAACAAAACCTGGGACGACTATATTGGCGACGCTGTCATCAAGGCCATCGAGGTGGTCAAGGACATCTCCGGCCAGGCGCAGATCAATGCGCTGGGCTTTTGCGTGGGCGGCACCATGCTCGTCAATGGCCTGGCGGTGCTGGCGGCGCGGGGTGACAAATCGGTGGCCAGTGCTACCTTGCTCACCACCCTGGTAGATTTTTCGGACACCGGCGTGCTCGACGTGTTCATCGACGAGAACTTCGTCAAGTTCCGCGAACTGACCATGGGCAAGGGCGGCCTGATGGCTGGGCAGGATCTGGCATCGACCTTCAGCTTTCTGCGGCCCGTCGATTTGGTGTGGAACTACGTGGTGGGCAACTACCTTAAAGGCGAGACGCCGCCGCCGTTTGACCTGCTGTACTGGAACAGCGACTCCACCAACCTGCCTGGCCCTTACTACGCATGGTATCTGCGCAACTTCTACCTGGAAAACAAGCTGGTGCAGCCCGGCGCGCTCACGGTGTGCGGGGAGCAATTGGATGTGAGCAAGATCAACATGCCCATCTATATCTATGGCTCGCGTGAAGACCATATCGTGCCGATTGGCGCGGCCTACGCCAGCACCCAGGTGCTGGGTGGAAAGAAGCGTTTCGTGATGGGCGCCTCCGGCCATATCGCCGGTGTCATCAACCCGCCTGCCAAGAAAAAGCGCAGCCACTGGCTGCGTGAGGACGGCAAGTTTCCCACAGGCATTGATGAATGGCTCCAGGGAGCGGACGAGTTGCCCGGCAGTTGGTGGACGGACTGGATGGACTGGCTTGCCAAAAGCAGTGGCAAAAAAGTGGCTGCGCCCAAGACCTACGGCAAGGCACGCACCGCCTACAAGGCGCTGGAGCCTGCGCCGGGCAGCTACGTCAAGGCCAAGGCCTGATTGCTGCGCGCCTGTGCCGCCCAAAGAGGCGCGCCCAAGGCTTGCGCTTTGCCCCTTGCCCGAGCGGCGTGCCATCTGGCATGCAAATGCCAAGGCCGCAAAAGGGCGAGTATGCTGCAATGCAATAATGTGATGGCTCCTGCAAGCAGTGGCCACAGCGAGTATCGAATTTGATAGCTGAAAAGCTAAATGTGACAGGCGCCAAAGCCTATTTTTAAAGGAAGAACCATGGAAGACATCGTCATCATTTCGGCCGTGCGTACGGCAGTCGGCAAGTTCGGTGGCTCGCTGGCCAAGGTGCCCGCAACGGACCTGGGCGCGACGGTGATCAAGGAAGCACTGGCGCGTGCCAAGGTAGGTGCAGACCAGGTGGATGAAGTCATCATGGGCCAGGTGTTGGCAGCTGGTGTGGGGCAGAATCCGGCGCGCCAGGCCATGATCAAGGCAGGCGTGGACAAGAAAACGCCTGCGCTGACCATCAATGCCGTATGTGGCTCGGGCCTCAAGTCCGTCATGCTGGCGGCGCAGGCCATCAGCAATGGCGATGCCGATGTGGTAGTGGCCGGCGGCCAGGAAAACATGAGCCTCTCGCCCCACGTGCTGAATGGTTCGCGTGACGGCCAGCGCATGGGCGACTGGAAAATGACCGACACCATGATCGTCGATGGCCTGTGGGATGTGTACAACCAGTACCACATGGGCATCACCGCCGAGAACGTGGCCAAGGAATTCCATATCGACCGCGAAAAGCAGGACGCCTTTGCACTGGCCAGCCAGCAAAAGGCTACCGCCGCTCAGGACGCGGGCAACTTTGTGGAAGAAATCGTCACAGTTGCCATTCCACAGCGCAAGGGCGACCCCATCGAATTCAAGGCCGACGAATACATCAATCGCAAAACCAATGCGGATGCACTCGCTGGCCTCAAGCCTGCGTTCGACAAGGCAGGCTCCGTCACGGCGGGCAATGCTTCGGGCCTGAACGATGGTGCCGCTGCACTGGTGGTGGCCAGCGCCAAGAAGGCCAAGGAACTGGGGGCAGAGCCACTGGCACGCATTGCAGGCTTTGCCACCGTAGGGCTCGATCCCAAGATCATGGGCATGGGCCCGATGCACGCCGTGCGCAAGGTGCTGGCCAAGACTGGTTGGAAAGAGGGCGAGGTTGACCTGTTCGAGCTCAATGAAGCATTTGCAGCTCAGGCCTGCGCCGTGAACCAGGAGCTCGGTCTGGACACGAGCAAGGTCAACGTCAATGGCGGCGCCATCGCCATTGGCCACCCCATCGGTGCATCCGGCGCTCGTATCCTGGTGACGCTGCTGCACGAGATGAAGCGCCGCGGCTCCAAGCGCGGCATTGCCGGTCTGTGCATTGGCGGTGGCATGGGTGTAGCCCTGGCTGTGGAGCGTGTATAGGCAGATATCGCCCACGAAGGCCGTCATGCATTGATGGCAGCTTTGTGACTTTCTGCAATCGAACCCTTCGTTTCGATAGCCTTTAAAATGGCTCGAATTCAAAGGAAAAAAAGCGCGCTCCAAGGAGCGCGTTTTTGTTGTTTGCGCATGACATTTTCATCAAAAAATGGCGCCAAACCAAGATTCTGAGCGCTTGGCGTAAACGAGGGTCTCGGGGCCTTGTTTCTTGGTTAAAGTGGTAGTGCGCTATCAATCCACGAAATACCAAGGAGATATGAATGAGTCAAAAAGTGGCCTATGTAACCGGCGGTATGGGAGGCATTGGAACGGCCATTTGCCAACGCTTGCACAAAGACGGATTCAAGGTGATTGCGGGCTGTGGCCCCACGCGTGATTTCCAGAAGTGGCTGGACGAGCAAAAGGCACAGGGCTATACCTTCTACGCATCGGTCGGCAATGTCGGCAGCTGGGAGTCCACGGTCGAGGCATTTGCCAAGACCAAGGCGGAACACGGCACCATCGATGTGCTGGTGAACAACGCCGGTATCACCCGCGATCGCATGTTCATCAAGATGACCCCCGAAGACTGGCAGACGGTGATCGAAACCAACCTGAATTCCATGTTCAATGTGACCAAACAGGTCGTTGGCGACATGGTGGAAAAGGGCTGGGGCCGCATCGTCAATATCAGCTCGGTCAATGGCGCCAAGGGGCAGGCGGGGCAAACCAACTACTCGGCCGCCAAGGCAGGCATGCACGGTTTCTCGATGGCGCTGGCGCAGGAGCTGGCAGGCAAGGGCGTCACGGTCAACACCGTAAGCCCTGGCTATATCGGCACGGACATGGTCAAGGCCATCCGCCCCGATGTGCTGGAGAAGATCGTCGGCACCATCCCTATGAAGCGCCTGGGCGAGCCGCAGGAAATTGCAGCCATCATTGCTTGGTTGGCGTCGGAAGACGGCGGCTATGCAACTGGCGCCGAGTTCTCTGTGAACGGTGGCCTGCACACGCACTAAGCGACGTACGGTAGTACCAGCAATAAAAAACGCGCTACCTGGCGCGTTTTTTTGCTTTTGATCCTGGAGCGGGTGATGGGAATCGAACCCACGTTATTTGCTTGGGAAGCAAGAGTCCTACCATTGAACGACACCCGCAGAGTGGGGCTTATTGTAGTCGCAGAAGAGGTGCGTTCCGGTGTGCTTTCCAGCTTCGTGGCAGCAATGCGACTCTTGCGGTATTTCCGGTGCCCGGTCAGGTGCGCGCACGGGGTTTGGGCAGCGTGGGGCGGCCGTCCTCCAGGGGCTGGAGCTTCCACTGGCCGCTTTCGGCTTCGCGTTCAAGATTGCGGCGTACATCGATCCGTTTGGCCGTGTATTTGGCAATGCACTCGAGCTTTTGCAGATCCTGCTCCTGCAGACTGGGGTCGGGCTGGGTGCTGAAGCAGCATAGCGTGCCGTAGACTTGGCCATCCGATAGCACGATGGGCGTGCTCAGATGTGCTCCGATCCGAAAGGGCGTTGGAGGCAACTGGGCTTGTGCGGCGTAGGCCGCGGCATCGTGCACCAGACGAGGGAGCCGGCCATCCAGCACGCATTGGCAGAAGGATTCTTCCAGCGAAGAGCCGCCGCCTGTTTCGATGAGCGCGCGGTCGGGCTTGTGGTTGACGTACTTGAACATGCGCCTGCCGTCGCGGATTTCCGATACAAAGATCACATCCATGTTCAGGTGCTCGCGCAGGCCGTGCAGCACCTCTTTCACGTTCTGGTCAATCAGCGTATCTGCATTGTCGGCGGTGGCCACCAAAAGCTCGCTCATCGCCACTTCCAAGGCGTCCGGTGCATAGTCCCACAAATGAATTGCCATCGATCACTCCTGCCAATAACGATGCGCAAAGGCATACATTTTTGAATTTAACGATACGAATATTAAACACAAAAATAGGTATGTTGACCCAACCGCGCCAGCGGCAATGTTGTGCGGTGGTTGCTGTTCAACGGGTGGTGCTCCCCCAGGCTAGAGCAGGTCGGGTATATCGATCCAGCCAATGCGGCCTTGGGCCAGATCGTTCATTCGCTCGATGAAGGCGGGGGCAGCGCTGGCTGGCAGTTCGATGGTGGCGACCACCTGGCTTGCATGTTCGATGGCCAGCAACTGGGCGTGGGCCTGTGCAATTTCTCGGCGCAGCGTACCTTCCAGCGCATAGGGAATGCTGCATTGCAGGCAGGCCATGGCCCGGCGTTCCACCTTTTCTGCCTGCAGCAGTGCCTGGGCAATGGCATCGGTGTAGGCGCGCACCAGACCGCCAGCACCCAGCTTGACGCCGCCGAAGTACCGCACCACGGTGGCCAGCGCGCCTTCGAGCTGCTGGTGGCGCAGCACATCGAGCATGGGTCGGCCAGCGGTGCCGCTGGGCTCACCATCATCCACCGCTGCCGATTGACCGCCTGCCAGCAAGGCCCAGCATACATGGTTGGCGCTGGGGTGTTCGGCGCGCAGACGCTGCACGATGGTCTGGGCTTGCGCACGGTCTGCAACGGGCTGCACGCAGCCGATGAATCGGCTTTTCTTGATCAGCAGATCGCTATGGACGGCTTGCGCCAGGGTGTAGGGCATCGGACGAAGAAAGAGATGTTTGCTTACAACATGATGGCGTCAACGGGACAGCAACGTCATGCGTTAGACACATACCATTGTTTCAATGACGGGGTGCATCCAGGCCGGTGTACAGCGTCAGGCAAACAGGGACAACGAGGCAAGGCGCGAGTCTACCTCGATTCTTTTTTATCAACTTCAGCCCTTTTATTCACACAGATCTTTTTCGGGGAGCGTATATGCAACACCAACTGCAAACCAACTTGGACGCCTTGAACAACCATGGCTTTGGTCGAGCAGGCATGGAGCTGCCTGCTTATGCGACCGAACTTGTGGCTGCCTTGCCTGCACATCCCAGCGCCAATGATGACGATGGCTATGTGGATCTGGCGCAGCGTGTGCGCGAATGCGGAGAGTGGTAACGGTTGCTTTCCGCAATCCGGTATGTTTGGAGTCTGAAACAGGGTGGATACCGGGCTGATGGAGCCACCACTGACAGACTGAAAGAGGGCAGCAGTGGCTGCCCTTGGTTTTTGCGATTCGAGTCAAACATGCGACAATGTGCGGAACATTGATGCAGCGCAATATCTGTATGGGGGCTTTCGCTGTTGGCCGCCTGCGCTGCAAGTTGCGAAAACTATAAAACTAATAGCAACAATACCCGTATGAAAGCGCGCTACGGGCTATTTACCTAGAATATCGGGCCTGTTCCTGCTGTGGCCTGCCCGAGCCAGAGCGTGCTTTACATGACTGCTGCCCCATGACTGCCCCCATTGACGTCTCCTTTTTTGAGCGTGCCGCCAAGCCGCTGACCAGCTACAAGCCTTACTGGGCCAAGCGTTTTGGTACGGCGCCTTTCCTGCCCATGAGCCGCGCCGAGATGGATCAGCTGGGCTGGGACAGCTGCGACATCATTCTGGTCACGGGCGATGCCTATGTCGATCACCCGAGCTTTGGCATGTCGGTGATCGGCCGTGTGCTGGAAGCGCAGGGCTTTCGCGTGGGCATCATTGCCCAGCCCGACTGGCACAGTGCCGAGGCCTTCAAGGCCCTGGGCAAGCCCAATCTGTTCTGGGGCGTGACGGCGGGCAACATGGATTCGATGATCAACCGGTACACGGCAGACCGCAAGATCCGCTCGGACGATGCCTATACGCCTGGCGACGTAGGCGGCAAGCGGCCTGACCGCGCGGCCATCGTCTACAGCCAGCGCTGCCGCGAAGCTTACAAGGATGTGCCCATTGTGCTGGGCGGCATTGAAGGCAGCCTGCGCCGTATCGCCCACTACGACTACTGGAGCGACAAAGTGCGCCGCTCCATCGTGGTGGACAGCAAGTGTGACATCCTGCTGTACGGCAATGCCGAGCGGGCGCTGGTTGAGGTGGCGCATCGCATTGCGGCGCGCGAGCCTGTGGAAAGCATTACCGATGTGCGCGGTACCGCGTTCTTCCGCCGCGCATCGGAAGAGGGCTGGTATGAAGTGGATTCCACCATTGTGGACGAGCCCGGTGTTGTGGAACCCCACATCAATCCGTATATGACGACCAGCGAGCAGGCCGAAGCCCAGGGGCAGACCTGCTCCAAGGAAGATGCCGCTGATTCAGGTGCGTTGAGCGCAAATGCCATAAGCGCTGGCAGCCTCAAGAATGCCGAGGCAGGGCCAGCCATTCAGCCCATCCAGTTCGTCCCCAATCTTTCGCTGCGTGCCAAGGGCAAGCAGCCGCCGCGTGACAAGACGGTGCTGCGCCTGCCCAGCTACGAGCAGGTCAAGGCCGATCCGATTCTTTACGCCCACGCCAACCGGGTACTGCACCTGGAAACCAACCCGGGCAATGCCCGCGCATTGGTGCAGGCGCATGGTGAAGGTGCCACGGCCCGTGATGTGTGGCTGAACCCGCCCCCCATCCCGCTCACCACCGCCGAGATGGACTGGGTTTTCGGTCTGCCATATGCGCGCAGCCCACACCCCCGTTACGCAGACGAGCAGGGCAGCCACGAGGGCGAGACCAAGATTCCTGCCTGGGAGATGATCCGCACCTCGGTCAACATCATGCGGGGCTGCTTTGGCGGCTGTACCTTCTGCTCGATCACCGAGCATGAGGGCCGCATCATCCAGAGCCGCTCCGAGGATTCGATCATTCAGGAGGTGGAGGATATCCGCGACAAGGTCAAGGGTTTCACCGGCACCATCTCCGACCTGGGCGGCCCTACGGCCAATATGTACCGCCTGGGATGCAAGAGCCCCGAAATTGAAGCGGCCTGCCGCAAGCCCAGCTGTGTCTTTCCCGGCATCTGCCAGAACCTGCACACCGACCACGCGCCGCTCATCAAGATCTACCGCCGCGCGCGCAAGCTGCCTGGCATCAAGAAGATCCTGATCGGCTCGGGCCTGCGCTACGACCTGGCTGTGAAGTCGCCCGAGTATGTGAAGGAACTGGTGCAACACCATGTGGGCGGCTACCTGAAGATTGCGCCTGAGCACACCGAGACCGGTCCGCTGTCCAAGATGATGAAGCCCGGCATTGGCAGCTACGACCGCTTCAAGCAGCTGTTCGAGAAGTTCAGCGAAGAGGCGGGCAAGAAGCAGTACCTGATTCCATACTTCATTGCCGCCCACCCGGGCACCAGCGATGAGGACATGATGAACCTTGCCATCTGGCTCAAGAAGAATGGATTTCGCGCCGACCAGGTGCAGACCTTCTACCCCAGTCCCATGGCCACCGCGACGGCCATGTACCACAGCGGCCGCAACACGCTCACCAAGGTGCGGCGTCAGATGCGCGATGCGGATGAGGAGTCGGTGGACATCGTGCGCGGCGAAAAGCGTCGGCGCCTGCACAAGGCGTTTCTGCGCTACCACGATCCGAACAACTGGCCTGTGCTGCGCGATGCGCTCAAGGCCATGGGCCGCTCCGATCTGATCGGTAACGGCAAGCACCACCTGATTCCAACCTTTCAGCCCCTGGTGGATGGCAGCTACCAGAGTGCGCGCAAGAAGAACAGCACCGCGGCCAAGCCCGGTGGCGGCGGACTGGGTTACACCGTGAACAAGGATGGCAAGGCGGTTGCCTTGGCGCCTCGCCGTCCGCAGGCCCAGCAAGAGCCCAAGGGCGATGTCCGGTTCCGCTCGGCGCAGCAGCCCAAGGCAGGCCAGATGCTGACACAGCACACGGGCTTGCCACCGCGCGCAGGTGTCAAAGTCAGCGGCAAGGCAGGCAAGCCTGGCAAGGTGCGCAGACCCGGTTGACCCCACAGCGGCCCGCAAAAACAAAGCCCGATCGCATCGGGCTTTGTTTTTGAGAGCGGGGCCGAAGTAGCCAGGCGCCCGCGCCTAAGAACCTGTTCAAAGAGGATTTCTAGATCACGCCGCGTGCCATGGACAGCGGCAGGTTTGGCGCAGGGCTGCCGAGCCTGGCACCGGCAGCAGGGGCGGCTGCTGCAGCGGCCTCATTGGCGGCGGGGGAGGCGTGCACCCCCGGAAAGGGCTTGGGCGCACCAGTTGCATAACCTTGGGCATAGTCCACGCCCATGTCACGCAGCATCTCCACGATCTCTGGCGTGGCTGCAAATTCGGCGATGGTCTTCATGCCCAGCGCGTGGCCCAGGTGGTTGATGGCTTCCACCATGGCGCGGTGTGCGGGTTCGCGCTGCATGTCAGCCACAATGGCACCGTCGATTTTCAGAAAATCAACTGGCAGATTTTTCAGGGATGCGAAGGACGAGACGCCTGCGCCGAAATCGTCCATCGAGAACTTGCAGCCCATTTCCTTGAGCGATTTGACCAGGCGGATTGCATTGGGCAGATGGGTGATGGCTGCTGTCTCGGTGATTTCAAAGCACAGGATGCGCGGGTTGATGCCATGCAGTTCGATCTGGTGGCGCAGAAAATCCAGCAGCTTTTCATCGCCCAGCGTCGTGCCCGAGAGATTGATGGCACAGCATGAGATGGGCATCACATGCCAGGCCTTTTGCATGGCCGCCAGCGTTTCCAGCGATTTGTTGACCACCCAGCGATCCACCAGCGGCATCAGGCCATAGCGCTCTGCGGCGGGGATGAAGTGCACAGGGCTGATCACGCTGCCGTCTGGCATGCGCATGCGTATCTGCACTTCTACATGCAGAGCATGGCCGGCAGCGGCCTCCGCACTGTTGTTCAAAGCATGGATTGGCTGGGCGTGCAGAATGAACTGGTCGCCTTCGAGCGCCGTCTTGATGCGCTCCACCCATTCCATCTCGCCCACATAGCGGGCAATTTCCTGATCTACAGCCGGATCGTAGGCATACACGGCGTTGCGGCCACGCTGCTTGGCGCCAAAGCATGCCATATCGGCCACGCGGAAGACTTCTTCCACCGAGTCGAGGGGTGCGCAGAGTTTGACGAGGCCAATGCTGATGCTTGAGCTGAGGCTGCGCTCTCCCCATTGGATGCGCAGATGCTGCGCGGCATCGCGGATCTGCTCCGCCAGCTCCTTGGCCAGATCGAAGGAGCAGTTTTCCAGCAGGATGGCGAATTCATCACCGCCCACGCGGGCCAGGGTGTCTTCTGCCCGCAGGCCATGCTGCAGCATGGTGCTGATGGCTCGCAGCATGGCATCTCCCGCAGAGTGGCCGCCGGTGTCGTTGATGACCTTGAACTGGTCGAGATCCAGATACATGATGGCACCAGCGGGGCCATCGTGCTTGTGCGGCTGGGTCAACACCAGCCCCAGGCGCCGCTCGAATTCATAGCGATTGACCAGGCCCGTCAGCTGGTCGTGCGTGGCTTGCCAAGCCAGCTCGCGGATGAAGGTCTGCTCCTGGCTTACATCATGGAAAACAAAGACTGCCTCGGTGGTGCCGGTATGCGTTCCAAGCGGCGTGTAGGCCATTTTTACCTGTCGTGCGCGGCGGTGGCTGTCGTAAATGGTGAATATGGCTTCATTGACCAGCGATTTGCCGCTCAAAGCATCCAGGATCGCGTCCTGGACCAGGTAGCTTTCGAGCTCTGCTGGCGGGGTGCGCATGCGCTCGGCCAGGTTGCGCATGAAAAGCTGGTGAAGGCTGGCGCCCAGCAACTGTTCGGCGGCCTTGTTCATATAAAGCACGTCGCCTGCCGCATTGGTGGTGATGACGGCGTCGCCAATCGCAGCCAGGGTGGTGGTGGCGCGCTGGCTCACCATGTCGAGGGTGTTTTCCACCTGTTCGGTATCGCGCTTGAGACGGCTGGTGTGCCACATCAGCAGCACAAGCATGAGCAGGGCGCCACCAATGTTGAGCCACAGCAGGTTTGCCTTGAGCTTGCGCGCCGATGTGTTGAGGATGCTGGAGAAGTCCTGCTCGATCGCCGCGAGCTGGGATTGCAGGGCATTGATCTTGGTCAGCCAGCCTTGCTGTTGCGTGGAGGTGGGGGCGTTGGCTTGCAGACTGGCATGAATCAAGTTGCCAACGGCTTGCAGCTCCATCAATGCGCTGTCGCTGGCGCGCCATTTGTCCAGCAGGGGGCCGACCAGGGCCGTGTCTCTGAAGTAGCCCGTCAGCCAGAGCAGTTCGTTGATTTCTTGGGGATCGTTACGCCCTTGTTCGAGCAGCAGTGATGCCTGGGGTTCGGCCTTGCTGCCTTGCGCCTCAAGCAGCTTGCGGGCCTGCAAGTCGCTCAGGGGAACGCTGAGGCCCTTGATGAACTGGTCGTAAGCGTTGACATCGCCTGTGGTGGCGTAATGGCTCAGGGCATAGATGGCGTCCTTTTGGCCTTTGCTCCACTGGCTCTCTCCCGTGCTGAAGGAGCGCAGTGCGCTGAGCGTCTGCAGACTGATGAGCGCCAATGTGGCTTGTACCAGCGCCAGCGCAATGAAGGGCCAGATACTGCGCAGCGTGCGCAGACTGCGTCGCCAATGTGAGTCCGCCGTGCCACTCGCCGCCGTGCCTGAGGCGGTGGGGCGTTGCGAGGCATAGTAGTCCATGGTCGTACCTACTGCCATGGCTGAGTCACCAATTGCTCAGCCTGTTGAGGGCATTGACAGGTACTTGGGCCTTGCATGGAGTGGAGTGTCTTCAAAAATGGCGGTTGCAAATTGAGTCGATGCTCATATTTGGAGTTGATGGACGCTATTCTAGAGATAGTTTATTACTATTTTTTCAAAAAATGTTGCTGATTTTTAATTCTTACAAAGATGGAGGCGGTTGGTTCGCATCTACTGTCAATCCCGTAATCTGCGGCACATCGCAGGGAAGGGCGTGACGTCTGACAGGGTGGCAGGGGGCATTGCGTAGTCAGGCATGTGACAGCAAAGCCTTGGCACAATGGTGGCAGCGGCGCGCCCAGGGATGCGCCCAGTGGTATTGTTCAAGGAGATACATATATATGTCACAAGCGCGCCCGTTCAAAGTTTTAGGTATTCAGCAAGTCGCCATCGGTGGCACCGACAAGGGCCGCATGAAAAAGCTGTGGGTGGATATGCTGGGGCTGGAGCAGACGGGTAGCTTCCAGAGCGAGCGAGAGAATGTGGATGAAGACATTCTGGCGATGGGCAAAGGTGCCATGAAGGTGGAAGTGGACATCATGCAGCCCATGGATATCGAGAAAAAGCCGGCTGTGCATGCCACCCCGCTCAACCACATCGGCCTGTGGATCGATGATCTGCCTGCCGCTGTTCAATGGCTGACTGCCAACGGTGTGCGTTTTGCGCCAGGTGGCATCCGCAAAGGCGCTGCGGGCTATGACATCACCTTTCTGCACCCCAAGAGCAATGATGAGTTTCCCATTGCCGGCGAAGGCGTGCTGATCGAGTTGGTACAAGCCTCTGCCGAGGTGATTGCTGCACTGGGTTGAAGGGGGCGGCTCTTACCCCATCTGCCGCTTGCGCCTGTCTGCAAGCGTCACCATAGCAAAAATGATAGCGAATCAAGGTATTAGCCATGCTGAGCAACCCCATCATTCCCGTACTGCGCAGCTTTGATGAAGCCAAGGCTGTCGAGTTCTACCAGGCATTTCTGGGCTTTACACAAGACTGGACGCACCGTTTTGGCGATGACTTCCCGCTCTACCAACAAGTGAGCCTCAAAGGCCAGGATGGCCGCGTCTGCATCCTGCACCTGAGCGAGCATCATGGGGATGCAAGCCCCGGCGCCAATGTGCGCATTGAATGGCCGGGGCTGGCGGCTTTCCAGCAGGCCTTGCTGGCCAAGAACTACCGCAACGCCAAGCCAGGGCTGGAGCGCATGCCCTGGGGCATGCAGGAATTGCGCATTGCCGACCCGTTTGGCAATCGCATCGTGTTCTTTGAAGAGTTGCAGGACGAGGCGGCCCCTGCCTCGCCCTAGGGAACCTCTGCAAAACTCCCTGCCGTGGTCTGAACGCGGTCTCGGGCGATCCGCTGCGTTGTCTTCCTCGCCAATAGCTACGGCTCGCCTTCAAAAGACGCCTTGCGGCTCATCCCGATCCGCGTCCATCCCATCTGGCGAGGGTTTTGCAGAGGTTCCCTAGCGGGAACACTCCCACATCGCGCCATCTGCCTTGGGCCCACGGAATACATCGTGGGCCGACTTCCCTGATTGGTTCAAGCACCGGACTTCTCGCTGATGTAGCGCTTTCTTGTGCGCAGTCCGAAATACCCGTAAATGCCACTCGGGATTGAATACATCGCCATGGCGCTAAAAGCTCCCAAATCCTGCCAGTCCTGTTGCGGCAATTGAAGCACTTCTGTGGCATTTCATCCAGCAGCGCTCGTCTCCCTCGGGCAAACCACGTCAATTGCCACCAAACGGCCGGTAACAGACCGCAGTAGACGCGCAGCACTTCCGTGATTTGAAGGAAATTGAAGGGCGGTTGACGCGGCTTGCTGTATTTGCCTGTCTTCGTGCAGGCTATGAGCTTCTATCTGCAGGCAAATATGCCGCATCTGGATATCTGCCAAAACCGACTCCCGCAGGGCATGCCATGCGCTTGGGATCGGCGCTGCTTCTGCAGACAATGGGCTCCATGCCAGGCCAGATCGGCTTTGGCCTTCATTGAGGAGCCCCATGTCCAGCCCATCTCATATTTCCGGATCGGCACCCGCCACCACTGCCGTGCACTGGCACCCTGCGGTAAAGCAGGCGCAACCCGCCATAACAGAGCGCTGGCCGGTGCAGGCCGTGCAGGAACTGCTGAATCTGCCATTTATGGAGTTGATGTACCGCGCGCAGACCGTGCATCGCGCGCACTGGCCAGAGGGCGACATGGAGCTGGCGACCTTGCTGTCTGTCAAGACAGGCGGTTGTCCAGAAAACTGTGGCTATTGCCCGCAGTCGGCGGAATTTGATACCGGGGTGAAGGCTGAGAAGCTGATGAGCGTTGCCGAGGTAACCGCTGCAGCCCAGGCAGCCAGGGATGCTGGCGCCACCCGTTTTTGCATGGGAGCTGCGTGGCGTGCCCCCAAGGACCGCGATATCGAGAAGGTGGGCGAGTTGATTGCGGCCGTCAAGGGCCTGGGCCTGCAAAGCTGTGCCACGCTGGGCATGCTGGCCCCGCACCAGGCGCAGGCCTTGCGCGAGGCAGGGTTGGATTACTACAACCACAACCTCGATACCGCGCCTGAATACTACAGCGATGTGGTCAGCAGCCGCCAGTACCAGGACAGGCTTGACACGCTGGCTGCGGTGCGCGGGGCCGGAATCAGCGTCTGTTGTGGGGGTATTGTCGGCATGGGGGAGGCCCCCGTGCACCGTGCGGGCCTGCTGGCCCAGTTGGCCAATATGGAGCCCTATCCGGAATCGGTGCCCATCAACAGCCTGGTGCGTGTACCGGGCACGCCGCTGGCCGACAGCGACCCGGTCGATCCGCTGGATTTTGTGCGGGTGATTGCCGTTGCCCGCATTCTGATGCCCAAAGCCCGGGTGCGCCTGTCGGCAGGCCGCCAGCAGTTGGGAGAAGCCGTACAGGCGCTGTGTTTTCTGGCCGGCGCCAACTCCATCTTCTATGGCGACAAGCTGCTGGTGACCGGCAACCCGGAGGCGGATGCCGACGCGCGCCTGCTCGCCAAGCTGGGCATGCCCGCACGCACTTGCAAAGTGCCCGCATAACGCCAAGGCCCCTGGCAGTTTTACCGGGCGCGGCATCATACGGAAACTGGCGTGCCCGTAGGAACCGATTTATCCCGTTGGCAAGGCCGTGCTTCGCATAGCCTGGGCCAGGGCGTGGTTGCCCTGCGTCTCCAGCCCGGCCATGGCGCCTTCCCGGTCGGGTGTGGCGTGGTGCTGGTTGAGCTTGCGCTTGGCTTCAAGGCGCTGCACGCGGATTTCGATGCCTACGATGTGGCCCAGCTGCTCCTGAAGGAAGTCTGCAGGAGCATCCGCCATCTTCCAGGGCTTGGGCTGGCCCGCTTCATGCTGGCGTGTCAGCAGCCCCACCACGCGGCGAACGAACTTTTCTTCATCACGCACATGGATGGTTCCATGGGCGTGCACCACCTCGTAGTTCCAAGTGGGGACGCGCCGGTGCGTCTCCTGCTTGCTGGGATACCAGTTGGGCGAGATATAGCCTTGCGCGCCACGGAACACCGCCAGCACCTCATCGCCATCACGAACCTCGCGCCACAGTGGATTGGCGCGCGCTACGTGAGCAATCAGCACGCCATCGTCGAGAAGCAGCGGCAGATGGTTGGCCTCCAGCCCGTTGGCGGTATGGGTAATGAGCATGCCCAGGGCGTTCTCTCGCATGATGCGATGGAGTTCCTGGACATCGGTTTCGGCAAATGCGGGTGGGAGGTACATGGTGGTCTTTGGAAAAAAAGCCGGATTGCACCGGCCAGGCGCTACTGTGCCGCATTTGTGGTATGCATAAAATAGCCAGTTTTCTGAATATTTACCATACCAGTTGATGGCCTCATTGCAGCACCGGCGCCTCGGGTTAAGCCATGCGCTCTACGAAGAGATTCGGGCGCGGATGGCCGATGGCACCTATGCCATTGGAGCCCCCATGCCATCGACCCGCGCGTTCGCGGCAGAGCGGGGTCTCTCCCGTGCAACGGTCACGCTGGTGTATGAACAGCTCGCAGCAGATGGTTTTATCGAAACCCGCCCGGGGGCGGCCAGCCGCGTGGCGAACGGTGCGGCTGCAATGGCAGGTTCGCCGCAATCATTGCTATCAGTGCCATCGAACGCCAAGCCTGCGCACCTGGCAAGGCCGTTGTCGGCCATCGGCCAGCGCATTGCGGCCCTGGGGCTGGCAACGCCCAACCCGACGGCGGGCGCACAGAACATCGACTTTGTCTATGGCCCCTTGTCGGGCGCCGATTTTCCAACCCTGGCCTGGACGAAAGCCTTGCGCGCTGCCGAGCGCCAGCGCAGCAACCGGCTGGAGTATGACGATCCGCGCGGCAGCATCGCGTTGCGCGCGGCCTTGCAGGCCCATTTGAGCCGGACGCGGGGGCTGGCGTGCAGCGCCGAGCAGATCGTGATCGTGAGCGGCTCGCAGCAGGCCTTGGACCTGTGCGCGCGTCTGCTTGTGGACCCGGGTGACGAGGTGGCTGTCGAGAACCCGGGCTACCGGATGGCGCACCATGCCTTTGAAGCCTATGGCGCACGACTGCGCTTTCTGGCTATCGACGAACACGGTGCAAAGACTGACGGACTGGATTGCCTGACCAACGCCAAATTGGCTTACGTAACGCCTACGCACCAGTTTCCGTTGGGAGGTTTTTTGCCCATTGGCCGACGGCGACAGTTGCTGGAATGGGCAGGGCGCAGCAAAGCCTGGGTCATCGAAGACGACTACGACAGCGAGTACCGCTACGCCGTGCGCCCGGAAGCCACGCTGCTATCGCTGGATGCGCATGGCTGCGTGATCCATGTGGGAACGTTCTCGAAAACACTCTCGCCCCAGCTTCGGCTGGGTTATATGGTGCTGCCGCCTTCGCTGATTGAGCCATTCACGGCGGCCAAGCGTGTTACTGACCGGCATGCTGCCACTGGCGTGCAGCGCGCCCTGGCGCTGTTGCTGGAAGATGGCAGCTACGACAGGCACGTGCGCCGCATGCGTCGCTTGCAGCAGGCACGCCAGACGGCACTTTTGCAGGCCCTGCAACGCCATCTGGGCGCCAAGGCGCAGGTGCAGGGCGCCGCCAGCGGTCTGCATGTGGTCGTGAGGCTGCCTTCCTTGCCCGCAAGCGCAGAGCCGTTATTGGTGGCTGCAGCGCAACGGCTGGGAGTGCGGGTCCATCCGCTCAGCCCCTTGTTCCACCCGCAGGCTCCAGACCGGGCATTGCCCCGGCCCTGCGGGCTGGTCACGGGTTACGCCTTGCTGCAGCCCGAAGTGATTGAGAAGGGGGTGGAGCGCCTCGCACATGCGGTGCGCGAGTTGGAGCAGGCTTTGACCCGCTAATACAACCCTTGATACGTCGTTGCTTGGCCGGGGGTGCCTAGCCGGGGGCGCCTAGCCGGGGGCGCCTAGCCGGGGGCGCCCAGCCTTGTCGTACGTCTGTACTGTCTGCGGCTTCGCCTAGCGCGGCCCGGGGCCTCGTCTCAACCGCAAATCTGTGATTTGCTGGGTTGTATGAGCGGCTCTTAGCGCCGTCCGCCCTGCGCCTTGAGCGCCTGGGCGATCTCGGGAACCAGGGCCGGGCCCTTGTAGATCAGCCCGGTATAGATCTGCACCACATCGGCGCCTGCCTTGATCTTTTCAACCGCATCGGCGCCGCTCATAATCCCGCCCACGCCAATGATCGGGAACTGAGGCCCCAGCGCTGCACGCAACTGGCGAATGACTGCATTGCTCGCCTCGAATACCGGGCGGCCCGAGAGGCCTCCGGTTTCTTCCGCGTGCTGCAGGCCTTGCACCGCGTCGCGGCTGATGGTGGTATTGGTGGCAATCACACCATCCATGCCATGGGCCTGGAGGCTGGCTGCAATGACGGCGACCTGCTCTTCCGTCAGGTCTGGGGCAATCTTGAGGAAGACCGGCTTGTGCCTGCCATGCTCGCGCGCCAGTTGTTCGCGGCGTGCCACCAGGGCCGAGAGCAGGGCGTCAAGCGCTTCGTCGCTTTGCAGCGCGCGCAGATTCTTGGTGTTGGGCGAGCTGATGTTGACGGTGATGTAGTCGGCGTGCGGGTAGACGGCGTCCAGGCATCGGAGGTAGTCGCTGGTGGCCTCTTCAATCGGGGTGGCGGCATTCTTGCCAATGTTCAGGCCCAGCAGCAGTGGGTTGGCCTGGTTGCGGAACTGCGCCTTTTTCACATTGGCGATAAAGGCCTCCAGGCCGCCATTGTTGAAACCCAGGCGGTTGATGAGGGCGTCGCGCTCGGGAATGCGGAACATGCGCGGCTTGGGGTTGCCCGGCTGGGCCAGTGGCGTGACGGTGCCCACTTCGACAAAGCCAAATCCCATGGCGCCCAGCCCGTCGATGGCGCGTGCGTTCTTGTCCAGCCCCGCAGCCATACCCACACGGTTGGGAAAACTCAGGCCTGCAAGGGTCACCGGATCGGACACCCGCGTCTGGCGCCAGGCACAGGCCAGCGGGGAATTCTGGCCCTTGGCCAGCATGTCCATGGTGAAGTCGTGCGCAGCCTCGGGCTGCATGCCAAACAGGATGGCTCGGGACAGGGAATAGGGAATCAGGGACATGGGATGGGATAATTGCGCAATTGTTTGTATTTTCGCTGATCTGACAGGCACCAACATGACTCAAGACGAATTGAAGGCCGAAGTTGGCCGTGCGGCCCTGCAATACGTGGTGGCGGGCGAGATTGTAGGCGTGGGCACCGGCTCCACGGTCAACAAATTCATCGATGCCCTGGCCACCATCAAGGACCAGATCCCTGGCGCGGTGTCCAGCTCGGTGGCGAGCACCGAGCGCTTGCAGGCACTGGGTATCAAGGTGTTCGACGCGAATGAGGTGACCAACCTCGCCGTCTATATCGACGGTGCGGACGAAATCGATCACCAGGGCTATATGGTCAAGGGCGGCGGCGCGGCGCTGACCCGCGAGAAGATCGTGGCGTCGCTTGCCGAGCGCTTTGTCTGTATTGCCGACGCATCCAAGCGCGTGCAGACGCTGGGTGTTTTTCCTCTGCCTGTGGAGGTGATTCCCATGGCTGCTGCGCAGATTGCTCGCCATTTTGCTGCCAAAGGAGGCACCGCCACCTTGCGCATGAAAGACGGCCAGCCGCTGGTGACCGACAATGGCCAACATATTCTGGATGTGACCGGTCTTGCGATTGCCGACCCGCTGGCATTCGAGACAGAAGTGAACCAATGGGCCGGCGTCATCACCGTAGGTGTTTTTGCCCATCAGAAAGCAGCCGTGTGCCTGCTGGGTACCGAGCAGGGCGTGGAGACGCTGGAGTTTGCCTGAAGAGCAATTTGCTATCGGTTGATAGTCTCAGACACCAAAAAGCCTGCTTGCGCAGGCTTTTTTTTATGGAGCCAGCAGCGTCTAGAACACGATGCCATTCGGGTTGTCTGGCGTCACCCGTTGCGGCACGATGGAATTGCCTCCTGCGGGGGCTGCATCCTCGTCGGATGCGGCTGCACCCTTGCCAGCCGCACCTGCGGGCTTGACAGCCTTGGGAATCATCGGCGAGGCAGCTGCCTGGCGGTAGCTCGCGGGTAATTGTGATTTGGCGGGGTAACCGGCTGCGTCCAGATATGCACCCCAGTCATTGCTGTTGAAGCCCTTGAGATGCTGGCCGCCGAGCGTGGCGAATGGAACGCTGTCTGCGCCGCTGAGTTTCTTGAGCGCAGCGATCTCTTCGTTGGATGTGATGGTTTTTTCGGCGTATGGCACACCGCGGCCTTGCAGATAGCTGCGTGCTGCGTCGCAGCCGCTGCACTCCTTGGCCGTGTACAAGGTCAGAGGGTACTTGCTTGCTGCCTGTTTGACTTCCAGCGGCAGGCCGGCCAGATTGGCGCCCGCAGACTCGCTGCCTGTTGCGCCGGATACCGACTGAGACGGTGTGTCGCTCGAAGGTGCGCGATCGGAGAAGGTGACCCTGCCATCGGGGCCGACGATGCGATAGACCTTCTGGGCAGCAGCCGGGCCGGCTGCGCACACCAGCAAGGCTGCGGCAATTGCGGCAGCCGGGACGGAAACAATAGCTCTGATCTGCATGTGATCCCTCAATTCATTGTCGTGTTATCCGGCCCATTATGCCCAAAAGATGCACTGCTTCCATGGCGGCGTGCAACTGGAACCAAGGCTTGGCGCTACACAGGCGGGGTTTTGCGTATGCGTTTGTAAAAAAGCCTCGCAGCAAGCCCTTGGTAGGTTGCTGCGAGGCTCTGCGGCCCTGCACCCCTGGTGAGGGTCGTGGGTATGTGTTCTCTCAGGCGGTGGCTGGCTCCGCCTGCATGCCCTGGTGGCGAAGCAAGGCATCCAGTTGCGGCTCCCGTCCCCGGAAGGCCTTGAACGATTCCATCGCAGGGCGGCTACCGCCAGCTTCCAGAATGGCATGCAGGTAGCGCTGGCCCACTTCGGCATCGACCACGTCGCTGCTGCCCTTGGCCCGGGCGGCTTCCTCAAAGCCTGCAAAGGCATCGGCGCTCAGCACTTCTGCCCATTTGTAGCTGTAGTAACCCGCAGCGTAACCGCCCGCAAAAATGTGCGTGAAGGTGTTGGGCATGCGGTTGAAGGCGGGCTGGGGCAGCACCGCCACCTGGCGGCGCACATCGCGCATTACGTCGTAGATGGCATTGGCGGTGATGCCGTCGCCCTGCAGTTCGGTGTGAATGCGCATGTCAAACAGCGCAAACTCAATCTGGCGCAAGGTCTGCATGCCCGACTGGAAGTTCTTGGCCGCAATCATCTTGTCATACAGTGCGCGCGGCAGCGGCTCGCCGGTATCGACATGGGCGGTCATGTGGCGCAGCACTTCCCACTCCCAGCAGAAGTTCTCCATGAACTGGCTGGGCAGCTCCACCGCATCCCATTCCACGCCGCTGATGCCCGAGACATCGCGCTCGTTCACCTGGGTGAGCATGTGGTGTAGGCCATGGCCCGTTTCGTGGAAGAGGGTGATGACGTCGTCGTGCGTGAGCAGCGGCGGCTTGCCATCCACGCCGGCGGCAAAGTTGCACACCAGATGGGCAATCGGCGTCTGCAGCTGGCCGTTGTCTGGCCGCAGCCAGCGGGTGCGCACATCGTCCATCCAGGCGCCGCCACGTTTGCCGTTGCGTGCAGGCGGATCCAGGTAGAACTGGCCTACCAGTTCGCCATTGCGCTCGATGCGGTAGAACTGCACTGCCTCGTTCCACACTGGCGCCATATCCTGCTTGATCTGCACGCCAAACAGCGTCTCGACGATGCGAAACAGGCCTGCCAGCACCTTGGGAGCGGGGAAGTACTGCTTGAGCTCCTGCTCGCTGAAGGCGTAGCGCGCTTCCTTCAGGTGCTCGCCGATATAGCCCCAATCCCAGGCCTGCGGGTCAGCCAGACCCAGCTCCGTGCGGGCATAGTCGCGCAGGTCCTGCACGTCTTTTTCGCCAAAAGGCTTGGCCTTGCTGGCCAGCTCCTGCAAGAAGTCCAGCACTTGGCGGGAAGACTTGGCCATCTTCGGCGCCACGGAGAGTTCACCGAAATTCGCATACCCCAGCAGATGCGCTTCTTCCTCGCGCATTTTCAGGATGTCGACCATCAGCGGCGTATTGTCGAGTTTGTCGTCGCCAAATTCGCTGGCACGGGTGGTGTAGGCGCGGTAGAGCGTCTCGCGCAGGGCGCTGCTCCTGCCAAACTGCATCACGGGCAGGTAACTGGGGATTTTCAGGGTGAGCTTGTAGCCTTCCTTGCCGTCGGCCTCTGCAGCAGCCCGGGCTGCTGCGATCACATCCTGAGGCACGCCATCCAGCTCTTGCAGCGTTGCGTAGTAGGCGAACTGGTCGGTCGCATCCATGGCGTTTTCGCTGTACTTCTGGCAGGCGAGGGCGCTTTTTTCCTGCAATGCTGCATAGTCATCGCGGGCCTTGCCCTGCAGCTCGGCGCCGCCAAGCACAAAGTTGCGCATGGCGTTGTCCCAGGCCTGCTTTTGCTCTGCATTCAAGGTGGCGGGGTCGATGGCCTTGTACTTGGCATACAGTGCTTCGTCCGAGCCCAGTTGCGTCCAGAACGCGGTGACTTTGGGCATTTCGGCGTTGTAGGCAGCCCGCAGCTCGGGCGTGTCTGCCACCGAATTGAGGTGGCCCACCATGCCCCAGGCGCGGCCGAGCTTCTCGGTCGTCACATCCAGCACCTTGGCAATTTCGCTCCATTGCGCGGGAAAATCCGGCGCTGTCACCGTCTTGAGGGCGGCTTCGCTCTCGGCCAGCAACTGGTCGATGGCGGGCGCAATGTGTTCGGGTTGTACCTGGTCAAAGCGGGGCAGACCGCTGAAGTCGAGCAATGGATTGGTCATGGTGCTGGTTAGATGGGGCGCATTGGCCTGCAATCAATGCATTATTGGCGCAATATCTGAACTACTGCTGGTGAACAGGGCATTGACAGCCATTTGAACATGAAAAAAAGCCGCTGGCGCGCAATGGGTGCACACCAGCAGCTATCGTTTTAATAGTTTTTAACAGGTCGGCCAAAGGCCCTGTTTGCCTGTGGCGGGAGCCCTCAGGCCCGCTCGGCCGACTCCAGCGTGTTGACCATGAGCATGGTGATGGTCATCGGGCCTACGCCGCCGGGCACGGGAGTGATGTAGCCCGCCACTTCCTTGACTCCGTCAAAATCCACGTCGCCGCACAGCTTGCCATCGGCATCGCGGTTCATACCCACATCGATGACCACGGCGCCGGGCTTGACCATGTCGGCCGTCAGCACGCCCACCTTGCCCACGGCGGCAACCACGATGTCCGCCTGGCGGGTCATGGCCGCGAGGTCGGTGGTGCCGCTGTGGGTGATGGTGACGGTGGCATTGGCAGCCAGCAGCATCATCGCCATGGGCTTGCCCACGATGTTGGAGCGGCCGATTACCACGGCATGCTTGCCGCGCAGGTCTTTCATGCCGATGGATTCGAGCATCTTCATGCAGCCGTAGGGCGTGCAGGCCTTGAAGCCGACTTCGCCCACCATCAGTGCGCCAGCGCTCGCCACGTGAAAACCGTCCACGTCCTTCTTGGGCGAGATGGCTTCGATTACCTTGTGGTCGTCGATGTGCTTGGGCAGGGGCAACTGCACCAGGATGCCATGGATGCTGGGGTCGTTGTTGAGCGCCTCGACGCGAGCGAGCAGCTCGGCCTCGGTCATGCTGGCATCGTACTTTTCCAGTACCGAGTGAAAGCCGCATTCCTCGCAGGACTTGACCTTGTTGCGCACATAGACCTGGCTGGCCTGGTTGTCGCCCACCAGGATGACGGCGAGGCCGGGCACGATCCCCCGGGCTTTGAGCTTGTCGGCGCGTGCTTTCACATCGGCACGCAGTTGCTGGGAGAGGGCCTTGCCATCGATCAGTTGAGCAGTCATGTCTGGATCCAAAATGCCAAAAGAAAATGCGCCGTACCTCAGGCGGTACAAGCGCATGTAGCTATAAAAACCGTAGTTCTTTGTCCGGGCGGGAAGGCCGCTAATTTATCACGATGCCTTGGCTGGCGCTTGCGATCCCAGTGCAATCTTGAGCAGGTCGGCCACGGTATTGGCGCCCAGCTTTTCCATGATGTTGGCGCGGTGCGCCTCAACGGTCTTGATGCTGATGCCCAGATCGTCGGCGATCTGCTTGTTCAGGCGCCCGGCCACGATGCGCTCCAGCACTTGCGATTCGCGGCTGGTGAGCTTGGCCAACAGGGCATCGCGGCTTGCGGCCTGCTGGTGGCCTGCGAACGAGTCGCGGGCCTTGTCCAGCATGCGCTCGACCAGGGAGTCCAGATGGGCTTCGTCAAAGGGCTTCTGGATGAAGTCCATGGCGCCTTTTTTCATCGTGTCCACGGCCATCGGCACATCGCCGTGGCCGGTGATGAAGACGACTGGCAGCGGGGATTTGTTTTCGATGAGGCGATCCTGCAGTTCCAGGCCGCTCATGCCGCCCATGCGGATATCCACGATCAGACAGGCCACTTCGCGTGGGTCGTAGCGCGCCAGGAACGACTCGGCAGAGTCAAAGCAACGTACGCGGTAGTCCTTGCCCTCCAGCAGCCATTGCAGCGAATCACGAACTGCCTCGTCGTCATCCACCACGTATACCGTGCCCTTCTTCGGGATCAAGCTCATGCACAATTCCTTCTATCAGTATTGCTGTCGCGCCGGCGATTCAGCAGATTCAGCAGCACGGGCCACCGGAATCCAGAAGCTGAACTTACAACCCGTCACCTCGTTGCCATTGTAGATGTTATCGGCCTGCATACGGCCATGGTGCGATTCCACAATCGAGCGGCAAAGATTCAGGCCAATGCCCATGCCTTCGCTCTTGGTAGAGAAGAAGGCCTGGAACAATCTGTCCAGAACCTCGGGTGACAGGCCGCGCCCCGTGTCTTGAACAGAAAACTCTATCACATCCGCGTCGCCAATCTTGCGTGGCACCACACGCAATTCCACCATGCGCTGGTGCGGAGGGCGGCCCGCATTGGCAATCGATTCGGCGCCATTCTTCATCAGATTGATCAGCACCTGTTCGATCAGGATGCTGTCGACCCGGATCTGGGGCAGGCGCGCGGCCACATGGTGCGACAGACGCACGTTGTGGCGCTTGAGCTCGATGGAGCCCAGTTCCACCGCTTCGCTGACGATCTCCGCCACATCGGCGAGTTCGTGGTTGGGCTCGCTGCGCTTGACGAATGCACGGATGCGGTGGATCACCTGTCCGGCGCGCTGCGCCTGGTGGGCGGTCTTCTCCAGCGCGCCCAGCAGTGCTTCTTCGCTCAGCGTACCGTTCTTGATGCGCGAGACCATGCCGCTGCAGTAGTTGCTGATGGCTGACAGCGGCTGGTTCAGCTCGTGCGCCACGCTGGAGGCCATCTCTCCCATAGTGACCAGGCGGCTGACGGTGGCGGCTTTTTCGGCCTGGCGGGCGGCCTGTTCTTCGGCCAGGCGGCGCTGGGTGATGTCGGTGGCAATCACCATCTGGGCCAGGCGCCCATCCACCCAGTTGAGGTAGCGCGAGCGCACTTCCAGCCACTTGCCCAGCTCTGGAATGTAGATTTCTGCGTTGCCTGCCACAGCGGTGGTGATTTCGTCGCTGGGCAGGCCCATCAGGCCGTCTTCGTCGTCCAGGCTGGTGGAAGCCTGGTTGTTGCTGGGCAGCACGCCGGCCTGGGCGACAAGTTGCAGGTGGCCCACGGTCTGCGAGCCAAACCACTGGCGGTACAGCTTGTTGGCAAACAACAGTTCTGCGCTGCCCAGTGGAGCTACGGACACAGAGGCGTCCAGCGCTTCAAGCACGATGGTGAAGCGTTCATACGACGCGGACAGCTGCTCGCGGATGCGGTTGGGCTCGGTGATGTCGGTCATCGAGGTCATCCAGCCGGTCTGGCGGCCGTGGCCGTCAATCAGTGGCGACACATAAAGGCGCGCCTCGAACATGGAGCCGTTCTTGCGCCGCACGCGCATCTGAAAGCCTCCGGGAAAGACTTTGCCGCTCATCTCGTCGATCAGCATGTCGTGGTAGGTGCTCTGGTCGCCTTCGGGCCAATAGGGGTAGGGCGGCATCTTTCCCACCAGCTCGCCCTCGCTCCAGCCGGTCATCTGGCAGAACGCGGCGTTCACATAGGTGATGCGGCCCTGCAGATCGAGCGCGCGCATGCCGGTGAGCACGCTGTTTTCCATGGCGCGGCGGAAATTGGTCTCGCCCTGCAGCGCTTCCTGCGCGCGGATGCGCTTGCGTGTGTGGCGCCAGGTGGCCAGCAGCAGCCAGGCCGTCATGAAGCTGAGCACACCCACCAGCCAGAACAGTCCGTTGCTGACCAGGCCCAGCGAGGTGTGGTAGGCCTGGGCGCGCAGCTTGAGGCTGTTGCCGACCGGTGCGATGGGGATCTCATACTCATTGGGCACGGTGCGCCAGGGCAGCAGGCGCTGGGCCGCTGCGCGCGGGGCGAGCGGAGTGCCGGCAATGGTCGTGCCATTGCCATCCTTGAGCGTGACGGCATAGCGCGCCAGTACTTCCGTGGGCGTGGCGTAGCGCAGCAGGTTGTCGATGGAGAATTCCGCCAGCAGCACGCCGCCAAAACGCCCCTTCTGGCTGACGGGCACCTCTAGCAGCAGCATGGGCGAGCTGCCTTTGGTAGACAACGGCTGCGAATACACCGGCTGCTGCAGGTCGCGCGCCATATCAAAAAGGTCGATCAACTCCTTCTTGCTGATGACTTCGTCCACGGTCAGCAGGTCTTCGGAGGCCACGCTCGGCCCAAACTGCGTGGCGCGCACCTGGCGCTTGGCGTCCAGCCAGCTCAGCGCCTGCAGCTCGGCGTACTGGCTGATCATGGTGTCGGCACGGTCGTTGAAGCCGTTCTTGTCGATGTCCTGGTTGCCTACGTCACGCGCCAGACGCATCAATTGCTCCTGCCGCTCGGACAGGCGCAGGCGAATGCGCTGCTGGGCGTATTCCACATCACGGCGCATGGATTCGCGCTCGCGCTCGAATTCTTCGATACGCAGGTACCAAAAGGCTGCAACGATGGCGATAAAAAACATCACGACCGCCACCAGCGGGGCAATCGATGCATAGCGATCCTGTCGCGCAGGCGACAAACCCTTCCACCAGGTGCGCCACATCTGGACCAGGCTGGGGCGGCTGTTTTCCGTTTCGGCGACGGAACTCTCGTTCGGATTCATGGCCCAGAGTGTAGACGAGGGCAGGCGAATCACCGTCTGAAACTGGCGTATCGTGGTGTCTGCAGCCAGCGCAAACGCCCGTCAATTGTGCGTTTGCAGCATTTTTCCATAATATGAAAATGAAGACCGCTATTTGAAATATGCGGAAAATGTGAGAAACTCTGGCAAAGTCATTCGCAATAGTTCAATCCAAAGGAGACGCATAGCATGTCCGAGCCATCTGAACAAAAGGCCGTAGGCGCCGCCCCCCGAACCGACAACCAAGAAACCCGCGAGTGGATGGATGCGCTGTCCGCAGTGATCGACCGAGAAGGCGCGGAATACGCCCATTCGCTGATCGAACAACTGCTGGAGCATGCTCGCCAGAACAGCGTGGACCTGCCGTTTTCTGCCAATACCGGCTACGTCAACACCATCGAGCCTGAGCAGGAAGCGCGCAGCCCCGGCAATCTCGAAATTGAGCAGCGTCTGCGCGCCTACATGCGCTGGAACGCCATGGCCATGGTTGTCAAGGCCAACCGCATTCACCCGCCCGAAGGCGGCGACCTGGGCGGTCACATCGGCTCGTTCGCATCGCTGGCCAGCATGTTTGGCGCCGGCTTCAACCATTTCTGGCACGCCGAGAGCGAAAACCACGGCGGTGACTGCCTCTACATCCAGGGCCACGTCTCGCCCGGCATCTATGCCCGCGCCTACCTCGAAGGCCGCATCTCCGAAGAGCAACTGCTGAACTTCCGCCAGGAAGTGGATGGCAAGGGCCTCTCCAGCTATCCGCACCCCAAGCTGATGCCTGATTTCTGGCAGTTCCCTACCGTCTCGATGGGGCTGGGCCCGCTGATGGCGATCTACCAGGCGCGTTTCCTGAAGTACCTGCATGCCCGCGGCATTGCCAACACCGAAAACCGCAAGGTCTGGGTGTTCTGTGGCGACGGCGAAATGGACGAAGTCGAATCCCTGGGTGCCATTGGCCTGGCTGCGCGTGAAAACCTGGACAACCTCGTTTTCGTCATCAACTGCAACCTGCAGCGCCTGGACGGCCCGGTGCGTGGCAACGGCAAGATCATCCAGGAACTGGAAGGCGAGTTCCGCGGTGCTGGCTGGAACGTGGTTAAGCTGATCTGGGGCAAGGGCTGGGATGCACTGCTCGCCAAGGATCACGATGGCGCGCTGCGCAAGATCATGATGGAATGCAACGACGGCGACTACCAGGCCTTCAAGGCCAATGACGGCGCCTACGTCCGCAAGAACTTCTTCGGCCGCGATCCACGCACGCTCAAGATGGTCGAGCACATGAGCGATGACGAGATCTGGAACCTGCAGCGCGGCGGCCACGACTCTCAAAAGGTCTACGCTGCCTTCCACGCGGCACAGAACCACCAGGGTCAGCCTACCGTGCTGCTGGTCAAGACCGTCAAGGGCTTTGGCATGGGCAAGGTTGGCGAAGGCAAGAACAATGTCCACCAGACCAAGAAGCTGGCTGACGAGGACATCAAGGCCTTCCGCGACCGTTTCAACATCCCCATCCCGGACAGCCAGATCGCCGACCTGCCGTTCTACAAGCCGGCTGACGACACTCCGGAAATGAAGTACCTGCACGAGCGCCGCAAGGCCCTGGGCGGCTACCTGCCCCAGCGCCGCGCCAAGGCCGACGAGCAGTTCACCGTGCCTTCGCTCGACACCTTCAAGGCAGTGCTGGAGCCCACGCCGGAAGGCCGCGAAATCTCGACCACGCAGGCCTATGTGCGATTCCTCACGCAACTGCTGCGCGACAAGGAAGTCGGCCCCCGTGTGGTGCCCATCCTGGTGGACGAAGCCCGTACCTTCGGTATGGAAGGCCTGTTCCGCCAGATCGGCATCTACAACCCGCATGGCCAGCAGTACACCCCGGTCGACAAGGACCAGGTGATGTACTACAAGGAAGACACCAAGGGCCAGATCCTGCAGGAAGGCATCAACGAAGCGGGCGGCATGTCCAGCTGGATTGCAGCGGCAACCAGCTACAGCCACAGCAACCGCATCATGATTCCGTTCTACATCTACTACTCGATGTTCGGATTCCAGCGCATTGGCGATCTGGCCTGGGCCGCAGGCGATCTGCAGGCACGCGGCTTCCTGCTGGGCGGCACCTCGGGCCGCACCACGCTCAACGGCGAAGGCCTGCAGCACGAAGACGGCCACAGCCACATCCTGGCGGGTACCATTCCCAACTGCATCAGCTACGACCCCACCTTCGCCCATGAAGTGGCCGTGATCATGCAGGACGGCCTGCGCCGCATGGTGCAGAACCAGGAAAACGTCTTCTACTACCTGACGCTGCTGAACGAAAACTACGCCATGCCAGGCCTGACGCCCGGCACCGAGGACAAGATTCTCAAGGGCATGTACCTGTGCAAGTCGGGTGGCAAGGGCGAGCAGCGCGTGCAGCTGCTCGGCTCGGGCACCATCCTGCGCGAATCCTTCTTCGCCCAGGAACTGCTGGCCCAGGATTGGGGCATTGCCGCCGACGTGTGGAGCTGCCCATCGTTCAACGAACTCACCCGCGACGGCCAGGATGCCGAGCGCTGGAACATGCTGCACCCGACCGAAGCGCCCAAGGTGGCTTTCGTGACGGCAGAGCTGGCAGGCAGCACCGGCCCGGTGATCGCTTCGACCGACTACATGAAGTCGTACGCCGAGCAGATTCGTCCGTTCGTTCCTGCTGGCCGCACCTACAAGGTGCTGGGCACCGACGGCTTTGGCCGCTCGGACTTCCGCCGCAAGCTGCGCGAGCACTTCGAAATCGACCGCCACTACATCGTCGTGGCAGCCCTGAAGGCGCTGGCCGATGAAGGCAAGCTGCCTGCACAGAAGGTGGCCGATGCGATTGCCAAGTACGGCATCAACGCCGACAAGATCAACCCGCTCTACGCTTAAAGCCAGCAGGAGACAACACAATGGCATTGATTGACATTCAAGTTCCCGATATTGGTGACTTTGCAGAAGTGGGCGTGATCGAGCTGCTCGTCAAGCCTGGCGACACTGTCGCCAAGGACCAGTCGCTGATCACCGTCGAGTCCGACAAGGCATCGATGGAGATTCCGTCCAGCCACGCAGGCGTGGTCAAGGAAATCCTCGTCAAGATCGGCGACAAGGTTGCCGAGGGCTCGGTCATCATCAAGATGGAAGCAGCCGGTGGCGCTGCGGCACCCGCACCTGCAGCGGCTACCCAGGCTCCGGCCGCAGCACCTGTGCAGGCTGCACCGGCCCCCGCACCCGCAGCAGCACCTGCTGCGTCGGGCCCCATCAACGTCAACGTCCCTGACATTGGCGACTTCAAGGATGTGGCCGTGATCGAGCTGCTGGTGAAGGTGGGCGACACCGTCACCAAGGAGCAGTCGCTCTTTACCGTGGAATCCGACAAGGCTTCGATGGAAATCCCGTCGCCCGCCGCCGGGGTGGTCAAGGAGCTCAAGATCAAGATCGGCGACAAGGTCAACGTGGGCGATCTGGTGGCGGTTCTCGAAGGTAGTACGGCAACTGCGCCCGCAGCTGCTGCAGCACCTGCACAGGCCGCCCCCAAGGCAGAAGCGCCTGCAGCGGCGCCGGCATCCTCGCAGGCAGCGCCCGCGAGCGCCGCACCTGCCGCTGCTGTGCCCGCACACAATCCGACCGTGGCGCCTACCGGCAGCCTGCCGTATGCGTCGCCTTCGGTGCGCAAGTTTGCGCGTGAACTGGGCGTGCCGCTGGAAGAGGTCAAGGGTTCGGGCAATAAGGGCCGCATCACGGCGGACGACGTGCAGAACTTCACCAAGCAGGTGATGGCTGGTGCCGTGCAGACCAAGGCCCAGGCTGCCAAGGCACCTGCCGGTGGCGCTGGCGTAGGCATGGACCTGCTGCCATGGCCGAAGGTGGATTTCAGCAAGTTCGGCGCCGTGGAGCGCAAGGATTTGTCGCGCATCAAGAAAATCTCGGGCGCCAACCTGCACCGCAACTGGGTCATGATCCCGCACGTCACCAACAACGACGAAGCGGACATCACCGAGCTCGAAGCCTTCCGTGTCTCCACCAACAAGGAAAACGAGAAGAGTGGCGTCAAGGTCACCATGCTGGCCTTCGTCATCAAGGCGCTGGTTGCTGCACTCAAGAAATTTCCTGAGTTCAACACCAGCCTGGACGGCGACACGCTCGTCTACAAGCAGTACTTCAACATCGGCTTTGCCGCTGACACGCCCAATGGCTTGGTCGTGCCGGTGCTCAAGGATGCCGACAAGAAGGGAATCATCCAGATCAGCGCAGAAATGGGCGAGCTGGCCAAGAAGGCGCGCGACGGCAAGCTGGGCGCTGCCGACATGCAAGGCGGCTGCATCTCCATCTCGTCGCTGGGTGGCATTGGTGGCACGCACTTCACGCCCATCGTGAACGCGCCGGAAGTGGCCATTCTGGGCCTGTCCAAATCGGCCATCAAACCGGTGTGGGACGGCAAGCAGTTCGTGCCGCGCCTGATGCTGCCGCTGTCGCTGTCGTACGACCACCGCGTCATCGACGGTGCCTCTGCCGCACGCTTCAATGCCTATCTGGGCCAGGTGCTGGCGGATTACCGCCGCATCATCCTGTAATCGGAGACGCACACTATGGCAATCGTAGATATCAAAGTCCCCGACATTGGTGATTTCGCTGAAGTGGGCGTGATCGAACTGCTGGTAAAGCCTGGCGATACCGTCGCCAAGGACCAGTCGCTGATCACCGTGGAGTCGGACAAGGCCTCGATGGAAATCCCGTCGAGCCACGCTGGCGTGGTCAAGGAACTCAAGGTCAAGATCGGCGACAAGGTTGCCGAAGGCTCAGTGATCCTGTCGTTGGAAGCGGCGGAGGGCGCCGCATCGGCACCCGCACCACAACCGGCTCCGGCGCCCGCAGCGCAAGCGCCAGCGGCTCCTGCCCCCATCGCAAGCAACTACAGCGGCCAAGTCGATGAAGACTGCGACGTGGTGGTGCTGGGCGGTGGCCCTGGCGGCTACTCTGCTGCTTTCCGCGCGGCAGACCTGGGTCTGAAGGTCGTTTTGATCGAGCGCTACAAGACGCTGGGCGGCGTGTGCCTGAACGTGGGCTGCATTCCTTCCAAGGCGCTCTTGCACGTGGCCGCGGTCATGGACGAGGTCAGCCACCTTGCTGCGCTGGGCATCGACTACGGCGGCGCGCCCAAGGTCAATATCGATACCTTGCGGGGCCACAAGGAAAAAGTGATCGGCAAGCTGACCGGCGGCCTCGCAGGCATGGCCAAGATGCGCAAGGTCACCATCGTACGCGGCTATGGCAATTTTGTGAGCGCCAACCACATCGAAGTGCAGGAAACCTCGGGCGACGGCCAGGAGAAGACCGGCACCAAGAAAGTCGTGCAGTTCAAGAAAGCCATCATCGCTGCAGGCTCCGAGGCCGTGCATCTGCCTTTCCTGCCCAAGGACGAGCGCATTGTCGATTCGACCGGCGCACTGGCCTTGAAGAGCGTGCCCAAGCGCATGCTGATCTTGGGCGGCGGCATCATCGGCCTGGAAATGGGCACCGTCTATAGCACGCTGGGCGTACGCCTGGATGTGGTGGAGATGATGGACGGCCTGATGCAGGGCGCTGACCGCGATCTGGTCAAGGTCTGGCAGAAGATGAACGCGCCGCGCTTTGACAACATCATGGTCAATACCAAGACCGTGGGTGCCGAGGCCACGCCCGAAGGCATCAAGGTCAGCTTCGAGCCCGCCAAGGACGGCGTCACCGTGCCCGAGCCCCAGGTATACGACCTGGTGCTGCAGGCCGTAGGCCGCACGCCCAATGGCAAGAAGATCGGCGCCGAAGCCGCTGGAGTGTCCGTCACCGACCGTGGCTTCATCAATGTCGACATCCAGATGCGCACCAATGTGCCCAACATCTTCGCAATCGGCGACATCGTGGGCCAGCCCATGCTGGCACACAAGGCCGTGCATGAAGCGCATGTGGCCGCCGAAGTCATCGCTGGTGAACTGCAGGGCAACAAGGAGCTGGCCTCGGCCGCCTTCAATGCCCGCGTGATCCCAAGCGTGGCTTATACCGACCCCGAAGTGGCATGGGTGGGTCTGACCGAAGACCAGGCCAAGGCGCAGGGCATCAAAGTCAAGAAGGGCCTGTTCCCCTGGGCAGCGTCGGGCCGCGCCATTGCCAATGGCCGTGACGAAGGCTTCACCAAGCTGCTGTTCGATGACTCGCCAGAGGCCCATGGCCACGGCAGGATTCTGGGGGGCGGTATCGTCGGCACGCACGCTGGCGACATGATTGGTGAAATCGCCCTGGCCATCGAGATGGGCGCAGACACCGTGGACATCGGCAAGACCATCCACCCACACCCCACACTGGGCGAAAGCATCGGCATGGCGGCAGAAGTGGCGCACGGCACTTGCACGGACGTTCCGCCCGCTCGCAAGTAAATCGGCGGATTTGCGTCAATGCCAAAGGCAGCTCTCGGGCTGCCTTTTTTTGTTGTTGAAGCTGGTGGGCGATGTAGCGGGCGCAGCGTTGCAGGCAATGCCCTCAGAATCGACCAACCTGGGGGCGTTTGTACACATAGCGCCGACCTAGTAATTATCGTGGCAAAAAACTTGGCAATATTATTTTGATTTTTGATATTTTATCTAATGAAATCAATTATTTGATGATGATGTAAATTTGGCATATGGTTGCGCTATATGCGTCTCCCCACCAGTTTGAACCCCTGATGCCCTCAGACCGTGCCATGGAGCCCTTGCTCTCCAGGGTGGGTGACGTGGCGCGTGCTGCAACTGCGTTGGCGGGCAAACGCATTCCGCCCGAGCTGCGTACCTTGCTGCGCAGCATGAATTCCTACTACACCAATCGCATCGAGGGCCTGCATACCCGCCCACACGAGATCGAGCAGGCCTTGTCCAGGGATTTCTCGGCGAACAAAGAACTGGCAGCCAAACAGCGTCTGGCTGTTGCCCATATCGAGGCAGAAGCTGCGCTGGAGCAGCGCTATCAGGGCGAAGAGGGCGCGCGCGCTCTCTACAGCTTGGCAGGCATACAGGATCTGCACCGCGAACTGTTTGGCCGCCTGCCCGAACAGGACTGGGATGTGGCCGAGGGTGCTGGGCCTGGGTGACCGCATGGCAACCGATGCCTTGGGCGCGTTGATCAAGCGTGGCCTGCTCAAAAGCGACAGTTCGCAAGGAAAGGTGCGCTTTGGCATGCCCCAGCATGCGCTGCGTTTTCTCTTTCCCAAACTATGGCCAGAGGCAGAAGTGGATGCGGGGCATGATCTGCTCGCCAGACAGAAGGCAGCTGCAATGCATCCGATACACCCATTACGTGCATTACGCGGATCACCCGTGCAATAGCTGCTGACAGGGCGCTGCAGCATGAAATTTTGCAATGTGCGCGTTTGCTATTGTTCTCAATCAAAACCTTCACCATGCGGGACAATTACGCTTTGTTTCCATTAAAGAGTTGCCAACGCGACCGCGGTGCTTCGCAGCCTCCGCTTTGTGTGCCTCGGGCACGCCATTGCGGCCTCGCTTCGTTTCAACCTCGGGCCTACTTATCTGAAAGTGTTAGCACCTCTGAGGCCATTTTTTTGTGGTTTTGATGACTTGACAGGTGTCTAAAGTGCTTCCAAAAATCCAGATCAGTTCTCGCTCCAGAATGTCTCCAGGCTCCCTCACATTGGGGAGGGGCAGCACATTGATCGGCCGTGGTCAAAGCTGCAGAATTCAACTGGAAGACCCCAGTGTCAGCCGTGACCACGGCGCCTTTACCTACTACCTCGGCATCTTGACGGTGGAAGACCATGACAGTGCCAACGGCACATTCGTCAATGGCGTGCGCGTCAAACGGCAAGTCCTCTATGCCGGTGACCGTGTGGCCGTAGGAGAGTACAAGATCACTGTCACAAGCGGCTCTGAACTGGCCGGGCGTTCCGACAAGCTGCACCTGTCTGCATAGTTCGCAGTTCAAAATAATCAATGGGGCTTGCTCCCGAAAACTGCATATCGGTAGGCTAAAGTTCCTGTGACGGAGCCGCCGCCTCCATGCCCGGGTCAAGCCGTGGTCAGGAAGGTGCAATGCAGCGGCCGCTCCAGTCCGGTCTCGGCAGGTGATTGTTGGAACCTGTCAGCTACGCCCTGATTTCCCTCCGTGATTGCGGAGGGGCGTTTTCCCATCATGTACCGCGCTCGACTTTCTCTGGCATTTGCTGCCCTGGTAGCTTTGGTGTGCGTCCAGGCCGCCTTTGTGTACTGGGGAACCAATCGCGTCAACGACTATGCGCAGCACAGCAGGCTTGCCAGCGATATCCAGGCCGAGCTGCTGGATCTTTCTGCCAACAAGCAGCGCCTGCGAGTCTGGGCCATGCAGCGCCTCATGAACACTGGCGTCCAGCCCGAGCAGCGTGATCGACTGGTGGATGCGATGTACACCAGCGCCGCCAATCTGGACGACCTGGCACGGCGCGACCTGGCCTTATGGACAGAAATGGTGCACCGCGAGAATGTGCGCATGCCGCCCGAAGTGCCCCAGCTCGTGAGCGTGACGGAGCTGCTGCATGACAATATCCGGGCCGTCGAGGCAAGGCTGGCGCAATTGGTGCCGCTGGACCAGGGCACCGATTTCCCGGCGCTCTGGGCGGAATTGACACAGGTGTTCGACTTGGCTCGCGGGCGCGATCTGCGCGAATTGATCAAGGGGGCCATTGCCCGCCAGCGTGCTGCTGTCCCGATAGCGCGTGCCGCTACCGAACGCGGGCTGAATTCGCTGCGCGTGCAGGCCATTGGCATGGCCGTCGTCACGCTGGTACTGGCCGTGGTGCTGGCGTTGAACCTCAAGCGGCGGCTGCAGCGCCCACTGGACCGCTTGCTGCAAGGCACGCAGGCTCTGCAGGCCGGGGCGCTGGATCATCGCGTGGCCACTGGCTCCAAGGATGAATTCGACCGTGTGGCCCAGCACTTCAATGCCATGGCTGCCGAGCTGCAGCAGCACCGCGCGAGGGCAGACGCGGCGCGGCGCGAGCTGGAAGACGCGGTAGAGGCGCGCACCCAGGAGTTGAGTGCAGCGCACCAGACCTTGCAGCATCTGGACCATCGCCGCCGCCAGCTGTTTGCCGATCTGGGCCACGAATTGCGCACGCCCGCCACCTCAATTCGCGGCGAAGCCGAGATTGCCCTGCGCGGAGGCGACCGGCCGGCCGAAGAGTATCGCCAGGCGCTTGGGCGCATCGTAGGCGGGGTGGATCAGCTCACCCGTGTCATCCACGATCTGCTGTTCACTGCCAAGGCGGAGGCCGATCAACTGGTGATGCACCCATCCTGGATGGACCTGCGTCATCTGCTGGCTGACGTGGTAGATCAGGCCGCTGCGCTGGGGGCTCCGCACGGCGTACGGGTGGTGTGGAATACCAATGATGGAGCCGATGCTGGCACCGCCATGCCAACCGGCTCCGTGGCCGTGTACGCGGACGCGGACCGGCTGCGCCAGGCGCTGGTAATCGTGTTGGACAATGCCGTGCGCTATTCAGAGCGGGGCAGCACGGTGCGCATTGCTCTGCAGAGGGGAGCAGGCGAAGGCGAGAAGCCCGAGATCGAAGTGGTGGTGCGTGACGAGGGCATAGGCATTGATGCGGATGAACTGCCGCGCGTGTTTGAGCGATTTTTGCGCGGACGGCGCGCGCGCGACCACCGGGCGGATGGCACAGGCATCGGCCTGTCGATTGCCCAGTCGATTGTGCAAAGGCACCAGGGCCGTATTGCCATTGCCAGCGTGCCAAAGCAGGGCACGGAGGTGCGCATTGCGTTGCCGTGGATGGCGACACCAGCGCGCAGGGTCGCGCAGAGCACAGGGCAAGAGGCAGGAGTGGCAGCATGAACAACCAGATCCTGGTGGTGGAAGACGATGTGCGGGTGGCGGATTTTCTGGAGCGCGGCCTCAAGGCTGAGGGCTATCGGGTAGAGCTGGTTCGCACCGGCCCGGAGGGCCTGGCCATGGCGCGTGGCGCCGAACCCGGCGTGTTGCTGCTGCTGGACTTGATGCTGCCCGGGCTCAGCGGTCTGGAGCTGTGCCAGACCCTGCGCGCCGAAGGCCGCCACATGCCTGTGCTGATGCTCAGCGCGCTGAGCAATACGGAAGACAAGGTCAACGGCCTGCGACTGGGGGCGGATGACTACCTTACCAAGCCGTTCGTGTTTGAAGAGTTGCTGGCCCGTATCGAGGCGCTGCTGCGCAGGGGGCGGGAGCAACGGCCCCGGGCCAGCACGTTGCAGGTGGCTGATCTGGTGCTCGATCTGGAGCGCATGCAGGCCAGCCGGGCTGGGCAACCCATCATGCTGACCGCGCGAGAGCTGGCATTTCTGGAGCTGCTCATGAGCGCGCCGGGCCGCGTGTACAGCCGCGAACGCATTCTCTCCAATGTCTGGGGAACCAATGAAGACCCGCTGACCAACGTCGTCGACGTCTATGTGCGGCGGCTGCGCGCCAAAATTGATGACGGTCATGATTTGATGCTCATCAAGACCGTGCGGGGCTTTGGCTATCGGTTGGATGCCATGGCGGATTGATCTGCGCTTTCTTCTCGTGCCATTCGTGGTTCAAGCGGGTTGCGGCATGCCTTGCGCGCAGCTTGCAAAGCAGGGCGATGGGGCGTGTTCATCACCTGTTCATCTTCTGCTCACGTTGCCTTAACGCGGGCTTCAGAGGCCGCTCATGTTGCTTTGGTGAACTGTAGTGCCACGCTGGCTCTCGCGCCAGAGTGGGATCTGACCACTTCAATCGATCCAAAGCATGAAAAAACTCACCTGCATCACCGTCGCCAGCATTCTCATGGGTATCGCCGCATTGCCTGCAGCTGCCAGGGGGCCGGTCGTCAACCACGCCATCTCCGAAGCCGAAGTGCTGGCTGCGCAGCAGGCCTGGTGCAAGGCGCTGGTGGATATCAGCAGTACCAACACCAGCAGCGGCCCGGCGGCAGCCAAGGCGCTCGCAGAGAAAGTCATCGACGAGGCATATGGCTACCAGATGGGGGCCGTGCTGTTCAAGCCAACCTTGGCCATGGCGCCCCAGGCTTTCCGTACCAGCCGCGAAGGCGCGCTTGCCTACTTTGTGGGCGGAGACCCGGCCTATCCCAAAGACACGGGCTTCGCGCTCAAGGGGTGGACAAAGTGTGAAATTGCCAATGCAGGTATCTTCATCGCTGGTGGATCCGCCAGCACGATGGGCAATGTGATCTTCACAGGTAAGGATGGCAAAGTGACCTCGGTGGACAAGACCTGGAGCTTCGTCAAGGACGATGCAGGCAAGCTGCGCATCGTGGTGCACCATTCATCGCTGCCGTATACCGGTAATTGACACCTGTAATTGACACCGGTCATTACTGCTGGAACCTGATCGCTGCCGCTGGCACTGGTAATGGCCTGGGCCTCCTTCCGGAACACCTGCGCCCCATGCGCGTCCTTGGGACCGGTCCTCCTGGTTCTGCGGCGAAAGTCAAATCCCTGTGTTTCGGCCTCTTTTTAGCCTCTCGCCGTGTGACCAGTTATCTCGGAGACACGTCGCTATTACAGGATGACGGGGTATCGACGAAGATCGGCGCTATCGAGAACACCCGGCAGCGCTCCCGCGTCGTACTACTGCGCAGGCATAGAGGCGGCTGCCAAATGGCCTTTGGACGGCCGGAGACACGCCCCATGAAAACACCTGCTGCACCCACGAGCCCGCGCCGCCCCTCTGCATCCTTGCTTGCCGCTGCCTTGCTGGTGGTGGCATCGTCGCCTGCGCTTGCTGCATACCCCGACAAGCCGATCAAGCTCATCGTGCCTTTCCCGCCCGGCCAGGCGACCGATATCTTCGCCCGGGCCATTGCAGAAAAACTGGGCCAAAAGCTCGGCCAGCCACTGGTGGTGGAGAACAAGGCAGGTGCTGGCAGCAACATCGGTACCGAGCAGGTTGTGCGCAGCGCCCCGGATGGCTACACCCTGCTGGTGGCTGGCAGCGCCATGGCCGTGAACCAGACGCTCTACAAAAAGGTGAACTTTGACCCGCGTGTCGATCTGGTCGGCATCACCCTGGTTGCCAAGGTGCCGCTCGTCTTTCTGGCCAACCCGGCCACCGGCATCAAAACCATGAATGATCTGGTGGGCAAGGCCCGCGCAGAGCCAGGCAAGCTCAGCTATGCCAGCGCCGGCATCGGTGACACCCAGCATCTAAGCGCAGAAATGGTGAAAGCGCGCGCCAAATTGCAGCTGGAACACATTCCCTACAAAGGCAGCGGCCCGGCACAGGCCGATTTTCTGGGCAACCAGGTGCCGCTGATGGTGGACTCCGTCACTGCCGCGCTCGCCAATATCCAGGCGGGCAAGGCCGTGCCGCTGGGGGTGACATCGGCCACTCGGTCAAGCCAGTTGCCGGATGTGCCCACCATTGCCGAATCCGGTCTGCCCGAGTTCAAGGGTTTTGAAGCTGTGGGTTGGCTGGGTCTGATGGCTCCCAAAGGCACGCCGCAGGCCGTGGTGGACAGGCTGAACCTGGAAGCCGTGGCCATCCTGAACAGCGCAGATATGCAAAAGTTCATCCGCGACCGTGGGTCGGAGCCCGCTCCCACCACGCCCGCAGAGATGGATCGCTTTGTGGCGAGCGAGATCGTGGAGTGGGGCCGGGCGGTCAAGCAGTCGGGGGCAACGGCGGAGTAAATTTCTGATAGTTCTCAGGGCGTGCTGCGCTGGCAGGCGCTGATGCACCCAAGGCGACAGCCATGCGCCGGTGGCGAGCCTAAGCTGGGCGTTTGCCATGTTCACTTCATGAGGTTTGCCATGACGCTTCCCACTCCGCCCGCCGCATCCAGCCTGGACGGCGGTTGCGCCTTTGCCGACGGTGCCTATGTGCCACTGTCCGAAGCCAAGGTTTCTCTGTTTGACTGGGGCTTTACCCGATCGGACGTGACCTATGACGTGGTGGGTGTGTGGCAGGGCGCTTTCTTTCGCCTGGATGCCCACATTGAGCGGTTTTTTGCCAGCATGCAGGCGCTGCGCATGCAGATTACGTATGACAAGGCCCAGGTACGCGCAATCCTGCACGGTTGCGTGCGCGCCGCTGGCCTGCAAAGCGCCTATGTGGGCATGGTGTGTACACGCGGCGTGGCGCCCAAGGGGGTGCGCGATCCGCGTCTGGCAGAAAACCGCTTCTATGCCTACGCCTTGCCCTATGTATGGATTGCCAGCCCCGAAAAACAGAAGCAGGGGCTGGACCTGCACATCAGCCAGCGCGTGCGCATCGCCCCGGAGTCGGTCGACCCCACGGTCAAGAATTACCACTGGCTCGATCTGGTGCAGTCGCTGTTCGACGCGTACGACGGCGGGCATGACACCAGTTGCGTGGTGGATGGAGCAGGCCATATTGCCGAGGGGCCGGGTTTCAACCTCTTCATGGTCAAGGACGGTGTGGTGAGCACCCCGGCGCGCGGGGTTCTGATGGGCATATCGCGCCAGACGGCGCTGGAGCTGTGCCAGCGCTTGGGCATTACCGCGCATGCCCAGCCGGTAACGCAGCAGGCGCTGCGCACGGCAGACGAGGTGTTCATCACCTCGACGGCTGGCGGCGTCATGCCCATCTCCAAGATTGACGGGGTGGCGCTCACCGGTTTGCCTGGCCCTGGCCCCGTCACCCAGCGGCTGCAGGAAGCTTACTGGGCCATGCATGACGAGGCGGCCTACCGCGACCCCGTAGATTACAGCCACTGAGAGCGGCCCAGCTGGCCCCTGCAACCAGTAAGTGACCTGCCTGGTCTGCGCAGACATGGGCAGGAGCGGGGGCGGGAAGACTACCGGGCCAGCCTACTTGTCGAACAGCGCCTGCAGCTGCGCGCGCTCCTTCTGGCCCGCCTGCAGTGCCAGCATCAGCAGGATACGCGCCTTGGGCGCCTTCAGGTCGCCAGCCATGATGGCGCCTGCGTCGTACGAGGTCTTGCCGCCGCCTTCAAAACCGTAGCTGGGCATCACACGGCCGTTGTGCACGCGGGTGGTGACGACCACGGGCACCCCCTTGCCCATGGCGTACTTGGAGGCGTTCAGCATGGGTACATTCATGTTGCCCATGCCCAGCGCGTCGATGACGATACCCTTGACGCCGCGATCCACCGCCTGCCGCACCGCCTCTCCGTTGGCGCCACCGTACATGGGGAAGATTTCCACCTCGGGCATGGTCTGCGTCGCAATGGCGATGTGCTGGCGGCGCACCGGTGCATTGCCGTAAACCACGCGGTCGGGGTAGACCTCGCCCAGAAAGCCGTATTCGCCGGAGCGGAATGTCTCCACATTGGCCGTGTGCGTCTTGGTCACGTAGCGGGCGGCGTTGATCTGGTTGTTCATGGCCAGCATGGCGCCCTTGTTTTGCGACTGAGGATCGACGGCAATGCGCACGGCATTGAGCAGGTTACGTGGGCCATCAAAATCCGACACCGAGGCATTGCGCTGCGCGCCGATCAGCACAACGGGCTTGGGCGACTGCACGGTCACATCAAGCCAGAAGGCGGTCTCCTCCAGGGTGTCGGTGCCGTGCGAGACAATGACGCCTGCCACCTCGGGTTTTTCCAAGGCGGCCTGTACGGCAGCCGTCAATTGCACCCAGCGGGCCGGGTCCATGTAGTCGGACGGCACGTTCGAGAGGTTGTTCACCTGAATTTGCGCATACATGCCCACGTCTGGCACGGTGGCAAGCAGGTCGTCACCCGAGATGGCCGGTACCGGCGCGTTCTTCACCGGATCGATCTTCATCGCAATCGTGCCGCCGGTAGCAATGAACTGCACGGTGGGCTTGTCCTGCGCAAAGGCGGGGGCAGCGAGCATCTGGCCAGCCAGTGCAGTAGCGAGCAGAGAAAAGCGGAACAGGGGCATGGACGGGTCTCCTTATAAGGTCAATTGCCTGCATGCAATGCACATGGGCGCACGCTGTGTGTTTTGCGCGCGTCGTGTACGTTGGGTATGGATGGGGATGGCCGCAGGCAAGAGCATTGTGGGTGCTGCGTGCGGTTTCGCACCGTGCGAGCTGTCGCGCGCTTAACCGGCCCCTACAATGCGCGGCAATGCATACACAACCATCGACACGCAGGCGCTGGCTGGCATGGAGCAGCAGCGTGTTTCTGCTGCCAGCGCTGGCAGCCTGCCAGAAGCAGGGCGCCGCATCGCAGGCGGTTGCCCAAACCGGCAGCGCCCTGATGCCAGACCTTGCCAGTGATCAATTTTTCACCCTGCCGCGCAAGACTGGCGACGGCAGCGAATCGGCGCCGCCATTGTGTCTGGGTTTGCCGGTGGTACTGGCATTGACGGCGCAACCCGCGCTGGCCGTGGTACCGGACTGGGGGCTCGACATGCAGGCCAGTCGTTTGCGAGATCGCTTGTGGCTCGCGGCACTGGCCGAGCTGGGCGTTGCTGATCCCCAGGCAACATCGCCCGTATCGGCAGCCGCCAGATTGCAGGCCCGCGCCATGTCAGGCGAGCCCGATTGGGCCAAGGCCGTGGCGCTGGTCCTGGCCAACTGGCCCGCAGGCACAGCGGCCACGGTGGAGAACGCGCAGGCTCTGGCAGAGGCTGCATGGGGCCTGTATGGCAATGTGCTGGGGGTACCGTTTCAAAGGCTGGGCATCGTGGCAGAGCAGATGCCGGACGGTATCATTCGCCCCTGGCGCACGGGGGAAGCGCCGCTGTTTGCCGAGCCGCAGTTGCGCGCGGAGGGCGACAGAGCCGTGGTCAGCATCGCGGTGGAATACAAGGATGTGCCCATTGCACCGCTGCTGGCCGATTTGCGGCAGCGTTTTGGCCCGCCCGTGCTGCAAGAGCCTCACACCGCCGCTCATATGCAAGACCTGCCCAACACGGTATGGAAGCGCGGCGCCGAAGCCCTGGTGCTGCTGCCCCGCACCGAAACGGCAGCCGATCTGCACCTGATGGACGCGCGGCAACTGGACGAGAGAAAGTGGTTTGCCACGGAGTTTGGCGCCAGCGCTTCCGATCCAACTGCCCAGGTGCAGCGCATTCGCCAGCTGGCTGCCTGAGTCCGGTTGTATCTCCATTCAATAGAGAGCGCAGTGCGCCCTGTGGAAAAGGGTCGAAGGCCCTCTATACCGATATTTTTCTATTCACAGGGTCGCTGGGCGGATTGGCATGCCAAGCTTGCTAAAATACTGTTGTTATTTACAGTATTCGTATGCAAACCATCGCCAAGCTCCGCATCCTGGCCGACGCTGCCAAGTACGACGCCAGCTGTGCTTCCAGCGGCGTCAAGGGACGTGACTCGCTGGATGGCAAGGGCATGGGGTCGGCAGAAGGCATGGGCATCTGCCACAGCTACACGCCAGATGGCCGCTGCGTTTCGCTGCTCAAGATACTGCTCACCAACTTCTGCATCTACGACTGCCGCTACTGCATCAATCGAAAAAGCTCCAATGTGCTGCGGGCGCGGTTCACGGCGGCTGAGGTGGTGGCGCTCACCCTGGACTTTTACCGCCGCAACTGCATCGAGGGGCTGTTTCTTTCCAGCGGCATCATCCAGTCGTCCAACTACACCATGGAGCAGCTGGTGGAAGTGGCACGCAGCCTGCGCGAAGACCATGATTTTCGCGGCTACATCCATCTCAAGACCATTCCCGATGCAGACCCCCAGTTGCTGGCGCTTGCCGGGCGCTATGCAGACCGCCTGAGCATCAATATCGAGCTTCCCACCTCCCAAGGCCTCCAGCAGCTTGCTCCCGAAAAAAATGCTTCTGGCATTGCATCGGCCATGGGCGACGTCGCCAGGCATATCGAAGAGGCAAGGCAAGAGAGCGTGGCGCACGCTGCCCAAAAGCCCGTCTCGCTACCCGGCGCGCAACGTGCGCGGCGCGCCACGCCAGCGCGTTACGCGCCGGGCGGACAAAGCACGCAGATGATCGTGGGGGCCGATGGCACAAGCGATGCCGTCATTCTGCGCACCAGCAGCGCGCTCTACACCGGCCACCGTCTGCGCCGCGTGTACTACTCGGCCTTCAGCCCGATACCAGATGCATCGGCAGATCTGCCGCTGCAGGCGCCGCCCTTGATCCGCGAACACCGTCTGTACCAGGCCGACTGGCTCATGCGCTTTTACGGCTTTGCGCATGAGGAGATCATCGCCCCCGGCGCCGCTGGCATGCTGGATCTGGAAATCGACCCCAAGCTGGCCTGGGCGCTGGCGCACCGCCAGCATTTCCCTATCAACCTGAACCGCGCACCCAGGGAATGGCTGCTGCGCGTACCCGGCCTGGGCGGGCGCAGCGTGGAGCGCCTGCTGGCCGCGCGAAGCGTGCGCAGCTTGCGGCTGGCCGATCTGCAGCAACTGCATGTGGCCAGCGCCAAGGTACTGGCCTTTGTGGAGCTGGCCGATTACCACCCGCGCCCAGGCGCGCTGGAGAGCGTCCAATTGCGCGAACAGCTGATCGCGCAGATGGCGCAGGGCGCCGCGCAGCGCAGGCACAGTGGCATGCGCCTGGCTGCTGCGGGCCAGATGGCACTGTTCTGACCATGCAGGCCTTGCTGAAGAATGGGCAGATGCTGACCGTCATGCTGGAGGCACCCGATGATTTTGCGGGCTTTCGGCAAGCGGCGCGGGCATTGCTGGCGCTGGGCGCTGCACCTGACGACATTCACTGGCGGTGGAATGACACGCTGGCCACCCGCGTAGCGGAGGACGACCTGTTTGCCAACAGCGCTTCCCCAGCTGAGCAAGACCGGGTACTGAGCCCCGATGCGCTGGACCGCCTGGCGCCGACGCCTGGCAGGCCCGTGCATATCCGAAAACCACAGCTGGCCGTGCTGCGTGATGCCTGCTGCCATCGCAACCCGGGGCGGTTTGCGCTGTGCTACCGCTGGCTCTGGCGCGTGCTGCGCACGCCCCGGCTGGCAGGCGATGCGCTGGATACTGATTGGCGAGATCTGGAGCGCCTCGCCCATGCCGTAGGGCGCGAAATCCACAAAATGCATGCGTTTGTGCGTTTTCGACCCGCGCAGGACGCGAGCGGTGAGCCACTGCACATGGCCTGGTTCGAGCCAGAGCACTACATCGTGCGCGCAGCCTCAGGCTTTTTCATGCGGCGCTTCACCAATATGCGCTGGGCCATTCTCACCCCCGATTGCAGCGTGCTGTGGGATCTGCAAACCCTGCGCTGGGCGCCCGGCGCAACGGCGGCCCAGGCGCCCGGGCCCGATGCGGGCGAGTCGCTCTGGCTTGCCTACTACCAATCCACCTTCAACCCCGCGCGCCTCAAGGAACAGGCCATGCTGCGCGAAATGCCGCGCCGCTACTGGAAAAATCTGCCTGAAACCCAGGCGATCAGCACCCTGGTTGCCACGGCCCGCAGCCGCACCGGGCACATGCTGGCCGCGAAAGGCGATGACCAGGATCAAGGTGAGGCCGCTGGCGAGGGCAGTGAATCCTGAATTGATGGCGACTGGCGCTCGCCAACGGTGCGCATCTCGTCGCCGGATGCCCACTGCAGGGCTTGGTAAACGGTGTTATGCAGGCAGTTGATTGCTATTGTTTATAGAGCTTAATGTGCCCATTGAGCAAGCTTCAGCGGGATTTTTGATTACAGGCAATTTCTCGAGGGAAAGTGTCGTGCCGCTGTAAGACAAAGCCTTTTCTCGATGGCCTTGGGGTAGGCGTTTGAATCTTGCCACTTATTATGTAAATGAGCTTGCGGTTTGTTTTCATTCGCGGCGTGGCAGCTGTAGCAAGTGCAGCAGGTTTTGTGATCTGTACTTTCATGCCATCCGCTGTCTTGCAGGTGTTGCGTCTTCTGGCTGCTGGCCGGCCATGTCTTGCGACCCAGGTCGTCACTTTTGGCAACACTGTCTGCACCAACCCGTCTGCGGCGCTGCCTGGGGCTGCCGCGGCATCTGATACAGGAGGGCGCCTATGGCTCCGAATTCCCTACCGATCTTGCCTTCACCGCACATCGGCAGTTGGCTGGATGCGCACGCTGGCCCGCTGATGAGCTGGTGCGTGCTGGTTGCCGCTGCTGCCATTGCGGGCCATCTGGTGTTCAGGCTCAGCGGTTTTCCGCGCCTGCTGGGCTATACGGTGGTGGGGCTGCTGGCAGGCTGGCTGGGCTTTGGTGATCTGCCCTGGCCGTTGCAGGGCAACACGCAGGTGCTGCTGCAGACGGCGGTGGGTACCAGCCTGTTGATGGCGGCCTCGCAGATTTCACTGCCCTGGTTGCTGCGTCAGCCCTGGTTGCTGCTGCAGAGCTTTGCGGAATCGGTGGCTGCACTGGTGTTGGTAACGGGGGTGTTGCAGTTGCTGGGCATGGGCTGGGCCGTGTCGCTGGGCGTTGGCGTGGTGGCCATGGCGGCGTCACCCGCAGTGTTGCTGCGCGTGGTGTCCGATTTGCGTGCGAGCGGCGCCGTCACTGACCGCAGCCTGTTGCTGGCCACTTTGAGCGGCGTGTATGCGCTGGTTTTGGGCCTGGTGATTACTGTTGCCTGGTCGCCTGCCGCGGCAGCAGGCGCCGGGGTGGAAGATGCCCAAGCCAGCCTGGTGCTCACAGCCATGGGGCTTGGCCAATTGCTGCTGAGCCTGGGGCTGACGGTGCTGTGGGCCGTATTGACCACGGTGGCGCTGTGGCCGGTGCTGCGCTGGCAGTCATCTCGCAGTGATTCAACCGCGCTGTATATGCTGGCTGCGCTGGTGGCAGTGAGCCTGCTGGCCACGCGCTGGGGTGGCTCTGCGGCACTGGGCTTTCTGGTAGCCGGCTTGTTGCTGCGCAACATGAGCCCCAAGCCGCTGGTATGGCCCAGTGCCTTCACGGCAGCCAATACGATGCTGAGCCTGCTGATGTTTGTGCTGGTTGCCAGCATGGCGGGTCAGGTGGTTCCAACGGTGGGCCTGGTGAGCGTGATTGCCGCTGCCGCGCTGGCCCGGCTGGTGGGCAAGATGGGAGGCGTGCTGTTGCTGGGCCTGGGTACCGGCCTGGGGTGGCAGCGGCAGTGGCCAGTGGCCTGCGCGCAATCGGCAAGCTCGGGCCTCGCGCTGGTGCTGGCGTCTGCGCTGGCCATGCAGTGGGCGGCGGTGAATGCAGGGGTAGCAGGGGCACTGACGGCGATTGCGCTGCCCATGGTGGTGCTGTGCGAGGTGCTGGGTGTGCTGGTGGCATCGCTGGCCCTGTGGCGCAGCGGTGAGGCGCACCGGGGCATTGGCCTGTCTGCCCTGAACGCCAAGGAGAAACGCCATGACGCTTGAAGCCTTTCAACAATCCGATGCGCTGACGCTGGGCGTGGAGCTGGAGTTGCAGCTGGTCAATACCAACCACTACAACCTGACGCCGTATGCCCCCGATATGCTGGCCCTGCTCAAGAATGCGCAGGTGCCTGGCTCGATCGTGCCCGAGGTGACGACGAGCATGATCGAGATTTCGACCGGCATCTGCCGCGATGCGCAGGACGCGCTGCAGCAGCTCACGACCACACGCGACGCGCTGGTCAAGGCCGCAAACCGGCTCAATATCGCACTGGCGGGTGGCGGCACGCATCCGTTTCAGCAGTGGCACCAGCAGCGCATTTACGACAAGCCGCGCTTCAAGGAGATCACGGCGCTCTATGGTTACCTGACCAAACAGTTCACCATTTTTGGCCAGCATGTGCATGTGGGCTGCCCGAGCGCCGACGATGCGTTGCTGATGCTGCACCGGCTGTCGCGCTACATTCCGCACTTCATTGCGCTGTCGGCATCAAGCCCCTATGTACAGGGGCAGGATACGGCGTTCGATTCGGCACGGCTCAATTCGGTGTTCGCGTTTCCGCTCTCGGGTCGCGCGCCGTTTGCGCTGCACTGGGAGGATTTTGAACGCTACTTCGACAAGATGACTGCCACTGGCGTGATCCACAGCATGAAGGATTTCTACTGGGACATTCGCCCCAAGCCCGAGTTTGGCACGGTGGAGGTGCGGGTGTTCGATACCCCGCTGTCCATCGAACGGGCTGCGGCGCTGGCCGCCTATGTGCAGGCGCTGGGCAGCTGGTTTTTGAGCGAGAGCCCGTTCGAGCCCCAGGAAGACGATTACCTGGTCTACACCTACAACCGCTTCCAGGCATGCCGCTTCGGGCTGGAAGGCACGTATGTAGATCCGGCCACCAGCGAGCAGTTTGGCCTGCGCGAGCATATTCTGCTCACGATGCAGAAAATACAGAGCCATGTGCCCGAGGGCAGCCGCGAAGCCCTGCAGCAACTGCGCAAGACGGTGAACGACGGCATGAACGATGCCCGCCGCCTGCGTGATGCCTACAGCCAGGCACAGCAGTTGCCAGAGGTGGTACGGCAGTCCACGCTGCGGTTTCGCGGAACGGAGTAAGGCGGGGCCGCTCAGACCACAATTGCGTCGCTAAGCGCGCAGTGGCCCAGGAGACTGGATGACCGGCAGACGCAGCCTGCGAAGCCTTTCAGGCTGCGATCACTTTTACCGCATAGCCCTTGCCGGTGGCGATCACCTCCAGCAGGCGGTCGATATTGGGGTGTGCGCCCGGGCGTGCCTTGGCGTCTTCGGTGTGTTCGGCAAACAGCTGCAGGCCTTCCTGGCCCGCCGCCACATTGATGCTGCCATGCTTGGCCGCCAGCGCGTTGTAGACGGTGACCGAGCCTGCCTTGCCCGGGGCGTTGGGGATGCTTGCAGCCAGGTTGCCGTCCGCATCGATCAGCTGCAGCTCGGCAACATGGGCAATGGAGGGCAGGGTCTTGAGGTTGTCGGCAAAAGCCATGGTCGTTGTCCTTGAAAAGCAGATCGGTATCAAATCAATAGCTGTAGGCGCTTATTGGATGGGCACCCGCGGTCACTTCAGGCATTATGCAATAGCTGCATGCCCCAGGCGGCCAGAGCAGTCAGCAGCACCACCACAACAGGCGGTACCCGCAGCCACTGCAGCAGTGCAAAGGCAATGGCTGCAATGCATGCATCGCTGGGCTGGCGGATGGCGCTGGTCCACACCGGGTGGACAAAGGCAGCAAGCAGCACACCCACCACTGCCGCATTGATGCCCGCCAGCGCGCGCTGCGCCGCGAGGTTTTCTCGCAGCCGCTGCCACCAGGGCAGGGCGCCGGCCACCAGCAAGAAGGCGGGCAGAAATATGGCGGCCAGCATCAAAAGGCCGCCAGCCCAGCCTGCCCAGGGCGCAGGCAGCGCAAGCAACGCCCCCAGGTAAGCTGCCAGCGTGAACAAGGGGCCGGGTACGGCCTGCGCGGCGGCATAGCCGGTCAAAAACTGGGCATCGCTCACCCAGCCGGGGGAAACAACGCTGGCCTGCAGCAATGGCAGCACCACATGGCCACCGCCAAATACCAGCGCACCAGCCTGGTAGAAGGCCGCAAACGCCCGCATGGCAACGTTGGGCCACATCTGCGCGGCAACCGGCAAACACAACAGCAGCAGCCCGCACAGCAGCAACAGGCTCAACCCCGCCGTGCGGCCCAGTGGCAGCGACAATGCAGGGCCCGCTTGCTGCGCCGTGCCAGGCGGCGCGCGCAGAAAGCGCCATCCCACCAGCCCACCCATGGCAAGTACCAGCACTTGAAGCGCTGCCCCAGGCCATGCCAGCAACAGGATTGCGCTGCCAACCGCCAGGCACTTGCGCAGCCAGCCTTTGCAGAGATTGCGCCACATGCCCCAGACCGCATGCGCCACTACCGCGACGGCCACCAGTTTGAGCCCGTGCACGATGGCGCTGTCTGCCAGGTGCGGCCAATGATTCAGGCCCGCAGCCAGGCCCATCAAGGCGACAGCGCTGGGCATGGTAAAGCCCAGCCAGGCGGCAAGGCAGCCACGCCACCCGGCGCGCATCAAGCCCAATGCCATGCCTACTTGGCTGCTGGCGGGCCCGGGCAGAAACTGGCACAGCCCCACCAGATCGGCATACTGGGCATCGGTGAGCCACTGGCGCTGCACCACCAGGGCTTGGCGAAAATAACCCAGATGCGCGACCGGCCCGCCAAACGAGGTCAGCCCCAGCTGCAGAAACACCCAGAACACCTGCCAGGCGCCATGGCGCGGTGGCCCGGTATCAATAGGTTGGTGTGGAGCAGCGGCGGCGGTCATGGCTTGCAAGCATAGCGGCTGAAAGTGCCGCCCCCATGAACGGGACTGGCTGCATGGTGGAAGTTGCCTCGCGCTCTACCCCCATGCGTGGCGTATTCTCATGCTCGTGCTGGATATGGTTGGGGTCTTTTTCAGGCGCGCGGGGAAGGGAAGACCGCGTACCTGGGTCTGGGGGCAATGCGCTGCCTAGCTTGGGGCCAGCCAGGTTCAGACGCGGCCCTCGATCAATCGCATGATGAAATCCCAGTGGCGCGCATCCACAGGAGTGATCGAAAGGCGGTTGCCCTTTTGCAGCACGCGCATGTCTTCGAGCTGCGGATACTGGCACAGTGTTGCAACCGTAATGGGCCCCACCTTGCGCAGGGCCTGCACATCCAGCATCAACCAGCGCGGTTTATCCGGGCTGCATTTGGGGTCGAAGTAGGGCGAAGCGGGGTCGAACTGGCTGTCGTCGGTGCGCAAATTACCTGCAATGCGGGCAATGCCGTAGATGCCGGGCTCGGCGCAGCTGGAATGCCAATACAGCACCCCATCGCCCACCTGCATGTCATCGCGCATGAAATTGCGCGCCTGGTAGTTGCGCACCCCATCCCAGGCAATGGTCTGCTGGGGCGCCGCCAGCGCGTGGTCAATCGAATACTCGTCTGGCTCGTTCTTCATCAGCCAGTAGCGGGGAGATAGGGCAGTCATGGTCATGAAACGCAGGTTGCAGGGGTTCCTTAACGCGGATTATCAACCCAAGCCAGAGGGTCGGTCTCTCGCGCCGCAGGTGTCGCAGGGGTTTGGACACCGTCCGACGGCGCTGTGCTGGCGGCATGTACCCCTGCACCTGCGCCAACGGCCAAACCGCCAGCGCCCATGGCGCCTCCATTTCCGCTGCCGCCTTTACTTCCGCCAGCGCCTGGGCCGCTGCTGGCAGCAGTGCCAGCGCCACGCTTGCCCGGGCCACCCCCGGCCGCAATGCGCTGTGGGCCTTGTTCGGGAATGGCGACGGACTCGGCAATAGCCTCCAGATCAAGCGCCTGCCGGATGAAGTTGCGCAGCGACACCACCAGCTCGCTCGTGCGCACGGCGCGGCCTGCCACCATGTCTTGCGCGGCACGGGCGGCAAGCGCCACTTGCTCCTCTGTGCCCAGGAGGATGATGTCCGACAGCGCGGCCTCCACGGCATCGCGCATGCGCCTGCGGCGCTCCGTCTGGGCCTTGAATGCTTCCCAATCTTGAGCGGGGGCCTCCTCTGCGTCATTCAAGGCCCGCAGCTCCTTCAGGTGGCTTGGATCGACTGACAGCTCGCCGGTGAATGAGCTGCCCAGCGTCTTGTACGCCGCAATCAAGGTCTTGAGCCGCTCATTGATCTGGCGGTTTTCCCGCTCGCGCTTGCGCTGCACGGTCTGCATGAACACCAGCCGGATGCCCAGCATCAACAGGGTGACAAACAACAGCCCCAGCACGGTTGACAGCAGCGATTGCCAGGAACTGAAATCAAGGGAATTGCGCATAGGAGTGGGGTGTATGGCCATATTGCCGCACAGTTCGCAGGCAAAAGACTGAAAAATCAAATACCAAAACGGTCATGCCACATGGCGTGCATGCATAAAAACTGCATGCATAGTACAATAGCGGGCTTTGCAAACTAATGCATTTAGGAGTGCGGCAGCGTACGGCGTAGTTCCAGTGCCTGCAAGACGGATTCGGGGGCCCACTGCACCAGTCCGCGAGCGGCCATGAATGCTTTAGACCAAGCCGTATCCGTTGACTGCCTCAGCCATGTTAGATGGCTTGGCTGGTAGAGAGTCAGCTGGCAAACCCGCAACGGAGCAGGCGCTGTACTGCACAACTAGGACAAGGATTCACCGACTTTTATGGCTAAAGAAGAACTGATCGAGATGCAAGGCTCTGTGACCGAAGTGTTGCCCGATTCGCGCTTTCGCGTGACTCTGGACAACGGCCACGAACTGATTGCATACACGGGTGGCAAGATGCGCAAGCACCACATCCGCATTCTGGCGGGTGATAAGGTGTCGCTGGAGATGTCGCCCTACGACCTGACCAAGGGCCGCATCACGTTCCGTCACCTGCCTGGTCGCGGCCCGGCTCCAGCCACCAACCGTTAATGCAAGTTGCAGTGCCAGAAGAATTTGAGTCTTTTTGGCCTGTAGCGCAAACCAGTACTGCAAAGCCTGCTGCAAAAATTGTGGCAGTTTTTCCCAAAAGCAGTCCAGAAGCTGGTTACAATCATCACATGTCGGAGCGTAGCGCAGTCTGGTAGCGCATCTGCTTTGGGAGCAGAGGGTCGCGAGTTCGAATCCCGCCGCTCCGACCATTCATTGAAAACCCGTTGTAAGCCATTGCAACGGGTTTTTTCTTTTTCATATTTTTTGAAGATCAGGCTGCAATTTCGGTTTTTGACCGCTTTGCAGCGTTTAGAATAACGGCTTGTCGGAGCGTAGCGCAGTCTGGTAGCGCATCTGCTTTGGGAGCAGAGGGTCGCGAGTTCGAATCCCGCCGCTCCGACCATTATTGAAAACCCGCTGCAAGCGATTGCAGCGGGTTTTTTCATGGCGAGCTCTGTCGGGTCTTATTCGGTGAGGGATCCATACAGCTATGAGCCATGGATATGAGGAGGCTTTGAACAGGCTCTTGGGATGATCCGTTCGCCGGACTGCGCCCCAGTCTGGCCGTGCACCTGCCATCGGATGCAGAGTGCACGAGTTCGAATCCCACCCACCCGACCACGCATGGTGAGGGCGTGGCTTCAAAGGAAGCCGCGTCCTTTTGTTTTTTCTGGCGGCTCCCGATCCCCAGCCCATTGGGCGCATAGCGGATCTGCATGTTTTGTGGATGCGTGACGCGCCGTAACCCCCTGCTGCTAAGGCCTGCTTATGACGCCTTGCTGACCACCAATGCAAGAGGCAAGAGCAGGATTCGTGGTGCCAGTCGCTCAGCAATGCTTCTTTGGGGCGTTCAATCTTGCTGTGGCCCAGTCGTGTATTGCCTCCAAGCCTGGTACCGGCTCCAAGTTCTGGAGAGGGGGATCTGCGGCAGCAAACCATACAAAGACTCCCATTCCTCTTGGGGTGAATTCACCGGGAAGGGCGAAAATTATCTCAGTGAATTCGAGTTGGATGATATTTATTAAATATTTCTATTCAACTCAATTGTCAATCATTGATTTGAATCAAATGCATCAAAAAAACAACAGTATTTTCAGTATAAATGAAGCATAAAGGGATTAACCTGATTGCAAACGTTCATAAATTGAAAACTGTAGATTTTTTAATTAAATCTAAATAATTTTCTTTGTTGATTTAATTAATCTATTGTTTTAGTTTATATTAATAGAAATTAATGAAATTAATATGAATTAAAATTGGTTATTGATTTTATATGGATGATATTTTGAAATGATTTTCTTCCTTTGCTATTTGACGCCGAGTGTAGTTTTTAATCATTAGAGATAGGGACAAAGATGTCACAGGCAAAAAAAATGACGGTTACGCAGCTAACCATGCTCACAGCAGTCAATATGCTGGGTTCTGGCATTGTGCTGCTACCCACCAAATTGGCGCAAGTAGGCGCCATTTCCATTCTGTCGTGGTTGATTACCGCGACGGGCTCTCTCGCGCTGGCATATGCATTTGCGCAGTGCGGCATGCTCAGTCGCAAGTCCGGTGGCATGGGTGGGTACGCCGAATACGCTTTTGGACGTTCAGGAAACTATATGGTGAATTACACCTATGGCTTCTCTTTGCTGATTGCAAACGTCGCCATCGGAATTACTGCCGTAGGTTATCTGACCGAGCTATTTTCTGTGCAGCTAAGCCCCGTTGGCGTTAGTTTGGCCACTATCGCACTGCTTTGGATTACCACCTTCGCCAATTTTGGAGGGGCGGGCGTGACGGGCAAAATTGGCGGTGTCACTGTCTGGGGTGTCATTCTTCCTGTAGCGGGGGTTTCCACTATCGGTTGGTTCTGGTTCAGCGCCGCTACCTATGCGCAGGCATGGAATCCGCACAATCTGTCGTTGGCTCAGGCGGCAAGCTCGTCGGTTGCAATCACCCTCTGGGCATTTCTGGGCATGGAATCTGCTTGTGCCAATGCCGATGCCGTCGAAAATCCCGAAAAGAACATTCCCATTGCCGTTCTGGGGGGCACCATTGGCGCTGCGGTGATCTATATCGCATCAACCAATGTCATGGCCGGCATTGTTTCCAACCCTGAGTTGGCAGCGTCCACAGCGCCTTTTGGACTGGTGTTCGCCCATATGTTCACACCCGTTGTCGGCCAGATTGTCATGGGGCTGATGGTGCTTGCATGCATTGGCTCGCTGTTGGGCTGGCAGTTCACCATTGCGCAGGTCTTCAAGAGTTCTGCTGACACGGGTTATTTCCTGCCGGTTTTTGCAAAGGTGAACAAGGCCGGTACGCCCATTGTTGCCATGCTGATCTTGCTTGCGGCACAAACGGGTCTGGCCCTGCTCACGATGAGCCCGGATTTGACCAAGCAGTTCGACAAGTTGGTGAATCTGGCCGTCGTCACGAACATCGTGCCCTACATCATGTCGATGGCGGCGTTGATGACCATCCAGAAAGTTGCTGGCGTGCCGCCCAAGAAAGCCTTGTTCGTCAACATCATCTCCTGGATAGCAGCTGCCTACAGCTATCTGGCGCTATACAGCTCAGGCACTGAGGCCCTGATGCTGGGCGGGTTGGCAACCATCGTCGGGTTCACGCTCTATGGTTTTGTCAGCACCCGCATGTTGCGACTGGACAAGGCGCGCGCCGATGCCGGCAATGCCGCTTGAGCACGGCTGAACGCACGAGCCTGGCTTTCCCTCCAACCTTTTTCTCCATCAACACAAAGGAGTCTGAACAATGTTCTTCAAAGCACTGGACTATCCGACCGTCATCATCGACAGCGAGTTCAACTCACCCCGTTTGCGGGGCAGCATCATCCGCGCACTGGCCGAAGAGCTGGAAAACTCGAACCAGCGCGTAATGGCCAACCTGACGCTTGACGATGCGCGTGTTGCGGCGCGTACCTATCTGGCTGCATCGGCGGTGCTGATCTCCATCGATGCGCAGGAAGATGTGGTCGTGCAGTTCCGCAAGATTCAGGATCTGCTGGAAGACAATCTGGCGCGGCATCCTCATCTGCCAGTGTTTTTCTATGGCGAGCGTGGATCGGTGGAGAAGATCCCCACCAATCTCGTGAAATATGCACGCGGCTATTTCTACTTGTTTGAGGACACCAAGAGTTTCATTGCACGCCAGGTGATGCGCGCCGCTGAAGAGTACATGGAGCATCTGCTGCCGCCATTCTTCAAGGCCCTGATCAAGCACACCGCGAAATCCAACTATTCCTGGTACACCCCGGGGCACGCAGGAGGAGTGGCCTTCACCAAATCGGCAGTGGGGCGAGCCTTCCACCAATACTATGGCGAGAACACCTTGCGCAGCGATCTCTCCATCTCCGTGCCGGAGCTGGGTTCACTGCTGGATCACAGCGGACCGATCAGACAGGCTGAAGCCGATGCCGCCAAAAATTTTGGGGCAGATCACACGTTCTTTGTGACCAATGGCACCTCTACCGCCAACAAAATTGTCTGGCATGGCACCGTGGCAAGGGGCGATGTGGTGTTTGTGGATCGCAATTGCCACAAGTCGCTGTTGCACTCGTTGATCATGACGGGAGCCATTCCTGTGTACTTTTCGCCTAGCAGAAATGCACATGGCATCATCGGGCCGATCAGCGAAGATCAGTTCTCGCCCGAGGCAATGCAGGCCAGCATTGCAAAAGTTCCGCTGGCAGCGCAAGCCATCAAAAATGGCGCCAAGCTGCGCATCGCGGTAGTGACCAACTCCACGTATGACGGCCTGTGCTACAACGCCGAAAAAATTGCCAGGAGCATTGGCAGTGCGGTCGATTTTCTGCACTTTGATGAAGCCTGGTACGCCTATGCCGCCTTTCATCCGTTCTATGAGCACTATTACGGCATGGCAAAGGGCAAGCCGCGCGAGCAGGATGCCATTGTCTTCACCACGCACTCCACCCATAAGCTGCTGGCAGCGTTTTCGCAGGCATCCATGGTGCATGTGCGCGATAGCCGTAAGCGCAAGCTGGATATGGGGCGCTTCAATGAAGCATTCATGATGCATACCTCTACCAGTCCGCTCTACCCGGTGATCGCTGCATGTGATGTTGCCTCCAAGATGATGGAGGGGGCAGCAGGGGAGTCACTGGTGCAGGAGATGCATGATGAATCCCTGGCTTTCCGACGGGCCATGCTGCAGATCAAATCCGATCTGGACAGGAACGATTGGTGGTTTGAAGTCTGGCAGCCCGAGTCGGTGGCGGACGGACTGCTGAAATCGTCAGCCCATGTTCCACCTGCCCAGCCCAAGGAATGGCAACTGCATCCCCAGGCAAAATGGCATGGTTTTGACAAGCTCAGCGATGACTTTGTGATGATCGACCCGATCAAGGTCACGCTCACGATGCCTGGGCTGAGCATGGACGGTCAAATGGGCCAGCAAGGCATTCCTGCCAGCGTAGTCAGCAAGTTTCTGTGGACTCGCGGCATCGTGGTGGAAAAAACCAACCTTTACTCGCTATTGGTTCTGTTCTCGATGGGGATCACCAAGGGAAAGTGGGGTACCTTGGTTGCGGAGTTGATGAGCTTCAAGCAGCATTACGAAGCCAATACGGCGTTGGCCTTGGTGCTTCCCGATCTCGTGGAACACCACCCGCAGGTATATACCGACATGGGTCTGCGCGATTTGTGCGATCGTCTGCACCAGTTCAACGTGAACCACGACGTTCCTCAGGTGATGCGCGAAATGTATGTAGAAAAACCCGATATGGCCATGATTCCTGCGGATGCCTACAACCTGATGGTGCAAGGCCAGGTCGAGAAGGTGGAGGCCAAAATGCTCAAGGGGCGCATTGCCGCAACCATGCTGGTGCCGTATCCACCAGGTATTCCACTGATCATGCCTGGCGAACGGTATGACGACAAGGCAGAAGCCATCTTCACCTATTTGCAGATTGCCGAAAAGCAGGACGCCGAACTGCCTGGATTTGAATCCGATATCCACGGGCGCGAAGTGGAGCTGGATGCCGCAGGCAACCGGCGCTACATGGTGGAGGTGCTGGTGGCCTCCTGAGGGGTATGGAACAACCGGGAAAACCGGTAGGAGAGCCCAAGCCTGATGCGGGGCGCTGACCACACAGATATTGGATGGTCAGCGTCCCGCATTTCGCTATTTTTGACGGAGGGTAGCGTCAACGGCAAAGCTGGGACTGTCTTTATTTCCTTCGGCAAGCAGGTGAGGAGCGCGTGCTTTGGCCTCAGGGCCTGAGGGTCTCAGCGCCTCATGGCTCGATGTTTTCCTTATGATCCAAGGGCGTCCGAGATGGCGCTCTCATGACCTTCTCTTTTCAGCAGCAAGGTTCGCTCGCTGTCGCTGGTAATCCAGACGCCTGTGGCTGTGAAATTGTCATTTTTCCCGCGACCCGCCTGCTCAACAGCTGTCATGAGATCAGAAATCCAATCCTGCACCGACGATGACTGCTTGAGTGATTCCTGAATCTGCTCTGGACTCAAATTGTTCCAGATGCCGTCCGTGCAAAGCAAAAAGGCGTCTTCCGAGGAAACATCCACAGGATGACTCAAAACTTCAGGCCCGACCTCACTGTTCACTCCGACCGCGCCCAGCAATATGTTCTTCTTGGGGTAGGTTCTTGCATCCTCGGCAGATAGCAATCCTGCGCTGACAAGGCTTTGTACTACGCTATGGTCAATGGTCATGGCCACCAGCTCCTTGGCTCGAAACCAATAGATCCGCGAGTCGCCCCAATGGGCCCATATTGCCTTCTGGGAATATGTGTCGATCCGCAGTTCTGCCACGGTCGTACTCATGCTGCTGTGCTCTGGGTGCGATTGCTGCTCGGCCTGAATCAATTCAGAGATCGCCAACATCTGGTCGTGAAACGTCTGGGGCTCAAGTGTCAGGGCGGACGTTCTTACCGCCTGCATGGCCAGGTGGGAGGCCTGCAGCCCACCAGCGGCGCCACCCATGCCATCTGCCACAGCGAATGACACGATATGTTTATCCCTTGCATGGCAATATGCGTCTTCGTTGTAGGTACGGTCTCCCTTGTGAGTCTGTGAGTGATGTACCAATCCCAACGACGATCCTGAATAGGTATTTTCTTGCGGCGTCACGCTATATTGCCTTCTCTGTTTTGTGATACTTCTGCTTGATAGGCGCTCAGAAATTCTGTACCCCATGCGGCCGGACTCTGGTTCTTCATCTCGTCCTTCAACCATTCGTAGCGGCTGCAATACAGCTCCCACAACCGGGCATTTTTTTGGCTACTGAAGAGTGCCTTGGATTTACCCAGGGCTTGGAGCTGCTCCTCCAGGTGCACAGGATCGAATCGATCAAACAAACCTCGAACAGCCGCTTGAATGCCTGCCATCATTGCCATCTCGTGGGCGCGCAGGTCCTGAAATGCGCTGTCTATGGCGGCGGGGCCAGCTTGGAAGCCGGGCATGCGCGGTCCAAAAATCTGCGCAAGAGCCGAAGGCCCTGCAGGAAGAAATTTCAGTGGATTGTTGGCTTCTGCATTGATGAGCGTCACAGAAACTCGGACCTCCTGCTTTGCTGCAGCCCTGGAGCTGAGAAGATCCATGCAGCCTTGCACGGACGCCCCCAGCATTTGCCCGACCATGTGCATGAACTCGGGGGTTAAATTTTCTGGATACTTGCAGTCTGACAGGCCCGCTCCGGCCTTGAAACTGTTCAGCAGATCTGCTGCAGAATGTTCGGAGTCTTTGGAGGGTGTGTCATTGCCACTTGATCCGGCTTTCGCTGGCAAAGGTGCGCGATCAGAGGCTGCATCCGCGGGTGCAATTTCGACAACAGCGGCCTGTGGCACAGGTTGTGGCAATGCCGCAAGGGGAGTCGCCTCTGCATCTGACCGGACGCTTGTTGCGGAGTGCTCCATCTCTTTTTGGTCAACGTGCCGTGGTTTATCACTGGCTCTATCACTGGGAGCCTCTGTGGAGGCGATAGTGTGCAAGCCCAAATCGATAGACTCGATAGGGGCGGAATCAATATTGAAAAGTGATTCCAGTGAATCTTCCCTATGAACCTCAGCGTTGCTTGCAGGTGTTGGTGAATATGGCTGGCTTTGTTCAGGGAGTGGTGCGAGCACATCACCACGAGCTGGTTCAGCGCTGGACTTTTCTTGAGATGGATCAAATGCACGTGGCGCTCTAAAAAACGACCCGACCTCTACCCGATGGTCTGAGACGGAACGAGGCTGCGTTGTGCGTTCCTGAAACAGAACTGAAGGGTCGAGTCGATCCTGCGACCCCTGTTTTGCAAAGAGCTCAAGCGGATCAAGATGAATATTTGCATCTACCAGCGCTTGATTTTGGCTGGCATTCAGCGGGTCTTGAATCAACTCTCCAATGTTGCCTTCGCCAGGGTGAAAAATCGCATCGACAGAGCGGCCAGGGAACATTTCCTGGATGCTCTGTTCGTCTTGGACGTACGCAAGAGGGTCTGCAGTGTTGCGAGGCGATATACCTTGCAATGCAAGCGGATTGAAATCGTCTGGAATCAGTGATCGGCCCTGGAGCGGGTTGGTTGCATCGCCCGTATGCAAACGCACAGGCGCCGACGCGACCTGGTTGCTCAGTGGAGTAGCCAGTAAATCTGCAAACGGATCAGCGCCGAGCTGGTGAAGCGCCACGGATGGCTGCATGGGTGCCGGCTCCTGAATCGCGGTTGCTGCCAGGGGCGCGGAAAACGGTGACAGCGCTGCGGTGCTATGAACCAACCCCTCGTCACGAGAGGCTTGCTCCGATGGGGCTTGGACCGGTTCACCAAGCAAATCATCAAACGGACCGCGAGGCACATGCGATGGCAGAAGACTTGCGGCGGGCGCCACATCAGGTTGCTTTGCAGGTTGGCTCTGTAAGGGGCGCTGGTCGACTGGCTGCGCCTCTCCTACGTGTTCCACGGTGATGGTGTAGTTGCCCGTCTGCCAACTAGAGCCGCTGTGAATTGCACAGGTCTCACCAGGACTCAGTTCCTGCCCGTCCACGTAAATCGGATTGGACGTGCTCGCGTTGATGAGCGAAAACAGGCCGGAATCAAAAACAATCTGCGCCTGAATGCGGGAAATTCTGCGAAACGGATCCTGAAGAACCATCTGGCAGTGTGTGTCACGTCCAATGGTCCCGCCTTGAGAATCAAAGACGTGCTGAACAATATTTTCGGTACCGTTGGCATAGACAACATTGGCTCTTAACTGCAAAAACATGGCGATTCCCTATGTCAACCTGCTGTCTCTGGGAGGGAGTATCTGAAGAACAGCATTCAATCGTCTGACGCTTCAGCGCCGGTAATGAACATGGCCTGGTTGAGTCCGTCGGGCGCCATGTTCTTCACGATATCCATGAAACTCATCTCCATGACTTTGATTGCCCGCTGGATCAGCAATGGGGCTGGGTTGGTCGGCTCATTTTTTTCAAGGTATTGGCAAACCAGCTCCAGCTGCCTGACAGCATCCTTGCGGGACCGGATATCTCCAGCCGCCGCAGGCATTGGCATCGCCTCTACAGCCCCGGAAGCACCTCCTTCGCTTGTCTGGGCTGGATCCGTGCCCGGGCCGTCTGCTCGAATCAGCTTCAGAATTTTCTGGAGCGGACGGGACAGGGGCAGAAGATCTGGCTCGAATTCACTTCCCAACTCCTGTTGGCATCTGAGTTGTATAGCTGCAATTTCTGCAATGATCTGTTCAGGAAGAGCCAGCAATTCGGTATCTGGAGACTGTGCCTGCTCCTGCACGATCTGTGAGATTTGGGTTGGGGTGACGGATATGCCGTTGATATCGATGGAGCCGTTGTCCGCCAATCGCTCCAGATCTTTGATACTGAAAGCGCCTATATGGCTTGGGAGCAGGATGCTTTGGCGCATGTCGGCCACAAGTGCTCCTATGTCGCCAAAATCGCTAAATACGCTATAGCGCATCTGCGGATCTTGCGCTCCGTCAATCTCCAATTGGGGATGTACCGACGACCAAAAAAGCTGACACACCGTATTTACGCTCTTGAGCCCATAGTGCAATCCCTGCAGGCCGTGCATACGCGTCAATGCGCGGGTGAGGAGAAGCATGACTCTCAGGTCTTTTGTCTCAGATGAGAGATCGGCGGCCAGCCTGAGCATCTGTTGCCAATCAGGCTCCTTGCTGGCGATGACGGTGTCGCCGTATTGCTGCTCAGGGCTGAAGAGCGCTGCAGTTTCCAGTTCTGCGTACTTTGTTTCGAATTCAGTGTTCTTTCCTGAAGGCTCTGTGTCTGAAATAGGCACCGCCCAATTCACGTCTACATTGAAATCTTCCACTTTTCTTGCTCCCGCCACGCGCCACATGCGCCCAATGCCTAGATTCGAATATGATAGTGTAGATGCATGTTATTTGGGCTACTCAATAGCGGCTGTTTATTTTGAATAAAAGTAATGGCGTTGCATGCGTTTGCAGAGTTGAGTGCCTGCAACCCGGTCCGGAAGCGCTGCATTCCTGCTCTCTTGGGCAGGTCATACGGCGTCCTGTTTGTTGATAGACATTTTTTTGGGGGACGGAATGTCGGAGATCAGCCGCAGCCACTTGTTTGGCAAGTTGAATGAGCAACTATTTCGTGCGGCTGAAGCTGCAACTGTTGCATGCAAAATCAGAGGCAACCCATACGTCGAGCTCGTGCATTGGATTCAACAAATCCTCCAGGATCAGGATTCAGATTTCCGTAGAGTGTTGAAGCACTTCGGCATAAACCAGGCAGCACTGGAAAAGGACATCGTTGCCGAACTGGACCGGCTTCCCCGGGGAGCGACGGCCATTGTGGATTTTTCCGAGCATATTGATCTGGCCATCGAGCGCTCCTGGATCTATTCCACTTTGCTCTATGGCGATGAGGTGATCCGAAGCGGATACCTGCTGGTAGGTATCCTGAAAACGACCAACTTGCGTGCTGTCCTGCATCGCATGTCTGCGGAGTTTCGCAAACTCCAGCCTGATCAGGTGGCAGATGGTCTGACTCAGTGGACCAAAGGCTCTCCCGAAGATGTGCTGCGAGCCACGGATGGCTCCGGCGAGTTGGGTGTTCAGCCTGGTGAGGCGAGCCAGGCCATGGGCCCGGGCCATTCCAAAAGCAGCGCGTTGAAAAAATATGCGGTTGATCTGACCGCCAAGGCTAAAGAAGGCAAGCTGGATCCTGTCACTGGGCGTGATGATGAAATCCGTCAAATTGTGGACATTTTGCTTCGCCGCCGACAGAACAATCCATTGCTGACCGGAGAGGCCGGAGTCGGCAAGACGGCGGTGGTGGAGGGCTTTGCCGCCCGGGTTGCAACTGGGGATGTCCCTCCGCCATTAAAAGATGTCTCGGTATATACGCTAGATGTGGGTCTGCTCCAGGCGGGAGCCAGCATGAAGGGTGAGTTTGAGCAGCGGCTGCGCCAGGTCATCGACGAAGTTCAGGCAAGTGCCAACAAAATCATTCTGTTCATTGACGAAGTGCATACGTTGGTGGGTGCAGGTGGTGCGCAGGGCACAGGGGATGCGGCGAACTTGCTCAAGCCTGCATTGGCACGCGGCAATTTGCGCACGATTGGTGCAACCACCTGGGCAGAGTACAAGAAATATATCGAAAAAGATCCCGCATTGACGCGCCGCTTTCAGGTGGTGCAGATCCATGAGCCCTCGGAGGAGAAGGCCATTGCGATGCTTCGAGGCATCACTGCGCAAATGGAAGCGCATCACAAGATCTTGATTCTGGATGAGGCCATTGCTGCTGCGGTGCAACTGTCTCACCGCTATATTCCTGCGCGCCAATTGCCTGACAAGGCTGTCAGCTTGCTGGACACAGCCTGTGCGCGTGTCTCGTTGACGCAGCATGCAACGCCCGTCCATATCGAAGCCATTGAGCGCGAGATAGCATTGCTTCGTACCGAAAGAGACATCCTTCTTCGTGAAGAATCGATTGGTATCGGGCATGCAGAGCGCGCGCAATTCATTGCCTCGAGGCTCAGCGCTCTGGATGCTTCCCTGCGCGAGAGCCGCGAACGCTGGGAGCGCGAACATGTAGTCGTCGCGAAGGTTTTCGAGTTGCGCCAGAAACTCAATCCGCAAGCTGCTTTCGGAAGTCTTTCACCGATCCCCAAAGAAGATGCTGCTGTGCCTTCGGATGCTGTGCCAGCGCCGATATCGGTCGCTCCAACTTCAGATGATTCGGATGCGGCGGTGGAATCGTCCTTGACCGAGGAGGAGCGCGCTCAGTTGGTGGAGCAATTGGCGCAGGCTCAGGCGGAACTTGCCGCGATACAGGGCGAGCAGCCGCTGGTTTTGCCTTCGGTTGATGAGCAGGCTGTGGCAACTGTGGTTTCCGAATGGACGGGTATTCCTGTTGGGCGCATGGTCAAGGATGAGATCGCTGCGGTGCTCGCCTTGGCCGACACCCTGGGCCGGCGCGTGGTAGGGCAGGGGCACAGTCTTGAAACGATTGCCCAGCGCATTCAGATCTCGCGTGCCAAGGTGGAGGATGCCTCCAAGCCCATTGGGGTATTCATGCTGGTGGGGCCAAGCGGTGTAGGCAAGACGGAAACGGCCTTGGCATTGGCGGAGTCCTTGTATGGAGGTGAGCAAAATCTGATCACCATCAATATGAGTGAGTTCCAGGAGGCCCATACGGTATCAACCCTCAAAGGCGCGCCGCCGGGCTATGTCGGTTATGGAGAAGGGGGCGTGCTGACGGAAGCTGTTCGCCGCAAGCCATACAGCGTGGTACTGCTGGACGAGATCGAGAAGGCCCACCCGGACGTTCACGAAATCTTTTTCCAGGTTTTTGACAAAGGCTTCATGGAAGATGGGGAGGGCCGCCTCATCGATTTCAAGAATACGGTCATCATTCTGACCTCCAACGTTGGGTCGGATCTGATCATGAACATGTGCGGTGATCCGGATTTGATTCCGAACCCAGGCGTGCTCGCCAGCTCCATGCGAGAGCCCTTGCTGAAAGTGTTTCCCGCTGCGTTCTTGGGGCGCATGACCGTTGTGCCTTATTTCCCGCTGGCCCCCGATGTGATGGCAAAGATCGTGGAACTCAAGCTGGGACGTATCCAGTCTCGAATTCGGGACAATCACGGTGCCCACTTCCATTGGCAAGAGGATGCCGTGAAAGCCATCATCGAACGAGCCTCCGATATCGAGTCGGGAGGCCGGATGGTTGATGCAATCCTCTCGACCAACGTTCTGGCGGGGATCAGCAAAGAGGTTCTGCACCGGACAATGAATGCGCAGACACTCTCCACGGTGCGGCTCACCGCCGTGCCTGATCAGGGGCTGGTGCTACAGTTCGAGTAAGCGCTTGATGGTTCGTCAAGCGGGTGCCAGCTTGACGAACCTTGTGGCATCCTTTTCAGGGTTCAGGCGCAGATCGTTTGCCGGTGCCTTGGTTTTTCGCTCCCCGAGCCAGCTCGTCCATCCAAGGCGTGTAGTACCGCCAAGCTTGCTTGGAGGCACTTCCTCGGGCGCAAGAAGCAACTGTAAATCCCAGTCCATTTCGATGCCAACATAGTCCCGAACCCAATCCCGGATCTTGCGGTTGTTGCGAGAACTCGGCAGAAAGCTCTCGTAGAGGACAAGCGGCATGGCTCCCAGAGCGATCCTGAATTTGCTCTGCACATCTTGTATCCTGGCTCCCGCGACAGCATTCACGCCCAACTGGTTGTTCATACCCCACCCAGAGAGGCGGGTTTGTTCGTCCTCGTCAATGCGAATCCATGTGCTGTTGAATTCGGTAATCCGGCATGGTGTGCCGAAATAGTGGGCCAACAGGTTTTCCAGGCCCTCGGGGTTTCTCGTCAGGCGCAAAAGATGGCCAGCAGCATAAAGCTTGGCGCTGTCTTCAACGGTGTTCCGTCTCCAACTGCCCTCAAACCCCATGCCAATCAAAGCGCCGGCATAAAAACTGAATTTGTCTATACCAGGCTGGTCGAGCTGAACCACAGACTGAGAATCGGCCCATGCGCGGTAGAACAGCGATATGAGGCGATGGTGAAATATGTCAATGAAGTCCGCTGGCGAGCTATCGAGGTTGTTGTGCAGGCGCTCGCGTACATATTCCGTCAAATGCAGAGGCAGGGCGCCATTGGGGCCAAAAACGCCAAAACTCAGAATCTTGATGACTGGACGCTTATCGCGCCTTGGGCTATCGATGCTAAAGATGGTAGATGGCGCAAACAGGGTGGAAGGGTTCTGGCCAAGACGCACACGCTCATCACGAGGTGTATGCGAGTAGCCCAGCTTCGCTCCTTTGCTCAATGCATCTATATGCCGCAGAAGTGCAAAGAGATCCAATGCTTCTGCAGGCAGTGCGTTGCGTGCCAGCATTTGCTCGGCAGGATCGAGCGCAGTCACTGAAGCATATGGAGGTTGCGGCGGATCAATTTCTACAGACATGGCAGAAGAGAATTCATGCGTTGGGCCGCAAGCCCATTCGTGTAGGCCAGCTTGCAAAGGAGCCATGTTGCAGCGTGTCCATCTTCAGACGGGTCGCGCAATTGATACTGACATGGCGCGATAGAAACCGCTCGAGCACCGCGCCAAACAACCAGGGGCTGCTTCCACCAAATTTGGATTGGTCAATCACAAGCTGGATGTCAACTCCCCGGCCAAAGAGAATAGGGCCTGGTTGTGGCGCTCTGACATGCATTGGAGACACGCGCATGGACGAAACCGAGTCGGCTTGCTGTATACCGTCCTGGTGGCTCAGAAGTGCGTAGAGGTTCAGCAGCTCACGCATGACTTTTGCGCCTTCCTCCGGGCTGGAATCCGTCAGCGTCTGGTAGTTCAGCTGCAGATGGCTTAGCAGACGCCATGTTGCGCGCATTTCCGCGATCGCGGGCGTTGGCCGGGTCAAATTCGTCACCAGCTCTACCTGTTTCACCGGGGCCGATACAGCCAGTTGAAAGTTCCGCTCCCCCGAAGTACTGATCAGCAAAGCCAAGTCTCTGTTGGTGCACAACATGTCAGGTGCGATCCGGTTGAGCGTCTGCGGATAAGGTGTATCTTGCCGATCCACCAGTTGAGCAAAGACTTCGCTGCCAATGTACCCAGTCCGCGGCCCATGCCTTTTGGCTACTTCAGAGAGCTTGCGCGGCTCTCTGCGCAGAGAAAAATAGGCCTGGGAGTCAGCCTCTTGAAGAGCGCCGAGTGTCTCGTAAATTGGCAGGAATGTCTGAATTTCAGTGTTCTCAGCGGAAAACCCATGAATGGCCGACACGGAATAGACCTCATAGTCCAGCGGACGGGTTCTGTCAGCGAGAAGATGGTGCTCAAAGTGAGCCATTGAAACATCGATGCGGTCCCCCCGCTTGGGGAACAGATTGACGATGGGCGTGCAGAAAAGGTGAAAACTATGCTGGTCAATGAGCTTTTCCAGCTCGGTTGCGGGCCGATCGAAATGGAGAACCAGCCTGAACTGCGTGTCTGAAATTCTGCGTAGCAGCGGGTCAAGCCCCTTGATGTTGAAGAACCGATATCGATCAGGACACGCAAAAAACTCCTGCAGCAAGCGATAGCCGCTGAAGCCTTGAGCGCCGTAAGGAATCAGTGCTTCCTCCGCATCAAACCCCATGCCTGCGATCTGCTCGGGTGACAGCCACGCCTGTCGTTCCTTGCCTGCTTCGCTCCAATGAAGGGCTGCTCCAACCCTGCGGCCGCAGATGAGCTCGAGCATGAAAAGTGCACGCTCCAATGGCCCACCAATATAGACGGGAAGCTTGTCAAACCCAATCTTGCCAATGGGACGGTTGTCAACAGAAGCAAAGCTCAGATGCAGGCTGCTGGCGACCTTTTTGGTGCTATGGGGGATACGTACGTCGCTGGACTTTCCCTCGATCCAGGCCTGTTGGATAGCAAGGGGGAGCAACTCCACATCGTGCGCAGTCCGAAATTGGCAGGCAGTGACCTGCCCGGGTGAGATGGGTGCTCGCAGGAGTGTATGACGGGGCACCAGGAACGGCCCTGTGATTCCACTGTCAGCCTTCCCGGGATGCATACGCACAATGCCCATCGAGGGTGTTGGCGCGAGATAGTGCGGGTAGATGAGTTCCAGCAGGCGCTGAGAAAACCTGGGAAATTCTGCATCCATCTTTAACTGGATACGGCCTGTCAGCAGCGCAAAGCCTTCCAGCAGGCGCTCGACAAACGGGTCTGCGATGTCGGTTCCCTTGATGCCCAGGCGTCCGGCAATTTTGGGGTGCTCCTGTGCAAATTCCTGCCCCAGCTCACGCATATAGGACAGCTCGCGGTTGTAGTAATCGAGTAGGCGAGGGTCCATCAGTTGTCTCCTAACTGATCCAGCAGCGACACGGACCCAGTCTCCAGGTCAATGCTTGATTTGAGCAACATTTCTATTGGATAGGGGTGCGCCCAGATCTGGCCGCGAATCTCGAAAACGACCATGTTGTGGGCCGCTTCATTATCCGAGGACACAATCCCCCGCACAGACAGTGTGCTGCTCATCACGCGGGGTTCAAACAGCGCAATGGCGCGGCGTATTTCTTCTTCCAACTCGCCGAGCTTCACATCCGAGGCGCGTTTGCCCGAAAATGCTGGCAGTCCAAAATTGAGTGCAGAACGCCGGACCTGCGGAAATTCACGAAAGGCAGAATCGGAATCTGCATTGGTCGCATTGAGTAACCAGGACAGGTCTCGCAGAATAATCTGGCGCAGCTGTTTACGAGAGACGACTATTTCAGACAGCGTGTCTTTTTCGCGTTGGGGTGCATGGTCTGTAAGGCGATCCAGAAGCGTTGGAAGCAAGTTGTCTGCATTTCCGTGGCTGGGAAGCGAATGGTCGTTCTGACTCATGAACAGCGATACCTTCAACTCTCTGACAATGCGCTTTGCAGATGGATGGATCGAACGTCCAAAAGAGATGCCTCACTGGTGTCGGTCGACAGGACCTTCACGCCTTGGCCGCACAACAAATCTCCTTCCATGGCTGTCCAGGTCGAGATTTTTGACTGTAGATGCGCATCCTCCATTGGCATGTCAAGAAGCGGATAGCGAGCGGGCAGGAGCATGGGGTGATACCCCTCATTCACAAGCTTCACGTGCGCGGGAATCCACACCAGATCCCGAAGGTCCACTGGCGCATCGATCTTGACCTCGCTAATCGCTTCAAACGGCAGCCAATAATAGTCGCCATTGACCAATACTTCCAGAACGGGGCCAAGCCGGGAGTCGGCATCGGCGATCCAATTGAAAGGTTGTTCATTCAGCCTGCCCGATACTGCGTTGGCCTCATCGAGGGCCTGAAGCCGCAGCTCAAGTGCTGCCAAAGGATTACCTTTTCCATCCTCTTGCAGCGCCTCGATGAGAAAGCTGATCCATTGCAGCGGCTGCCCCAGTACATTGGGAGATCGCCTTCCCTTGAACACATCTTCACGCAGCATCTCTGCACGGATGGCAAGCCGATAGGCCTGCGCCATCATTTTGTGCGAAGCATTGAGTTGCGCCGCCATTTGCAGTTGCACCAGCGCCTTTTGCCACTTGCCTTCTTGGACATACAGTTGAAAAAGATGGATTCGCAGCTTGTCGTCGGAAGGTTTTTGACGGATCGAGCCTTGAACCTGCGAAACCTTTTCTACAAGCGATTGATCGGGCATGATTTGGACAGTCAAGTGAGGCGTGATAAGAAAAAAAGAGGGGCATATAGCCCCTCCATTGAGCGGGAGTGTGATCCGCTCAAATCTTTTGGTTGAGCTTGACGTTGTAGCCCGCAGTAACTGCACCGCCCATGCTGCCCTTGTTGTCCTGGCCCTTGCCGGTTACGGTTACCTTGGCAAAGTTGAAACCGCAGTCGAACATAGGCTCGGTAGACTCCGCGCCCGACAGGTTCAATGAAGAGATGATCACATCTTCCATCTTGATGTTCAGGAACTCTTGTTGCTCGCCACCAGCCTTGCAGGCAGAGATTTCAACCTTGCCGATGTGCTCGCCCGTTGCGCACTTCTGCATCAAGGTAGCGAAACACTTGTCAAACTTGCCCCGGACGGTAATGTCCTGCCACTGTGCCTTACCAGAGCCACCACCACCACCGTACGCAAATGCGCCAGCGTTCGCTACGCCACCGGCAATAGCTTCTACATGGATCCAGCCCTGGTGTTTTGCGTCTTGTGCTTCGCCATCGACGCCATCAATCTTGCAATAAATATCTACTACACCACCCAGGCGCTGCTCAGGAGCAACGTTGGCAACTGGGCTGTTCAAACGATTAATCGCCATTTCTGTACCTCCAAATGAATAAATAAATAACTGCTAGCGGGAAAAATTATTGGGTAACTGCTTGTTTGACCGAGGGCAATTTGGAAACCAACCGCAACGAAACCGTAAGGCCTTCCAACTGGTAGTGAGGGCGCAGGAAGAACTTGGCGGTGTAGTAGCCAGGGTTGTCTTCAATCTCTTCAACTACAACCTCAGCGGCAGCCAATGGCTTCATCGCCTTGATGCCTTCAGAAGAATTGGCTGGATCGCCGTCGACATAATTCATGATCCAGTTGTTCAGCCAGCGCTCCACATCATTGCGCTCTTTGAACGAGCCAATCTTGTCACGCACAATGCACTTGAGGTAATGCGCAAACCGGCAGCAGGCAAACAGATAGGGAAGCCGGGCCGACAGATTGGCATTGGCAGTTGCATCTGCATCGTAGTATTCAGCGGGTTTCTGCAGCGATTGAGCACCGATGAAGGCGGCCACATCGCTGTTCTTGCGGTAGACCAGCGGCATCAAACCGTTTTTGGCCAACTCAGCCTCACGGCGATCACTGATGGCAATTTCAGTAGGGCATTTGATGTCAACGCCGCCATCGTCACTTGGGAAGATGTGAACAGGCAGATCCTCCACAATGCCGCCCGACTCAACTCCTCGAATGGAGGTGCACCAACCGTAATACTTGAAGGAACGATTGATATTGGTCGCCATGGCATAGGCAGAATTCGACCAGCAGAAATTGTTGTGGTTGGCGCCCGCTGTATCTTCTTCGAAATCGAAGCCGTCCACTGGATTGTCTTTGGTGCTGTAGGGCAGACGTGCCAGATAACGCGGCATGGTCAGTCCGAGATAGCGAGAATCATCGGAGTCACGCAAAGCGCGCCATTTGATGTATTCGGTATTTCCAAAAATCTTGGTCAGATCACGTGGATTGGCGAGTTCCTGCCACGACTCCATCTGCATCAGGCTTGAATCTGCTCCGGAGATGAACGGGCAATGCGCAGAAGCTGCAATCTTGGACATCTCTGTCAGCAGAGCCACGTCCTGGGGATTGTGATCAAAATAGTAATCGCCAACCAGACAGCCAAAGGGTTCACCACCGAATTGACCATATTCGGCTTCATAAACCTTCTTGAAGATTGGGCTTTGATCCCACAGAATGCCTTTGTGGCGTTGCAGCGTCCTTCCCAAATCTTTCTTACTGATGTTGAAAACCTGAATCTTCAACATTTCATCCGTCTCGGTATTATTGACCAAGTAGTGCAGACCTCTCCAGCTACCTTCAAGGCGCTGGAAATCCTGGTGATGGATGATCTGGTTGACCTGCTCAGACAGCTTGCGATCAATCTCGGCAATCATTCCCTCGACGGTGCGATATGCGTCTCCGGAGATGATATTGGTATTGGCCAGCGCATGCTCGGCCAAGGTACGCACAGCAGAAACAACCGCTTCCTGTGCCTGGTCAGTCTTTGGCTTGAATTCCTTGTTGAGCAGCGCTGCAAATTCATCGCGCTCCAAAGCCACGGTCTGACCGAGGCCTTGCTTTTCAGTGGTCGCCATACTTTGTCCTCTAATTTACTGCTGGCAGGAAAGTGCGCTTACTGCTCTTCGGCTGCGGGCTTGTCGGTGGATTGATTAGGGGTTGAAGACAAAGCCTTCATCAGTGCTGGATCGGCCAGCACTTTCGCAATCAGGTCTTCCGCGCCAGATTTACCGTCCATATACGACAGCAGATTGGCCAGCTGCGTGCGAGCTTCCAGCAACTTGTTGAGCGAATCCACTTTTTTTGCAACGGCATCGGGAGAGAAGTCATCCATGCTGTCGAACGTGATGTCGATAGCCATGTTTCCTTCGCCAGTCAGGGTATTGGGCACCTGAAAGGAAACACGGGGCTTGATGGCCTTCATGCGACTGTCGAAATTGTCGACATCGATTTCGAGAAACTTGCGGTCACTGATTTCTGGCAGCGGCTCCGCAGGTTTTCCTGACAAATCAGCCATCACTCCCATGACAAAAGGAAGCTGTATCTTTTTTTCAGACCCGTAGACCTCGACGTCGTACTCGATCTGAACCCGTGGGGCGCGGTTGCGGGCAATGAATTTCTGTCCGCTTTTGCCTCGTGCAGCCAAGCGCTGCTTGATGTTCATGCTTGTCGTCATATCTGTGCCCCGCAGTAATTGGATAGACCAAATTTCTCGATAGCTATCCGCAATTGAAGTTGCAATTTACATCATTTTCGTTCAAAAATGATAACTAGACCATTGGCTATCGTTGGAAATTTCCCAAAATTTTTTAGCTATCATACGATCAAATTTCTATTGCTTCAACCCGATTGATAGTCGGTAAAGCTGAATAAATTGATAGCACTGCTTTGAGGAGTTTGGGTACATGAACCGCACCTTTATCGCCCACAGCCCATTGGGCGATCAATTGGAATTTCGCTCGCTGGAGGGAACCGAGCAGATATCGCGGCTGTTTGAGTTTCGGGTGCGGCTGATCAGCCAGAACTCATCCATCTCAGCCAAAAGCCTGTTGGGCAAGGACATGAGCGTCGAAGTCGACCTCACCACCGAGAAGGGGGGCGGGGGCAAACGGTTCATCTCGGGGCAGGTGACGCAGTTCACCTACGTCGGCAGAGACGGTGACTTTTACCTTTACGAAAGCATTCTGCGCCCCTGGCTGTGGCACGCCACGCGCCGCAGTGATTTCAAAATCTTCCAGTTCAAAAAAGCCCCCGACATCATCAAAGAAGTGTTGGGCAAATATGGCTTTTCCATCGAAGACAAGCTGACGGGCACCTACCGCGAATGGCCCTATATCGTCCAATACGGCGAGAGCGATTTCAACTTCGTCTCTCGCCTCCTGGAGCTTGAAGGCGGCTACTACTACTTCAGCCACAGCATGGGCAGCCACACCCTCGTGCTGGCCGATGATATCGGCAGCCACAGCCCGTTGCCCAATGGCCCCAGCACCATCCCGTACTACCCGGAAAGCCGTGCGGCACACGTCCACGATGAAGACTTCATCGACGCATGGGTCTATGCCGAAGACATCGCCAGCGGCAACTTTGCAGCCGACGACTACGACTTCGAAAAGCCCAAGGCCATCCTCGACACCCGCCAGCAGCAGCCTGCAGGCCACAGCGAAGACAGCCGCGAGCAATACGAATGGCCGGGCGGCTACACCGAGCATGGCGACGGCGAGAACTACGCGCGCATCCGCATCGAGCAGCAAAAGGCACAGCGGGAAATCGCGCAAGGCGAAGGCAACGCCCGCAACATCGCCCCCGGCTACCTCTTTACCTTCAGCAAATACCCACGGGGGGACCAGAACAAGGAATACCTCATCGAATCGGCCCACTACCGGTTTGAAGAAAACGTGCGCCGCAGTGATGGTGCAGGGGGCTCGGGCGCAGCCAAGCGAGGAGGCATCGACAGCGGCACCACCTACCGGCTGAGCTTTGCAGTCATGCCCAAAAGCACCGCCTACAGAAGCCAGCGCGTCACCCCCAAGCCCCACACCACGGGGCCGCAGACAGCCGTCATCACAGGCCCTGCGGGCGAAGAAATCTACACCGACAAATACGGGCGGGTCAAAGTGCAGTTCCACTGGGATCGCTACGGCACGTTTGACGAAAACAGCAGCTGCTGGATCCGTGTGAGCCAGACCTGGGCGGGCAGCAACTACGGCGGCATGCACATCCCGCGCATCGGGCAGGAAGTCATTGTGGACTTTCTGAACGGTGACCCGGACTACCCCATCATCACAGGCCGTGTCTACAACGCCATGCAGATGCCCCCGTGGGAGCTGCCCAAACACAAGACCCAATCTGGTACGCAGACCAACTGGAGCAAGGGCGGTGGGGGCAAGAACATGCTGCGCTTCGAGGACCAAAAGGGCATCGAGCATTTGGAGTTGTCCAGCGACCATGGCAACACCCATTTGCATATGGGTTACCTGATGAACCAAAGCACGGAAGCCAAACGCAGCTACGGCTTTGAGTTACGAACCAATGAGTGGGGAGCTATCCGCGCGGATAAAGGCTTGCTGATCACCACGTATACGCAGGACTTCAAAAACAAAATCACCCATGACAATCCGGACGGCTTTGAGCATCTGGGCGAACACCTGGCCGACAGCAAGACTTTGATGCAGGAAGCATCGTCTGCCGTATCTGCCATGGATGCAGTGATTTCAGGCCTGAACGATATCAAGAAAGACCACATGTCAGAGCTTGCCTCCGGCATCCTTTCAATGGTGGGAAAAGAGGCTGCGAAGACCTCGCTGGGCGGCATGGCTGCTGCCATGCAGGCCTTTGCGGCGGCCGGAAGCAAATCAGGAACGGGACCCGAGATGCAGATGCCGCTGAATACCGATCCTGCGCTGCCGGGGGCTAATGATCTGCTTACGCGATCCAAGGACATCAACAAGCCCATTGTGTCGATCGTCAGTCCCGAGGGGCACTCCATGATCAGTCCCAAGCCGGTGGTGATCAGCTCGGGGCAGTCGGTCACGATGCGTGGCACGGGCAGCGTCACGGTTTCCTCCACGCAGGATCAGCTGAGTCTGCTTGCAAAAGCAGGCATGCTCACTCACGTCACTGCTGGTGGTCAGCGCACGACGGTGACGGGTGGTGATATTGCTCACGACGCACAAACGGGCAACTTCAATCTCACAGCCAAAGAGCGCATCACCATGGCGTCGACAAACAATGATGCATCTGTGATGGCCAAGCAAAACGTCAACATCCGGGCCAATGATGACTCGGTGCTTATCAAGGCAGGTCAACACATCAGATTGGAAGCGAACAGCAGCATCACCTTGGTTGCAGGCAAAGGCGACGGCGCATCGCTGACGCTCAAAGACACAGGCGAAGTACTGATCGTAGGAAAGATCGGTCTGATCAGTTTTACGGAGCAACTCGACGAGCGTGGTGGAAAAATCCTGCTGAATTGTGCTGCGCCGTTGGCAGTCAAGGCGCAAGAAGGCGGCGGGGGCGGTGCTGCAGGCTGAAGATCGATATTTACGACCAATTGATGTTCATGAAATACCATATCCAAGAAGGCACGCTTGACTTGCCAAAGCCCCACATTGACCGCACCACCAATGTGTTGATGCCTGAAGATGGCGTCGGCATCTCCATTGTGGTGACCCGCGATGTGCTTGAAGCTGGCGAGAGCCTGGAGCAATTCATTGAGCGGCAGCTCAAGAAGATGAAGTCCTATTTGAGTGGCTTCAAGTCGAATGGTCAGGTGCCAATGGCGGTGCAAGCCTCGTCCACCAAGAAACTGCAGGGCTATTTGCTGAAACTGCAGTTCAAGCAAAACGGTGTCGCAACTTTTCAGCAGCAGGTGGTGATGCAGCTGCCTGCCTCTGATGATTTGCTTATTTTTACGGCCAGTACTGGCGGCACCATGTCTGCAGCCGACGAAGAGTACTGGCAAAAAATTCTCCAGAGCTTCAGGTTCAGAGAGGGGGCCTGATGTCGGTAGCCAGTCACCCAGCAGCGCGGCTGCACGATCCGATTGCGCACCAGAAAAACCCCAATTGGCGTTACCTTACCAAACTTGTCGTTGGCGGTATCGGCGGTGCCATAGGTGGCATGCTGGGGGGAATTGCCGCAGCAGCACTGGTGACGGGTGCTGTGGCCCTGGGTACCTTCTTGACCGGCATCTCGCTGGGTACCGGCGCGGTGATCGCCGTGGGTCTGGTGGTGGTAGCGGCACGAGTGGCTGGCAGCGTGTATGGGGCATCGTTAGGGGCTGAGGCCATGGAGCCTCTCGTCGACGAGATATGCCCCGAAGAATACGAGATCACTGGAGAGATCATTACTGCCTCTCAGGATGTGTTCATCAACAGCGAATCCACCGGCGCAGCAAGAGCAACACCCGATTCTCCGATCGATGAAGTTATTTGTAGCAAGCATACCCCGCAGATACTGATTGCCGAAGGGGCAGAGACGGTATTTGTCAATACCTGCGTGGCGTCTCGGGTGGGAGACAAAGTCGAATGTGGCGCGCGGATCGAGAGTGGCTCTCCGGATGTGTTCATCGGAGATCCAAAGGCCCGCGTTCGTGATGTTGCGAGCGAGGTCTCTACGATCCTGCGGGTTGCCAATGTGTTATGGCAGTTGCATAACCTCAGAAAGGCCTGGAAGTGCTTGACTGCAGTGCCGCGGCTCGCCAAAAACCTGCCGTGCCTTTTTCAGGCTGGTGCGTCGGTTGGTTTTGCCGTCAACGGTATCTTGACCGAGGTCGAGCAAGTCATGGGCAACCCGGTGCATCTGGCGACAGGCATCAAGGTCTTGCAACCTGAAGTGGATTTTTCACTGCCAGGCCCCTTGCCGCTTGACTGGCACCGCATCTACAGCAGTGCGGATACGAGGGACAACGCGCTGCTCGGCCAAGGCTGGAGCACTCCTTTGTGCCTGCAGCTCAAGATTGAAACGGCGCAGGATGGCGAGCGTACGCTCAAGTTCATCAGCTATGGCGGGCGGGAAATCGAATTTCCTGATCTCCCGCGTGCTCAAGGGTGGTACCACGAGGTAGAGCAACTGTCTCTGTACCGCACAGAGGGCGACCGGTATTTTGTGTCCGCAGCCGATGGCATGTACTACCTGTTCGAAGAACAGGCACGTGCCGACTCTACCCAAAATGCGCTGATTCACGATCTGGAACGCATCGAAGACCGGCATGCCAACTACATATCGCTGCGCCGCCAACCAGGCACAGGGAAGCTGGAAGAATGCACGGATAGTACCGGCCGCGTTCTGCGCTTCAACTATGCAACACAGCTTGGCGGCAAGCTCCAAAGCATTGCCATCACCAAGGCAGCACCTGGCGAGAATGTGGGGCCGCTCGTGCAGTACCGCTACGATGCCCACGGTCAGCTGCAACATGTGATTGACCGCACCCAGAAAATCTCACGGCGCTTTGCCTACAACGCCCAACGGCTGATGAGCATGCACGCGCATGCTTCGGGACTGGAGAGTTACTACGAATGGCAGCAGTTCGAAGATCGGCCCCGGGTCGTCAAGAACTGGACCAATGATGGTGAAACCTACCATTTTGCCTATCGACTGCTCCAGGGTCAGTGGGACGCGCAGGCTCCTGGGCCTAACGACGTCTTTGGCGGAACCGAAGTCGTGGATCATCTGGGCAGACGCTACCTGTGCACCTGGAATCCGCACTACGAATTATTGGAAGCCATCCGGCCAGAGCAGCAGCACTGGAAGCTCGAATACAACGACCGCTGGCTGGTCAGCAAATACACAGAGCCCGGTGGCAATACCTCGCTGGTACGCTACGACGCCAAAGGCAACGTCAGCGGTGTGACCGACCCCATTGGCCGGGTTACCGCCACGGGTTGGAACGACATGGGCCTGCCATGGCTCCAAGGCCTACCCAATGGCCAATCCTACCTCTACACCTATAGCGACTCGGGCGATCTCACCAGCATTAAAGCGCCCGATGGCAGCCTTACCCAGTATGTGTACGACGACAAAGGCCTTGCCACCAAGATCGTGGATGCCAAAGGCGGCGTCAAGTATTTGACCTGGACGCCCAGAGCCCAGCTTGCGTCATACACCGATTGCTCTGACAAAACCACGCGTTTCACCTATGACGGCTGGGGAAACCTGAGCACCGCTACGGACGCGCGCGGCGCAGTCACGCGCTATGTGCACGATGCACAAGGGCGCCTGCTCGCATCCACCACGGCAGATGGCGCCAACACCAACTATGGTTACGACGAAAGCGGCATGCTGCAAAACATTGCCGATGCCTTGAGCCGCGTCACCGGCTTCTCCTTCAACAGCCGCGGCCAGTTGCTGCGCACCATCGACAAGGAGCAACGAGAAGTCAACTTTGGGTACGACAGCGCGCTGCGGCTGCAAAGGCTCGTCAACGAAAACGGTGAATCCTTTGAATTTGCCTACGACCTGGCCGATCGCTTGGTACAGGAAACGCGCGTTGGCGGTGTCAAGGTAGACATTGAATACAACCTGACAGGCATGCCCATTGCTGTCACCTACCACCCAGGGCTGGGCGATGACATCGGCAGCGCAGCTGGTACCTCGGGCGCAGGTGCGACGCCAGAGGTGCCCGGTTGGGGAACAACCCATGCTGGCCAGGCTGCCGCGCCAGGCGTACAGCCTCGTCGCATCGAGCTGGTGCGCGACAAAGTGGGCAGGCTGGTAGAAAAGCGAACTGCAGAATACCTCTACCGCTATCAGTACGACCTGCTTGACCAACTGGTGGAGGCTGTCAAACTCAAAATCATCGACACCGGCCCCGCAGACACTACACCCCCCGGCAGTAGCCCGCAGACCCAACCGCTGCACACAACACGCATTGCCTACAACCTGATGGGCGACGTGGTGCAGGAAGAGAGCATTGACCACACCACTGGCCAGTGCCACACACTCCAGCACCAGCACGACCTTCTGGGCAACCGCACGCAGACCGTGCTGCCGCAGTTGCCCCATCAGCCGTTGCACAAGCGAGCGCTCAACTACCTCTACTACGGCTCGGGCCACCTCCACCAGGTCAACTACAGCCAGCAAAACACGGCAGCCGCAGATGCGCAGGCTGTGCACCAGCTCATCTGCGACATCGAGCGTGACGACCTGCACCAGGAAATACTGCGCAGCCAGGGCCGCGCCCACACCCGCTACAGCCACGACCCTGTAGGGCGCCTTGCCGGGGCCTGGACACAAGCGGCCGACACACCCAGCCAGCCGTTTGGGCCCCACGATGCTGCAGCAGGCCAATGGCGCAGCGCGCTGGCCGCGTTGCAGCAAGACCCCGCCAGTCAGGTACAGCGCCCGCAAGGGCTGCTCAAGGCCTGGCAGTACGACAAGGTGGGTGAGCTGCGAGCCAGCCGCCACAGCCTGCAAGGCGACACCGGCCACCAGTACGACGCCACGGGCCGCATCCTGCACACCCAGCACGCCCCTCTGGCTGGTGTACGCCAGCCATTTGCGCAGGCGGCCAATGAAAGCTTTGGCTACGATCCGGCTGGCAATATCCAGGATGCCGCTACACAGCAGGCAGTGCGCAGCAGCACGGCCCTGTCGCAACGCGGCTACGTGCGTGACAACCTGGTGCGGGTGTTTGAAGACAAGCGCTACTTCTACGATGGCCATGGCAGACTGATCCGCAAACTTGTAGGTAGACACACCGAACAGCAATTCAGGTGGGATGAAGAAAACCACCTGATCGAAGTCATCACAACCAGACGCCCTGGCACCGAACACCAGGCAACACAAACCACACGGTTTGACTATGACGCCATAGGGCGCAGAGTCGCCAAACACGACAGCTTTGGCACCACCACCTTCATCTGGGAAGGCATGCGGCTGATCGAAGAGAGGCGGGGTGGCAACACCATCAGCTACGTGTACGAGCCCGGCAGCTACGTACCACTGGCAAGGCTGGATGCAGACGGAGAGAAAACAGACCAAGGTGGGCTGGGCACTGTAGATGATGCGCAGCCGCCAGATGCTATCAATAGTGTTGCATTCAGCGCAAGCCAGACAGGCGCTACAGGCTCAAATCCTTCAAAAACTGCGGCCGACGATGCGGAAAGCCGTTACTGGGCATCGCTGAACGAAACGGCGCGGCAAAAAGCGCAAGCGCTGCAAATCCAGGACTGGGGTACCGGAACAGAAAGGGTGACGGCAAGCGCTGACCAAGCCCAGCTATGCAAGGTCTACTACTTCCACACCGACCAGGTAGGCATGCCGCAAGAGCTGACCAATGCCCAAGGGCAGGTGATCTGGCAGGCCAGCTACAAAACCTGGGGGTCAACGGTTGCCGAAGAGTGGGAAGTCAAGACACTTGCAGGCAGCCCGGTTCACAAACTTGATGAAGGCGACAGCCCTACCAAAGCCGATCAACAGCAAAACCTGCGCTTCCAAGGCCAGTACCTTGACCGCGACACCGGGCTGCACTACAACACATTCCGGTACTATGACCCGGATGTAGGGCGGTTCATCTGCCCTGATCCGATTGGGTTAATGGGAGGTATTAATTTAAGTTCTTATGGATTCAACCCGATAGGATGGATTGATCCTTGGGGATTAAATTGCTCGGATAATAAAATACAAGGCGATGCAGGTAGAGATAAATTGGCAGATCGACTAAGTCGCTCTAGAAGATACGAGTTGATCAATACAGAAGTTAGAATAAAGACCCCAAAAGAGGGGAATTGGAGGCAAGGGGATATTATCGTTAGAGATCGTAAGACTGGTGAGGTTATTCAGGTTGAAACCAAGACAGGAAATGCAACCAGAGACCCGAAGCAAATTGCACGAGATAAAGAAATTGCTTCTGGTGAGGGAACAGTATGGGGTAGCCGACGCGTAGAGGGTCGACCAGGAGAACCATCTACAGGAATAAAAAAGGGAGATCCAACAGGCCCTGTACGAACAGTTGAAGTTACTGTTGACCCTGCTACAGGAAAGATATTAAGGAAATAGGAGTTGCCATGAGTAAGAGGGGTGATTTTCAAAAAAAAATAGGTGATTTACTCTTCGATGAATTAAAGAAGAGTGGGTGGGAGAAAGATTTGGGTAATCCAGAAATCTATGGGCTAAGAAAAAAAAATGGCGCAAACACATGGGGGGTGAGCTTTAATTTGTCTGGCAGGGAAGAATATTCCATATATTCATCTCAGGATGTTTCCTATAACGAATATAGTGCCATTTTAAAAAGCAAACTCGATTCAATTTTTACCCAAGACGATCCTTTGATCGTTGGAATTGTTTCCAGGAATATTGATTTCAGCTCTTTTAAATTAACAGTAGAATCTGATGTGAAGTTGCTGATTGATTTTTTTAGAGATAAAATCAAAGAGACTGAATCCATCTTTTATGAGCCATACTCTGATGAATCTAATGTGGTAAAGAAGAATATGAGCTCTTTCCACTGGAAATGGCCGTCTCAGCCATATATGCAGTTTGTTCTTTTTATGATTGGATATGCAATTAAGAACAATGATTTGAGCAAGATAGAGTTTGCTTATGAAAAAGTCAAGCTATTGAAGGATAAATTTCAACCTAGACCGGGTGAGATGGATAAAGTGAATTCTATTTTTAATGAGTTGGTTAAATTGGGCCTAATGAAGTAATAAATGGAATTAAGAATTGAGCGATTTTGTTTTTTTAGAATCATTAGACAGAAGACGTAAACCCTGCGCATCGAGGACTAGAGACATGATGGCAGTACAGCTTGGCAATAATAGCGATCAAATTAGTTCTACTGCTTTTTAACCAACCAGGTAGGTATGCCGCAAGAGCTGACCAATGCCCAAGGGCAGGTGATCTGGCAGGCCAGCTACAAAACCTGGGGATCAACGGTTGCCGAAGAGTGGGAAGTCAAGACACTTGCAGGCAGCCCGGTTCACAAACTCGACGAAGGCGACAGTCCCGCCAAAGCCGATCAACAGCAAAACCTGCGCTTCCAAGGCCAGTACCTTGACCGCTACACCGGGCTGCACTACAACACATTCCGGTACTATGACCCGGATGTAGGGCGGTTCATCTGCCCTGATCCGATTGGGTTGGCTGGAGGAATCAATTTAGGGAGTTATTCGCCTAATCCTATTACTTGGATCGATCCAATAGGTCTGCTTGGGTGCACTCTAACCAAATCAAATGAAAATACTCATGATTATGATTTAACTATTTCGAAAGGCCAATATCCGCAGACGGCAGGTCATATTGGTGACGCAATTAAAGCGGGGCATCCAGATATAGTAACTATTGACCGAAGTGGCGCCAATACCAACAGGCGAGCAAGTCTTAAAGGAATAAAAACTGCTCCACAAAAAGATAGAGACGAATGGCCTATGGCTGTCTTTAAAGAGGGAGGGAAAGGTGCCAGTGTTAGACATATTGATCCATCAGATAATCGTGGAGCAGGCTCAAGTATTGGGAATATATTGCAAGATTTGCCAGATGGTACAAAAATCAGAGTGCGCATAGGAGAATGACATGAATCAAGAAGTAGATTTGCAGATATCACACCATCAAATTCAGGTCCGATCAGTACCATTCTTGGATAGCAATGTCCAATGGAATGATGAAAGTGTGGCTCAGGGAGTTCTAATAAATCATGGACATGTTATATTCGATCCGATTGTTGACGGTGCATTCGCTGCAAAAATAAATATCTCTTTGCAAGAATATTATGCCCCTGATTCAAATGCATTGAGGGCGATGGTTGTTCCATTTGATGTTGTTAGCTTAAATGATTTATATATCGCGTCAGTGGTAACAAAACACAAAATAAATATTGAAATAGATGTCGGTTCGTATTCAATATATTTTGAAATATGTGAATCGGATGATATTGATGAGGTTTATTATAATTTGAAATTCTCTAAAGGAAGAGTGGAGCCTAAATTTCTGCAGAATGACGATTTTGGAGGTGTCGCGGAAAGATCTTTATTTACGATTAGTTAAATTGAAAAAATCTCTATATTACTGAGCTGTGAATCAGCTATTTTTGCCGGCCGCCAATGAGAGCTTGGGCAACGGCCCAGGCGGAAACATCCAAGCTAGCAAGCTGTGCAAAGCAACACGGCCCTGCTGTCTAGTCAAATACAGTACTTTGGCACGGCTTTGTTGCACAAATCCGGGCCGCAGCGGTAGTAGGCTCGGATGATGAGTGAGACGAACTGGGGTCGGCGCAAGTACCGCACCACAAACTG
>NZ_JACHKZ010000018.1 GCF_014207855.1 Comamonas odontotermitis | reverse complement strand
ACCGAGCTGGGCACGCCCCAAACGGTGGCCGTGGCATAACTACGTCTGGGGTTTGGGGAGACTCAGTCTCAAACCGATTTATGCAACAAAGCCGCTACGGCTATTGCATTCAAAAGACGCCTTGCGCCGTGTCCCGATCCGCGTCCATCCCATTTGGCGAGGGTTTTGCAAAGGATCCCTAGAGTATCGGGCCATGCTGCGCAGGGCTGAACAGGTCCACGCGGTCGGTGATGATGCCGTCCGTGCCCAGATCGATCAGGCGCTGGGCGGCCCATTCGTCATTGACTGTGTAGCTGCTGCAATAGAGGCCTGCGGCGTGAACTTTGGCCACCAGCGCGGCGTTCCACAGCGCATGGTTCAGCACCAGGGCCTGACAGCCCAGTTCCACGGCCAGTTGCAGGTCGGCTTCGCCCGTGCCATCGGCAAACTTGTCCACCAGCAGACCCCGGGGGGTATGCGGCGCAATCTCGCGGGCGCCCCGCAGCGAATCGGGCTTGAACGAGGTGAAAAGCGGAGGCACTACGTTTGGGGGCCAGATGCGGTTCATCAGCGCGCCGGTGGCACGGCCGGTTTCCAGCTCCTGGCCGGGCGTGGGTTTGATCTCGACATTGAGGAAATGCTGGTTGGCCAGGCACCAGCGGGCCAGGGCCTCCAGTGTGGGGAGGTTCTCGCCCGCATGGCTGCGCGAATGCCAGCTGCCTGCGTCAAGCTGGGCCAGCTCGCCCATGCTCAATTCGCTGCCCGTGCCCTGGGCGTTGGTGGTGCGCTTGAGGTCGGCATCGTGCATCAGAAACAGCACTCCGTCGCTGCTGAGCTTGGCGTCGCACTCGAACATGCGGTAGCCGAACGAGGCGCCCAGGCGGAAAGCGCTCATGGTGTTTTCGGGCGCGAGCTTGCCAGCGCCGCGGTGGGCAATCCAGCGGGGGTAGGGCCAGTTGGTGGAGTGTGTCATGGCGTTCTCGAATACTATCAATTTGGTAGCTCCTGGCGCTTGAGGGGTAGGCGCCAAAGCCGTGTTTGACTATAGACCTTTGGAAAAAACAGCAACCGCAGTGCGTAAAAAAAGCGCCGCAAAGTATGAGTTTGGGCGCTTGTTGGAGCTTTTGGGAGGTGAGGCGGGCCGTGGTGATGGCTGTCCCAGAACAGGCCTGAGGCGCTGCACGCGGCCCCTGAATGTCTTTAGATACGCTTGCCGGTTTCAGCGTTGAACCAGTGCAGGCGGTCTTCGCGTGCCTGGATGTGCGCGGTTTCGCCGGGCTTGGGGTAGGCCTGGCCTTCTTCGACGCGCACGGTCAGGTCTTCGCTGCCCACCTTGCCGTACAGCAGTCGTTCTGCACCCAGCAGCTCGACGGTTTCCACCTGGAACTCCCAGCCGCCCGATGGCACCAGGTCGATGTGTTCAGGGCGGATACCCAGGATCTGACCGGCCTTGCCGCCAGGGGCGTTCTTGAGCAGGTTCATGGGGGGCGAGCCGATGAAACCAGCCACAAAGGTGGAGGCGGGGGTGTGGTAGACCTCTTCGGGCGTGCCGAACTGCTCTACATTGCCGCCGTTCATCACGATCATGCGTTGGGCCAAGGTCATGGCCTCGACCTGGTCGTGGGTCACGAACAGGCTGGTGATGCCCAGCTCGGCGTGCAGCTTCTGGATTTCGATGCGGGTCTGGCCGCGCAGCTTGGCATCCAGATTGGAGAGGGGCTCGTCAAACAAGAAGACCTGTGGCTGGCGCACGATGGCGCGGCCCATGGCCACACGCTGGCGCTGGCCACCCGACAGCTGGCGCGGCTTGCGGTCCAGCAGGTGGGAGAGCTCCAGGATCTTGGCGGCCTTGTCGACGCGGCGCTTGATCTCATCCTCGGGCACCTTGGCGAGCTTCAGGCCATAGGCCATGTTCTCGTAGTTGCTCATGTGTGGGTAGAGCGCGTAGTTCTGGAACACCATGGCGATGTTGCGCTTGGCGGGCTCCAGGTTGTTGACGACCTGGTCGCCGATCATCAGGTCGCCGCCGGTGATCTCTTCCAGGCCTGCGATCATGCGCAGCAGGGTCGATTTGCCGCAGCCCGAAGGGCCGACCAGCACGATGAATTCGCCGTCCTTGATTTCGGCGTTGACGCCGTGGATGACGGGCACGGCAGACTTGCCGCTGCCATAGCGTTTGATGATGTTCTTGAGAGAGATGGAAGCCATAACAGGGTTTTTTTCAATCGGTCAAAGATGGTGGATGGGCAAGACGGGGGATTACTTTTCGGTATCCACCAGGCCTTTGACAAACCACTTTTGCATCAGCATCACCACCAGGGTCGGTGGCAACATGGCGAGAATGGCCGTAGCCATCACGATGTTCCAGTCGATGGCGGCCTCACCGCTGCCACCAATCATGCTCTTGATACCTACCACCACGGGGTACATGTTTTCCGAAGTGGTCATCAAGACAGGCCACAAATACTGGTTCCAGCCATAGATGAACTGGATCACGAAGAGCGCCGCGATGGACGTTCTGGACAGGGGCACCAGAATGTCCTTGAAGAAGCGCATGGGGCCGGCGCCGTCAATGCGCGCCGCTTCCACGAGCTCATCGGGAACGCTCAGAAAGAACTGGCGGAACAGGAAGGTCGCGGTGGCAGAGGCGATCAGCGGCAGTGACAGGCCGGCGTAGCTGTTGAGCAGGCCCAGCTCGGCCACGACCTTGTACGTAGGCAGGATACGCACTTCAACGGGCAGCATCAGTGTCAGGAAGATCGCCCAGAAGCAGACCATCTTGAAGGGGAAGCGGAAGTAGACGATGGCGAATGCCGACAGCAGCGAAATCGCAATTTTGCCGACGGTAATGATCATTGCCACGACAAAACTCACCCACATCATGCGTACCACGTTGGTGTTGGAGCCCAGCTTGCCGGATCCAAACAGTGCCTCCTTGTAGTTTTCCCACATGTGGGTGCCGGGCAGCAGCGGCATGGGGGCCTGCACGATCTCGGAGGAGGTGTGCGTCGAAGCCACCAGCGCCAGATACAGCGGGAAGGCCACGAGCGCGACGCCGAGAATGAGCACGGCGTGCGAGAAGAAATTGAGCCAGGGATTGCGGTCCACCATGATCAGTACTGCACTTTCTTTTCAACGTAGCGGAACTGGATCACCGTCAGCACAACCACAATACACATCAGAATCACGGACTGCGCCGCCGAGCCGCCCAGGTCGAGCGCCTTGAAACCGTCCAGATACACCTTGTAGACCAGGATCGAGGTCGACTGGCCAGGGCCGCCGTGGGTGGCTGCATCGATGATGCCGAAGGTGTCAAAGAAGGCATAGACGATGTTGATCACCAGTAGGAAGAAGGTGGTGGGCGAGAGCAGCGGCAGCTGGATGTTCCAGAAGCGGCGCCATGGGCTCGCGCCATCGATCGAGGCGGCTTCGATCAGTGCCTTGGGAATGGACTGCAGGCCAGCCAGGAAGAACAGGAAGTTGTACGAGATCTGTTTCCACACCGAGGCCAGCACGATCAGCGCCATGGCTTGGTTTTCATTCATCAGATGGTTCCAGGTGTAGCCTAGCTTGCCCAGAAAATAGGAGATGACGCCAATCGAGGGCGAAAACATGAAAATCCACAGCACGCCAGCGATTACGGGTGCCACGGCGTAGGGGATGATGAGCAAGGTCTTGTAGACCATGGCGAAGCGCACGATGCGGTCCGCAAAAATGGCCAGTGCCAGCGAAGTGGTAATGCCGACGCCGGCTACCAGTACCGAGAAGAGGGCGGTGCGGTAGAACGAGTCCAGATAGGCGCCATCCGAAAAGAGTGTGCGGAAGTTGTCGAGACCGACCCATTCCGTACTCATGCCGAAAGCGTCTTCCATCTGGAACGACTGCAGCACTGCCTGCGCGGCGGGCCAGAAAAAGAAAATGCCGATGATCAGCAACTGCGGTGCAATCAGCACCCAGGGCAGCCACTTGGATCGGAAAAGGACGCGTTTTTCCATGATGGAGCTTAAAAACAAAAAAGCCGCCGGAGCGTTTTTCAGCGTCCGGAGGGCGGGTTCAGGCCTGCATCTGCCCTGCGTGAGCGGGGCAGATGCGAGTCCGTGAAAGGATTACTTCTTGTACGATTTCTCGAAGCGGGCGAGCAGCTCGTTGCCGCGGGTCACGATGGAGTCGAGCGCTTCCTTGCCGCTCTTCTTGCCAGCCCAGACCTGTTCGAGTTCTTCGTCCTCGATGGTACGGATCTGTACATAGTTGCCCAGGCGGATACCGCGCGAGTTGTCGGTCACCTTGCGGATCATCTGCGTCACGGCCGTGTCGGTGCCAGGGTTCTTCTGGTAGAAGCCGGACTTTTCGGTCAGGTCGTAGGCAGCCATGGTTACAGGCAGGTAGCCGGTGCGCTGGTGCGAAGCGGCCTGCACCTTGGTCTGCGACAGGAATTCGAAGAACTTGGCCACGCCCTTATAGCGCTCGGCAGACTTGCCAGCCATCACCCACAGCGAAGCGCCGCCGATCACGGTGTTCTGCGGTGCGCCCTTGACATCGGGGTAGTAAGGCAGGGTGGACAGGCCATAGGCGAACTTGGCGTTCTTGGCCACATCGCCATAGTAGCCCGACGAGGTCTGGATCATTGCGCATTCACCGGCGGTGAACGAAGCCTGCGAAATTGCGTTGCGGCCCTTGTAGACGAATTCACCAGCCTTGGCAGCGGCGGCCAGGTTGTCGATGTGCTTGATGTGCAGCGGAGAGTTGATCTTCAGGCGTGCCTTGTAGCCGTTGGCGCTCAGGCCGTTCTGCTCGGTCGCAAACTCGACGTTGTGCCAGGTGGAGAAGGATTCCAGCTGGGTCCAGCCTTGCCATGCCAGGGTCATGGGGCAGCTGTGGCCGCTTTCCTTGAGCTTCTTGGCTGCCGCAAACACTTCAGGCCAGGTGGCAGGGGCCTTGTCAGGGTTCAGGCCGGCCTTCTTGAAGGCGTCCTTGTTGTAATAGAAGATGGTGGTCGAGCTGTTGAAGGGGAAGCTCAGCATCTGGCCATTGGGGGCGGTGTAGTAACCAGCCACGGCGGGGATGTAGGCCTTGGGGTCGAACGACACGCTAGCGTCGGCCATCACCTTGCCCACGGGGACGGTAGCACCCTTGGATGCCATCATGGTGGCGGTACCCACTTCAAACACCTGCAGGATGTCTGGCGCATTGCCCGAACGGAAGGCCGCAATGGCGGCGGTCATCGATTCGTCGTACTGGCCCTTGTAGGTGGGAACGACCTTGTATTCCTTCTGGCTTTCGTTGAACTCCTTGGCCAGATCGTTGACCCACTCATTGTTCACGGCGGTCATGGAATGCCACCATTGGATCTCGGTGACTGCATGGGCGGACAGGCTGGTGGTGGCTGCGATACCGGCAGCGATGGCCAAACGCTTGAAGTGCATGAATGCTCCTGGGTTATGAAAAACGCTCAAAAACGAATCGTATGAGGCGTTTGTGAATGTTCTGTGACGTTGTGGCATATCGCCGTTGGTGAAGCAACTGGGGAAACCCGGTTGTACAGGCATACAGCGTCAACAAATACAAGACGTTACGATTGTAAGACAGGCTGTATTCTAGGTTGAAAGAAAAAATGTAACCACCCGGGAATTTGCCTAGTCCATCGTTGGGGCTGTCACACAAGGCGGTCAAACATCTGTGTTAGACACTTCCGGCGCCGATTAAATGCTCAAATTCGATCAAATGAGAAAAATAGAGAAAAATTCCTGTTGTTGGCGAAAGGCTTTGACGGCCAAGAACTGGAGCGACCTAACTGCTTTTGCAGGCTGCGGCCATGCGTAATTGCCCCATGTCATAAAATCGGTGCCCCCACTGCCAACTCCAGGGAGCCCCACGCTCCCATACAGGTTTCATCCATGAATGCACCGATTGCGCTGGCCAGCTTGCAAGCACAGGTCGACGGGCCAGCCCGTCTCCGCGAGATTCCCTATAACTACACCTCGTTCTCCGACCGTGAAATCGTGATTCGCCTTCTGGGTTTCGACGCATGGAACCTGTTGGGCCAGCTGCGCCAGGAGCGCAAGACGGGTCGCTCGGCCCGTATGCTCTATGAAGTGCTGGGCGATATCTGGGTGGTGCAGCGCAATCCCTACCTGCAGGACGATCTGCTGCACAACCCTGGCCGCCGCAAGCAGCTGGTGGAAGCCCTGCACCACCGCCTGGCCGAAGTGCAGAAACGCCGCGCGCCTGCAGAAGACGCCGCGCGCGATGCGCTGGTAGGGCAGCTGATTGAAGCGGCCCAGGTCGCAGTGTCTGAATTCGACACAACCCTGCAGGAAGCGACCGAGCTGCGCCGCAAGGTGCAGCGCGCCCTGGGGCGCATCACGGCCAAGGACAACATCAAGTTTGATGGCCTCTCGCGCGTGAGCCATGTGACCGATGCCACCGACTGGCGCGTGGAATACCCCTTTGTGGTGCTGACACCCGATGGCGAGGAAGAGATCGCCGGGCTCGTTCGGGCCTGTATCGAACTAGGCCTGACCATCGTGCCGCGCGGCGGCGGCACCGGCTATACGGGCGGAGCGATTCCGCTGACCTGGCGCAGCGCAGTCATCAATACCGAAAAGCTGGAAAAGATGACCGAAGTGGAGATGGTGTCTCTGCCCGGCGTGGATCATCCGGTGCCCACGGTCTGGTCGCAGGCTGGTGTGGTGACGCAGCGCGTGGCCGATGCGGCCGAGCGCGGCGGTTTTGTGTTTGCTGTCGACCCGACATCGATCGAGGCATCGTGCATTGGCGGCAACATCGCCATGAATGCGGGCGGCAAGAAGGCTGTTCTCTGGGGGACCGCGCTGGACAACCTGGCCAGCTGGCGCATGGTGACGCCTGACGCGCAGTGGCTGGAGGTGACGCGCCTGGACCACAACCTGGGCAAGATCCACGATGCCGAGATGGCCAGCTTCGAGCTGAAGTACCTTGATGCCGAGGGCAAGAAGCTGCTGCGCACGGAGCGCCTCGACATTCCAGGCTACAAGTTCCGCAAGGAAGGCCTGGGCAAGGATGTGACGGACAAGTTCCTCTCGGGCCTGCCGGGCGTGCAGAAGGAAGGCACGGACGGCCTGATCACCAGCGCGCGCTGGGTGGTACACCGCATGCCTGAGCACACCCGCACGGTGTGCCTGGAGTTCTTCGGCAATGCCAAGGATGCGGTGCCTTCGATCGTCGAGATCAAGGACTATATGTTTGCCGAGCAAAAGCGCTCGGGCGTGCTGCTTGCGGGGCTGGAACACCTGGATGACCGCTACCTGAAGGCTGTGGGCTATTCCACCAAGAGCAAGAAGCATGGCGGCCTGCCCAAGATGGTGCTGTTTGGCGACATCGTGGGCGACAACCCCGATGACGTGGCCCGCGTGACGAGCGAAGTGGTGCGCATTGCCAATTCGCGCAGTGGCGAGGGCTTCATCGCCATCAGCCCCGAGGCGCGCAAGAAATTCTGGCTGGATCGCAAGCGCACGGCGGCGATCAGCCGCCATACCAACGCATTCAAGATCAACGAAGACGTGGTGATTCCGCTGCCGCGCATGGCGGAATACACCGATGGCATCGAACGCATCAACATCGAGCTGTCGCTGCAGAACAAGATCAAGCTGTGCGACGAGTTGCACGCCTTTTTTGCCAATGGCCAACTGCCGCTGGGCAAGCAGGACGATGCCAGCGAGATTCCGTCGGCCGAACTGCTGGAAGACCGCGTGGCGCAGGCCCTGGCGCTGGTGACCGAGGTGCATGGCCGCTGGCAAGGCTGGCTGAACAACGTGGAAGGTCAGTTCCGCCTGCTGCAGGATCACACCTTGCGCGCCAGCTGGAAGACCGATCTGCGCGCGCCGCTGGCTGCGATCTTCACCGGCTCGGCCTACCAGCCGATCATGGACGAGGTGGTGGCCATTCACCAGCGCGTGCTCAAGGGCCGCGTGTTCGTGGCGCTGCACATGCACGCGGGGGATGGGAATGTGCACACCAACCTGCCCGTTAACAGCGATGACTACGAGATGCTCACCACGGCCCATGCAGCAGTGGCACGCATCATGGCCCTGGCGCGCAGCCTGGGCGGGGTGATCTCGGGCGAGCATGGCATTGGCATCACCAAGCTGGAGTTTCTGAGCGACGACGAGCTGCGCCCCTTTGCCGAGTACAAGGCAAAGATCGACCCGCACGGCCATTTCAACAAGGGCAAGCTGCTGCGGGCCGAAGAGCGCCGCCTGCTGCTGGAGCAGACGCACGAAGGCGACAAATCGCGCAAATCGCTGATGTATGCCGATCTGACCAATGCCTACACGCCGTCCTTTGGCCTGATGGGGCATGAGTCGCTCATCATGCAGCAAAGCCACATCGGCGCGATTGCCGATTCGGTCAAGGACTGCCTGCGCTGCGGCAAATGCAAGCCGGTGTGCGCTACCCATGTGCCGCGCGCCAATCTGCTGTATTCGCCACGCAACAAGATTCTGGCGACATCGTTGCTGGTGGAGGCATTCCTCTACGAGGAGCAGACGCGCCGTGGTGTGTCCATCCGCCATTGGCAGGAGTTTGAGGACGTGTCGGACCACTGCACGGTCTGCCACAAGTGCGCAACGCCATGCCCGGTCAAGATCGACTTTGGCGACGTGACCATGAACATGCGCAACCTGCTGCGCCAGATGGGCAAGAAGAGCTTTCGCCCTGGCAACAAGGTGGCGATGGCCATGCTCAATGCCACCAATCCCGACACCATCAAGCTGCTGCGCAAGACCATGGTGGGTGTGGGCTTCAAGGCCCAGCGGCTGGCCGTTGATGTGCTCAAGGGCCTGGGCAGGCGCCAGACCGCGCACCCGCCAGCGAGCGTGGGCACTGCGCCGATCAAGGAGCAGGTGATTCACTTCGTCAACAAGAAGCTGCCCGGCGGCTTGCCCAAGCAGACGGCGCGTGCCTTGCTCGACATCGAGAACAAGGATTACGTGCCCATCATCCGCGACCCGAAAACCACCAGTTCGGAAACCGAAGCAGTGTTCTACTTCCCCGGTTGCGGCTCGGAGCGCCTGTTCAGCCAGGTGGGCCTGGCCACGCAGGCCATGCTGTGGCACGCCGGTGTGCAGACCGTGCTGCCGCCGGGCTATCTGTGCTGCGGTTATCCACAGCGCGGCAGCGGCCAGTTCGACAAGGCCGAGAAGATGATCACCGACAACCGGGTGTTGTTCCACCGCGTGGCAACCACGCTGAACTACCTGGACATCAAGACCGTGGTGGTCAGCTGCGGTACCTGCTACGACCAGCTGCAGGGCTACCAATTCGACAAGATCTTCCCGGGCTGCCGCATCATCGACATCCATGAATACCTGCTGGAGAAGGGCGTGACCTTGCAGGGCAAGAGCGCGTACCTGTACCACGACCCCTGCCATACGCCGATGAAGCAGCAGGATCCGATGAAAACCGTAAAGGCGCTGGTGGGCGACAACGTCTTGAAAAGCGAGCGCTGCTGCGGCGAATCGGGCACGCTGGGTGTGACACGCCCTGATATCTCGACCCAGATTCGCTTCCGCAAGACCGAGGAAATCCGCAAGGGCGAAGCCCAGCTGCGCGATGCAGGCCAGGTGGACGCCAAGGACAACGTCAAGATTCTGACCAGCTGCCCGAGCTGCCTGCAGGGCTTGAACCGCTACCAGGACGATCTGCAGAATGGCCTGCTGGAGGCCGATTACATCGTCGTCGAGATGGCGCGCGAGATTCTGGGCGAAAACTGGATGCCCGAATACGTGCAGCGCGCCAACAACGGTGGCATCGAGCGGGTGCTGGTATGACGAACCCTGCCATCGAACCGAACCCCGGCTGCCCGCTGTGCCATGGCACAGGTGGCCGCCTGGTGTGGCAGGGCGCTCGCGCGGGTGGCGCCTTGCGTGTCATCCATGCGGAAGAAGCGGGTTTTCCTGCTTTTTATCGAGTGGTCTGGGCAGCACATGTGGCAGAGTTCTCCGATCTGCCCGACGCGCAGCGCCAATGGTGCATGGATGCCGTCGTGGCCGTGGAGCTGGCATTGCGCGCAATGACCCCCGCACCGCGCAAGATCAATGTGGCCGCGCTGGGCAATATGGTGCCGCATCTGCATTGGCATGTGATTGCTCGCTACAGCGACGACAGCCACTTTCCGGGCTCGGTGTGGGCTGCGGTGCAGCGTGAGCGCAACACTGCGCTGGAAGCTGAACTGACCGCGCAGCTGCCTGCCGCCGAGGCCCGCATGGTTGCTGCGCTTGAGCGCCTCATTGCGGCATAATTGCTATTGTTTTTGATGGCAATGCGCACGCCAGTTGTGTGCAAGAAGCTGTTTTATCCGCAGTGTGCGCTGCGGGGCTGTAAAGGAATCCCATGGCTGGCTTGAACCGCGATACCCCGACACCGACTGCGCTGACCGTGCATGGCGCCTCGCGCGTGCTGGAAGTGCAGTACGCCGATGGCGCTGCATTCAAGCTGCCGTTCGAGCTGCTGCGCGTGTATTCGCCCTCTGCCGAGGTGCAGGGCCACGGCCCCGGGCAGGAGGTGCTGCAGACCGGCAAGCGCGATGTGACCATCGTCGCCGTGGAGCCCGTGGGCAACTACGCCATCAAGCCCATTTTTTCGGACGGTCACGAAAGCGGCCTCTACAGCTGGCAGTATCTGTACGAGCTGGGCGAGCGCCAGAGCGAGCTGTGGCAAGGCTATCTGGACAAGCTGCAGGCAGCCGGTGTGAATCGTGACCAGCCCATGGCATCCAAGGCAGCGGGCGGGGGCTGCGGCCACCACCACTGACCGGAAAAAAACTGGCCTCTGCCCCAGGGCTGGCTGCTGTGCAGGCCTTGCGCTGCGCAGATCAGACGAAATATTTTGTATATAAAGCTATAAATTTGATAGCTTGCTACGCGCTTTGACTGTGCGCTGTGGCATCAAATGCCTTTGATTGCATACCCGCCCATATGGCGGGGTTTGTCAGAAGGGGCGTTGCAGAGCTTGCTAGCATTCGAACTATGAGTACCACCCACTTTGGATTTGAGACGGTTGATGAAAAGGACAAGGCGCGCAAAGTGCGCGGCGTGTTCGATTCGGTTGCGAGCAAGTACGACGTGATGAACGACCTGATGTCCGGTGGGCTGCACCGCATCTGGAAGCAGTACACCGTGATGGTCGCCAACCTCAAGGAAGGGCAGCGCGCGCTCGATATCGCAGGCGGTACCGGTGACCTGTCTCTGGCCTTTGCCAAGAAGGTGGGCAAGAGCGGCCAGGTGGTGCACACCGACATCAACGAAGCCATGCTGCGCGTCGGGCGTGACCGCCTGATCGACAAAGGCGTCCATCTGCCCACCATGGTGTGCGATGCCGAGGCGCTGCCTTTTCCCGACAACTACTTTGACGTGGTGAGCGTGGCTTTCGGCCTGCGCAACATGACGCACAAGGATGTGGCGCTCAAGGAAATGAACCGGGTGCTCAAGCCACGTGGCAAGCTCCTCGTGCTGGAGTTTTCCAAGGTGGCCAAGCCGCTGGAGAAGGCGTACGACTTGTATTCCTTCCAAGTGCTCCCACGTATCGGGCAGATGGTGGCGGGTGACGCCGACAGCTACCGGTATCTGGCCGAATCCATTCGCATGCACCCTGGCCAGAAGGAGCTCAAGGCCATGATGCAGCAGGCAGGTTTTGGGCATGTTGATTACCACAACATGACGGCGGGTATCACCGCCTTGCATGTAGGCATCAAGTGCTGACGATTTAAATCGCATGGCAGGTTGAAAAGACGGACGCGGCCCAGCGTCTGGCGCAATACAACACAACAGGCCAGTCATGCAAGCATGGGGCGTAACAGTGAAGAAGCCGGTACCGCAAGGTGCGCAGGCATTGAAAAAGAACGGAGCAAATATGATGAAACTGTGGTCAGTAGCCCTGGTGGTTCTGCTGGCGTTTGTGCACGTGGATGCCGATGCCAAGCGCATGGGTGGCGGCAAGTCCATGGGGCAGCAATCCAGCAATGTGACGCAGCGCCAGGCAACGCCCCCTCAGGCGCCAAGCCAGGCTGCCCCTGCCCAGCAGGCGCAGCGTCCCGCAACCCCGAATGCAGCCCCACAGGCGGCGCCCAAGAAGCCTTGGGGCGCAATGCTCGGTGGCCTGGCCGCAGGCCTGGGCCTGGCCTGGTTGGCGCACAGCCTGGGCTTTGGTGAAGCCTTTGCCAACATGCTGCTGGTCGGTCTGGCGATCATGGCGGTGCTGGCGATTGTCGGCTTCATCATGCGCAAGAAGAATGGCGCGGCTGCGCCCGTCAACAACAACTCGCCTTTTGCCTTCCAGGGCGCAGGCAGTGCCACTTCCGGGTCACCGGAGTCCGCTCCTGTTGCGCGTCAGTACAACCCCGAGAAGGTGGGCAATGATGCATCCGCCCGCCCCTGGGAGCAAGGCGCGGCGCCCGTGGCTGCGGCCGCAGGCGGCAGCATGATCGGCTCGGCCCTGGGTGGCTCGCAGAACTGGGGCGTGCCCGAAGGCTTTGATACACAAGGCTTTCTGGATGCGGCCAAGCGCAATTTCGTGACCTTGCAAGCGGCTTGGGACCGTGGCGATGTCCAGACCCTGCGCTCGATGATGACCGATACCATGTTGACGGAAGTCAAGGGTCAGCTGCAGGACCGTGAGCAGCACCGTGAAGGCGTGCAGCCCAACCAGACCGATGTCGTCATGCTCGAAGCCCAATTGCTGGGTATCGAGGACCTGGGCAACGCCTACATGGCCAGCGTCGAGTTCTCCGGCATGATCCGCGAAGAAGCGCATGCGGGCCCAAGCCCCTTCCGCGAAGTGTGGAACATGACCAAGCCCAAGGACGGCTCCAGCGGCTGGCTGGTCGCCGGTCTGCAAGCACTGCAGTAAGCGCTGTGTCATAAAACTCCATCGCCGTGCCCGTTAATCGGAGCCATGGGCGATCGAGTTGGGGAATAATTGGGGACTATGGCAACACAGTCCCCTTTTTCTTTTCCGGGCGGCATTTTTGCGCGCATTCTGGATTCGGCCCAACCACCTCAGTGGCTGGTGTCTGAGGTGCAACACCGTGTGGTGCTGTTCTTGAACCATGTGCTGATGCAGGAAAGCGTCGCCATGGAGCGCCTCACGCGCCAAAGCGGACGCGTGGTTCAGGTGCAGTGGCGCAGCATTCAACTGGCACTGCAGATCACGCCAGCCGGCCTGCTGGACCTGGCCGAGCCCGGGGTGACGCCCGACCTGCGCGTGCATGTGGTCGATGAATCGCCGCTTGCGCTGGCCCGTGATGTGCTACAGGGCGAAAAGCCCGCCATCCGCATTGACGGCGATGTGCAGTTTGCGGCCGAGATCCAGTGGCTGGTCGACCATGTCCGCTGGGATGTCGAAGAAGACCTGGCGCGCATCGTGGGCGATACGCCCGCGCACTGGCTGTCTTCCTTTGGCCAACGCATTGCAGCGGCACTGCGCCAGTTCGTCAATATGGGGGTGCGCACGGCAGACCGTTTTGGTGGCAACCGCTCCGGCCAGGCACAACCTCCCGCGCCACCCACGCCCCCGGGCTATGGCGCAGGCAGTGATTCTCCCAGCGAGCGCCAGCCCTCATGAAGCGTTTTCTCCGTGGCTTTACCATCCTGTGGGTGGTGTGGCGTTATGGGCTGGACGACATGGTGCTCTCCAGCTTCAACCATCCGTGGCTCAAGGGCATCACCCGGGTGCTGCGCCTGGGCCGCAAGTGGACGCAGCCGCGCGGCCAGCGCCTGCGTGAAGCGCTTGAGCAGCTCGGGCCCATCTTCGTCAAGTTTGGACAGGTACTCTCGACCCGGCGCGACCTGCTGCCACCCGATATTGCGGAAGAGCTGTCGCTGTTGCAGGACCGCGTGCCTTCGTTTGACCCGCGCATCGCAGTCGAGACCATCGAGCGCGCGTTCCGCAAGCCGATTGCCGAGGTGTTCGTCAGCTTTGAGGAAAAACCAGTTGCGAGCGCATCCATAGCCCAGGTGCACTTTGCCACCATCCGCACCCGCGCTGGCGAGCTGCGCGATGTAGCCGTGAAGGTGCTGCGGCCAGGCATGCTGCCGGTGATCGACAGCGACCTGGCGCTGATGCGCACCATGGCCGAGCTGGTGGAAAAGTTCTCTGCCGACGGCAAGCGCCTCAAGCCGCGTCAGGTGGTGGCAGAGTTTGACACCTACTTGCACGACGAACTCGATCTGATGCGCGAGGCATCGAACGCCGCCCAGTTGCGCCGCAATATGGAAGGGCTCGATCTGGTGCTGATCCCCGAGGTGTTCTGGGATTTCTGCCACCAGGAGGTGATGGTGATGGAGCGCATGAATGGTGTGCCCATCAACCAGGTCGAGACCTTGCGCGCTGCTGGCGTCGATATTCCGAAGCTGGCGCGCGACGGCGTGACCATCTTTTTCACCCAGGTGTTCCGCGACGGCTTTTTCCATGCCGACATGCACCCGGGCAATATCCAGGTGAGCCTGGAGCCCGAGAGCTTTGGCCGCTATATCTCGCTGGATTTTGGCATCGTCGGCACGCTGACGGAGTTCGACAAGGAGTACCTGGCGCAGAACTTCACGGCCTTCTTCCGCCGCGATTACAAGCGTGTGGCCGAGCTGCACATCGAAAGCGGCTGGGTGCCGCCCGACACGCGGGTGGACGAGCTGGAAGCGGCAATCCGCGCGGTGTGCGAACCGTACTTCGACCGCCCGCTCAAGGAGATTTCTCTGGGCATGGTGCTGATGCGCCTGTTCCAGACTTCGCGGCGTTTTCATGTTGAGATTCAGCCGCAGCTGGTGCTGCTGCAAAAAACCTTGCTCAACATCGAAGGCCTGGGCCGCCAGCTCGACCCGGATCTGGACCTGTGGAGCACGGCCAAGCCTTTCCTTGAAAAGTGGATGCTCGACCAGATGGGGCCGCAGCGCCTTTGGCGTGAGCTGAAAAGCCAGGCGCCGCGCTACGCCAAGCTGCTGCCGGACATGCCGCGCCTGGTGCACCAGTACCTGTCGCGCCAGGGCCGCGAGAACGACGAGACACTCAAGGAGCTGCTGGCGCAGCAGAAGTTGACCAACAAGCTGCTGCAGATCATTGTCAGCGGTGGTATCGGTTTTGTCCTGGGGCTGGTGGTGCTGCAGCTCCTGATTCGCGTTCGTATTTTTTGATCCTTTACGCTTTGCAGGAGTGACAACGTGCTGCTCTACATGGTGATTGCTTACCTTTTTGTAACCATTGGTGTGGGCCTGTGGGCTGCCAAACGGGTCAAGAACACGGCAGATTTTGCAGTCGCAGGGCGCCATCTGCCGCTGTTCATGATCATCACGACGACGTTTGCCACCTGGTTTGGTTCGGAAATCGTGCTCGGCGTGCCTGCCAAGTTCATCGAAGGCGGCCTGCGCAACGTGGTGGAAGACCCGTTTGGCGCGGGCACCTGCCTGATTCTGGTGGGCCTGTTCTTTGCCGCCAAGCTCTACCGCATGAACCTGCTGACCATCAGCGATTACTACCGCAAGCGCTACGGCCGATCGGTGGAGATCATTTGCTCGCTCATCATCATGCTCAGCTATCTGGGCTGGGTGTCGGCGCAGGTCACGGCGCTGGGGCTGGTGTTCAACCTGCTCTCGCATGGTGCAATCAGCACCTCGATGGGCATGGTGATCGGTGTGGTCTCCATCCTGGCCTATACCTTGTTTGGCGGCATGTGGTCGGTGGCGGTGACCGATTTTGTGCAGATGATCATTCTGGTCGTCGGCCTGATGGTGCTGGCCTTCTTTGCCTCCGACATGGCTGGCGGCGCTGGCAAGGTCATTGATTTGGCCACCAGCCGTGATCTGTTCAAGTTCTGGCCCGAGCCGACCTGGCACGACATCGTGTTTTTCTTTGCAGCGGCCATCACCATGATGCTGGGCTCGATCCCGCAGCAGGATGTGTTCCAGCGCGTGATGTCAGCCAACAGCGAGAAATCGGCCGTGCGCGGCACGGTGATCGGTGGCTCTGCCTACATCCTGTTTGCCTTTGTGCCCATGTTCCTGGTGGCCAGCGCGCTCATCATCATGCCCGAGGCAACGGCAAGCCTGCTCAAGGAAGATCCGCAGAAGGTGCTGCCCACCCTGGTGATGGAGAAGATGCCGTTTGTCATGCAGATCCTGTTCTTTGGCGCACTGCTGTCGGCTATCAAATCCTGCGCATCGGCAACCTTGCTCGCACCCAGCGTCACCTTTACCGAGAACATCTGGCGCCAGTTCCGCCCCCATGTGAGCGACCACGACAACCTGCGCACCATGCGCATCAGCGTGCTGGTGTTCAGCGCCTGTGTTCTGGCGTACTCGATCAAGATGGAAGGCACGCCGATCTACGAACTGGTATCGGGTGCCTACCAGGTGCCGCTGGTGGGTGCGTTTGTGCCGCTGACCATGGGCTTGTACTGGAAGCGCGCGACCACGCAAGGCGCCCTGCTGGCGGTGTTTCTGGGCATCGGCGTGTGGCTGGCGGGGCTCAATATGGCCTGGGGCAGCGCTTTCCCGGCGCAGCTGGCCGGTGTGCTGTCGGCTTTTGCTGGCATGCTGGCAGGCTCGCTCGCGCCGCAATGGGTGCGCAACCAGAAAACGGACGTGATTCCATTCGAGCCGGATACCCCGCCCGCTGGAGCCATGGCCCGCTGAGACAGGGCATGCCTTTATAAGAAGTGAGCAACTGGTGCGCATGTTTATCGAACTTCAAGCCGTTTCGAGAATGAAGTTCAATAAAGATAAACGCTTCCAGCTATCATTTTTAAAATCGTGCGTGCGAATCCCGAAAGGCCCGGCGGCCCGGGCTGGTTTGTGCAAGCCAGCCTATAATCAAGGGTTTCCCTTCGTTTTCTGACTTTGCGCGATGCCTATTTACGCCTACAAGTGCAGTGCCTGCGGATTTGCCAAGGATGTTTTGCAAAAAATATCGGATGCGCCGCTGACCGAATGCCCCGAATGCAAGCAAGCGAGCTTTTCCAAGCAGCTGACTGCGCCGGGCTTCCAGCTCAAGGGCACGGGCTGGTACGCCACCGATTTCAGCGGTAAGAAATCCAGCTCGGACGCGGGCGGAGCAAGCTCGTCCAGCGACAGCAAGGCTGCGCCCGCTGCAGCGCCTGCACCCGCCCCCGCGCCTGCTGCGGCACCCGCAACTTCAACCAGCTCTGCTGCTTAAGGATTCCTACTGCCCATGGCTGCACTGCGCAAATGGCTGTTGACCGGATTGCTGGTCGTTGTGCCCGGCGTGATCACGGTCTGGGTGCTCGGCTGGATCATCGGCACGCTCGACCAGACCCTGCAGATTCTGCCGGAGAGCTGGCAGCCAGACCGGGTACTGGGCTACCATGTGCCGGGTTTCGGCGTCGTGCTTACCCTGGCGATCCTGCTGCTGGTGGGGGGCATTGCCAGCAATTTTGTAGGCCGCAAGCTGGTGAGTTGGGGCGATGCCCTGGTCAGCCGCATACCGGTGGTGCGCTCGATCTATTCCAGCGTCAAACAGGTGTCCGACACGCTGTTTTCCGAAAGCGGCAATGCATTCCGTACCGCCGTCATGGTGCGGTGGCCGCATTCCGGCATGTGGACCATCGGCTTTGTGACCGGCGCGCCCGGCGGCGAGCTGGCTGCCCATCTGGCGGAAGTAGGTGCGCAGGAAGAATTTGTCAGCGTGTATGTGCCCACCACTCCCAACCCCACAGGCGGTTACCTGGTGATGGTGCGCAAAAGCGACTGCGTGGAACTGAATATGAGCGTGGATGCCGCGCTCAAATACATCGTGTCGATGGGTGTGGTGGCTCCTGCGGAGCAACGTCCCTCGATCTCCAAAAACTAAAGGACTAGAGCGCCCACAAGGCGCAGGAAGATTGGCTATGGCAATGCGTTCGCAATACTGCGGTCTGGTGACCGAGGCCCAGATGGGCGAAACCGTAACGCTGTGCGGCTGGGTGAACCGCCGCCGCGACCACGGTGGTGTGATCTTTATTGACCTGCGCGACCGCGAAGGCTATGTGCAGGTGGTCTGCGACCCGGATCGCGCCGACATGTTCAAGACCGCCGAAGGCGTGCGCAACGAGTTCTGCGTGCAGGTCAAGGGTGTGGTGCGTGCCCGTCCTGAAGGCACGACCAATGATTCCATCAAGAGCGGCAAGATCGAAGTGCTGTGCCACGAGCTGAATGTGCTCAACGCATCGGTCACGCCTCCGTTCCAGCTCGATGACGACAACCTGTCGGAAACCGTGCGCCTCACCAACCGCGTGCTGGATCTGCGCCGCCCGGTCATGCAGCGCAACATGATGCTGCGCTACAAGACCGCAATCCAGGTGCGCAACTTCCTCGACAAGGAAGGCTTCATCGACATCGAAACGCCGATGCTGGGCAAGTCCACGCCAGAAGGCGCCCGCGACTACCTGGTGCCTTCGCGCGTGCACGATGGCGAGTTCTACGCGCTGCCGCAATCGCCCCAGCTGTACAAGCAGATGCTGATGGTGGCCGGCTACGACCGTTACTACCAGATCACCAAGTGCTTCCGCGACGAAGACCTGCGCGCCGACCGCCAGCCAGAGTTCACGCAGATCGACTGCGAAACCTCGTTCCTGAATGAGGAAGAAATCCGCGCGATCTTCGAGCGCATGATCAAGGAAGTGTTCCAGACCCAGCTGGGCGTGGATCTGGGCGAATTCCCGATGATGACCTACCAGGACGCGGCTTTCCGCTTTGGCTCGGACAAGCCGGACCTGCGCGTCAAGCTGGAGTTCACCGAATTGACCGAAGTCATGAAGGACGTGGACTTCAAGGTGTTCTCTGGCGCTGCCAACATGAAGGGCGGCCGTGTGGTGGGCCTGCGCGTTCCTGGTGGCGCCCGCGAGCAGGGCGGCCTCTCGCGCGGTGAAATCGACGGCTACACCGAGTTCGTCAAAATCTACGGCGCCAAGGGCTTGGCCTACATCAAGGTCAACGAGCTGGCTAAGGGCCGTGATGGCCTGCAGTCGCCCATCGTCAAGAACATCCACGATGCAGCCATTGCCGAAATCCTCAAGCGTACTGGCGCGCAGGATGGCGACCTGATCTTCTTTGGTGCAGACAAGGAAAAGATCGTCAACGACGCCATTGGTGCGCTGCGCATCAAGATCGGCCACAGCGATTTCGGCAAGGCCGGTGGCCTGTTCGAGAACAAGTGGGCGCCGCTGTGGGTGGTGGATTTCCCGATGTTCGAGTACGACGAGGAAAACGACCGCTGGGCGGCTGTGCACCACCCCTTCACCAGCCCCAAGGAAGGCCACGCAGAATTCATGGCCACCGACCCTGGCAAGTGCATTGCCAAGGCCTACGACATGGTTTTGAACGGCTGGGAGCTGGGCGGCGGTTCGGTGCGTATCCACCGTGCCGACGTGCAGGCCAAGGTGTTTGAAGCCCTCAACATCACCCCCGAGCAGCAGCGTGCCAAGTTCGGCTACCTGCTGGATGCGCTGCAATATGGCGCGCCTCCGCACGGTGGCCTGGCGTTCGGCCTGGATCGCCTCATCACGCTGATGACAGGCTCCGAATCCATCCGTGACGTGATTGCTTTCCCCAAGACCCAGCGTGCCCAGGATCTGCTGACGCAAGCGCCTTCGGCCGTGGACGAAAAGCAGCTGCGCGAGTTGCACATCAAGCTGCGCAACCCGATTGCTGCACAGTAAGCGCTGGCTGGGCATCGGCTTTTGGGGCTGATGCATCTGGCAACGATAAGACGCCAAAGCCGCAAGGTTTTGGCGTTTTGCATTGAAAGCAAGGCTTTATGCTTGCGGGCTCATGATCTGGAGAGGCGAGGCATGCATCACACCAAGGCAGGCACGGTACGGGCGGCAATTGCCATTGCTGCGGCGCTGGCACTGGCGGCCTGCGGCGAAAAGAAGACCGAATTGGGCGAGGGCGGGTCGGAGATATCGGGCTCCGCCGGGCCTGCTGGCGGACAGAACGCCCATGCCAGCCTGGAGCGCTGCGACGCGCCGGTTGCCACCGTGGCCTTGCTGGAGAATCCGCGTGGCTATGTGATGCCCAGCGCTGCCAACCTGCCGCCCACACCGGTGCCGCTGGTGCGCCTGCTGATGCAGCAAAGCGGCTGCTTTCGGGTGGTGGACCGCGCGGGCGGCCTGCAAGGCACGATCCGCGAGGGCGAGTTGCAGGATGCGGGCGTGCTGCGCCCCAATGGCACGGTGGAAAAGCGCAAAGGTTACGAGGCGCAGTACACCATGGTGCCCAATCTCACCTTCAGCGAGCAGGATGCAGGGCGCGGTCTCGCGGGCATCATTGCGATGATTCCCATGCTGCGCGACATTGCAGGGCTGGCCGGTGTGGCGGAGCAGGTCAAGTTCAAGGAGGCGCAGACGGCGCTTTTTCTTACCGACAATGAAACCACGGAGCAGGTGGCTGCGGCCACGGGTTCGGCGCGGGCCACCGATCTGGGTGTGGGAGGCGTGGTACTGGGCCGACTGGGCGGCGGGGCTGGCGCTGGCTGGAGCAATACCAACGAAGGCAAGGTCATCGCTGCAGCGTTTCTCCATGCCCACAACCAGTTGGTGCAGCAGGTGCGCCTGTTGCAGGCCAAGGCGCTGCCGCCTCCGGTGGCGACGACGGGTGGCAATGGCCATGCCAATTCTGGTAAAAAAGGTGATTCGCGTACAGCAGACAATCGCTGATAGCTATCTTTTTTATAGAAGACAGGCCCGATACCGGGTGATGCAGGTTGCTGCAGCTGATTTTTGATTTTTTCCGCGCCTCCATGGTGAATTCCAAGCCTTTCAAAATTCCGCAATCTGTGTTGGTCATCATCCATACGGCTGACTTGCAGGTGTTGCTGCTGCGCCGTGTGGGCAGCATGGCCGGGGTCGATTACTGGCAGCCTGTGACGGGCAGCAAGGATGCGGAAGATGAAAGCTGGGTGCAGACCGCGATCCGGGAAGTGGGTGAAGAAACGGGAATTGACGCCAACCACCCCGATTGCATCCTGCGCGACTGGAACCTGGAGAACATCTACCCCATCTATCCGCAGTGGCTGCACCGCTATGCGCCCGGGGTGCGCATGAATACCGAGCACGTGCTCAGCCTGCAGGTGCCGTCCTACACCAACATCACCCTCAGCCCGCGAGAGCACAGCGCCTATGCGTGGCATGATTGGCGTGAGGCGGCAGAGCGTTGCTATTCCATATCGAACAGCGAAGCCATTCTGTGGCTGCCGAGGTTCCTGCATTCATGACCGAACTCGACGACGAACATCCGATACTGCGCGTGGCCACCTACAACATCCACAAGGGTGTGCAAGGGCTCGGGCCGGTACGCAGGCTGGAGATCCACAACCTGGGGCTCGCGGTGGAGCAGATGGACGCCGATATCGTCTGCCTCCAAGAGGTGCGCAAGGACAACCGCAAGGAAGCCGGTTTCTTTGACAACTGGCCCGAGCAGACGCAGGCTGATTTTCTGACGCCGCTGGGTTATACCGCCGCCTACCACACCAATGCACAGACCAAGTGGGGCGAGCACGGCAATGCGCTGCTCACACGCTGGCCGATTCTTGAAACCCACCACCGCGATATCTCGGACCACCGCTTCGAGCAGCGGGGCCTGTTGCATGTTGCCATGCAGGTTGCCGGGCGCCGTATCCACGCGGTGGTGGTGCACCTGGGCCTGGTGCACGGAAGCCGCTTGCGCCAGACCGCGCAGATTCAGCAGTTCATCAACGAATACGTGCCCGACGACGAGCCGGTGGTGGTGGCGGGCGATTTCAACGACTGGGGATTCCAGGTCAAATCCATGCTCGCCGGGTTCGGGCTGTTCGAGTACGACGAGCAGCCACTGATGACCTATCCCTCGCGCCTGCCGGTGGTGCAGCTCGACCATGTTTACGCGCGCGGCCTGACGCCCTGCGGCCTGTTTGTTCCTCGCGGCCGCATCTGGTGGCGCATGTCCGATCACCTGCCGCTGATCGCGGAGTTCCGGCTGAGGGATTGACCAGAAATGGCGCTCGCTCCCGGTGCGCCGCGCGCCGCCAGGCGGAGACCGGCAGCGTTGTAAAACGGTTTGCTATATTAAATATAGCTTCTTGCGCTCGTCAAATAAGCGCAGCGAGCGATAAACACCAATATCCATGAGGGCAGGTTTCGCTGGTACCATGCCTGCTATGTTTACCGAACTATCCGATCCGAAAAAAGCGCCTGCCAGCGCAGAAGGCACACCGGTGTCCGTCAAGATCCGCGAGCGGATAGTGGCGGCCCAGCAGCGCTTCCATGCCAACGACAACATCGCGGATTTCATTGAGCCCGGCGAGTTGGCCCAGCTGCTGGACGAGGTGGAGCACAAGATGCAGGGCGTGCTCGACAGCCTGGTGATCAACACCGAGGACGACCACAACACCCGCAATACCGCGCGCCGCGTGGCCAAGATGTACATCAACGAGGTGTTCAAGGGCCGCTATGTGCCGCAGCCCGAGGTGACGGCGTTTCCCAACGCCGAACATCTGAACGAGTTGATGATCGTGGGCCCCATCACCGTGCGCAGCGCCTGCAGCCACCACCTGTGCCCGGTCATCGGCAAGGTATGGATTGGCGTGCTGCCCAACAAGAACACCAATGTGATCGGCCTGTCGAAGTACGCGCGCCTGGTGGACTGGGTGCTGGGCCGTCCGCAGATCCAGGAAGAAGCCATCGTGCAACTGGCGGACCTGATCATGAACAAGACCCAGCCCGATGGCCTGGCCGTGGTGCTGGAGGCTTCGCATTTCTGCATGTCCTGGCGCGGTGTGCGCGAAATGGACTCGAAGATGCTCAACTCCGTGATGCGGGGCGAGTTTCTGACCAACCCGAACCTGCGGCGTGAATTTCTCTCGCTGATCCCGCAGCGTGCAGGCAACTGAAGTCCTGAACCATCCATTACCACCTGCCCGGCTTTTGCCGGGCGGTTTTTTTGCCCGTGCCGCAACGCGGTGCTCGCTTCAAGGCGTGGCGGCTTCTGATCCCGAGCGGCACAGAGGCCATTTTTTGAGCAAAGAGGGGACATGACGCTCTACGCGTTTGCGCTGATCATTGTTGCGGGCATCATCCATGCGTTCTGGAACATCGTGGCCAAGAAGGCGGGCGGCGATGCCCGCTTTTCGCTGTTCACCTCGGTGCTCAACGCCGTCGTCTGGCTGCCTCTGGGCTGGTGGCTGGGGCGCGAGGTGGTGCCGCTATGGGGTTGGGTGGAATGGGGCTTTGTCGCGGCCAGTGCGCTGCTGCATGTGTTTTATTTCATCATTTTGCTGCGCGGCTACCGCGTGGCCGATCTCACGGTGGTGTACCCGCTGGCGCGCGGCAGCGGGCCCCTGCTGTCGTCGTTGGTGGCGGTGCTGTTTCTGGGCGAGCATCTGTCGGCACTGGGGGCATTCGGCATTGCCGGTGTGGTGGCGGGCGTGTTTTTGATTGCAGGCGGCCCGGCCATGTTGCGCACTGCCACCCAGGGCGGCAGTGGCGAGAAGCGCGAGCGCACCATCAAAGGCCTGTACTACGGCTTGTTGACGGGGGTTTTCATTGCCGCCTACACGGTGGTGGACAGCTATGCCGTCAAGGTGCTGCTGATGTCGCCGATTCTGCTCGACTACATGGGCAACCTGCTGCGCTGCGTGGTGCTGGCGCCGCTGGGCCTGCGAAACCGGGCGGAAACCTGGCGCCTGTGGCAGCTGCAGTGGAAATACGCGCTGGTCGTCGCCGTCTTCAGCCCGATTGCCTATGTGCTGGTGCTGTACGCCGTGCAAAGTGCGCCCATCTCGCACGTGGCACCAGCGCGCGAGGTATCGATGCTGTTTGCAGCCTTGATCGGCGGCAAGCTGCTGGGCGAAGGGGACCGCGCCTTGCGTGTTGCCGGGGCCGTGTTGATTGCGCTGGGTGTGACGGCGCTGGGCCTGGGTTGAGCGATGGCGCAGCCCGCCATGCCGTCTGCGCATCCCATGGTGCTGGGTTGCGACTTCAGCAGCAGCCCCAGCAGGCGAAAACCCATTGTGCAGGCCTGCGGTTTTTGGGATGCGGCCAGCCGCAGCGTACTGCTGCAAGGCTTTGAATGCTTTGCCTGCCTGGATGCGTGGAGTGGCTATCTCGCGCAGGATCAGCCCTGGGTGGGCGGCTTTGATTTGCCATTTGCGCTGCCGCGCGAGCTGGTGGAGCAATTGGGCTGGCCTACCGACTGGCAAGCCTGCATGCAGCACTATGCGGGCCTGGATCGCGCCCTGATTCGTGAGCAGTTCAAAGCCTTCTGTGCCGCTCGGCCCGTTGGAGGCAAGTTTGCCCACCGGGCCACTGATGGCCCGGCGGGCTCCAGCCCGTCGATGAAATGGGTCAACCCGCCTGTGGCCTATATGCTGCACGCCGGTGTGCAGCGCCTTCTGGCCGCGGGGGCCGATTTTCCTGGCCTGCTGCGGCGTGGGAGCCGCAAGGTCGCGCTGGAGGCCTATCCCGGCTTGCTGGCCCGCGAGCTGATGGGCCGTCGCAGCTACAAAAGTGATGACAGGCAGCGCCAGACGCCCGAGCGCGCTGCTGCGCGGCAGGATTGCCTGACGGCCCTGCTGCAGGGCAATCACTCGTTGCGGCTGCGGCTGGTGGCCAGTGTGACGCAGCAGGAATGCATGTTGCAGGATGCAAGCGGCGACCACCTGGATGCCGCCATCTGCATGCTGCAGGCGGCTTGGGGCCTGAGCCGCCATCTGGGGGGCGATGCGCTCTATGGACTGCCCCCGGGCACAGACCCGCTGGAAGGCTGGATTGTGACCGCTCCGCTGTCGCGCGCGTAGACTGGGGCGGCCACGGCGCTCCAGGCGGCAAGCCATAATGTGCCGGTTTCTGCCTTTGTCTGCGAGTCGCCTGGATACCCCTTATGCCTACCTTTCAGTCCCTGGTTGCTTTTTTTGGTGTTGCCGTGCTGCTGGCCTTGTCGCCCGGGCCTGACAACCTGTTCGTGCTGATGCAATCGGTACAGCGTGGCTGGCGCGTGGGCATTGCCGTGGTGGTCGGCCTGTGCCTGGGGGTAGTGGTGCACACCACGGCGGTGGCCTTGGGGCTGGCAGCGGTGTTTGCCGCCTCCAGCATTGCGTTCACTGTGCTCAAGTGGTGTGGAGCGGCGTATCTGGCCTACCTGGCCTGGGGCGCTTGGCGGGCGCCGATTTCTGCAGAAAAATCAGGCGATGACGAAAGCGTGGGACGCACTTATAGCTATCAAATTGGTAGTAAAGAACTGTTGGCAATGGTGCGCCGCGGCGTGGTGATGAACCTCACCAATCCCAAGGTGCTGATCTTCTTTCTGGCGTTTTTGCCGCAGTTTGCCGACCCCGCCATCGGCCCGGTCGGCCCGCAGATCTTTGTCTTCGGCGGGGTGTTCATTCTGGCGGCGTTTCTGGTGTTCGGTGCCATTGCGCTGTTCTCCGGCGCCTTTGGCAATCTGCTGCTGCGCTCGCCCCGGGCGCAGTTCTGGCTCAACAAGATCACGGCTGTGGTGTTTGTGGGCCTCGCGTTGAAGTTGGCCACCGCACAGCGTTGACGCGCTGCGCGAGGATGCGCTCTCGTCACCCCTGGTGGTAGCGGTATTCCTGCGTCTTGCCGCCATAGCCATAGGCGGCAGCGCGGGCATCGATGACATGCACGTATGACACCGGGTGCAACTGCGGGTGCAGCGCGGCCATCGCGTCATACACGGCTTGCAGGTAGCGCGCCTTTTCCGCCTTGGTGTTGGTTTCGTCGGTGATGCTGATATCCAGCTGAAACGCGGACTGGCCCAAGTCCTCCAGGGTTTTGCCTGCAATCCACCAGTCCTGCACTGCAACCTGTGTGAACGTGATGGCGATGACTTCGGGGCGCTTGCCCAGAATGTCCTGCGTCAGTCGGGCAATGGTCTCGCTGATCTGCTGCTGGCGCTGGGCGTTGCGCGGGCCGGAAAGCTGGATGGCGATATGGGGCATGGTGTTCTCCTGAAAAGCCTTGAGAAGATCGATGGCTCCATTCTGAAAGCCCTCTATGCATTTGAAAAACGGGAAGATATGATTGATTTCATCTGTTAAACCGTTGGATGAACCATGGCCCATCTCGACTTGGCGCAACTCCGAACCCTGATTGCCGTTGTGGATGCAGGCAGCCTGACGGCCGCAGCGCCGCAGCTTTTTCTCTCGCAGTCGGCCGTCAGCGAGCAAATCAGAAAGCTGGAAGACTGCGTGGGCAAACCCCTGCTGCTGCGCAGCAAGACAGGCGTGTTGCCGACGGCAGCGGGCATCCAGCTGCTGGGCCATGCACGGGCACTGGTGGGCATGGCAGACCACGCCTTGCGCGACATGCGTGGCCTGGCGCTGCAGGGGGCTCTCAAGCTGGCGGTTACCGATTACTTCAGGCCCGACGCGCTGGCGCGCATGCTCAAGGCTTTGGCAGCGCAGCATCCCGCGGTGCGGCTGGAGGTGAGTGTGCTCAAAAGCTCCGATGTAGAAGCCGCATATACCCAGGGGCAATGCGACCTGGGTGTGGTGATGGCAACGCCTCCCTTCAAGCAGCGGCTGCAGAAGTTGGGCCCGGAGGAGGCTTTGGTGTGGGCCTGCGCGCGCCAGTGGACGCCACAGGCGGGACAGCCCTTGCCGCTGCTGGTGTTGCCGCAAACCTGTGCGCTGCGCCAATACGCCGAAACCCGGTTGCGGCAGCAGGGCGTGGATTATGTGGTGGCGCACCAGGCCTCGGGGGTGGCGGGTTTGCAATCGGCCATTGCTGCGGGGCTGGGGGTGGCGTGCATCAATGCGGCGACTCTGACGCAGAACATGGCACTCGTCTTGCCCGAGGCAGGGCTGCCAAGCCTCACTCGGGTACAGTTTGGCTTGCTGCCTGCGCACGCGGCTGAATCCGCGCTGGTGCAGCAGGTGCGGGCACTGCTGCAGGCGGATTGGGTGTCTTAGAGCTGCTAACACAACCCTTGATACGTCGTTGCTTTGCCTTGTCGTACTTTTGTACTGCCTGCGGCTTCACTCCTCGTCTCAACCGCAAATCTACGATTTGCTGGGTTGTGTTAGCAGCTCTTAGTTCTCTGAATCTGCCAGGGAAGGGGGAAGGCCCAGTCCCTGGTAGATGCGTTGCATATGCCGTGCCAGACGTTTGGATTGCGGCTGCTGGTTACTCCAGGGTTGCACGAGGTTCTGCAAGGCCGTCCACTGGCCGGTGTGGCGCAAGGCGCTCCAGTACAGCTGGGTGAACAGGTCGCGCTGGGCGTGGCTGCCGCCGATTTCCACCAGGCGTGCAATCAGCGGCCCCAGTTGCCGGGCAGCCTGCTGGTAGTGGCCCTGCGCATGGGCCAGCACGCCTTGCGCTGCGGGCAGGCAGACGTCTTGCCAGATGGCGCGCAACTGGGAGTGTTGCTGTGCATCGGCGTGGCGCTGCATGCTGGCGAGCAGCTGTTGCGCCGCGTCCCACTGCTCGGCGCGCGCCAGGCCGTACAGGTATTGCAGATCCAGAAAAGGCAGCACATGGTCGTGCTGGCGCTGCAGCAGGTATGGCGTGAGTTGCTGCCAGCGGCGGCCCACGTTGACTCCTTCAAGCTCCAGCCGCGCAAGCAGCGAGATGGAGCCGATCTGGTCTTGCGAGTAGGCGGGCACCACGCCCCAGACCTGGCTGTCGTGCAGCTGCAGGGCTTCGTCGTAGCGTTCGTCTTCCATCAGGAACAGCGCCAGATGCCACCAGTTGTGCGTCTGCATGAAGGAGTTGAGGCCGCTCCAGCTGGCGCTGGCACTCTGCATGAAATCCAGGCCCTCGTTCACACGGCCTTCGGTCAGCAATACATGGGCGAGCGCATGGTGGGCCCAGGGTTCCTTGAAGCGCAGGTATACCGCATGGCGCGCAGCGCCTTCTGCCTGGCGCAGCAGGTGGCATTGCTCATAAGCAAAGGCCAGCAGGCCATGAAAGTAGGGCACATCGGCGCAGTGCGGCCGGGCCGTGAGCGCCATGCGCAGCATGGCGGGAGAATCGCCCAGATTGAAGGCATGGTAGTGCGCCAGCTTCAAGGCTGCCAGATCGCGGGGATGGTGGTGCACCAATGCTTCGAGCTGCTCTGCCGCCGAGGGGGTGTTGCCATCAGCCCAGGCTTCGATCGCTGTCAGCCAGAGCCTTTCGCGGGCATTGGCGTGCGTCTGTCTTGCGCGTGCGCGCTGCAAAAAGGGGCGTGCGTTGGCGGCAGCCTGGGCATCTTCTGCAAACAGATGAAGCGCGGCGCTCCATATCTGTACCAGCGGGCTGTCGTCCTGTCCGGCAATCTCCAGCAGGCGCAGCACGCGCATATCGCACGCAGCAAAGCCTTCGGCAAAGTCGTTCAGGTAGGGCAAGGCAGCCGCATCGCTGCTGACCGGGTTGCCATACAGATCGTGCTGAGCGGCCATGCTGCATTCCTCTCTTATGCCGCTGGCGGCTGGGGCCAGGGGTGTTGTGGATCGCGGATCTGCTCGAAAGCACGCGAGAGTTGCAGAACGCCCAGGTCGTCGAACCGGGCACCTGCGATCTGCAGGCCGATGGGCAAACCCGCTGCGGTGTAGCCACAGTTGACGGAGGCAGCAGGCTGCTCCGACATGTTATACGGCACGGTAAAGCCGATGTGCTCCAGCGGGCGCATCGGGTCATTGGTGGGCCCCGCCCATTCGGCCTTGAACGCCACATGGGGCGCGACTGGAGAGATGACGTAGTCGAACGCGCTGGTGGCGCGAACGGTGGCAACGCGCACCAGATGGAACTGCTGGCTGGCGTGGAAGACTTCGGTGCCACTCATGCCCTGGGCACTGTCGGCCCATGCGCGAATATATGGCAGCACCTTGTCGCGCTGTTCGCTGCTGAGCGCCTGCATATCGGTAAACGAGCGCATGCGCCAGAAATGGTCCATGCCGTCGAGCATTGCCTGCGTCATGAAAGGCTGCATGGGGGTGACCAGGGCACCGGCTTGCTGCAGCAGATCGGCGGCGCGTTCGACGGCAGCCCTGACTTCGGGCTCCAGCGGCAATCCGCAGCCTGCATCCATCAGCAGGCCGATACGCTTGCCTCGGATGAAGTCGGGCGTGGTGGTTGCCACCATGCCCCAGGCAATGTCTTGCGCGGGCAGGCTCATGGTGTCGCGCACGTCGGGGGCAGAGAGCACCTGCATCATCAGCGCCGAATCGGCCACAGTGCGTGTCATCGGGCCGGCAGCGCGGCCGGTGTAGGGCGGGTCGATCGGAACGCGGCCCAGGCTGGGCTTGAGGCTGTAGATGCCGCACCAACTGGCCGGCAGCCGCAACGAGCCGCCGATGTCGGTGCCGATATGCAGCGGGCCGTAGCCGGCTGCGGCGGCTGCGCCGCCGCCAGCGCTGGAGCCACCCGGGCCCTTGCTCAGATCCCAGGGGTTGCGCGAGAGGTGGTGAAAACTGGAAAGACCTGACGACAGCATGCCGTAGTCGGGCATGGTGGTCTTGGAGAACATGATGGCGCCCGCTTCCCGCATGCGGGCTGCGGGCGGGGCATCGGCAGCGGCTGGCACCAGTTTGACGGCGGCTGTTCCTGCAGGCAGCGGGTCGCCCTGCGTGGCAATGTTCTCCTTGATGGTGACAGGTATGCCGTCGAGCAGGCCGGCTGGTGTATTTTGGCGCCAGCGCGCTTCGCTTTCGCGCGCCTGCGCCAGTGCTTTCTCGGGGCGGTACAGGTAGGTGGCGCACAGCCGCGGCTCCCACTGCGATACATGGTCGATGACGGATTGCATGACATCGACAGGGGACAGCTCGTGTCTTTGGTAGGCGGCCAGGAGCTCGGTAGCAGGCAGATCGTGCAGCGCGGTCATGGAGACGATGAGTGAAATCGGTTGAGGTTCAATGAAAAAGCCCATCACGGCACGTTGCTGTGATGGGCTTGGCGTGAGGCGAGTAGCAAGCGTAGCAAGCCGCGCCGTTTATGCCCAGTACATGGATGACAGGTCGTTGACGAAGATCGGCATGTCTTTCCACAGGCCGCGTACGTTCTTGGCGGCAACCGTGACCCACTGCGGCTGGTACAGGTAGACGTTGGCGGCATCTTCGGCCAGCAGGCGCTGCGCATCGCCCAGCAGGCGGGCGCGGTCGGCAGGGCGCGCTTCCAGCTTGATCTGCTCGAACAGCTTGTTGAATTTTTCCGACTTGTAACCCCAGTAGTAATCCGTGCGAGTGTAGTTTTCCAGGTCAAATGGCTCGACGTGCGAGATGATCGACAGGTCGTAGTTCTTGTTGGTATACGTGCCCGAGAGCCACTGCGCCCATTCCACGTTCTGCAGCTTCACATCGATGCCAATCTTGGACAGCTGGGCTGCGACGATCTCGCCGCCCTGGCGCGCGTACGGTGTGGGCGGCAGCGTCATGGTCAGCTGCAGCGGCGTCTTGACACCGGCTTCGGCCAGCAGCTTCTTGGCCTTTTCCACGTCGTAGGGGTTGATGCCAGTGGTGTCAACGTAGCCGAACGCGCCGGGCACGTAGTGGCTGCCAATGGGCACGCCCAGGCCTTCGGCGGCGCCCGCGATCACAGCCTTGCGGTCAATGGCGGCCGACAGCGCGCGGCGCACGCGCACGTCATCGAGCGGCTTGCGGCGCTCGTTGATGGCGACAATGGTCTTGGCGCGCGATCCGCTGGTCACCACCTGGTAGCGCGGGTTGGATTTGAACTGGTCGATGCCCCGGGGCGTTGCACGCGGGAATACATCGACATCGCCTGCCAGCAGCGCAGCCACTTGCGCCGCCGCATCCGAGATGAAGCGGAAGGTGGCGCGGCGAATGCGAATGGTGCTGGCATTGCGGTACTGGGGCCAGGCCTCCAGGGTGATCGATGCGCCCTTGCTCCAGTTGCCCAGCTTGTAGGGGCCGGTGCCCACCGGCTTGGTGGCGTTGGTGTCGGTGCTCTTGGGCTCGACGATGATGGAGGTGGCCTGGCCCAGTACAAAGAGCAGGTCAGGGTCGATTTCCTTGTTGAGGATCACGACGGTGTGATCATCCACCACCTGTGCCGTCAGATTGGCAAAGGTGCGCTTGTCCTTGTTGGTACTTTTCTCGCCAGCAGCGCGGTCGAAAGAGAACTTGACCGCTTGGGCGTTGAAGGCCTCGCCGTTGTGGAAGGTGACGCCCTTGCGCAGCTTGAAGGTGTAGGTCTTCAGATCGGGCGAGACTTCCCAGCTTTCGGCCAGCAGGGGCGATACGCTGCCATCGGGGTTGACCTTGGTGAGCGTCTCGTAGATGTTGTAGTGGGTGATCTCGGCAATGGCAGAGGCAGCACCGGCCGTGGGATCGAGCCCTGGCGGCTCCAGCGTCATGCCGAGCACAACGGTGTCTTTCTTGTTCTGCGCTTGGGCGGTGGCAGGCAGCCACAGCGGCAGCGGGGCCAGTGCGCCTGCGGCAAGCAGATTTCTACGGTTCAGCATCCAGGGACTCCTTGGAACAGTTTTATGGCGGATGACGGATTCATGGTCTTCGGTTCTGCTCTGAAAATAAGAGCGGGGTAGCGCGCACAGCTGTTTCTGCGTCAAACACTTTATGGCCTAAAGCCAAGAGCACTGTGCGCTGGCAGCTATGATTTTTGTGTGCTGCCCCCAGGAGGCGCGCCGCGCTTTCGCAAAACAGAACCTTGAGACCCAGGTTATACAGGACTTGGCATGGCCTGTGCCTGCGCGGTCTGTGTGGCCTGTGGATGGCGGCGCCGGGGCCGTACCTGCGGCACCGCGCCCACCAGTTTTTGCGTGTAGGGGTGCTGCGCATGCTGGAACAGTTGCGCGGGCGTGCCGCGTTCCACGATTTCGCCCTTGTAGAGCACGACCACTTCGTCACACAGATGGTTGATGACGGCCAGATCGTGGCTGATCAGCATGTAGGTGATGCCGAACTCGGTCTGCAGGTCCTGCATCAGGTTGAGCACCTGGGCCTGCACCGACACATCGAGTGCGCTGACCGGTTCATCGGCCACGATCAGCTGGGGTTTGGTGATGAGCGCGCGTGCAATGGCAATGCGCTGGCGCTGGCCGCCAGAGAATTCATGCGGGTATTTGTCCACATCCTGCGGGCGCAGTCCCACCTGCTGCAACACCTCGATGGTGCGGGCGCGCTGCTCGGCGCGGCTGCTGTCGCCTTGTGCCTGCAATGGCTCGCTGACGATGCGCTCCACCGTCTGGCGCGGGTCCAGCGAGCCATAAGGGTCCTGAAACACCATCTGGAAATCCTTGCGCGCGCGGCGCAGGTCGTTCGCTGGCATGCGGTGCAGATCCTGGCCCTGCAGCAGAACCTGGCCGGATGTCGGCGCATCAAGTGCCATCACTAGGCGCGCCAGGGTCGATTTGCCCGAACCCGACTCACCGACCACGCCCAGGCTCTTGCCCGCCTGAAGGCAAAAGCCCACGCCCTTGAGCGCCTCTACCGTGGGCGGCGCGGCAAAGAGTTTTTCGCGGGGCAGCGTGTAGGTGCGCACCAGGTCACGAACCTCCAGCAAAGGGGTATGGCTCATATGGTGGCTCCTGCATCTGTGGTGGCTGCTGCATAGGCTTCGGGGCGCAGGCAATGTACCTGGTGTGCGTGGCCGGGCTCCGCTGGCACTGCTGCTCCCAGATCGATACAAGGCGGCACCTGCACGGCGCAGGCGGGCTGGGTGAAGCTGCAGCGCCCGGCAAAGGTGCAACCGGCGGGCAGGTCTACCAGCTCCGGCACGGTGCCGGCGATGGTCTGCAGGCGCTGCGGTTTGCCACCAACGCGGGGCTGCATGCTGGGGCGCGCCGCCAGCAGGCCGCGGGTATAGGGGTGGGCCATGTGCTCGAACACCGCCTCGGTGCTGCCCGATTCGACCACGGTGCCGCCGTACATCACCACCATCTTGTCGACGTTCTGCGAGATCACCCCCAGGTCGTGCGATATCAGCAGCAGTGCCATGTTGCGCTCGGCCACCAGGCTGTTGATGAGATCGAGGATCTGCTGCTGGATGGTCACATCCAGCGCCGTGGTGGGCTCATCGGCAATCAGCAGATCGGGCCCGCAGGCCAGCGCCATGGCGATGGTGATGCGCTGGCGTTGGCCGCCGGAGAACTGGTGGGGGTAGGCATCGTAACGCTGCGCTGGCTGGGCAATACCGACGCGATCGAGCATGGCAATGGCATCGTTGCGGGCCTGGCGGGCGCTCATGCCCTTGTGCAGGCGCAGGGGCTCGCTGATCTGGTGGCCAATGGTCTGCACAGGGTTCAATGCCGTCATCGGCTCCTGAAAGATCATGCCGATGCGGTTGCCGCGTACGGTGCGCCACCAGCGGTCGGGCTGGCAAATCAGGCTGTGGCCGTCAAACAGAGCGCTTCCGCTCACCTGCGCAGATTCGGGCAGCAATCCCATCAGCGCCATGGCGGTGATGGATTTTCCGCAGCCCGATTCGCCAATCAGCCCCAGCGCCTGTCCACGCTCAATCTGGAAACTGATGTCGCGCACGGCCCGAGCCGGGCCGCGGTGCGTTTGCAGCTGGATGCTGAGGTTGGATACATCTATCAAAGCCATGGCCAATCCTTAGCGTTTGCGGGCAAGACGGGGATCGAGCAGATCGCGCAGGCCGTCGCCGAGCAGATTGAGGCCCAGCACCGACAGCGCGATTGCCACGCCAGGAAACACGGCGAGCAGAGGCGCCTGGAACATCAAGGTCTGCGCTTCGCTCAACATACGGCCCCACGATGGCTGCGGCGGCTGTGTGCCAAGGCCCAGATAGGACAGCGCGGCCTCGGCCAGAATCGCCAGCGCGAACTGGATGGTGGCCTGCACGATCAGCACCGACAGGATATTGGGCAACACATGCTGCCAGGTGATGCTCCAGCTGTTCTTGCCACAGGAGCGAGCCGCCAGAATGTACTCTCGTGACCAGATGGCGTTGGCCGAAGCACGCGTGATGCGTGCAAAGGTTGGAATGTTGAAGATGCCAATGGCAATGATGGAGTTGACAATGCCCGCCCCGAACACGGCCGTCATCATGATGGCCGAGAGAATGGCCGGAAATGCAAAAGTGAAGTCGGACAGCCGCATGATGGCCTCTTCTACCCACCCGCGCTTGGCAGCCGCCAGCAGCCCCAGGGCGGTGCCGATGGTCAGGCCAATGCCGACAGCCACCAGCCCCACCAGAATCGAATTGCGCGCACCCACCAGCAATTGCGAAGCCACGTCACGGCCATAGGCATCCGTGCCCAGCCAGTGCGCAAGCGTTGGGCCCTGGAGCTTGGCTTCCATGTTGATATCGTAGGGAGACCATGGCGTCCACAGGTACGAAATGGCCGCAGCCACCAGAAGCACGAGCGTGAGGACTATGCCGATGACAAAGCTGGGGTTGCGCCGTGCTCGGCGCCAGAAACCGGGCGCTGCGGGTGCTGTGTACGCCGGGGGAGCCGTAGTAGGCAGTGGCAGTGGCGCTGCCAGGGGGGAAGGGGGCTGGCTCATAGCTTAGATATCACTGGCCTTGATGCGGGGGTCGATCATCGCGTAGAGCAGATCGACCAGAAAATTGACCACCACCACCATGGCGGCCAGCAGCATGACGCAATTGCGCACCACCATCAGGTCGCGGTTGGCAATCGACTGAAAAATCAACCGACCCATGCCTGGCAGATAGAACACGTTTTCCACCACGATGGTGCCTGCCAACAGGTTGGCAAACTGCAGCCCCATGACGGTCACCACAGGAATCAGCGCGTTGCGCAGCACATGCTTGTAGAGCGCTGCACGCTGGGACAGGCCTTTGGCGCGTGCGGTGCGCACGAAATCCTCGCGCAGCACCTCCAGCACGGCAGACCGCGTGATACGGGCCAGAATGGCGGCCTGCACCACGGCCAGGGAAACGGCGGGCAGCATCAGTGCCTTGATGGCGCCCCAGAACGAGCCGCCCGATGCCTCCGTCCAGCCCGGAAAACCGCCTGCCGAAAACCACTTGAGCTGCACCGAAAACAGCAGGATCAGCAAAATGGCAAACCAGAAATTGGGAATGGCGATACCCAGCTGTGCCAGGCCCATGACGCTGACATCGCCAATCTTGTTATGGTGGCTGGCAGCATAGATACCGGCAACCAGGGCTACGGCGGTGGTGATGACCATGGCCATCACCGCCAGCGGAACGGTGAGGGCAAGGCGCTCGGAAATCAGCTCCAGCACCGGCGTGCCGTAGCTGTAGCTGTTGCCCAGATCCAATTGCACCAGGCCGCTGATCCAGTGCCAGTAGCGTTCCCAGGCGGGCTGGTTGAGCCCCAGCTGTTCGGCGAGTTCTACCACGGCTTCGGGCGCGGCATCAGGCCCCATCAGCATTTGGGCAGCGTTGCCAGGCAGTATTTCAAGCACCAGAAACACGACGATGGACGTACCCAGCAGTGTGAGCAGCAGCGTGAGGGTGCGCTTGAGGAAAAAAAGACCCATGGTCGGCTGTCGTGGTTAAGTGTTCTCAAAAACAATAGCGAAGACTCTTGTCTTGGCAAGCGCTGCCAGCATAACGCGAAAAATTCCGGCACACCATGCATGCTTACTCGCAAAGACGCGAGTATGGCGAAGGCGAAGGCGGGATAATGTCGCTCATGTCACACTTTTTGCTCCATTTCGACATGGAGGTGCAACCATGGCTTTGATGATTACCGATGAGTGCATCAACTGCGATGTGTGCGAGCCAGAATGCCCCAACGATGCCATCTACCTGGGCGAGGCGTATTACGAGATCGATCCGCACAAATGCACCGAGTGCGTAGGCCATTTTGATGAGCCGCAATGCGTGCAGATTTGCCCGGTCGCGTGTATTCCGGTCAACCCCGAATTTGTGGAAAACCGGGAAACGCTGATGCAAAAGTACCTGCGTCTGCAGGCGGAGAAGGGCTTGTAGCCTGTTGCTTCGCCCTGCACTCAAAACGAAGAAAGCGCCTCCAGGGCGCTTTTTCGGTGTTGGGGGCGTATTCAGATCATGTGCCTGCGGGCCGCGGAGGCTTGGGGCGTGCCGGTTTGGTGGTGTGGATCTTGAGGGTGGCCTTTTCCATATCGCCAGACAGGAGCTCCGGGGCGGCCTGCATGGAGTGGATGATGCTGTCTTCAATCAGAGTGCGCTGATCCGGCGCCGGCTTGCGCAGCACCCAGTGGGGCACTTCTTCCTTGTTGCCGGGGTGACCAATGCCGATGCGCAAGCGCCAGTAATCGGGTGAGCCCAGTTGCGCATGGATATCGCGCAAGCCATTGTGGCCACCATGGCCGCCACCCTTCTTGAGCTTGACCTGGCCAGGGGGCAGATCCAATTCGTCATGCACCACGAGAACCTCTTCTGGCTTGATCTTGAAAAAGCGTGCCAGGGTGCCTACCGACTTGCCAGAGAGGTTCATGAACGTCTGCGGTTCGAGCAACCAGATGGATTCGCCTTGCACCGTTGTGCGGGCGACCAGGCCGAAATAGTTGCGGTCGGGGACGAGTTGCACGCGCAAATGGCTGGCGAGCGCATCGATCCACCAGAAACCTGCATTGTGGCGTGTGCCTTCGTATTCCGGTCCGGGGTTGCCGAGGCCAACAAACAACTTGATCATGGGCGAGGATTATCGGTGCAGTGAAGGGGCATTCCGCAAACGCTGTAGTGTGCGGGTGAAGGGCTTCGTGGGAAGCGCTTTCGTCTCGATGCAGCATGGAGATGAAAAAAGGCTGCATTGGTCACAATGCAGCCTTTGGGTATTGCTGCAGCGCTGACGCGCTGCACATACTTGCGCTTACTCGGCAGCAGGGGCTTCTTCGTCAGCGGCGCCACCAGCAGGTGCAGCCACGGAGATCACAGCAGCATTGCTGTGGGAAACCAGCGTCACGCCCTTTGGCAGCACCACATCGTTCAGGTGCAGGGTAGCGCCCTTTTCCAGCTTGCTCAGATCCACGCTGATGAATTCAGGCAGGTCCTTGGGCATGCAGCGGACTTCGATTTCAGTCACGACTGGCGTAACCATGCACTTGTCGATCTTCACTGCAGGCGACTCTTCAGCGCCAGAGTAGTGCACAGGCACCTTCATGGTCAGCACGGTGTTGGCGTCCACGCGTTGGAAGTCAACGTGCAGAACCAGTTGCTTGAAGGGGTGGTACTGCACATTGCGCAGCAGCACTTGGCTCTTGGCACCGTCCAGATCCATTTCCAGCACGGATGCGTGGAAAGCTTCCTTCTTCAGGGCGTACCACAGGGTGTTGTGGTCCACTTCAACCAATTGAGGCTCGGCTGCACCACCGTAGATGATGCCAGGCGTACGGCCAGAATTACGCAGGCGGCGGCTCGCACCCGTACCTTGCTTAGCGCGCGCAAAAGCGACAACGTTCATTTCAATACTCCAATGGGGACAGGCCGCGACCAGCCTACCCGGTTAAAAAGGCCGCTGCATTTGCAGCGGCCAGCGAAAACAATCGATTTTAGCAGATGATGATTTTTTGGGCAATGCCCGCAAAACCAATCAGGCGTCCTGGAACAGACTCATCACCGATTCACCCGTGGCGATGCGGTGAATGGTTTCTGCAAACAGCGGGGCCACGGTCAGTTGGCGAATCTTGCCGCAAGCGCGGGCGTTCGCTGACAGGGGAATGGTGTTGGTAACCACAACTTCGTCCAGAGCTGCGCCATTGCCGATGCGTTCGATGGCGGGGCCCGAGAAGATGGGGTGGGTGCAGTAGGCGTAAACCTTCTTGGCGCCACGCTCCTTCAGCACTTCGGCAGCCTTGACCAAGGTGCCTGCGGTGTCGATCATGTCGTCCATGATGACGCAGTTGCGGCCATCGATATCGCCGATGACATGCATCACTTCAGACACATTCGCTTTGGGGCGGCGCTTGTCGATGATGGCCAGATCGCATTGCAGTTGCTTGGCAAGGGCGCGGGCGCGCACCACACCGCCAACATCCGGCGACACGACGATCAAGTCTTCATAGTTCTTCTGACGCAGATCGCCCAGCAGCACCGGCGAAGCGTAGATGTTGTCCACCGGTATATCGAAGAAGCCCTGGATCTGGTCTGCATGCAGGTCCATGGTCAGCACGCGACTCACGCCAGCGGCCTGCAGCATGTTGGCAACCACCTTGGCGGTGATGGGCACGCGGGTGGAGCGCACGCGGCGATCCTGGCGGGCATAGCCAAAATAGGGAATCACGGCGCAGATGCGTTCAGCCGATGCACGCTTCAATGCGTCCACCATCACCAGCAATTCCATCAGGTGGTCATTGGTGGGAGCACAGGTGGGCTGAATGATAAAAACGTCGCGGGCACGGACGTTTTGCTTGATTTCCACCGTGACTTCTCCGTCGGAGAAGCGGCCTACATCGGCTGCGCCCAGAGAGGTGTGGAGGTGTTGTGCAATTTCGGTGGCAAGGCCTGTGTTGGCATTACCACTGAAAACCATGAAGTCTGGATGATGGTTTTGCATAGCGTCCCAGTGGGTATGGGTTAGCTGTGAGCGCTGCTTTTGCGCGGTAAGAAATTGGCAGGGGAAGAAGGATTCGAACCTTCGCATGCCGGAATCAAAATCCGGTGCCTTAACCAGCTTGGCGACTCCCCTACAAGAACCAATGCTAAGCAACACTGATTCCTAAAAACTTTTAATCTTTTGCCCATCCAATCAATGGATGCTCAATAAGACTTTTGCAATCTTTCACTGTCCAGTCTTGTGAAAAACTGCTTTGGCAGCTAATAGCTTGCTTTTTCACTGCAAACACTGCACTGCCTGAGCCCGTCATTCTAGCATGCAATCCTTGCGATTTAAGAAAGTCACTGACTTTTTTTATCGAAGGGCACAGGCTTTCTGCGACCGGCTGCAAGTCGTTTTGACCGAAGTCAAAGTGCTTTGCAGCGAAGTCCGAAATTGTAGCAGCTTTTGAATCGCGTTTCAGGTTGGGATTTGAAAAAATTAATTTCGTATCCAAGCCTTCTTGCGGCTTCACAACTATCAGCGCGGTGTCTGCTAGCTGCTGCTCGTTTTCGAGTGGCCGTATTATGTCACCGATTCCTTCCACCCAAGCCGACTTTCCGAAAATAAAAAACGGAACATCTGCGCCAAGGCTCAGTCCGATGCGTTGCAGCTCATCGCGGCTCAGCTGCAGATTCCACAGCTGATTGAGTGCCAGCAGGGTGCTGGCAGCGTCGGACGAGCCGCCCCCCATGCCAGCCTGCGCTGGCAGGTTCTTGCGAACACCGATGTGAACGCCCTGCATGCAGCCTGTGGCTTGCTGTAGCGCCCGCGCTGCCCGGGTGATCAGGTCGTCTGCGGGCAGGGGTGTGCCAAGGTCTTCTCGGGTGACGGCTCCGGAGGGGCTGATTTCAAAATGCAGTTCATCGGCCCAGTCGATCAGCATGAAGACGGACTGCAGCAGGTGATAGCCATCGGCCCGGCGCCCCGTGATGTGCAGAAAGAGGTTGAGTTTGGCAGGGGCTGGAACGTCGTACAGCGTACGCATGGTGCGGATCAATTCAACAAAAGGCTAAGGGCGCTCAAGCACGATGCGCAAGCTGGCTTCAGGGAGCGGCGAGGTGCGTTGGGCAGTGATTTTCCCATCGTTGAAGGCATCCAGATCTGCTTGCCAGCCCTGCGTAAGCGTGTTGCGGCCCTGCAGCCAGTCGAACAGTGCCGCAATGGGCAGGCTGGTACCCAGGAGCTCCTCGGTCAGTTCATCAAGCGAGGCTTTCTCGCGGACGGTATTGCCTTGGGTGACACTGGCTTGTTCCGCAGACCAATGGACGCGGGCTACGATATTTCCCAATGGATTGAGCAATACCAACTCGCCCTGTTGCGGGTTGCCAGAGAGTTCAAAGCTGCCGCTGGTCGACTGTGGCGGCGCGCTCTGCACCTGGACGGACATGCGCCCACTCCAGTAGCCTGCGCCGGCCGGGGGTGTCAATTGCCGCTGGGGCGTTGCACAACCTTCCAGCAGGGCCAGTGCAGTCCCTGCTGCAAACATCGTGCAAAGGCGCCTTCTGGTGAGGGGCGTACGCAGACCCGTCACAGGCGTCATGGCTGAATGCCCAGCAGTTGGAAAGTCTTGAGCACGGTTTCGTTGTCCGGTGCGTCTTTCCTGGCTGCACGCAACAGCTCTTCTGCGGGCTTGGTCTTGCCTTGTTTCCACCAGACTTCGGCCAGGTGAGCTCCGATTTCCGGATCGGGCTGCTTGGTGTAGGCTTTTTCCAGCAATTGCGCAGCTTGCTCCAGGTTGCCTTGTTTGTATTCCACCCAGCCCAGGCTGTCGGTGATGAAGGGGTCACCAGGCACCAAGCTGAGCGCTTTTTCGATCAGGGATTTGGCTTCGCCAAGTTTGAGCCCGCGGTCTGCCAGCAGGTAACCCAGCGCGTTGTATGCATGGTGGTGATCGGGCTTGAGCGCGATGAGCTTGCGCAGCAGCGTCTCTGCCTCCTCGATCTTGTTTGCGCGCTCGGCGAGCATCGCCTGCTCGTAAAGCAGATCCGGATCGTTGGGCAGCATTTCCAGCAGCTTGGATTGCACTTCGAGCGCCTGGGCGTAATTCTTCGCGGTTTTGTACAGCTGAACCTGTGCAGACAGCTTGGTGCGAGTTTCTCCGGGGCTGGTTTCCGGCAAATCGTTCAGCAAGGCGGCTGCCGCGTCAAACTGGCCTTGCTGCATGCGGATGGAAGCCTTGCGCAGTGTTGCCAGGGGCTGGTTGCCGGTTTTGGCGATTTCATCGGCCCAGTGCTCGGCTTCTTCCCATTTCTTCTGGGCTTCGGCCATCTGTTCGCGCAGCATCAGGCTTTGGATGCGTACTTCCCGCTGCAGAACCTGGGACGGAAACTTGTCGATCAAGGTGTCGAGCTTGAGAAGGGATACATCGGCGTCCGAGTATTGCTTGAGCTGGGCCTGCAGCGCCGCCTTGAGGATCCATGCATCGGCAGAGCTGGGATCGATCCGCGTTGCTTCGTTCAACTGGGTTTGCGCTTCCTCCAGACGGTCTGCATTCATCAGGCTGCGGGCATAGGCCAGATGTGCATCGGCGCTTTTGGCATTGCTGAGGAAATCGGTCACCAGTGACTCGGCCTCGGGCACGTTGGCTGCTACCAGGGCTGCAGCCAGCCTGCCTGCTGCTTGGTTGCCAGCGTCCAATGACAGGGCCTTGCGGGCGGCCTCCAGCGCCGCAGCAGGCGCTCCTGCTGCAAGTTCCATGGTGCCGATGGCGGCCCAGGAATCAGGCCCGGTGGCCGGGTTCTCCAATTCCGGCGTGAGCGCTTCACGCACAATGCGCGTAGCTTGCGCCTGATCGCTGACACGGCGGTAGATGCTGGGAATGGCGCGAATCCATTCGAGCTTTTCATCGGGCTTGGCCAGGGCAATTTCCTGCTTCAGCAGCGCTCCCGTTTCTTCACCATGGTTGGTGGACAACATGACCTGGAGCAAGTAGCGGCTGGCCTGGCGCGATTGCGGGTGGGCTTGTCGCCACGCCTGAGCAACCATGTTGGCCTTCTGGGCGGAACGTGAAAGTAGCGCAATCTGCGCGGCGCGCTGGTAAACCTTTTCGTCGCCGGTGCGGCGCGCCGCGTCCAGGAGTAGCTCCACACTGGTGGATGCGTCGCCTTGGCTTGCGTACATTTCGCCGAGCAAAAGCTCATAGAAGAGCTCTGCATCCAGTTGGGACTGGGCGTCTTCCGCGCGTTCTGCAGCTGCAAGGCTCTGCTTTTTGACGGAAGGGTGTGATTGCGCACTGGGGCTTGCATTTGCCAGTGCGGGCACGGTCAAACCGGTTGCCAGAAAATATGCCAAATATCGGAGAGCGTGCTTCATCAGCCCATAATAAACGATAGCCCACGAGCCATGCAGAAGGAAAACAGTGCCTGAGTTACCAGAAGTGGAAGTGACAAGACGCGGGTTGATCCAGCCCCTGCAGGGTGCCACCATTGAGCGCATCACGCTTGGAAAGCCCTTGCGTTGGCCGCTGGGGGTTGAACCAGCGGCGCTGGCCGGCCGCATGGTGCAGCATGTTCTGCGGCGCGGCAAATACATTGTTTTGCAGTTGGACCAGGGCGTTTTGCTGTTGCATCTGGGAATGTCGGGCAGCCTGCAGACCGCACCAGCCTTGCCGCCTGCCGGGCCCCACGATCATTTCGATCTGGTGACGGACCGTGGCACTCTGCGGCTGCATGACCCCAGGCGCTTTGGAGCGGTGGTATGGGCGCCGGATATGGAGTCGGCGATGGCGGCCAAGCTGCTTAACCATCTGGGCATGGAGCCATTTGACGAGGGATTCAGCCTGCGTTACTTCGCTAAGGGACTCAAACGCTCCAGCACGCCGATCAAGCAGTTGCTGCTGGGTGGGCAACTGGTGGTCGGGGTTGGCAATATCTACGCGAGTGAAGTGCTGTTTCTCGCGGGCATTCTGCCTTCCAAACCTGCAAACAAGGTGACCAAGCCCCAGGCGCAGCGCTTGCACACGGCCATTCCCCTGGTGCTGGGGAAAGCCATTGAGCTGGGGGGCAGCACCTTGCGGGATTTTGTTCAGGTCAACGGCTATGCTGGCGCGTTTCAGGCACAGGCCAATGTGTACGGAAGGGCAGGAGAGCCTTGTAAACAGTGCGGAACCCCCGTGGTTGCGATCAAGCAAGGCCAGCGCAGCACATACTATTGCCGCAAGTGCCAAAAATAGCGGGAGGTGTTGAAGACCGTCCAAGACCAGGCCATTGCCCGTCATTGATCATTTTTGACCAGGCTTTGGCATAGAGCGCAGCCTTGGCTCACCCCGATACGCACCCCCCGCAGTTCTTTCTTTTTGAGTCTAGATTTGAGCCAATTTTCACAACAGATCGTCGCCTGGCAGCAAAGCCACGGACGCCACCACCTGCCTTGGCAGAACACCCGCGACCCGTACCGCGTATGGCTGTCCGAAATCATGTTGCAGCAAACGCAGGTCACCACCGTTCTGGGCTATTACGAGCGATTCCTGCAGCATTTTCCAACCGTCGCAGACCTGGCCGCAGGGAGTGATGAAGAGGTGATGGCGCTGTGGAGCGGCTTGGGCTACTACAGCCGGGCCCGCAATCTGCATCGCTGTGCACAGGAGGTCATGTCGCGTTTTGGCGGTGCTTTCCCCCGCACGGTTGAGGAGCTCGCTTCTCTGCCCGGCATTGGGCGATCGACTGCCAGTGCGATTGCATCGTTCTGCTTTGCTGCACGCGCGGCCATTCTCGATGCGAACGTCAAACGGGTGCTGACGCGGGCGCTGGGTTTTTCGGACGATCTGGCCAGCAGCGCTGCCGAGAAAAAGCTCTGGGCACTGGCGGAAGACTTGTTGCCTACCACCGATCTCTCCACCGCCATGCCGCGCTACACCCAGGGCATGATGGATCTGGGTGCGGCCATTTGTACGCCCAAAAAGCCCAGTTGCCTGCTGTGCCCCGTGCACGGCAGCTGTGCGGCGCGGCGCGAAGGAGCGCCCGAACGTTATCCGGTCAAGACAAAAAAGCTCAAGCGCAGCTCTGCCAGCTGGTGGCTGCTGTGGGCGGAACGCGCCGACGGCGCCATCTGGCTGGAAAAGCGCCCGCCCAAAGGCATCTGGGCCAGCTTGTATTGCTTGCCGGTTTACGAAACCGAGGCTCAGTTGCGGCAAGCCGCCCAGGAGTGTGGCGGTACTGCGCCAGAGCCGCTCGCACCGTTTTTGCATGTGCTCACCCACAAGGATTTGCATTTGCACCCGGAGCGGATCCGCGCCGAAAACCCACCGCTACCAGCGGCAGCCGGGGGGTGGTACCGGCCCGAGCAGCTGTCTGCGCTGGGTTTGCCTGCGCCCGTGCGCAATTTGCTGCAGGGCTGAGCGGTGATTTGAAATGATGTGGGCGCAGCTCTCTGAAAAGAGAGCTGTTTGCGCGCTTCGTTTTGGAGCCCGGCAGTAGCAAGCACGCTTGTGTTCGCACGTATGCATGCAGTGCGCCAAACGGGGCGCACTGCTGCGCTGCCATCAATGTGCTCTCTGGTCCAGTTCGCGGTGGCGCTGCAGTGTCGTCCACCGGCTTTGGAAGTGCTGCGCCAATGCGTTGACGAGGTAGACCGAGCGGTGCTGGCCGCCGGTGCACCCGATGGACACGGTGGCATAGCTGCGGTGGTTGAGCACCATCTCGGGTAGCCAGTTGTCCAGGAAGCGAATGATGTCTTCCTGCATTTTGAGCACCGCTGGCTGCTGTGCCAGAAACTGCGCAACCGGCGCCTCCAGCCCCGTGTGGCTGCGCAGATCCGGCTCGTAATAAGGGTTGGGCAGCATGCGTACATCGAACATGTAGTCGCTGTCCATGGGGATGCCGTTCTTGAAGCCGAACGACTGGAAAACCAGGGTCAGGCTGGAGGTAGGCGCCTGCATGAACTGCTTGATGTAGGCTTGCAGTTGCGAGACACGCAGGTTGCTGGTGTCAATTACATGTGCCTGCTCGCGCAGATCGGCCAGCAAGGCGCGTTCTTCGTCAATCATCTGCACCAATGCGCGCGGGCCGGCCTGCAGCGTTTCATTGGTCAGCGGGTGGCGCCTGCGCGTTTCGGAAAATCGCCGGATCAGGATGTCCCGCAGCGCATCCATGTAGATGAGTTGCACCTGGGCGCCTGTGGCACGCAGCTTGTCGAGCTGCTCAGGCACCAGGTACAAGGCTTTGGCGCTGCGTGCATCAATGGCAATGGCAACGCGGTTGCCATGCTGCCAATGCTCCAGCGACACCAGCGAGGGCAGCAGCTCTGGCGGCAGGTTGTCCACACAGTAATAGCCAATGTCTTCCAGCGCATGCAGCGCGACCGACTTTCCCGAGCCGGCCATGCCTGTAAGCACCACTACCTGCAGCGGCGGTCGCCGGTCTGCACTATTGGTCATGTACACCTCCTGCAATCATTTCTCGTGCGTGAGCCCTGCTGGTGGAAGAGATATGTTCCCCGCCCAGCATGCGCGCAATCTCATCAACCCGGCCATTCTCTGTCACTGCGCTGATATGGCTGCTGGTGCCGGATTTGCTGCGCTGCTTGGTGACCACCAGATGGGTGTCGCCGCGTGCAGCAACCTGCGCCAGATGGGTGACTGCCAGCACCTGGCGATCCTGCCCCAGCGCATGCATGACGCGGCCCACCGCGTCGGCAACGGCACCGCCAATGCCGGAGTCGATTTCGTCAAAAATCAAGGTGGGAGCCTGGCCGAGCTGGCTGGTGGAGATGGCAATGGCCAGCGAGATGCGAGACAGCTCACCGCCCGAGGCGACCTTGGCAATGGGCTTGGGCTCGGTGCCAGGGTGCCCGGCCACCAACAGCTCCACATCGTCCATGCCATCGGCGCGGGGCTCCTTGGCAGGGTGAATGGTGGCGACAAAGCGGCCGCCAGCCATGCCCAGCTCTTGCATGGCACTGGTAATGGCTTGCGACAGGCGCTCTGCAGCACGCGCGCGTATCTTGCTGAGCGCCTGGGCAGCCTTTTCGTAGGCTTTCCAACCCGCTGCGGCGGCATTCTCCAGCGCATGGATGTCTGCAGACGCATCCAGCGCCTTTAATTCGTTTTTCCAGCCTTGCAGCAGCGCGGGCAGATCTTCCGGAGGGCGCTTGTAACGCCTGGCCAGGCTGAGCCAGCTGCCCAGGCGCTCGTCCAGTTGTTCGAGTTTGTCAGGGTCTAGCTCTGCATGCCGCAAATAGCCGCCCAGCGAGCGCGCCAGGTCTTCCAGCTGCGCAACGCAGCCTTCCAGCGTTTCAGCCATCGCAGCAAATTGCGGCTCGACATGGGCCTGCGCCTGCAAGGTGTGCAGGGCGCGATTGGCTTGCACGCTGGCGCCGCTGTCTTCATCTTCCAGGGCGGCAAGGGCATGGGTGGCCGCATCCATCAGTGTCTGTGCGTGGGACAGCCGCGTGTGCTGGGCGTTGAGTTCTTCCCATTCGTGCTCGGTAGGGGCGAGTTTGTCCACTTCTGATATCTGCCACAGCAACCGCTCGCGTTCGCGCTGGTGTGTGGCTTCCATGCTGCGGGCCTGTTGCAGCGTCTTGTCTGCGGCGCGCCAGGAAAGATACGCCTCCTGAACGCTGCTGCAATCGGCGTTGGCATAGGCATCCAGCAGGCGTCGCACGGGCTCTGACTGCATCAAGCTTTGCCAGGCGTGCTGGCCATGTATATCTACCAAGGCTGGTGCAATGCTGCGCAGCTGGGTTGCGGTCGCCGCTACGCCATTGATCCAGAACTTGCTTTTGCCCTGGGCGTCGATCACACGGCGCAGCAGCACTGATTCATCGGGTTGCAGCTCGTTCTCAGTCAAATATGGCTTCAGCGCAGGTGGTGTATCGAACTCTGCTATCAATTCTGATTTGGCAGCCCCCTGGCGCACAAAGCCGGTATCGGCGCGGCTGCCCAGTACCAGTTGCAATGCGTCGATCAGAATCGATTTGCCAGCGCCGGTCTCTCCGGTCAAGGCAGTGAAGCCGGGCGAAAAATCAACCTCCAACTGCTCGACGATCACAAAATCGCGCAGCGCAATGCGCTTGAGGCTCATGGTGTGATGCCCCCTTCGTTCCAGCCCAGTTTCTTGCGCAAAGTGGTGTAGTAGTTCCAGCCGCGGGGGTGCAGAAACCGTGTTTTATGGGGCGCGCTGCGCACCAGAATCTTGTCGCCGCGCAGGATGGAGGCCAGCGACTGCATATCGAAATTGGCCGCTATGTCGCGCCCACCAATCACCTCGATCGAAATCTCCTGCGTATCGGGCACCACGATCGGACGGTTGGAGAGCGTATGCGGCGCAATCGGCGCCATGACCCAGCACGCCAGTGCCGGGTGAACAATCGGCCCACCCACCGACAACGCATAGGCGGTGGAGCCGGTGGGAGTAGCAATGATCAGGCCGTCGGCGCGCTGGTTGGCCACCAGTTGGCCATCCACCTCTACCCGCAGCTCCACCATGCCCGATGTGCCGCCACGGTTGACGACCACGTCATTGAACGCCAGGGCCTGGAACACACACTCGCCATCGCGGATCACCAGCGCATGGATCATCGAGCGAATCTCTTCTTCGTACTCGCCCGCCAGAATGGCAGATAAGGGCGCCAGAAAAGTCTGCAGTGGAATATCTGTCACAAAGCCCAGCCGCCCCTGGTTGATGCCCACCAGCGGCGTGTTGTACTTGGCCAGCTCTCGTCCCACACCCAGCATCGTGCCGTCGCCGCCCAACACAATGGCGAGATCGCAGCGCTTGCCCACTTCATCGAGGCTGAGCGTGGGGTAATGGTCCATGCCGGTGAAGTTGGCAGTTTCCTGCTCCAGATAGGCGGTGCCGCCCCGGGCCTCGACATAGCTGGCAATCTGGCTGAAGGCGACAATGGACTGCTGGCGCACCTCCGCAGAAGGCGGCGCATGGTATTTGCCAATCAGGGCAATGTGTTGAAAGCGAGATTGCATACGCAAATTACATCATTAATTGGGGCTTCCCGCATCGACGCTCGTTTGGCCGCAGCCCTGGAGCGGTGATTCGGAGGATAGCCGAGGGCGACACAGCAACTTGTCATCCGACATGTGGTTGCCCATTCCAAATCCTGGTTGCTGCCATCGCGTGAACCTAAGTCTCAAGGGCTAGCATCCTATTTGAAACTGCCTGTCCCTCGTGCTTTGCCTTTCTTGCCGAATCTACTCCATCCGTTGGGCTGTTCCTCCGGCTCTTGCCATGCTGTCGAGTTCGTTCACCCGTCTAGTGAGTGCGTCACATTCCGAACTGTTACTGCTGCTTGCTGCGCTGTTGTAGCTGGGCCTGACGGTTGGGCGGTAGCTATTTTCAGACCTCTTTTGCCTCGCTACTTCCACCTGTTCGTCCCATGAAATATCAGCTGGCACACGCACGCTATCGACCACTGTCCAGCTGCGGCGTGAACACTCTTCGTGAATCCACCATAACTCGCTCTTGTCTGGTCGCTTGCACAGGTAAATTAACTTGGTTTTAGGGCCTTGGGGGTCAGTAATTGCTGGTGCCGTGTCTACGACCTTCGCTCCTTTGCATGGCTCATGTGAATAGGTGTTTCCGCATCGGTAGACCTCCTGCGCTTGCACAGGCGACGTCGCCCATCCTGCTAAAACGATAAGAATGTGTGCCAATGGCTTCATGTCTATTCAGTTGTTATATTTTCATCGCATTATCCATAGACAGGGCGAAAAACCCAGAAAGGGGCACCGCTTTCGGGGATGCATCGCGGCTTTTGACCGTTTGTGTGTTCGGTATCTGAATTTGACTATGGCGATTTATGGATACGCGGCCGCTCAATGTCCTCTCGATGGAAGGATTGGCCATCAGGTCGAGCCCATAATTTGCAGAACCGCCCCCAGAAATACGCCAACTAGCGCGACCTTCCCAAGCCAGTTCTTGTTTCGGAGATAGAGGGAGGTGCCTTTCAGCTCAGCTTCGGCCAATCGAGCTTCTGTGTCGTTGCGGTCGAGTATTGCCTGATACTCCTTCTGCAACTCGTCGCCAAGGCTCCGGAGAAGATCGTTGTCACGTTGTGCGCGGTTTCTCTTCTGTTCGGCCTCTGCGGCGATGCGTTCCGCTCGTGCGTCCCAGTAGAACTGTAGGCCTGCCAGCAGCGCACCCACATAAGCGAATAAGACTCCCAATCGAGTAAGCAAGAGCTTGGTGGCAGCGGAAACATCCTTCATCTGAATGACGCCCAGCAGTTCAAGAGTGGCATATCCAACCCCGCAAACAGACAGAACGAAGATCATTCGAGCCTTGCTCGGCAAGCGATCAGATTGCAGTGGTCTCATGATGGCTGACTAGATGTAGAAGACATGCAACGGTCATGTCTAGTTCACCTAACTGTATGAGCTTGCGGTTCGACAGGTGAATTGGATGTTGCAGTGTTTAGAAAAACCTAAAAATTTTGATCTAGGCCTTTGGTGAGGACAGAAGACCAATGACTAGATGGCCGTTCATCGCCGATCTCGGGCATCAAATGAGTGTGTAACGTGGCAGATTGGTGACTAAATTACACAAGTAAAATGCCCCCATGCTCGATGATCGCGCCCGGTTGTTGCTGAAAACCCTGGTGGAACGCTACATAGCGGATGGCCACCCGGTGGGGTCGCGTGCGCTCACGCAGGCGTCTGGCCTCGATCTGTCTTCTGCCACCATCCGCAATGTGATGGCTGATCTGGAGGGATTGGGCCTGATCGCCAGCCCCCACACCTCTGCTGGCCGGGTGCCTACTGCGAAGGGCTACCGCTTGTTTGTCGACACGATGCTGACGGTCGAACAGGATCAGGTGGTATCGGCGGAGATTGCGCCTGAACAGCCTCAAAAGGTGATTGCGAGTGCCGCTGGCGTGCTCTCCGATCTGTCTCAGTTTGTGGGCGTGGTGCAGGCGCCGCGCAAAAGCTCATCCTTTCGGCATATCGAATTCTTGCGGTTGTCTGAAAAGCGCATTCTGGTGATTCTGGTCTCGCCTGATGGCGATGTGCAGAACCGCGTGATCTTTACCGAATCCGATTACTCGCAAAGCCAGCTGATCGAGACGGCCAACTACCTGAACGCACACTATGCGGGCCTGGCGATTGACCAGGTGCGCCAGCTGTTGCGCAAAGAGGTGGAAAAGCTGCGCGACGAGATTGGCGCACTGATGCTGGCAGCGGTTCATGTCGGGGCGGATGAGGACCAGGCGCAGGACGAGCTGGTCATTGCTGGCGAGCGCAATCTGCTGGCCGTCAGCGATTTCAGCAACGACATGACCAATCTGCGCCGCGCGTTTGACCTGTTTGAGCAGAAAACGCAGATTCTGCATCTGCTCGAGAGTTCCAACCGTGCCGAAGGCGTGCAGATCTATATCGGCGGCGAAAGCCAGATTCTGCCGGTGCAGGAGCTGTCGGTGGTGAGCACGCCTTACCAAGTCAACGGCAAGATTGTAGGCACTCTGGGGGTGATTGGCCCCAAGCGCATGCCGTATGAAAAGATGATCCAGATTGTTGGAATCACCTCAAAGCTGGTTTCCAACGCGCTGAGCCATTCCAAATAGACGCTAGAATGCCTAGCTTCACCTGCAAGGGTGGTGGTGCTGGGGCGTTAGCTCAGTTGGTTAGAGCAGAGGACTCATAATCCTTTGGTCGACAGTTCAAGTCTGTCACGCCCTACCAGTGACCGCTGCCTGGGAGAAGAACAAGGCTTGCCAGTGGCAGGCCTTTTGTTTTTTGGGGCGGGAACTTGCATCGCAGCCCTGGCTCTGACCGGGGCCGTCTGCTACTTTCCTTTTCTATGTACTCCCGCCGTTCTCTTCTGTTGTCTGGCAGCCTTGGTGCTGTCATGGCCGGGCTGACGCCTTTGAGCGAGGCTTTGGCGCGCAGTGCGCCCGTGCCTGCCGGCAAAATGCCAGTGTTGTTCATTGGTCATGGCAGTCCGATGAATGCGGTCAGCAGCAATACCTTTACCCATACGCTGTCTAGCTGGGGCAGCAAGCTGGCAAAACCCGCCGCTATTCTGGTGGTGTCCGCCCATTGGCTGACGCGCGGCTCCACGGGGGTTACTGTCAACGAAAAGCCACGCACCATTCATGATTTTTCAGGCTTTCCTGCTGCCTTGCAGGAGATGCAGTACCCCGCCCCGGGCCACCCCGCCATGGCTGCCGAAGCTGCTGCATTGGTACGCACGGGCAAGGCCCAGCTGACGGATCAGTGGGGATTGGACCACGGCACTTGGACGGTGCTGCATCATCTGTTCCCCCAGGCAGATGTGCCGGTGTTCCAGGTGTCGATCGATTACGACCAGCCCGCTGCGTACCACTACGCCGTGGGGCGCGAACTGGCCGCCCTGCGTGAAAAGGGGGTGCTGATCATCGGCAGTGGCAATATCGTGCACAACCTGCGGGCAACGGTGCGGGGCGCTCCTGAAGGCCTGATGGCGGCGCGCGACTGGGCGCAGCAGTTCGATGATGTTGTCAAGAAGGCTTTGCTGGCACGCGATGATCAGGCGCTGCTGAATTACCAGCAGTTGCAGGCTTCCGCCAAGATGGCAGTGCCTACACCAGATCATTACTGGCCTTTGCTGTACGCACTTGGAGCGGCACAGGGCAGCGCTGCACCCATGCAGATGTACGAGGGGTTTCAGAGCGGCACGCTTAGCATGCGTTGTCTGCAGTTTGGCGCTTGAGAGGGAGCAAGTCTTCTCGGAGGCTATAGAAATGCAAAAAGCACTCGCCGCTGTTGCAAGCCGAGTGCTTTTTTCAAATTTCTGGCGGAAGCGGTGAGATTCGAACTCACGGATGGCTTTCACCATCGCCGGTTTTCAAGACCGGTGCATTCAACCACTCTGCCACGCTTCCTTGTCATTGCTGCGCGAGTGGGGCGCAGAAAACAGCTGGCATTGTATGCCAAATCGGCCTTGCTTCCAGGATTGACTCTGGCAACTGACCTCCCGTCAGTGGCGCGTGGGCTCGGGGTCGTCCTTGAGGCGGCTGTGGGCCAGGGCGCCGGCGGATTCCAAAATGGGGTAGGCCACCGAGCACAGCAGGGAGTTGATGCGTTTCAGATCGCTGATGAGGTCAATGTGCAGCGAGCTGGTTTCGATGCTTTGCACAGTGTTGTGCGACAGGCGCTCCAGGTGTGACGCAGAGTAGGCCAGCTCCAGATCACGAAAGCGCGCCTTTTCTTCCAGCAGTTTTTGCGCATCTCGCACGTTGCCGGTCAGGAAAACGCTCATCGCCAGGCGCAGGTTGTCCAGCAGGTGGGCGTGCAGTTCGTTGATCTCTTCCATACCCGCCTTGCTGAACTGGCGGCGCTTCTTGATTTTCTTGTTTTCCACATCGGTGAGCACGCGTTCGATGATGTCGCCGATCTGCTCCATGTTGATGGTGAAATTGATGATTTCTGTCCAGCGTTGGCTTTCGCGCTCGTCCAGTTCGGCGCGCGAGATCTTGGTCATGTAGTACTTGATGGCCGAGTACAGTTCATCGACGGTGTCGTCGAGCTTGCGCAGGTCTTGCGAGAGCTGCTGGTTGTCGGTCTGCACCACGTTGTGCAGGCCGATCAGCATGGATTCGACAACGTCTGCCTGGTGCAGCGCTTCGCGGGCCGCGCACGATATGGCAAGAGAGGGTGTGGACAGCGCAGATGGATCCAGATGGCGCGGGCGTTGCGGGCCACTCTTGGCGGCGTCTTCCTTGGGCAGCAGCTTGCGCATCCAGTCGCTGATGATGCCGGTGAACCAGATGAAGCCCAGGCTATTGAGAATGTTGAAAGCGAGGTGGAACAGAACGGCCGAACGCCCGGCATCATTGATATAGGGCGCGGCGTAGATTGTCCACAGGCCGGAGAATGGCGCGACGATGGCAATGCCCAGGATCTTGAAGATGAGGTTGCCTACGGTGACTTGGCGCACTTCGATGGACGACTTGGCGGTTTGCAGCACGGCGAGCACGCCGCTGCCCAGATTGGCGCCCAGTACCAGGCCCAGCGACATGTCGGCCGTGATGGCGCCCGAGGCGGCCATGGCGGCAATCAGGAGCACGATGGCCAGGCTGGAGTAGGCGACGATGGCCAGAATGGCGCCCAGCAGCAGCTCCATGAAGAAGTCGCTCTTGACGCTGACGAGCAAGGTGCGCACGGCTTCGGATGCCAATAGCGGCTCCGTCGCCTCCACAATCAGGCGCAGCGCGAGCAGCATGAGGCCCAGGCCAATGAAGACGCGCCCCACACGGCCAGCGGTGGAATCCTGCTTGGAGATGAATAGCACCACCCCCATGAAGATGAGCAGCGGCGACAGCCACGACAAGTCAGTGGAGAACAGCACAGCCATCAAGGCGGTGCCCACGTCGGCTCCCCGCATCACGGCCAGGGCAGCGGTGAGCGGAATCATGCCTTGCCCTACGAAGGAGGCAGTCATCAGCGAGGTGGCGGTGCTCGATTGCACAAGTGCGGTCACCCCGATGCCCGAAAGCATGGCGGTGAAACGGTTGCTCATACTGCGCGCGAGCAGGTTGCGGAGGTTGGCGCCAAAGACGCGCAACACCCCTGTGCGCACCATATGAGACCCCCAGACCAGCAGCGCAATGGCGGCAAGAAGATTGAGCAGGTGTTTCATAAAGCGAACCGAACACTATACCCCTGATAGCAGCAAATTGTTGTAGGGCGTACGCCATAGCAGTCATTTTTCTTTGTTTTTGACAATGCGCTTGCAACCGCAGCTGCAGATCGGCCGTTTTACCTGGATAGCGACTGGCTCTCGCAGTTGAGGGCGCAGAGGGCCGCTGGGTGGCTTTTTGCGAGGACAGCAGATGTAAAAAAACCGCCATCGTTGGGCGAGGGCGGTTTTGAATGCGGGTGCGGCGAGGTGCGCGCGGCCAAGTCTTTAGGCTGTGTCTCCGCGCTTCATGCGCAGCAATTCATCCAGAATCAGCAGAATGGCGCCAATGGTGATGGCGGTATCGGCCAGGTTGAAGGCGGGAAAGTGGCTGCCCGCCCAGTGGAAGTCGAGCATGTCCACCACGTAGCCGTGGCGCATGCGGTCAACCACATTGCCAATGGCACCGCCCAGAATGCAGCTGAGTGACAAGCAGAACAGCGTTTTATGGCTGTATTTGTACAGTTGCCATGCAATGACGACGCCCACTACGACGCCGATGCCGGTGAACAGCCAGCGCTGCCAGCCGCCAGCGGTGGCGAGAAATGAGAATGCCGCACCAGGGTTGTGTGCACGTACGATATTGAAAAAGCTGGTGATGGTGGTGTATTCGCCCAGCTGGTAGTGGGACAGAATCCATTCCTTGCTCCACTGGTCCAGCCAGAACAGCACGGCGGCCAGGGCCAGCCACAGCGCGAAAGCGCGTTTTCCCGTCATCTGCTTGTTGCTCATGTCACTTTGGGTGCAATGGTTTTGATAGCTGTCAGCGCTTGCTGTGCAATATTTTCAAAATCGTTTGATATGGAGAATATTGGCGAGCAGGCGCAAACAACTCACTTTTTTTGCAGCAAGGCGTTTATGCCTTGGTGCGTACTTCACCACTGCCATGCAGGTTGCTGTCGCAACGGCCGCACAGGCTCGGGTGCTCGGGGTTCGCTCCCACATCGGCGCGGTAATGCCAGCAGCGCTCGCACTTGGCATGCTCCGAAGGCGTGACGGTGACCGCCAGTTCATTGCCTGCCACGGCTTGGGCGCTGGACGTGATGAAGACGAACTTCAGGTCATCGGCCAGTGTTTGCAGCAGCGCCAGATCTTCAGGCTGGGCTGCCACGGTGACCTCTGCCTGCAGCGATGCCCCCACTTTACCTTCACCACGCACGGTCTCGATGTCCTTGTTGACCACGTCGCGGATTTCGCGGATGCGGGTCCACTTGGTGAGCAGGGCGTCGTCGCCTTCGGGCAGGTCGGTGAATTTTTCCAGGAAGATGGTGTCGCTGTTGCCCACGATCTTCCAGGCTTCTTCGGCCGTGAACGACAGGAAAGGCGCCATCCAGCGCAGCAGTGCCTGGGTGATCTGGTGCAGCGCGGTCTGTGCCGAGCGGCGCGCCAGGCTCTGGGGCGCCGTGGTGTAGAGGCGGTCCTTGAGCACATCCAGGTAGAAGCCGCCCAGGTCTTCGGAGCAGAACAGCTGCAGCTTGGTAACCACAGGGTGGAATTCATAGACCTGGTAGTGGCCGATGATTTCCTTCTGCAGCTGGGCTGCGCGCGCCAGAGCATACTGGTCGATCTCCAGCATGTCCTTGTAGTCAACGCTTTCGGTCGCGGGATCGAAATCGCTGGTATTGGCCAGCAGGAAACGCAGCGTATTGCGGATGCGGCGGTACGCATCCACCACGCGAGCGAGGATTTTGTCGTCGATACCCAGGTCGCCCGAGTAGTCGGTAGAGGCCACCCACAGGCGGATGATTTCGGCCCCCATCTTGCCACTCACATCCTGCGGCGCGACGGTGTTGCCCAGCGACTTGGACATCTTCTTGCCCTGGCCGTCCACGGTAAAGCCGTGCGTGAGCAGGCCGCGGTAGGGCGCACGACCAAAGATGGCAGATGCCAGCAGCAGCGAGCTGTGGAACCAGCCGCGATGCTGGTCGTGGCCTTCGAGGTACAGGTCTGCCTCGGGCCCCTGGTCGTGGTGCATGTTGGCATGGGTGCCGCGCATCACGTGCCAGAAGGTGCTGCCCGAGTCGAACCAGACCTCCAGGATGTCGGTGCTCTTGGTGTAGTTCTTTGCGTCCTCGGCGCCCAGAATTTCTTCGGCCGTGGCGCGGCTCCAGGCCTCGATACCGCCTTTTTCGACCATGGCGGCTGCCTGATCGATGATTTCCATGGTGCGGGGGTGCAGAGCGCCCGTGTCCATATGTAGAAAGAACGGAATCGGCACGCCCCAGGAGCGCTGGCGCGAGATGCACCAGTCCGGGCGACCCGCGATCATCGCGCGCAGGCGTTCCTGCCCGTTCTCGGGGTAGAAGCTGGTGTGGTCGATGGCTTCGAGCGCGATCTGCCGCAGAGTCTTCTCGGGCTTCTGGGCCGGGTCGGTGAACACGCCTTCGCCTTCATCCATGCGGATGAACCACTGGGCGGCGGCACGGTAGATCACCGGCGTCTTGTGGCGCCAGCAATGGGGGTAGCTGTGCGTGATGGTCGTGGTGTCCAGCAGGCGGTTTGCCACCTTGAGTGCATCGATGATGACGGGCACGGCCTTCCAGATGTGCTGGCCGCCAAACATGGGCAGATCGGCTGCGTATACGCCATTGCCTTGCACGGGGTTGAGGATGTCCTTGTAGTCCATGCCGTTGCCCATGCAGGAGTTGAAGTCATCCACGCCATAAGCGGGCGCCGAGTGCACGATACCAGTGCCGTCGTCGGCGGTGGCGTATTCGGCCAGGTAGACGGGCGAGATGCGGTCAAAACCCTTGTCCACATGCGCCAGGGGGTGCTTGAAGGGCATGTGGTCCAGCTTTTCGCCCTTGGCGGTGGCCAGTACCTTGCCTTCAAGCTTCCAGCGCGCGAGGCATTTCTCGACCAGGGCAGACGCCACAAGCAGCAGGCCCCGCTCGGTATCGACCAGGCTGTATTCCAGGTCAGGGTTGACGTTGAGCGCCTGGTTGGCGGGGATCGTCCAGGCCGTCGTCGTCCAGATGACGATGAAGGCTTCCTTGTCGAGCTTATCCAGGCCGAATGCTGCGGCCAGTTTGGCAGGCTCGGCAGCGGGGAACATCACATCCAGCGTCTGGCTTTGCTTGTCGGCGTACTCGATCTCGAACTCGGCGAGTGACGATGCACAGTCGAAGCACCAGTACACGGGCTTGAGGCCGCGATAGACAAAGCCACGCTCCATCACCTTTTTGAGCGCGCGCAACTCCTGCGCCTCATTGGCGTAGTTCATGGTCTTGTAGGGGTGATCCCAGTCGCCCAGTACGCCCAGGCGCTTGAAGTCCACCATCTGCTGCTCGATCTGCTCGGTGGCAAAGGCGCGGCTCTTGGCCTGCATTTCATCGCGCGGCAGGTTGCGGCCATGGAGCTTTTCGATGGCGTTTTCGATCGGCAGGCCGTGGCAGTCCCAGCCGGGGACGTACAGCGCGTCGTAGCCTTCGAGCTGGCGGCTCTTGACGATCATGTCCTTGAGGATCTTGTTGACCGCATGGCCGATGTGGATCTTGCCATTAGCGTAGGGCGGGCCGTCATGCAGGATGAACATGGGCGCGCCGTGGCGGGCATCGCGCAACTTCTTGTATAGACCCTTGTCTTCCCATTCCTTGACCCAGCCCGGCTCGCGCTTGGGCAGATCGCCGCGCATCGGGAAAGGCGTATCGGGCATGTTTAGGGTTGCACGGTATGCAGAGGCTTTTTCTGCATGGGGCGTTTTGTCGGACATAGAAACCTTCAAAGCAAAACACGGTCCTGATCCGGGGCAGAGCCATGGGGCCGGTCAGGTTGAGATAGGTGAGCGCAGAAGTGATGCAGGACGCGTGCAGGCACGCACTTTTTCGACGACTTCTGCGCGGCGGGGCGCAGCAAGGTCAGCGTCAAATTCGGTCGCGCGTGGTCTGGCGACGCGTTTCGGCGTGCGTGGGGGTGTTGAAGTAGGCACGGGCGTCCGCGCAATCTTTGGCAATGCCGGCTGTGAGGGCATCGAGACTGTCGTACTTGAGCTCGTCGTGCAATTTGTGTAGGAGTTCCACTCGGATGATTTTACCGTAAGCGCCGTCCCCACCCAGTTCGGCGGGCCATTGCAGGCAATGGGTTTCCAGCAGCACACGTCCGCCATTCACGTCGTTGGGGTCGAGCGACGGGCGAATGCCGAGATTGGCCACGCCGGGCAACGGATGCTCGGACAAGCCATGCACCAGCACGACAAAAATGCCGCTGGCAGCTGGCTTCCAGTGGTCAAAACGCAGGTTCAGCGTCCGAAAACCGTCACCGGCTCCTGCCTGGCTCTCGGCCAACTGGCGGCCCAGCTTGCGCCCGTGCACCACATGGCCGGAGATCGCATACGGGTAGCCCAGCAGTTTGGCGGCCGCAGCCATATCCCCTTGCGACAGCGCCTGGCGCACCGCTGTGCTGGAAACGCGCAGGCCATCGGATTCGTAGCTGTTCATGCGTGCTACGTCAAAGCCTTGCTGGCGGCCCGCACTGACCAGCATGCCATAGTCCCCCGCACGCTTGTGGCCAAAGCGGAAATCATCGCCGACCAGCAGGTAGCCGGTGCCCAGGCCCGCCAGCAGCACATCGTCAATGAAGGCCTGAGGCGCCTGTGCTGCCAGCCGGGCATTGAAGGGCAGCACAATGGTCTGGTCGATACCGCACTGGGCGAGCTGATCGAGCTTGTCGCGCAGCGTGGAGATGCGGGCGGGCGCCATGTCCGGCTTGTTCAGGACCTGGGCAAAGTAATCGCGTGGATGGGGCTCGAAGGTGAGCGCGCAGCTGGCCAGGCCCCGGCGCTGGGCTTCGCTGCGCAGCAAGGCAAGCATGGCCTGGTGGCCGCGGTGCACACCATCGAAGTTGCCAATGGTGACAGCGCAATGGCGGGTGACCTGTGGGTGATCGAATCCTCGGAAGATTTTCATCGTTGCTTTAGTTTTTATAGCGGCTTGCGCGCATTGGCCGCGCGCTGGTGTCAAATTTCACAATAAAAGTGTATATTGACCATTATGGCTTGGAGCCCGGCACCTGCATGGCAGGCATGGTGGTGCCAGTGTCTTGATGGCATGCGGGCTCTGCGGTATCTGGATCGATTCCCAATGTGCAGGAGGCCCATTGTGAAGGTGTTGAAGCTATCGGCAAGCGGCGTCCCCCAATCCTGGATCACTTTGCAGGAGGCGGTGACGCATTACGCAGCAGACGATGTTCGCTGGGAAGCGGGCTCGCATGTAGCGTGTTTTCGTGGTGGTCACAATGCAGTCACCGGCCTGCAATCGCGCATTGAGGTGGCCAGCATCATTGGCACGCGTGGCAAGCCCAGCATCGATCCGTTTGCCATGCGCATGGCGCTCACCAACAGCAAGCTTTTCTGCCGGGACCGCCAGATCTGCGCCTACTGCGGCCAGTGGTTTGCCGAAGACCATTTGACACGCGAGCATGTGATTCCTGTATCGCAAAGAGGGCCCGACACCTGGATGAATGTGGTGACAGCATGTGCATCATGCAACCATCGCAAGGCAGGCCGCACACCAGAACAAGCCCACATGCCGTTGTTGTATGCACCCTACACGCCAAGCCTGTGGGAAGACTTTATTCTGCGCAACCGCCGCATTCTGGCGGACCAGATGGAGTTTTTGATGGCCCATGTGCCCAAAAGCTCGCGCCTGGCGGCATAGCCTCGTCGATGCTTGCCCATTGAATAAAAAAAGGCCTTGCAGACATGCAAGGCCTTTTGCCTGGGGGCGGGACGATCAGCCTTCCTTGGGCTTGAAAGCCGTCACCACGAAACCGTCCACCGGCTGGCCCGCTTCCATGCGCAGATCCACATCCTTGGTGTCGACGCGCTCAAAACCGGCCGCCTTGGCCAGGCGCACGGTGCTGGCCAGCGTGTGGGTATAGCGGCCAAATGGTTGGAGCTTGCTGTCGGGGCCGGTCACGTCACCGTGCTCGCACGAGAAGATCAGCACCCCGCCAGGGGCCAGCACGCGATAGGCATCCGCCAGCGTTTGCTGCAGGTCACCCACGTAGATCAGCACATCCAGCGCGGTGATGGCTTCAAAGGTGTTGGCCGGTGTAGCTGCCAGCGCTTCGAGCAGATTGACCTGGTGGAACTTGTAGTACACCTTGTGCTTGGCGGCTTCAGCCAGCATCTTGGATGACATGTCCACACCCAGGATATAGCCATCAATGGGGCCCAGTACGGCGCCCAGCAGTCCGGTGCCGCAGCCCAGGTCCAGCAGGTTAAAGCGCCGGTCAGGGAAGATTTCCAGCAGCTGATCGGCCGCCAGCTTGGGCAGGCGATAGCCCAGAGCGCGCACCATGTGCTTGTCATAGGTGCCCGCCATGTCGTCAAACATGCGGGTGGTCAGCTCCACAGGCACATGGGCGGGCACTTCGCCCTTGGCCAACTGGTGGTAGTACTGGTAGACCTTGTCATCGGCCTTGAGCGCGAGCAGGGCTTCGGTGTCGGGTAGGGCGTCTTGCATGGTGCCGCGTGCTTGCAGCATCTGCACGCGGGCGATGCGGGCGAGATGGTCGCCAGGCTGCTCGTTGATCAGCGACTCAAAAACGGCCAGGGCCTCGTCCCACTTGTGGATATGGCCCAGGTCGACGGCCAGATGGCGGCGCAGAGTCCGGTCGCCCGGCGTGAGTTCGAGCACGCGCTGCAAGTGGCGGATCGCCATTTCGATATTGCCGACGCGGTGGGCAATGTCGATGACGCCGGCAATGACATGCGGGTTGTTGGGCTCCAGCGCAATGACTTTCTCTGCCGCCGCCATGGCCTCGTTGTCGTGGTCGTGGCGGGCATAAAGCAAGGCTTGTTCGAGCAGGCCCGGGCCCCATTCCGGCGCCATGGTGACGCAGCGCTGCATGGCATCAAAGGCGCCATTGAGATTGCCGGACTTCTCGGCCATCAGTGCGGCGAGCATGAAAAGGCGAGCATCGCGCGGCGAACGCTGGCGGGCATCGTTCAGGGTTTGCGCGGCACCGGTGAGGTTGCCCACCGAAATCTGGTGGCGGGCCGTTTCAAGGTATTTGCGGATGGGATCGACAGGTGCTTTGGCGCTCATGAAGTGAATCCGGGATGGATCCATGTACACAGCTGTACATGGCTGTATGGAAATCAGTAAAGCCTTTGATTATCCGACATTTGGCCCGCGGCTGCGTTTGCGGATGTTGCTGCCTGCGATAATGCCGCCTCCATGAAAAACATCGTGATCCTCATCTCCGGCGGCGGCTCCAACATGGCAGCCATTGTGCGCACTGCGCAGCAAGAGCGCTGGGACACCCGCCTGGGCGCCCGGGTAGTGGCCGTGATGAGCAATAAGGCAGACGCTGGGGGGCTGGAATTTGCCCGCGATCATGGCATTGCCACCGCAGTCGTCGATCACAAGGCCTATGCCAGCCGTGAAGCGTTTGACGATGCACTGATGGCGCAGATCGATCACTACACGCCAGCCCTGGTGGTGCTTGCGGGCTTCATGCGCATTCTTACCCCCGGCTTTGTCAATCATTTTGCCGGGCGGCTGGTCAATATTCATCCATCACTGCTGCCTGCATTTGCCGGGCTGCATACCCACCAGCGCGCCATTGATGCGGGCTGCAAGTTTGCTGGCGCTTCGGTGCATCTGGTCACGGCCGATCTGGATGCCGGGCCGATTGTTGAGCAGGGCCTGGTGCCTGTGTTGCCGGGAGATACAGCCGCTACGCTGGCTGCTCGCGTGTTGGTGCAGGAGCACCAGATCTACCCCAAGGCCGTGCGCAGTCTGCTGGAGCGCATGTAATTCAGTTGTCTGCGAGCTGTTGCGGGTGGCAGACCGCAAACCGTGGCTGGCGCTGGCCGTCCACTTCCACCGTTTCGGTAAACATGGCGGCAGGCCTGACCCACCACCCATATTCGCCATACAGCGCTTGGTATACAACCAGCCATTCACGGGTTTCGCTGTGCCGAGCCATCTGCATCACCTGGTAAAGGCGTCCTTTGTAGTGACGATACAACCCGGGCGAAATGTCTGGTGCGGGAGAAGAGCTCTGTTCCATAATCTGATAATTGTCTGAGGCTATCAAGCCTTGCATCTAAAAAGGGTTGGTTCATAAGCCGCAGGAGGCAGCATTGTCTGCGGTTGCAGGCCTCCCGATAACAGTATTCGGAGGGTGGGGTGGAGCGTATCGTATTTGTGCAGCGGGTAGATGCCTATGAGCACGCCAGATCGGATCAGCCAGAGGCTTTTCGCTGGCGGGTTCTTGGGTTGACTCTGCTTGCTGTTGCATGGGTCTGGGGCGGCCTGTTGGTGGGGCTGGCTCTGTTGGCCTGGACGGCATTGTCATTCGTCAAAAACGGCTTTCAGGGGCTGCAGATTTTTGGTTTTTTCGGCGGCCTCGCGTTGGTGCTGAGTATTCTGCGCCTCACCCGCTCCGATTGGGTGGCGCCGGATGGCATTCATGTGCCCCAGCCCGAGTGCCCGCGCCTGTACGAAGCGCTGGAGCGCATCCGCAAAAAAAACGGCGGCCGCCGCATCCACCAATTGGTGATCACGCAGGACTACGGTGCGCGCATCGTGCAGCAGGTGCGGCTGGGTGGTTTGCTGCCTGAGCGCAACTACCTGCTGCTCGGCCTGCCCCTGGCCATGGCGATTGACCGCCCGCGCCTCATTGCGGTGCTGACGCAGGAATACGCCCATCTGCGCCGCAACCCCGCCTGGCTTGGTGCCTGGGTGTACCGCGCGCGCCGCCGTATGCAGGGCTTGCGCGACCGGCTGGCCGATGCACGCCAGATGACGCATCTGGGCTGGCTCAACGAACGCTTCATGCGCTGGTACCTGCCGCGCTGGTGGGCTGCCAGCTTTGTGGTGGCCCGGGACGATGAACTGGTGGCAGACCGCATGGCAGCCAGACTGGTGAGCAAACAACTGATGGGCGATGCGCTTTCCGAAGTGGCTGTGCGCGGGCGCTGGATGCGCGAGCGGTTCTGGGCCATGCATTGGTCGCGGGCCCGCGAACTGCCCCAGGCCATAGGCCCATTCAGCCTGATGGCCGGAGTGATGAACCACAGCATGGACGTGAACTGGGTGTACCAGGCCTGGAAGCAGGAATACCAGGCGCCAGCGGGCTACGAAGACACCGCCCCCAGCCTGCGCGAGCGGCTGGATGCCCTCGATGTACCGCCCGGCTTGACGCCCATGTCCAGCAGCAACAGCCTGGCATGGCTGGGCAAGCGTTCGGAGCGCTGGATTGAACTGCTGGATGCCCGTTGGTGCCTGCAGTTCGGTGCCGATTGGCAGGTACACCGGCAAGTGCTGCAGCATACCCATGCGCGGGTGGAGGCGCTGATGCCGCGCGAGCCCTACCTGCAGGCCGACAGCCTGGTGGAGCTGGGCTGGTACATGCAGGCAGGCGCCTACCGTGACGATCCGCAGCCCTTCTACCAGCGGGCGCTGGATCTGCAGGCCGACTGCAAGCGCGCGGTGGGCGCGGCGGCAAGCCTGTATATCGATATGGACCCCGAGGCCCAACTGCCTTATCTGGCCCAGGCTTTTGAGTTGCTGCCGGCCATGCGCGGCCAGTGGTGCAACCTGGCGCGCGGTGTGCTGGATGTGCTGGAAGCCGACGAACACTATGAGGCGTCGATCCGCCGCGCCAGGCTGGAATGGGCCAGACGCGAGGAACTGGCCCAGCAGCTGCGCCTTGGCATGTCTGATGAGGTGAAGGATCTGGGTCTGCTCTACCAGGCCAAGTCGTACGCAGAGTTGAGTGAGCCGCTGTGGGAATCGGAGCTGGCGGTGATCCAGCTGCACCTGACCGCTGCCAAACGGCTGCGCCGCGCGTGGTTGCTGGCACGGCCGCTGCAGTCGATGCGCGGCTCGCAGGCCTTGCTGCTGGTGCTGGACCGCCCCGGGGTCAGCTACCAGGAAGACCGTCTGTGGCATGCCCAGCTGCGGGGCTACCTGGAGCGCGAGTTGCTCGCCACCCGGCTGATGCCCCTGTGGCTGGCCAGTTTGGATGAACTGGGCGACAAGGCCAATGCGGTGTTGGCGGGCATTCCTGCCGCTTTGTTTTACGACCGCACTGCTGTCTAACCCAACGCGGGGTAGTCGGTAGCGGTGCCCGGATACTGGTGCAATGGGACAATAGCGCCCATGCATCCCAAAGCCTTACTAGATGCCTGCGCCGAGCTGGTGGCGCAGGTCCTGACTTTTGAACACCCGGCAGATGCCGTGGTGTCGCGATATTTCCGAGACCACCGCAACCTGGGCCCGCGCGAGCGGGCCACTCTCGCCGAGACGGCCTATACGGTGTTGCGCAAGAAAACCCTGTTTGAGACGCTGGCCCGCTCGGGCAGCGGCGCGCGTGAGCGGCGCCTGGCGATCCTGGGGTTTGCCGGTCCGCGCAGCTTTGTCAAAAGCGCACTCCATTCCGCCGAAGTGAAATGGCTGGACGAATGTGACGCCACAGCGCCTGAAAGCCTGATGCCCCAGCACCGCCACAACCTGCCCGAATGGCTGGTGGAGCCGCTGAAGGCGCAGGTGGGCGATCAGTTCGAGCAACTGGCCGCCAGCATGCTGGAGATGGCGCCGCTTGACTTGCGGGCCAATGCGCTCAGTACCAAGCGTGCAGACCTGCAAAAGGAGCTCAAGGCTGCAGGCATTGCCGCCGAGCCCACGCCATATTCGCCCTGGGGCCTGCGTGTGGCCGACAAGCCAGCGCTCTCGCGTCTGGAGGCCTTTCAAAAAGGCCGCGTGGAAGTGCAGGACGAAGGCTCGCAATTGCTGGCGCTGCTGCTCGACGCCAAGCGTGGCGAGATGGTGACCGATTTTTGTGCAGGTGCGGGAGGCAAGACGCTCGCCATCGGCGCCTCCATGCGCAGCACCGGGCGCCTGTACGCATTTGACGTGTCGGCCCACAGGCTGGAGGCGCTCAAGCCACGCCTGGCCCGCTCGGGGCTGTCGAACGTGCACCCCGCTGCCATTGCGCACGAGCGCGACGAGCGCATCAAACGCCTCGCTGGCAAGATGGACCGCGTTCTGGTGGACGCACCATGCTCGGGCCTAGGCACCTTGCGCCGCAACCCCGATCTCAAATGGCGCCAAAGCCAGAAGGCGATCGACGAGCTGACCGTCAAGCAGGCAGCGATTCTGGACAGCGCTGCGCGCATGGTCAAAAGCGGCGGGCGTCTGGTGTATGCCACCTGCAGCATTCTGCAGGCCGAAAACGAAGCCATCGCCGAGGCGTTTGGCGCAGCCCACCCCGATTTTGTGCCGCTGGATGCGAGTGAGCTGCTTGCTGGCTTGAAGGTGGAGAATTCCGCCAGCCTGTGTAGTGGCGGTGACACCGCAAGCCAGTACCTGCGTCTGTGGCCGCATCTGCACCGGACCGATGGCTTCTTTGCCGCCGTGTGGCAAAGAAAATAATGGGGAAACGTCTGCTTATGCTTGATAGGTAAGCGCTGATAGCTATCAAAAATCAAGTGATTCGGGCCACGTCATGTGGCCCGTTTCTTTGATGCTGCGCTCAGTCGCTCAACCCCATCCAGCGCGTCAGCGCCAGCCGCGCGCTGTGCCAGCCTGCGTAGGCATGTTCAGCCAAGTGCAGTTGTGCAGGTTCGGAGCCTTCGGCTTCGAGCCAGTACCAGCCTGCATGGGCGCCGTTGCAGTACGGCGCATCGCCTGCGCTGAGTTTCAGTGCGGCGAACCAGGGCGAGCTGATCTGCAGGCGGCCACCGGTGCAAAGGAGTGTGCTGCCCGCTTCCAGATGGCACCACAGGCCCTGGCCAGACGCAATGTGCAATGGGGTGATCTGTTCGCCGCAAGCCTCGGAGGCAGTCTGGCCGCGCGATGTGGAGAGGGTGTAAGGGTGGCTGAGGCGCATGGTGGTGCTTTCACGGTAGAGGCCTCTAGCGTAAAAAATCGTGCTGCAGCGCAACAGACACAGGTCAGTGCTCTGTGATGCGGAACAGTGCATTGGAGTTGCAGCTGTTCTGGTCCAAAATCAAAGCATCTGTATCTGTTCTGGTTGATGGAAAACGCGGACGATACAGAGCTTGCGAGCCTGGAATCACTCCCATGTCCCTGATAGACGAAAGCCTGCTGGCGCCTCCGGCGACCCATCGCCAAGTACCCGCGCTACCGGTACTGGATGCATCGGATGCTGCCGACGACGCCTTTCTGTATGAGCGCATCGCCGCGCATTTCGAGCAAGCCATTGCCCAGCAGACGCTGGGTGTGGGCGCGCGCATGCCCTCGGTGCGCGAGATCCGGCGCATGCACCATGTCAGCCACAGCACGGCGCTGCAGGTGCTGCGCGTGCTGGAGTCGCGGGGGTTGATTGAGGCGAGGCCCCGCGTGGGCTACTTTGTCTGCGATACCGCCTTGCAGATGCCCGCCGCGCGCGAGCCATTGCGCCTGGCGCCCATGCCCATGCAGGACAACCGCTTTGAAGGCATTGGCGCGCGCGCTGCCGAGTACCTGAACAAGGCGCGGCTTCGGGGGCCGCTGCTGGTTGATCTGGGAAGCGCCATGCCGGCGCCCGAGCTGTTCGATGCCAAGCTGCTGAACCACCATGCTGTGGCCCTGTTGCGCGAGCAGCCGCAGATCCTGGTGCATGGCCCATCGGCGCCGTTCACCCACCCGGAGTTCCAGGCATCCATGGCGCGTTACGCGCTCAGTTTTGGCGTGCGCGTGGCCCCGATGGATGTTGCCGCCACCTTTGGCAATTCGGAAGCCGTGAATCTGGCGCTGGATGCACTCACTCAGCCCGGTGACATGGTGGCGATCGAATCGCCCGCTTTTTACGGCATCTTGCAGGCTGTTGAGGCGAAAAAGCTGCAAACACTCGAAATTCCATCGAGCCCGCACACCGGCATGTCGCTCGAAGCGCTGGAGCTCGCGCTGCGCACGCATCCGCAGCTCAAGGCCGTTGTTGTGGTGCCGCACCTGCAGATGCCGCAGGGCGCCACCATGCCCGACAGCCACAAGCAACGGCTGGTAGCGCTGTGCCGCACCTATGGCGTGGCGCTGATCGAGGACGACATCTACCGCGAATTTGTCGAGACCGATGAAGTGCTGCGCCCCTGCAAGGCCTGGGATACCGATGGCACGGTCATCTATTGCTCATCGCTCTCCAAAAGCTATGCGCCCGGCTTGCGCCTGGGCTGGATGAACGCGGGCCGCTGGCAGGAGCGGGTGCAGATGATCAAGTTTGCCCGCTCGCGCAACTTGCCGGTGTGGCCGCAACTGCTGGGTGCGCGCACGGTCGGCTCGCCTGCCTATATGCGCCATCTGGTGCGCCTGCGCCAGCAATTGCGCGTGCAGCGGCAGGCGGCTGCACAGGCGGTGGCGCGGTATTTCCCTATCGGTACGCGGCTGAGCCTGCCAGCCGGTGGCCTTGCCATCTGGCTGGAGCTGCCTGAGCAGGTCTCGGCCAGCCGCCTGTATGACGAGGCACTGGCGGTCGGCATCCGCATTGCGCCGGGCGATATGTTCAGCAATACCGGCCATTACGACCACTTTGTGCGGCTGAGCTGCGGCATGCCATTCACATCGCAGGTGGAAGAGGGCTACCGCACCCTGGGCCGCATGATGCATGCCCAGCTGGGCATGCCGCCTAGGGCTTGATGGCGAGCGGAAGGAACTTGCCGGGGACCTGCCTATATCCCTGACAACAGGACCATAAAAAAACCGCCTGACTTGCGCCGGGCGGTTTTTTGATCAGCAAGGCCGAATTACTTCAGCTTCACTTCCTTGTACTCGACGTGCTTGCGAGCCTTGGGATCGAACTTGGTGATTGCCATCTTTTCAGGCATCGTCTTCTTGTTCTTGGTGGTCGTGTAGAAGTGACCGGTGCCTGCAGTCGATTGCAGCTTGATTTTTTCGCGTCCGCCTTTGGAAGCCATGGTGTATCTCCTTAAGCTTGGCCACGTGCGCGCAGGTCTGCGAGCACAGAATCAATACCGTTCTTGTCGATCAGACGCAGGGCAGCGCTGGAAACACGCAGGCGCACCCAGCGGTTTTCCGATTCCACCCAGAAACGGCGATATTGCAGGTTCGGCAGGAACCGGCGCTTGGTTTTGTTGTTGGCGTGGGAAACGTTGTTTCCCACCATGGGCTTCTTGCCCGTTACTTCGCAAACGCGTGCCATCAGGACACTCCGAAAGTTTTAACAGCTGCGCGCCCTGGCTGCATCCAACAGAAGCAGCTCGGCTTGCAGCCTCACCTCGCCAATCAAAGGGTGGCGGTAGCCCATGTTCACTGCAAGCGGACAAGCCCTGCCTGCAGTAGTTTCCTGTTCACGCGCCGTGGATTGCGAAAGAGATGCAAAAGGCGGCAAGCAGCAAAGCCAAGCATTATAACGCGATTGCCAAAAACAGGCCAGTTTGCGTTGTGTGGGGTTTTGTTGCTGCCGCTCCGTTGCTCTGCGGCGCTCTATATTCCTGCTTATTCCTGTTCCAGAAAGCGCTGTGCATCCAGCGCGGCCATGCAGCCCGTGCCTGCGCTGGTGATGGCCTGGCGGTAGACATGGTCCTGCACGTCACCAGCGGCAAAGATGCCCGGTACGCTCGTTTGCGTGGCAAAGCCGCCACGGCCCATCTGCGTGACCAGGTAGCCGTTTTCCATCTCCAGCTGGCCCTGGAAGATGTCAGTATTGGGGTGGTGGCCGATGGCAATGAAGCAGCCCTGCAGCTGGATATCTTCGGTGCGGCCGTCCTGGGTGCTCTTGATGCGGATGCCGTTCACACCCGATGCGTCGCCCAGCACTTCATCCAGCGTGAAATGGGTCTTGAGCTCAATCTTGCCTTCCTTGACCTTTTCCATCATCTTGTCCACCAAAATGGGCTCGGCTTTGAATTTATCGCGGCGGTGCACCAGGGTCACCTTGCTGGCAATGTTGGACAGGTACAGCGCTTCTTCCACCGCGGTGTTGCCACCGCCGATCACGCAGACGGGCTGCTCACGGTAGAAGAAGCCGTCGCAGGTGGCGCAGGCCGAAACGCCGCGGCCCATGAAAGCCTCTTCCGAAGGCAGACCCAGGTACTTGGCCGAGGCGCCGGTGGCAATGATCAGGCTGTCACAGGTATAGGTGCCGCTGTCACCGGTCAGGGTGAAGGGGCGCTTGCTGAAATCGACCTTGTTGATATGGTCGAAAATGATCTGCGTCTTGAAGCGTTCTGCGTGCTCCAGAAAGCGCTGCATCAGCTCCGGGCCCTGCACGCCCATCACATCGGCTGGCCAGTTGTCCACTTCGGTCGTGGTGGTCAGCTGGCCACCTTGGGCCATGCCGGTGATCAGCACCGGGTCGAGGTTGGCACGGGCGGCGTAGATGGCAGCGGTGTAGCCGGCAGGGCCCGAGCCCAGAATCAGCACCTTGGCGTGTTGGTTGACGGAAGACATGGAACTCCTATCGCATATCGTGGGGCGGGCGCAGCGCACCTGCCGGTCAAAAAAGGCAGCGCCGACCGGGCAAGCACAGTCGGCGGTAACACCCAAGAGTATCGAACACAACGGCCCTGCCGTGGATGGTTTGTATCAATGTCCTTGATCGCCGCAAGCCATCTTGGGCAGGCATTCGCGGCGTGGTGCACTGCAGCAAATGACAACAATCGTCCAATGCAAACCGGGTGGTCATGGTTGTTGCGAAGCGTGTCAAGTTGCTGGCGCAATTACAAAGTGTTTCCTGTGCAAAATTGATGCTTCTTTTTTTATAGCTGGCAGCGCTTATATGTTGGGCACAAAGCACTGCTTTTGTTAAAAATTGCTATGCTGATGCCTGAAAAAGGCGAGCGCAGGCAGGCGCCTGCGCTGTCGGCGCGCACTGTAGTCTGCGTCGCAGTGCTGCGTCACTGTGGCTGGCATGTCTGTTTTGCTATCGAATTTGTATTGCTCTTCGGGTAAGCTCTTGCCCTTAGGTTATGGCTACTAATTCAACGAAAAAATCGAACGCGCACCCCAGCGCCGGCTCGTCGCTGGTCATGGGGGTGCGCCGCTTTGGGCATGAGCTGGTCCTCATCATCACTTTTCTGATGATGGCGTTCTGCGTGGCGGCCATGGTGAGCTACTCGCCCAAGGATCCGGCGTGGTCTACCTCGGGCACGCAGGCCGCGGGCCACGTCAGCAACTGGATGGGACGCCTGGGCGCCATGATCTCCGATGGCGGCTACTTCATGGTCGGTTTTTCCGTCTGGTGGCTGGTGGTGGCCGCTGTGCTGGCCTGGTTTTCGTCGCTGGCGCGCTGGCTGCGTGCTGGCGAAAACCCACCGGGAGATTCTCGCCCTCTGTGGTGGCGCCGTATTGTGTTCTGGGGCGGGCTGGTGGTGCTGCTGCTGGCCAGCTCGGCGCTGGAGTGGTCGCGTCTGTACCGTTTTGAGCCCAAGCTGCCCGGCGCGGCTGGAGGTGTGCTTGGCTACCTGCTGGGCCCGCTGGCCGAAAAATGGATGGGCTTTACCGCCTCCGGCATCGTGGGCGTCATGCTGCTGCTGCTGGGCATGTCGTGGATTCTGGGCTTTTCCTGGGGGCAGATCACCGAAAAGGTGGGCGCCGGTATTGAAGGCTTTTTCCAGAAACTGATGCTGCGCCGGGAAGCGGCCGCCGACAAGGCAGTTGGTAAAAAGGCTGCCCAGGCCCGCGAGGCCGAGGTGAACAGTGCGGCGCCTGCCGCAGCCCGCGTGGAGCCTTCGGGCGATGGCTTTGACAGCATGTTCGACCTGCCGCCCCAGGGCAAGGCCTCGCGTCCTGCGCAGTCCGAGCCAGCGCTGCATATTGCCGAGCCGGTCAAGCCGCAGGCCCAGCCCAGTGCCCGCGTCGTGAAGGAGCGCCAGAAGCCGCTGTTCAACGAATTGAGCGATACGCGCCTTCCGCAGGTTGATCTGCTGGATCCTGCACCCAAGACGCAGGAGACGGTGTCGTACGAGACGCTGGAGATGACCAGCCGCCTGATCGAGAAAAAGCTCAAGGATTTTGGCGTGGAAGTCCGCGTGGTCGAGGCAGCGCCCGGCCCGGTGATCACCCGCTACGAAATCGAGCCGGCCACCGGTGTCAAGGGCTCACAGATCGTCAACCTGGCCAAGGATCTGGCGCGTTCGCTCTCGCTGGTGTCGATCCGGGTGATCGAGACCATTCCCGGCAAGAACTACATGGCACTGGAGCTGCCCAATGCCAAGCGCCAGACCATCCGTCTGACCGAAATCCTGGGCTCCCACGAGTACCACGAGGCCAAGAGCCTGCTCACCATGGGACTGGGCAAGGACATCATCGGCAAACCCGTGGTCGCCGATCTGGCCAAGATGCCGCACGTGCTGGTGGCCGGTACCACCGGCTCAGGCAAGTCCGTCGGTATCAACGCCATGATCCTCTCGGTGCTCTACAAGGCCGAGGCCAAGGATGTGCGCCTGATGATGATCGACCCCAAGATGCTGGAGATGTCGGTCTACGAAGGCATTCCGCACCTGCTGTGCCCGGTGGTGACCGACATGAAGCAGGCCGCCAATGGCCTCAACTGGTGCGTGGCCGAAATGGAGCGCCGCTACAAGCTGATGAGCAAGCTGGGCGTGCGCAATCTGGCGGGCTACAACACCAAGATCGACGAGGCCAAGGCGCGCGAGGAGTTCATTCCCAACCCTTTCAGCTTGACGCCCGAAACCCCCGAGCCACTGCAGCGTCTGCCGCACATCGTGGTGGTGATCGACGAGCTGGCCGATCTGATGATGGTGGTGGGCAAGAAGATCGAAGAACTCATTGCCCGCCTGGCGCAGAAGGCGCGTGCGGCGGGCATTCACCTGGTTTTGGCCACCCAGCGCCCCAGCGTCGATGTGATCACCGGCCTCATCAAGGCCAATATTCCCTCGCGTATCGCTTTCTCGGTGGGCTCCAAGATCGACAGCCGCACCATCCTCGATCAGATGGGGGCCGAAGCGCTGCTGGGCATGGGTGACATGCTCTACATGGCCAGCGGCACGGGTTTCCCGGTGCGTGTGCACGGCGCTTTTGTGTCGGATGACGAAGTGCACCGCGTGGTCAGCTACCTCAAGGAGCAGGGCGAGCCCGATTACATCGAAGGCGTGCTCGAAGGCGGCACCGGGGACGGTGACTCCGGCTTTGGCGATGAAGAAGGCGGCGGCAGTGGCGAAAAGGACCCGATGTACGACCAGGCGCTCGAGATCGTGCTCAAGGATCGCAAGGCCAGCATCTCGTACGTGCAGCGCAAGCTGCGCATTGGCTACAACCGCTCGGCCAACCTGCTCGAAGAGATGGAGCGCGCGGGGCTGGTGAGTGCGCTCACCGGCAGCGGCCAGCGCGAAGTGCTGGTGGCCCACAGGCCCGGTGGCGACGAGTGATGCAGGTGGTTACCTGCATCTCCGCCATGTAAATTAGCGCAAAACAGCACCGAAAGGGTCGCATTGTCGGCACTTTCGGTGCTTTTTGCATTCCAACGCCATAATCTGCCCCATTGCACAGGCACCGGCCCGTGCCAGAAAGGAATTCGGATGAAATATTGGATCGCCGCCGCCGCATTGGCTGGTTTGAGCAGCTGGGCCCAGGCCGATGGCTTGCAAAGTCTTGAACAGTTTCTGAGAAATTCGCAGGCTGGCGAAGCCAGTTTCACCCAGACGGTCACATCGCCCGCCAAGGAAGGCCAGGCGCCGCGGGTCAAGACTTCCAGTGGCAGCTTTGCATTCCAGCGCCCCGGCAAGTTCAAGTTTCTGTACAAGAAGCCGTTTGAGCAGACCATCGTGGCCGACGGCACCACCTTGACCCTGTTCGACGCCGATTTGAACCAGGTCACCCAACGCCAGCAAAGCAAGGCACTGGGCCAGACGCCCGCTGCACTGCTCGCATCGGCAGCCAGCCTGCAGGCCCTGAAGAGCGAATTTGACCTGGCCAATGCCCCTGATGCTGATGGCCAGCAATGGGTGCTGGCAACGCCCAAGGGCAAGGACGGCCAGCTCAAGAATGTGAAGGTCGGCTTCAAGGGCGACGAGCTGACGGCCCTGGAGATTGAAGACGGTTTTGGCCAGCGCTCTGTGGTGCGTTTTGTGGGGCTCAAAACCCTGCCCTCGCTCCCTTCGTCTGCTTTTGAATTCAGTATTCCCTCGGGGGCGGAAGTGATCCGGCAGTAAACCGGTTATCCAGATCATGGAAAAGCCCTGGCAGCAAGTGCGGCCAGGGCTTTGGTTTTGGTGGGGATGGCTTTGGCCCTCGTGTTGGGCGTCAGTGCAGTCAGGCTTTGGCAGGTTTTTGCTGTCTGGCGCTTATCCAGTCTGCGCAAGCCGCTATTGCAAGCGTAGCAGCTACGGGTGTCACCCAACCCATGCCCAGGGCAGCGCCGGGCAGGTGTTCCAGCCACTCGGGCACCAGGGTGGTCCATTGCAGTGCCTTGGCGGCATCGAGCAGGCCAAACAGCAGGGCCACCAGCATCACGGGAATGTAGACGCGGCTCGGCTGGCCCCAGCGGTGCATCAGGCTCAGCGCAATCAGCGCAATGGCGACGGGGTAGATGCCCACCAGCACAGGCACAGCAACCGCAATCAGCTGCGCTAGGCCCTGGTTGGCAACGGTGGCGCTGAAAATGCAGAGGGCCACCACCACGCCACGGTACGAAAAACCGGTCAGGTCGCTGAAGAAGGCACTGCAGGCGCTCACCAGGCCCACACCCGTCGTCAGGCAAGCCAGCAGGATGACGGCGGCCAGCAGGTATAGGCCCGCACTGCCAAAGGTGTGCTGTACATAGGCTGTCAGGATCTGCACGCCGGTGGCCGCATTGCCGGCCAGTGTTCCGCTCGTCGCGCCCTGGTAGAGCAGCGACACATACACCAGGCCCAGGCCGGTTGCGGCAATCAGGCCCGCATAGATGGCGTAGCGCGTGTGCAGGCGCCGGTCTGCCACGCCCGCAGCCTTGATGGCGTTGACGATCACGATGCCAAAGACCAGCGAGGCAAGTGCATCCATGGTTTGGTAACCCTGCAGAAAGCCCTGGGCGAATGCTGCCATTTGGGTGCTGTAGTCAGCCGTTGCCGTGCTGTAGCCGCCCACAGGCGCAAAAATGGCGGCACCACCCAGAATGGCGAGGGCCAGGATCAGCACCGGCGTGATGAGCTTGCCGATGTTGTCCATCAGCTTGCCCGGAAACAGCGACAGCAGCATCACCAGCGAAAAATAGGCGATGGTGAACACCAGCAGCATGACGGGCGTGTTGCCGACAAAGGGGGCCAGACCCATCTCGAACGACACCGTGGCTGTGCGCGGTGTGGCAAACAGCGGGCCGATCGTCAGATAGATCGCGCAGGCGAGTGCTGTGCCTGCAATACGGCCAATAGGTTGGGTGAGGGTGTCGAGGCCGCCGCCCACGCGCGCCAGTGCCACGACGCCCAGAAGCGGCAATCCCACGCCGGTGAGCAGGAAGCCTATGGCGGCGCCCAGCAGATTGCCACCCGCTGCCATGCCGACAATCGGCGGAAAAATGATGTTGCCAGCGCCCAGAAACAGGGCAAAGGTCATGAACCCAAGGGCAACGATATCCCTGGTCTTGAGAGTTTTCATGGTGGTTCCAAAGCAGATCGGGCGGTGCACGCTGGCAGCGGCAGCGCCTCAAAGATTCATTCACGGAGGCCGTGCACGCTGCCGGCTTGGCAGGGCACATTGTTTTGCAGGAGCCAGCGGCAATCCCGCCAAAGTGGGCGGCCGTGCAGTGGCGGCATCACCTCGAACAGTTTCCTGCGGGTGAGTGGCCCACCTTTTGCAGGGCGCTCATGGATCCGTATAAACCCTTATTTTCCGTGAAAAATGTGCTCCTCAGGCCCAAAATGCATTCATCCTTGCCGAAAAGTCTGGTTTCCAGCAGCAAATCACGGGTCGCTTCAATCGCAGAAGCCCATCATCAGGCCTGGCGAGGGTATTGCAGTGTGAGGCGCAGCATGTCCAACAGCGCGATGCCGTCTTCAATAATGGGCAAAGGGTAGTTGTTGACGAAAAAATCCCGCTCGATGCTGGAAACCCGAAAACCGTACCGCTGGTAGAAGGCGAGCTGGTAGCCGAACGAGCCTGTGCCCACTTCCAGCTGATGCGCGTCTGCCTTGCGGAAGAAGGCAATCACCCATTGCAGCAGTGCCGCGCCATGGCCTTGCTTCTGGTGGGTGGGCGGCACGGCGATGCTCATCAGCTCATGACAGCCGCCACCCAGGGGCTTGACCACGCATGCAGCAACCATCTCTGCACCGTTGGACGCCACAAAGCATCGTGACCCGGGCAGGTACGCGCGGATCTTGTCTTCTGAAGGGTCGGCAAGCAGCAGGAGCGCCATCGGCGCGTCCTGGGCGGGAATTTCCTGGATGTGCAGCATCATGTATGGGCAGATAAAGGTGGTGCTATTCTAAATATAGCTGCCAGCGCCTGTTGGGAAAGCGCTGGCGCCCAGAAACGCGCAGTGCTCAGTAGGTGTGCACCAGTGCCGCCGTTGCCTTGCGGACCACAGGCAGCGCAAGCAGCAGCACCGGAAACGCAACCAGCCACGAAACGCCCCATGCCCTGAGCCACTTGGACGCAAAGTCGGGGGTGAGGCCGATGCCGTTGAAGGTGCTGATCAGCGAGACGATGCACGTCATCAGAATGGACAGCAGCAGGGGCATCACCAGCGAGCCATAGCGCGCAGGAAGCTTGGGAATGCCAAAGAAAATGGTTGATTTGTTGAAAGCGTTCATATCGATATCAAAGAACCGGTCAAGCAAAGGCGCCTTTCGCCCATGCAGGGCAAGCACCCCGGCATCGCCGGAGATGGTGGCGCGTTGTTTGACGTTGAACGCTTACGGCCCGTTTGTGCGTGTATACGTTTGCGCATTGGTGCGCGAGGGCAGACGGCATGATAGAGAAACCGGCCCACGCGGGCAAGGGATGCCGGACGGCGGCTAGGGGCTCTCTGCAGACCCCAGGCAAGCAGCTCTGTGGGAGATCGTAAACACGTTCTTAACCCTTCTGCCGGGCCAGATGGAAAGCCACCAGCGCATTGGCATGCCCATGGCCGAGCTGGTGGTGCTCCTTCAGAAACGCGACCTGCTCCATGTGCTTTTTCTCTTTGACCGTATCCAGAATCCCGAACCAGTGCGCGACGGGCTGGCCGTACGTCTTCTCGATGGACGGAAAGTACGAAGCCGGGCCTTTCACCGGGGTATCTGCGCTCATGGGTATCTCCTTGGAATGCCGCAAAGGGGCGTGTCTGATGCTAAAGAAGCCCGTGACACCGGTCAATCGACGAGGCTGAGCCGGAGTTTTGTGCGACAGGTGGCGAAAAACGCTGCCTACTGCACGGGCCTGGCGATGGGTGCGGAACCTTGCTTTGCCGCGCTAATGCTGCAGGCACGCTACGATACACCGTACCATCAACCCAGACCCATGTTCTGAACCAAGGCGGGCGCTGCGCACTGCACCCGCTGCACACTTTATGAGTAGCCCTTCTTTGCATCCATCCCACCAACCCCTGGCCGAGCGCCTGCGCCCGCGCACGCTCGCTGATGTGGTGGGCCAGCAGCAGGTGCTGGGCGAAGGCATGCCGCTGCGGCTGGCATTTGAATCAGGCCGCCCGCACAGCTGCATTCTGTGGGGGCCGCCCGGCGTTGGCAAGACCACGATTGCGCGCCTGATGGCCGATGCCTTCGACGCGCAGTTCATCTCGATCAGCGCCGTGCTTGGCGGCGTCAAGGACATCCGCGAAGCCGTGGAACAGGCGCAATCCGCGCGTGATGGCCTGATGCAGCAGCGCACCATCGTGTTTGTGGACGAGGTGCACCGCTTCAACAAAAGCCAGCAGGATGCGTTCTTGCCGCATGTGGAAAGCGGGCTATTCACCTTCATCGGCGCCACCACCGAAAACCCCTCGTTCGAGGTGAACTCGGCCTTGCTCTCGCGCGCCGCCGTCTATGTGTTGCAAAGCCTGACGGCAGACGATCTGCGGCAGATTGTGGAAAAGGCGCAGGCGCTGCAAGCGGTTCCAGCGATCGAAAGCGAAGCGATGGAGCGCTTGATTGCCTACGCGGATGGCGATGCACGGCGCCTCTTGAACACGCTGGAGACGCTGGCCATCACCGCCGAGCAGGCGAAGGTTGAAACCATCACCGATGCGTGGCTGCTCAAGGTGCTGGGCGAGCGCATGCGCCGCTACGACAAGGGTGGCGAGCAGTTCTACGACACCATCAGCGCGCTGCACAAGTCGGTGCGTGGCTCAGACCCAGACGCCGCGCTGTACTGGTTCTGCCGCATGCTCGACGGCGGCGCCGACCCGCGCTACCTCGCGCGCCGCATTGTGCGCATGGCCTGGGAAGACATTGGCCTGGCCGATCCCCGCGCCATGCAGATGTGCAACGACGCCGCCGCCACCTACGAGCGCCTGGGCAGCCCCGAAGGCGAGCTGGCGCTGGCCCAGGCGGTGCTCTACCTGGCAGTGGCCCCCAAGAGCAATGCGGGCTACATGGCCTACAACCAGGCCAAAGCCTTCGTCAAACAGGACGGCACCTGGCCCGTGCCGCTGCACCTGCGCAATGCGCCCACCCAGCTGATGAAGGATCTCGATTACGGCAAGGCCTACCGCTACGCGCACGACGAGGAGGGCGGCTTTGCGGCCGGTGAAAAGTACTTTCCAGATGACATGGAGCCGCCCAGCTTCTACCAGCCGGTGCCGCGCGGTCTGGAGATCAAGATCGGCGCCAAGCTGGATGAGCTGCGCGCGCGTAACGTGGCTGCCAAGCCCGCTGAGGATGACGTGCAGGACTGAAGTGGAGCCAGGGCGCTGGCTGCGCCCGCCAAAAGCATCAGATTTTTTGCAATTTCTGCGCAGCAGGTGGGCGGCAAGGCGGACAATACCGGCCATGATCGTTCGTCCTTCCGTGCACTGGCTGCGCATGCTCTTTGTGTGGCGCGGCTCCATCCTGCCGGTGATCCTGCCGCAATTGATCACCATCACGGTGCTGGCCATCGTCGTGACCGTGATCCACGGCTCGATCCTGGACTGGAAGGTGTCGCTGAACTTTGTGCCTTTCTCGCTGATCGGCCTGACGCTGGCGATTTTTCTGGGCTTTCGCAACAGCACCTCGTATGCCCGTTTCTGGGAAGCCCGCACCCTGTGGGGCGTGCTGCTGGTGGAAAGCCGCCACCTGACGGCGCAGGCGCTGGCGGTGGTGGGTGACAAGGCGGACGACAGGGCCCATGCAAAGCTGCTGGCGCAGCGCTTGTGTGCATTGGCCTATGCGCTCAAGCACCAGCTGCGCGAGAGCGATGCGCGCGCCGAGTTGTCGGCTTTCTTGCCGCCGGGCGATGTGGAGCGCATTGCCGGTGCGCGCTTTCCCGCCGCGATGGCGCTGCTGCTGGTGCAGGAGTGGGTGGGCGAGCAGTTGCGCAGCGGCAAGGTGGCGGCGGCCGTGGTGCCTGCGCTGGAGCAGTCGCTCGCGCGCCTGGGCAATGCGGTGGGGGGGGGCGAGCGCATTTCGGGCACGCCGATTCCGTTCACCTATTCGGTCATCCTGCACCGCTGCGTATATATCTACTGCTTTTTGCTGCCATTTGGCCTGTTGGACACGATTGGCCCGATGACGCCGGTCATCGTCTGTTTTCTGGGCTATACCTTTTTTGCGCTGGAGGCTCTGGGCGCCGAGCTGGAGCACCCCTTTGGGCTGGCCGCCAACGATCTGGCCCTGGGCAGCCTGTGCTACACGATCGAGTCATCGGTGCTGGAGATGGTGGGCGAGCCGCCGCGCACGGCCCAACCCGAGGTGAAGGACTGCATTCTGCTGTGAGTGCAACCAGGGCTTATGTAAAAAACAATCCTGGTGCTTATTCCGTGTCAGTGTACGCTTGATGCTATTGTTTTGATAGTAATTTCGCAGACTCAGGCAGGGCGCTCCACCTCAGCCCGCTCCAGCAGAAAGTCGATCATCGTTCGCACGGCCTTGGTCTGGTGGCGGTTGGGCATCCACAGCAAGTACATGTTGTTGCCAAAGATGCTCAGCCGCCAGTCGCGCAGGGTGGTGACGACTTCGCCGCGTTCCACCTCGGCGCGGATCACATAATCAGGCACGATGCCCACGCCCAGCCCCGCCATGATGCCCTGGCGCAGAAACGGAAAGTGCTCGGAGATCAAGGTGGGTTCCAGCCGGATTTCCTTGCGCAGCTCGCCCTGGTAGGCGCGCACCAGCAGCTGCTTGCCGACGACGCCGCTGGTGATCAGCGGCACATGGCGCAAGTCCTCGGGTTGCTGGGGCAGCATGTTCTGGCGGGCGTAGTCGATGCTTGCGCAGGCCACGTAGTTCATTTCGGCCATGTGGCGCGCTACCAGGTTGTCGGGCGGTGTGGGCAGCACGCGCACGGCAATGTCCACTTCATCGCGCACGAGGTTGTCCACGCGGTTCTCGAAGATCAGGTCCAGCACGATGTCGGGGTACTGGCGCTTGAAGGCGATCAGCCAGTCCGTCATCACCAGTTGGCCGTAGCCGCTGGGCACGGCCAGCCCCACGCGGCCCTGCAGCCCCTTGCCCAGGCTGCGAATGGTTTCACCCGCCGCAGCCAGCTCGTTGCGGATGGCGTGGCCGTGTTCGTACAGGCGCAGACCGACTTCGGTGGGCTCCACCCGGCGCGTGGTGCGGCGCACCAGCTGCACGCCCACGGTCTTTTCCAGCTGCGTCAGGTGGTAGCTGACATTGGCGCGGCTCATCTTCAGTTTGGAAGCGGCGCGGCTCAGGTTGCCAGCGTCGATGATTTCCACGAGCAGTGTCAGGGCGGAGTGATCCATGCAACAAAAACAAGCAATTGTTCAAATTTCTTTGACAGTCTGTCAATGATCTATGTGATTGTCAAATGAGCCTGCCGTGGCTGACAATGGGTTGAAACTTCGGTTCCATTCATACCCAGGAGACATGCATGAGCGCAGAGAACGCCGTTGTGACCACTGCCCGTGAAGGGCGCGTGCTGGTCGTCACCATCAACAATCCCCCCGTCAATGCGCTGAGCCAGGCGGTGCGCCAGGGGCTGGCCGATGCCGTGGCCCAGGCCCAGGGCGACGGCGAGATCAAGGCAGTGCTGCTGGTGGGCAGCGGCAAGGCCTTTATTGCGGGTGCCGATATCCGGGAGTTCGGCAAGCCCGCCATGCCGCCCAGCCTGCCGGATGTGCTGATGCAGCTGGAGAGCAGCGACAAGCTGGTGATCGCCGCCATCCATGGCCCGGCATTGGGCGGCGGCCTGGAGGTGGCGCTCTCCTGCCACTATCGTCTGGCCGTGTCGGGCGCTAAGCTGGGTCTGCCCGAAGTGCAGCTGGGCCTGCTGCCCGGCGCTGGCGGCACGCAGCGCACGCCACGCTTGATTGGCGTCAAGGCTGCGTTAGACCTGATGCTGTCGGGCCGCCATGCCGGGGCCGAAGAGGCGCTGGCCATGGGCCTGGTGGACCAGGTGGCGCCTGCGGGTACCGATGCGCGCAGCGCGGGCCTCGCCTACGCCAACCAGCTGCTGGACGACAAAGCCCCCGTGCGCCGCACCCGCGAGGCCGCAGCGCTGGCCGACAAGGCAGCTGCGCAGGCCGAGCTGGACGCCGCCAAAGCCGAATCGGCCAAGAAGAACCGTGGCCTGTTCTCGCCCGGCAAGATCATCGAGTGCGTGCAGGGCGCGCTCGATCTGCCATTTGACGAAGGCATGAAGAACGAGCGCAAGCTGTTCGTCCAGTGCCTGGAGAGCCCCCAGCGTGCAGGGCTGATCCACGCTTTCTTTGCCGAGCGCGAAACGGCCAAGATTCCCGAGGCCAAGGCCGCAGCGCCCCGCGCGCTGAACACCATTGGCGTGGTGGGCGGCGGCACCATGGGCGCGGGCATTACGGTAGCCGCGCTGGATGCAGGCTTTCCTGTGGTGATGGTGGAGCGCGACGACGAATCCATTGCCCGGGGCCGGGCCAATGTGGAGAAGGTCTATGACGGCCTGATCGCCAAGGGCCGCATGACGGCCGAGAAAAAGGCCGCCATCATGGCGCGATACAGCGGCAGCACCGATTACGCAGCGCTCGCCCAGGTCGATCTGGTGATCGAGGCCGTGTTTGAAGAGATGGGCGTCAAGAAGGCCGTGTTTGCCGAGCTGGACAAGGTCTGTAAGGGCGGCGCGGTGATCGCCACCAACACCTCGTACCTCGATATCGATGCCATTGCCGCCAGCATCTCGCGTCCGCAGGATGTGATCGGCCTGCATTTCTTCAGCCCGGCCAACATCATGAAGCTGCTGGAGATTGTGGTGCCCGCCAAGGTGAGCGCCGATGTGGTGGCCACCGCCTTCGAACTGGCCAAGCGCATGAAGAAGATACCCGTGCGCGCCGGTGTGTGCGATGGCTTCATCGGCAACCGCATTCTGGCCGTGTACCGCGAGGCGGCTAACTACCTGATGGAAGACGGCGCATCGCCCTACCAGATTGACGAAGCCGTGCGCGAGTTCGGCTACCCCATGGGGCCGTTCCAGGTGGCCGATCTGGCGGGCGGCGACATTGGCTGGGCCACGCGCAAGCGCAAGGCCGCCACCCGCGACCCCAAGGCCCGCTACGTGCAGATTGCCGACCGGATTGCCGAAAAAGGCTGGTTCGGCCAGAAGACCCAGCGCGGCTACTACCTGTATCCGCAAGGCGCGCGCATCGGCCAGCAAGACCCGGAAGTGCTCGCCATCGTCGATGCCGAACGCCAGCGCGCCGGTGTCACGCCCCGCAGCTTCACCAACGAGGAGATCATGCGCCGCTACATGGCCGCCATGGTGAACGAGGGCGCCAACGTGGTGCGCGAGGGCATTGCGCTGCGCCCGCTCGATGTGGATGTCACCTTCCTGTACGGCTACGGGTTTCCGCGCTTCCGTGGCGGCCCGATGAAGTGGGCCGACATGGTGGGCCTGGACAAGATCCTGGCCGACATCCGCGAGTTCGCCAAGGAAGATGCGCTGTTCTGGAAGCCTTCGCCCCTGCTGGTGGAGCTGGTGGAAAAGGGCGAGAACTTCGAGAGCCTGAACAAGGCGGTCTGATTCCATAGCTAGATCAAACGATCACCTTGTCGGCTCTGCCTGCGCGTGCTCGTTGGATGGAGCCCATGGAATGACCGGGCCAGGACGCCGAGGTGCAACCCGGAGGCGTTCCAAATCGCCAAACCCTGGGTTGCTATATAAAGAATAGCTGCTGGCGCGCATGTAACAAGTGCTGGCGGCATCAAACATCAAAATCAACGGTCGCACAGACCCAAGGAGACAACGCAATGCGTGAAGCCGTCATTGTTTCAACCGCCCGCACGCCGCTGGCCAAATCGCACCGTGGCGAATTCAATGCCACCCCGGGTGCGCAGCTGGCTGCGTATTCCATCAGCGCTGCGGTCGAGCGCTCCGGCATCGACCCGGCCCTGATCGAAGACGTGGTGCTGGGCTGCGGCTACCCCGAGGGCACGACCGGCCGCAACATCGGCCGCCAGGCGGCGGTGCGTGCGGGCCTGCCCATCAGCGTGGGCGGCACCGTGGTCAACCGTTTCTGCGCCTCGGGTCTGCAGGCGATTGCATTTGCGGCGGGGCGCATCATTGTGGATGGCGCGCCCGCCATGGTGGCAGGCGGTGTGGAGAGCATTTCGCTCATCCGCTCCAGCAACACCAACCCGGCAGATGCCGACCCCTGGCTGGTGGAGCACAAACCCGAACTCTTCATGGCGATGATCGACACTGCCGATGTGGTGGCACAGCGCTATGGCATCAGCCGCAAAGACCAGGACGCGTTCTCGCTGCAGAGCCAGCAACGCACGGCAGCCGCCCAGGCCAATGGCACCTTCGACAACGAAATCGTGCCCTGCGCCGCGCGCATGGCCGAGAAGAACAAGGAAACCGGCGAAGTCACCTATAAGGACGTGGTGGCCACCATGGACAACTGCAACCGCCCCTCGACCACCCTCGAAGGCCTGGCCAAGCTGGAGCCGGTCAAGGGGCCGGGCAAGTTCGTGACCGCCGGCAATGCCTCGCAGCTGTCGGACGGCTCGGCCGCCTGCGTGCTGATGGAAGCCAAGGAGGCCGCCCGGCTCGGGCTGTCGCCGCTGGGCGCCTTCCGCGGCATGGCCATTGCTGGCTGCGAGCCAGATGAAATGGGCATCGGCCCGGTGTTTGCCGTGCCCAAGCTGCTGGCGCGCCACGGCCTGACCGTGCAGGACATTGACCTGTGGGAGCTGAACGAGGCATTTGCCTCGCAGGCCCTGTACTGCCAGCGCAAGCTGGGCATTCCGATGGATCGCCTCAATGTCAACGGCGGCGCCATCTCCATTGGCCACCCCTTTGGCATGACCGGCGCGCGCCTGACAGGCCACATCCTGCTCGAAGGCCAGCGCCGCAAGGCCCGTGGCGAGAATGTGAGGTGGGGCGTGGTGACCATGTGCGTGGGCGGTGGCATGGGCGCTGCCGGTTTGTTCGAGATTTATTGACCCGCTGAGGTGCGGCGCGCCTTCCTCCCAGGGGGGCGCCACCGCTGCGGGGTGGCCCTTGCTGGGCGCCACTTGGATCGTGCAGCGGAGAGTGTGAGATGTGCGGGCCTTGCCTGCCCACGGTTACTGAGGAGATAGCAATGGATTTGCAATTTACCCCCGAAGAAGAAGCGTTCCGCGCCGAAGTGCGTGCGTTTCTGAAAGAAAGCCTGCCAAAGGAACTGGCCGCCAAGGTGAAGGCGGGCCAGCGCCTGACGCGCTTTGACCAGGAAAACTGGCACGCCATCCTGAACAAGAAAGGCTGGCTCGCCTACCACTGGCCCAAGGAACATGGCGGCACCGGCTGGTCGCCCGTGCAGAAGTTCATCTTTGACGACGAATGCGCCATTGCAGGCGGCCCGCGCCTGGTGCCGTTTGGCCTGTCCATGCTCGGCCCGGTGCTGATCAAGTACGGCAACGACGCGCAGAAAAACCATTGGCTGCCGCGCATCCTGAATGGCGACGACTGGTGGTGCCAGGGCTACTCCGAGCCCGGTGCGGGCTCCGACCTCGCGTCGCTCAAGACCACGGCCGTGCGCAATGGAGACCACTACATCGTCAACGGCCAGAAGACCTGGACCACGCAGGGCCAACACGCCAACATGATGTTCTGCCTGGTGCGCACCAACAAAGAGGTCAAATCGCAGCAGGGCATCAGCTTCGTGCTGATCGACATGAAGCAACCCGGCGTGGAAGTGCGCCCCATCCGCACGCTGGACGGCGATAAGGAAGTGAACGAAGTCTTCCTGACCGACGTGAAGGTGCCGCTGGAAAACCTGGTGGGCGAGGAAAACAAGGGCTGGACCTACGCCAAGTACCTGCTGACCTACGAGCGCACCGGCATCGCTGGCGTGGGTTTTTCGATGGCCGGGCTCGAAAAGCTCAAGGTGATCGCCCAGCGCGTGCAGCGCAATGGCAAGCCGCTGATCGAAGACCCGCAGTTCGCCACCCGCATGGCCAAGGTCGAGATCGAGCTGCTGAACATGGCCACCACCAACCTGCGCGTGATTGCCTCGGTGGCGGGCGGCGGTGTGCCAGGCGCAGAAAGCTCCATGCTCAAGATCAAGGGCACCGTCATCCGCCAGGAACTGCTGTCGCTGGTTCGCCGTGCCATGGGCCCCTATGCGCTGCCGTATATCGAAGAAGCTCAGTTTGCCGAATACGCCGATGAACCGGTGGGCCCCAAGGAGGCGGCCACTGCGGCGGCGGCCTACTTCAACTACCGCAAGCTGTCGATCTTTGGCGGCTCGAACGAAATCCAGCGCAACATCATCTCCAAGATGATCTTGGGTCTATGAAATGAACCACCCCCTGAGGCGCTGCGCGCCTTCCCCCTGGTAGGGGGACGACGCCTTTGCTGCGGGGCGGCCCTTGCTGGCGTCCCTTAGTTGTGCCCCGCAGGTTTCATGCGCTGAGATCTGGGCAAGCGCCATGGATAGATAAGGAGATTGTTATGAACTTTCAACTGGACGAAGACCGCCGCATGCTGGCGGATGCGCTGGGCCGCTACCTGAGCGAGCAGTACGGCACCGAATACCGCAACAAGGCTGCATACGGGGCCAAGGGCTTCAGCGCCGAAACCTATGCCAAGCTGGCCGAGCTGGGCGCCATCGGCGCGCTGTTCAAAGAAACCGATGGCGGCTTTGGCGGCGAAGGCGTAGACATCAGCGTGGTGTTCGAGGCGCTGGGCAACCATCTGGTGGCCGAGCCCCTGCTGGGCGCGCTGCTGGTGGGTCGCGCGCTGACCGAAGCGGGCACCGACGCGCAAAAGGCACAGCTTGAAGCCATCATCGGCGGCGAGACGATTGCCGCGCTGGCGCATGACGAACCTGCCAACCATTACGAGCTGAACCGCGTGACCACCACGGCCAGGCAGGACGGCGACGGCTGGGTGCTGAACGGCAGCAAGGCCGTGGTGCTGTTTGGCGACGAGGCGCAATTGCTGCTGGTGTCTGCACGCACGGCGGGCGCTGTGGACGACCAGGCCGGTATCTCGCTCTTTTTGGTGCCGGGCGATGCTGCAGGCATCACCCGCCGTGGCTATGGCCGTATTGACGGAGGTCATGCCGCCGAGGTGGCGCTGGCCAACGTGAAGGTAGGCGCCGATGCGCTGCTGGGCAAGGCGGGCGAAGGCCACGCCCTGTTGGAGCGCATTACCGGCTTCGGCCTGCTGGCGCTTGCTGCCGAATCGCTGGGCGCAATGGACGTAGCCAAGAACCACACGCTCGAATACCTGCGCACGCGCAAACAGTTTGGCGTGCCCATCGGCAGCTTTCAGGCACTGCAGCACCGCATGGCCGACCTGCTGCTGGAAGCGGAGCAGGCGCGCTCGGCCGTCATCAATGCGGCTGCGGCGATCGACAGCCCCGATGCCATCGAGCGCGAGAAAGCGCTGTCGGCCGCCAAGTACAGCGTGGGCCAGATCGGCACCCTGATGGCGGAAGAAGCCATCCAGATGCACGGCGGCATCGGCGTGACCTGGGAACTGCCCCTGGCGCACTATGCCAAGCGCCTCATCATGATCGACCACCAGTTGGGCGACATGGACCACCACCTGGCGCGCTACATGGAACTGCAGGCCCAGGAACGCGCCGCGCAAAATACCCGGAAGGCTGCGTGATGAGCACCGCCAGCAACGCACCACCCGCGCTGCTGGCGCGCCGCGAAGGCGGCGTGCTGGTGCTCACCAACAACAACGAGGCCGCGCGCAATGCGCTCTCGCCCGATTTCTATCTGGGCCTGACCGAGGCCCTCAAAGCCGCAGCCACCGACAACACGGTGGGCGCCATCGTGCTGACCGGCGCGGGCGGGCATTTCTGCTCTGGCGGCGATCTGCGTCGCATCGCCACGCGCCGCGAGCAACCCATCGAAAAGCGCCGCGAACTGCTCGAAGGCCTGCACGATCTGGTACGCGCGCTGCGCGACTGCCCCAAGCCGGTGATTGCAGCCGTCGAAGGCGCGGCAGCCGGTGCGGGCCTGTCGCTGGCCATGGCCTGCGACATGATGGTGGTGGCGCGCAACGCCGTGTTTTCGGTGGCCTATGTGAAAGTGGGGCTCTCGCCCGATGGCGGTGCCACGGCATTCCTGGCCGAACACCTGTCGCGCCAGCTGCTGACCGAGATGTGCCTGACTGGCGACCGCGTCAGCGGCGAGCGCATGCAGCAACTGGGTGTGGTCAACCGCCTGACCGAGCCCGGCGCCGCCTTGCAGGAGGCCGTGGCCCTGGGCACCCAGCTGGCCAGCGGGCCGCTGATGGCCATGGGCAGCATCAAGCAACTGTGCCGCGCCGCCTACAGCCAGACGCTGGAAGCGCAGCTCGACATGGAAGCCGAGCTGATGGTGCGCGCGCAGGGCATGGACGAGGCGCTGGAAGGCATTACCGCCTTTCTGGAAAAACGCCCTGCAGACTACGTGAAGATTCGAAAACCATAGCTGATAACGTAGGTGGGACGAGCGCCAACGCGCGATTTCATCACAAGGAGACATGCAAATGGGTGAACCCCAAACTCAAGCCGATGCCGATTTGCCGTTGACCGGCGTCAAGGTGCTCGACCTCTCGCGCGTATTTGCCGGCCCCCTGTGCGGCATGGTGCTGGGCGACTTCGGCGCCGATGTGGTCAAGGTAGAACACCCTGGCCGAGGTGACGACACGCGCGACTGGGGCCTGCGCATCGGCAAGACCGAAACCACCTACTACAACAGCATGAACCGCAACAAGCGGTCCATCACCGTCGATCTGCAAAAGCCCGAAGGGCTGGCGCTGATTCTGGAGCTGGTGCCGCAGTTCGACGTGGTGATCCACAACTTCAAGTTCGGTGGTGCCGAAAAGCTGGGCCTGGGCTATGAGCAGATCAAGGCCGTCAAGCCCGACATCATCTACTGCTCGGTCACCGGCTACAACACCGCCACGGCAGAGGCCGCGCGCCCTGGTTACGACATTCTGGTGCAGGGCGAAGCAGGGCTGATGGCGATGAACGGTGAGGCCAGCCAGCCGCCTCTGAAATTCGGCATGGCTGTGGTGGACATGACCACCGGCCTGTACGCCGCGCAGGCCGTGCTGGCTGCGTTGTTTGCGCGCGAGCGCACCGGCCGGGGTCGCCAGATAGAAATGTCGCTGTACGACAGCGGCGTGATGGTGACCGGCTACTACGGGCTCGATGCCCTGCTGATGGGCAAGGATCCGGAGCGCTACGGCAATGCCCATCCATCCATCGTGCCCTACGGCATGTTCTATGCGTCCGACGGGCCGCTGATCATCGCTGTGGGCAACAACGCGCAGTTCGAGAAGTTCTGCCGCCAAGTGGTGATGCGCCCCGACATTGTCGAAGACCCACGTTTTGCCACCAATGTGGAACGCGCCAAGCACCGCAAGCTGCTGCTGCCGATGATCATCGAGCTGCTGGGCACGTTCGAGCGCGCCACCTTGCTCTCCCGCCTGCAGAAAGCCGGAATCCCGGGCGGCGAAGTGCTGGGACTGCATGAGGCGCTCACCTCGCAACGCACGCAGGACAGCGGCGTGGTGCAGCAGATGCCGCACCCGTTAGCCGGATCGACCCATGTCATGGCGCCTCCCTACCGCATGGATGGCGAGCGCCTTCCGATCCGCCATGCGCCGCCCACCTTGGGTGAAGGCACGCGCGAAGTGTTGCAGAATCTGCTGAACATGACCGACGAGCAACTGCAGGCCTTGAAGGCGCAGGGCGTGCTGACGCTGCCCGAGTGATTCTGCGTAATGAATGCTTCTGACTTGATAGCTGTTTTCGCTTGATGGATGGGTGATGACAGGCTTCTTGATGATCTTGATGATTAACTTTAGAGGATAGCGACTATGAAAGTACTGGTACCCGTCAAGCGCGTGGTGGACTACAACGTGAAAGTGCGCGTCAAGAGCGATGGCACGGGAGTGGACATTGCCAACGTCA
>NZ_JACHKZ010000017.1 GCF_014207855.1 Comamonas odontotermitis | reverse complement strand
TCCAGTTTGTGGTGCGGTACTTGCGCCGACCCCAGTTCGTCTCACTCATCATCCGAGCCTACTACCGCTGCGGCCCGGATTTGTGCAACAAAGCCTTTATGGGTGTATGTGCGTTGGTATGGGGCCAGATAATAGGGAGAGGCAACCGGAAATGAGCGACCGATTGTCGGAAGACGTCGATTAGACACACCGCATTCACGCGGTTGAGGTTTCTCAATACGAAGAAGTAAAAAGCATGGTGAATGCCTAGCGGCATTTGCATGGATGGAAAGTCTCCGTCATGCAACAACGCCGCTATATGCCCTGGCGAGCTTGCCCTGGCAAGCGCACTGGGCAGGGTACACTTTTCGCCCGATGACACCTTCTGCCTATGTGGGCCGCTTTGCCCCTTCGCCTACCGGCCCGCTGCATGCGGGCTCACTGGTTGCGGCGCTTGCTTCGTGGCTGGATGCGCGTGCGCATGGCGGGCGCTGGCTGGTGCGGGTCGAAGATATCGATACGCCGCGCTGCCCCCCAGGCATGGGGGAAGAGATTCTGCGCCAGCTTCTTGCCTGCGGCCTGGTTCCTGACGATTCGCCGCAATGGCAATCGGCCCGACACCTTCTGTACGCAAAGGCGCTGGCACAGCTGCAGGCCGGTGGCTGGGCTTATGCCTGTGGTTGTACGCGGCGCGACATGGAGGCCGCGCTGGTCGCCCAGGGCCATGTGCATGAGCGCCACGGCGAGCGCCCCTATCCCGGCACCTGCCGCGATGGCCTGCATGGCAAGGCCGCGCGCAGTTGGCGTTTTCATACCGTGCGCTACCAGCAAAGCTTGGTTGAAACGGCCGCCAGCGCAGAACAGATTAGCGCAGCAATTCCTTTTTTCATAGCACACCAGCAATTGCATTGGCACGACCGGCTGCTGGGTGATCTGCACCAGGACGTGGCCGCCACGGTGGGGGATTTTCTGGTGCAGCGTGCCGACGGCCTGTGGGCCTATCAGTTGGCGGTGGTGGTAGACGACGCCGAGCAAGGCATCACCGATGTGGTGCGCGGTGCCGATCTGGCTGACAACACGCCGCGCCAGATGCTGCTGCAGCACGCGCTGGGGCTGCCTGCACCGCGCTATATGCATACGCCGCTGGTGCTGCAGGCCGATGGCGAAAAGCTGTCCAAGCAATACGGCGCGCCATCCATTGCCACTGGCAACGAGGCGCAGGCCCTTGCTGCCTTGCAGCAGGCCGGGCGCTTTCTGGGGCTGGAGAGCCATGTTGGCCAGGGGATCGGCCAGACGCTGGAACACTGGATACCGCAATGGGCTGCGCGCCATGCGGAGCAACCGGCGCCCCAACCGGTGCCTCAAGACGGATCGCGCGCTTAAATCCACGTATCGCCAACCACACGGACAGAAAACCTACAATAGCGGGTTACGCACGCCTGCCTTGGCAGCGCCTGCAGACATATATAAGTTTTTCCTCAGTTCTGACAAAGCAGGCAGACCGGCCTCCATTTTCTTTGGGCCCACCGCGCCTGCACCGCGCTCACCATGCAAGATTCTTCGACGCCCGAGGCGAATCCATCCGCCGCCGCTCCTATCGTCACCAATGCGGCAGACGCCAGCAGCACGCCCGGCCATGCGCCAGCGGGTGTAGCGCACCCCAAGACGATCCGCTCCTACGTTCGCCGCGCGGGCCGCACCACCACGGGGCAGGCCAAGGCATTCGAAGAGTTTGGCGAGCGCTACGTGCTGGAGTACACCGGCCAGCCATTCCACGCCGAAGCCGCCTTTGGCCGCTCTGCCCCCCTGATCCTGGAGATCGGCTTTGGCATGGGCGAAGCCACTGCGCACATTGCGCGCGTGCGCCCCGACGACAATTTTTTGTGCTGCGAAGTGCACGAGCCCGGCGTGGGCGCCCTGCTCAAGCGCATCGGCGAACAGGACATCACCAATATCCGCATCTTTCAGCATGATGCCGTGGAGGTGCTTGAGAACATGCTGCAGCCGGGCATGCTCGATGGCATCCACGTCTTCTTTCCCGATCCATGGCACAAGAAGAAGCACAACAAGCGGCGCCTGATCCAGCCGCCTTTCGTGGCCAAGCTGGTAGATCGCCTCAAGATCGGCGGCTATATCCACTGCGCCACCGATTGGCAACCCTACGCCGAGCAAATGCTGGAAGTGCTATCGGCCAACCCACAACTGCGCAATACGGCAGAGGGCTACGCTCCGCAGCCCGATTACCGGCCGCTCACCAAGTTTGAAAACCGCGGCCTGCGCCTGGGCCACGGCGTGTGGGATCTGGTGTACCGCCGCGCACAATAAACTGTGCAATCATCGTTTCCAGGGCTGCGTTGCAGCCCTTTTTTTGTACCAGCCCACGTTAAAAACCGGGCTGAATTGACAAATATCAGCACAGCATTTCTGAGTCGTTTTCGCGTCCTGCGCATGCCCAGCAAGCGCTGCCAGCTATAAAAATAATGCGCCTCGCAGTGATATCGCTGCCAATCGGGTAGGATGGCCGCTGGCGTTGCACAGGCGGCGCCAATGGCAGGCGCCTGCCATTGTCTGCACGTGCATCCGCGTGCACCATCGCAAAGGCCCACCCTTTGCCCCGCGCCCGGCGCGGGACCCGCCATGCCGGCGCTTGCCATACACCTATCCATTGAATTGATATGACTGTCTCCAGCTTTCAACTCCAACCCGTTGACACCACCATCTCGGCAGACCAGCCCGAAGCATTGCGCAGCTATGGCTGGGCTACGGCAACTCCTGGGCCTTCGCTGCTGATCTTTGGTGCCGTGCATGGCAACGAACAGAGCGGCACGCACGCCATCCGCCGCTGGATCGAGCGTTTTGAATCCGGCCAGACGCGCCTCAAGCGCGGGCGCCTCACCATGGTGCCGGTGGCCAATCCGAAGGCCTTCATCAAGAACGAACGCGAAGGCGATCGCAATCTCAACCGCAACTTTGTGCCAACCGACAAGCCCCAGAACTTTGAAGACCATGTCGTCAATGCGCTGGCCCCTTTGCTGGAGAGCCACGATGCCCTGCTCGACTTGCATTCCTACAGTGGCGACGGCGTTCCATTTGCCATGACAGGCCCGCTCAACAACACCGGCACACTGGAGCCCTTTGCCCGCCAGCAGGAAGAAGAAGCCTTTGCCAAGGCGGTTGGCCTGCCTACCATCGTGCAGGGCTGGCTGGAGGTGTATGACAAGGCGGTTCAGGCCAGCAACGGTGCCATCCGCGCCGAACACGGTATCGGCACCAATGAGTTCATGCGCAGCCGCGGCGGTTACGCGATCACGGTGGAATCGGGCTCCCACGCCGACCCCGAAGCCATCGAGATCGCCGACCGCTGCATTGCCGGTGTGCTGAATCTGCTGGACATGGCCGATGTGACCGTGGAGCCGGTGGCGCGCTACACCACGCACCACATGAAGGACGTCTTCATGCGCCAGCACAAAGACGACACGATGACCCGCGAGTGGCAGAACTTCGACCCATTCAAGAAGGGCGATCTGCTGGCGACACGCGCCGACGGCACGCAGATCCTGGCGCCATTCGATGGCTGCATGATCTTCCCGCAAAGCGATGCGGAGGTGAACCGCGAATGGTTCTACCTGGCGCTGACCGACCACGCGTAAGTCTGCCGCCCCTTAGCAAGCATCGTAAGAAGGGCATGTTGCGCTTGCGCAGCATGCCTTTTTTGCTATCAATTCAGGATTAACCCGGAGATGCCGCGCCGGTGGCTGCAATGCGCCATGCCGCCTGCTAAGCTCGGCAGGATTGGAGACACCATGAGCGATATGAACAACGACACCATCCTGATTCCTGAGGCGCAACTGCATGATCTGTCGATGCGCGTGCTGCAGCACCTGGGCCTGAGCGCGGCGCACGCAGGCGCCATGACGCGCATTGTGGTCGCGGGCCAGCGCGACGCCTGCCAGTCGCACGGCGCCTACCGCATCTTGAGCGCGGCGCAGACCATCCGCACCGGCCTGGTCGACCTGCAGGCAGCGCCCATCGTGCAGCCCACACAGGGCGCGATCACGCGAGTGGATGCGCGCAAGGCATTCTCGCCGCTGGCATTGGAGGCTGGCTTGCCGCATCTGGTAGCTGCTACGCGCCAGCTTGGCGTGGGCGCGCTGGTCATCAACCATTGCTTTCATTTCACCGCCCTGTGGCCCGAAGTGGAAATGCTCACCGCCCAGGGCCTGGCTGCACTGGTGATGACGCCCAGCCACGCCTGGGTGGCCCCCACGGGAGGCAAGCGCGGTGTGTTCGGCACCAACCCGATTGCCTTTGGCTGGCCGCGCCCGGGCCCGGGCCCGTATCCCTATGTGTTCGACTTCGCCACCAGCGCCATCGCGCGCGGCGACCTGGAACTGCACCGCCGCGCTGGCAAGCCCCTGCCCGAAGGCGCAGGAGTGGATGCGGACGGCAACCCCTCCACCGACCCAGTAGCCGTGGCCAAGGGCGCCATGCTGACTTTTGGCGGCCACAAGGGATCGGCCCTGTCCACCATGGTGGAATTGATGGCAGGCGCGCTGATTGGTGATCTCAACAGCCAGGGCTCGATGGATTTTGATGCTGGCAAAGGCGGCGTGCCCTACCACGGCCACCTGCTGCTGGCCTTTGACCCGCAGCGCTTTGCCGGAGACGACTGGCCTGCCTCGCAGGAGCGCGCCGAGGCCATGTTTGCGGCCATTACCGACCAAGGCGCCCGCCTGCCCTCAGAGCGCCGCTTCGCCGCCCGCGCCCAGAGCGCCAAGCAAGGCATCAGCATGTCGCGTGCGCTCTACAACGATATCGAAGCACTGATGCATTGATGCATTGATGCTTCAATTGGCCTGATTCAAAAAGACGCGCCGGTTGCGCTTGCGGTGATGGGGTTTTGACCCTAAAAGTCGTCAAAACCCCATAAACGCAAACGCTGCATGCTCATTTTTTGATGGCACTGACTCCGCCAGGATGCAGACGGCTTACTGCGCCAGCCGGCGCGCAATCTCCGCAACCAGCTGCTCGCCCAGCACCGCCTTGCTCGCCCGCGGCAGCTCCTGGTGGCCGTGCGCATCCACCAGCAGCAAGGCGTTGTCATCCTTACCGAATGTGGCCGGGCCGATATTGCCCACCAGCAGCGGAATCTGCTTGCGGCGGCGCTTGGCCTCTGCGTTGGCCAGCAGGTTTTCACTTTCTGCCGCAAAGCCCACGCAGTAGAGCTGGCCGCTTTGGGCGCGCGGCAGTTGCGCCACGGTGGCCAGAATGTCGGGGTTCTCGACAAAAGCCATCTGCGGCACCTGGCCACTGCCGTCTTTTTTGATCTTCTGATCGGCAGCCTGGGCCGGGCGCCAGTCGGCCACGGCTGCGGTGGCAACAAAGATATCGGCACTCTCCACGTTGCTCAGCACGGCATCGAGCATGTTCTGCGCCGATTGCACATCAATGCGGCGCACACCGCGCGGCGTGGGCACATGCACCGGGCCAGCCACCAGGGTGACCTGCGCACCCGCCGCCTGGGCGGCCCGCGCAATGGCAAAGCCCATCTTGCCGCTGGAGAGGTTGGTGATGCCGCGCACCGGGTCAATCGCCTCGAAGGTGGGCCCGGCGGTGATCAGCAGCTTTTTGCCTGCAAGCGATTTGGCGGCAAAGAAGTACTGCAGCTCTTCTTCGATCTCGGCAGCTTCGAGCATGCGGCCGTCGCCGGTCTCGCCACAGGCCTGGTCGCCATTGCCCACACCCAGCACCACGGCGCCATCGGCCTGCACCTGGCGCAGGTTGCGCTGCGTGGCCGGGTGTGCCCACATCTCGCGGTTCATGGCCGGTGCAAGAATAAGGGGCACCGTCCCCATGGGCCGCGCCAGGCACAACAGGCTCAGCAGCTCGTCGGCCCGGCCCTGCACCAGGCGGGCGATGAAATCTGCGCTGCACGGCGCAATCACAATGGCATCGGCCTCACGGCTCAGGTTGATGTGCGGCATGTTGTTGTGCTCGCGCGCATCCCACTGCGATACATAGACAGGCCGGTTGGAGAGCGCCTGCATGGTCACCGGCGTCATGAATTGGGTGGCCGATTCGGTCATCACCACCTGCACGGTGGCGCCGGCCTTCGTGAGGCGGCGGCATAGCTCGGCCGATTTGAAGGCAGCAACGCCGCCGGACATGCCGAGGACAATATGTTTTCCATGGAGCTGGTTCATGCCCGCCAATGTAGCAGAGCCCCATGGCGCAGCGCCTGCCCCACCCTGCATAGGCGCATGCATGCATGGCCAATCCCATGCACTTTGCAGACCATTGCAGGCGCCTTGCGCACCGCCACCGCAAGCGCCTTTATAATCAGAATTTCCCACCTCCCAAAAAGACATGACCAAATTTGTCTTCGTCACTGGCGGTGTGGTGTCTTCCCTCGGTAAGGGAATCGCCTCAGCCTCCCTTGCAGCGATTTTGGAATCGCGCGGACTCAAAGTCACCCTGATCAAGCTGGATCCCTACATCAACGTGGATCCGGGCACCATGTCCCCCTTCCAGCACGGCGAAGTGTTCGTGACTGACGACGGCGCAGAGACCGACCTGGATCTGGGCCACTATGAGCGTTTCATCGAAACGCGCATGCGCCAGTCCAACAACTTCACGACCGGCCGCATCTACCAGAGCGTGCTGGAGAAAGAACGCCGTGGTGATTACCTGGGCAAGACCGTGCAGGTCATCCCCCACATCACCAACGAGATTCAGGAATACGTCAAGCGCGGCGCCGGTATCGGTACCGACCACGCGGTGGACGTGGCGATTTGCGAGATCGGCGGCACGGTCGGCGATATCGAATCGCTGCCCTTCCTCGAAGCGGTGCGCCAGCTCTCGCTCAAGCTCGGCCCCAACAACTCGGCCTTCGTGCACCTGACCTACCTGCCCTACATCGCGGCGGCTGGCGAGCTCAAGACCAAGCCCACCCAGCACACGGTGCAGAAGCTGCGTGAAATTGGCATCCAGCCCGATGCGCTGCTGTGCCGCGCGCAACACGCCGTGCCCGAGGAAGAGCGCGACAAGATCTCGCTCTTCACCAACGTGCAGTCGTGGGGCGTGATCAGCATGTGGGATGTGGACACCATCTACAAGGTGCCGCGCATGCTGCACGAGCAAGGCCTGGACGGCTTGATCTGCGACAAGCTGCGCCTGAACACCCCTCCCGCCAACCTCAAGCGCTGGGACGACTTGGTGTACGAGACCGAGCACCCCAAGGGTGAGGTCTCGATCGCCATGGTCGGCAAGTATGTGGAACTGTCGGACGCTTACAAGTCCGTCAACGAAGCGCTCAAGCACGCTGGCATGCAAAACCATGTGCGCGTGAAGATCACGCACGTGGATTCCGAAACGGTGGACGACAAGGCCGCCGCTGAAATGCTCAAGAGCTACGACGGCATTCTGGTGCCCGGCGGCTTTGGCTCGCGTGGTGTGGAAGGCAAGATTTCCACCGCCCGCTACGCCCGCGAGCACAAGGTGCCCTACCTGGGCATCTGCCTGGGCATGCAGGTGGCCACCATCGAATACGCGCGCCACGTAGCCGGCCTGGACAACGCCAACTCCACCGAGTTCGACCGCCAGACGCCCCACCCCGTGATCGCGCTGATCACCGAGTGGAAGGATGCCGACGGCACGATCAAGACACGTGACGAAAACTCCGACCTGGGCGGCACCATGCGCCTGGGCGCGCAATCGTCCGATGTGCAGGCAGGCAGCCTGGCCCACAGCATCTACGGCGATGTGGTGACCGAGCGCCACCGCCACCGCTACGAAGCCAATACCCAGTACCTGGACAAGCTGCGCGACGCTGGCCTGGTGATCTCCGCGCTGACCCAGCGCGAGCACCTGACCGAAATCGTCGAGCTGCCTGCCAAGGTGCACCCCTGGTACATCGGTGTGCAGTTCCACCCCGAGTTCAAGTCCACCCCATGGGCGGGCCATCCGCTGTTCAATGCCTTCATCAAGGCAGCTGTGGACCGGAAAAAGGCAGTTTCCAAGTAAAAACCGGCGCCAGTGCAATCACTGCAGGCGCCAGGCGCTATGAAAAACAAAGCACCCACCGTTGCATACCGTTTTTCATGGCGCCTCCCCACCCCCTATCGCTGAGGAGCCCTCCATGCAATTGTGCGGATTTGACATCGGCCTCGACAAACGCTTTTTCCTGATCGCCGGCCCCTGCGTGGTCGAATCCGAACAGCTGCAGATGGATGTGGCTGGCCAGCTCAAGGAAATCACCGCGTCGCTGGGCATTCCTTTCATCTTCAAGAGCAGCTTCGACAAAGCCAACCGTTCTTCAGGCACGAGCTTTCGCGGCCCGGGCATGGAAAAGGGCCTGGAGATTCTGGCCAAGGTGAAGAAAGAGCTGAACGTCCCCATCCTCACCGATGTGCACACCGAGGCCGAAGTGCCGTACGTGGCCAGCATTGTCGATGTGCTGCAGACCCCGGCTTTCCTCTGCCGCCAGACGGACTTCATCCGCGCCTGCGCCCAATCGGGCAAGCCGGTCAATATCAAGAAGGGCCAGTTCCTGGCTCCGCACGATATGAAGAACGTCATCGACAAGGCCCGCGCCGCCGCCAAGGAAGCGGGCCTGCCCGAAGACAGCTTTCTGGCCTGCGAACGCGGCGCCAGCTTTGGCTACAACAACCTGGTGAGCGACATGCGCTCGCTGGCCATCATGCGCGAGACGAATGCCCCTGTGGTGTTTGACGCCACGCACAGCGTGCAGTTGCCCGGCGGCAATGGCACCAGCAGCGGCGGTATGCGCGAGATGGTGCCCGTTCTCGCCCGCGCAGCCATTGCCGTGGGCGTGGCTGGCGTGTTCATGGAAACCCACCCCGATCCCTGCAACGCGCTCTCCGACGGCCCCAACGCCGTGCCCCTCAAGCACATGAAGGCCTTGCTGGAGACCCTGGTTGCACTGGACAGCGTCACCAAAAAGAGTGGCTACCTCGAAAACAATTTTGGAGCATAAACATGGCCTCTGCCTACATCATCGCGTCGGTCACCGTCACCAACCCTGAGCAGTACGAGGAATACCGCAAGTACAGCACCATCGCCATGCAAGCCTACGGCGCCGAAGTCTGCGTGCGCGGCGGCAAGGTGGAAGTGATCGAAGGCGACTGGAACCCAGGCCGCACCGTGATCCTCAAGTTCAAGGACGCCGAGAGCGCACATAAGTTTTATAACTCCCCGGAATACACCAAGGCCCGCGCAGCGCGCGAAGGTGCCGCTATCATGCGCATGGTTCTGGTCGAAGGTGTGTAACCGTTTGGGAGGTTTTTTAGCCTCCAGCGCACGTATATCGCGCGGCTGCAGCTCCTCTTTTTGCAGCAACGCAACCCGTTTTTCAATCTCTGAAAGGCTCTAAAGTGAGTGCAATTGTTGATATCGTTGGCCGCGAAATTCTGGATTCGCGTGGTAACCCCACCGTGGAATGCGATGTGCTGCTGGAATCGGGTGTGATGGGCCGTGCGGCCGTGCCGTCGGGTGCCTCCACCGGCTCCCGCGAAGCCATTGAGCTGCGTGACGGCGACAAGAGCCGTTACCTGGGCAAGGGCGTGCTCAAGGCCGTAGAGCACATCAATACCGAAATCTCCGAAGCCATCCTGGGCCTGGACGCGGCCGAGCAGGCATTTCTGGACAAAACCCTGATCGACCTGGACAACACCGACAACAAGAGCCGCCTGGGCGCCAATGCCATGCTAGCTGTGTCGATGGCCGTGGCCCGCGCCGCTGCTGAAGAAGCTGGCCTTCCGCTGTACCGCTACTTTGGCGGCATGGCCGGTGTGCAACTGCCCGTGCCGATGATGAATGTCATCAACGGCGGCGCCCACGCCAACAACAGCCTGGATCTGCAGGAATTCATGATCGTTCCCGTGGGCGCGCCAAGCTTCCGCGAAGCGCTGCGCTGGGGTGCCGAGGTGTTCCACGCCTTGAAGAAGATCATTGACAGCCGCGGTATGCCGACGGCCGTGGGCGACGAAGGCGGCTTTGCGCCATCGGTCGAGAACCATGAAGCTGCGATCCAGCTGATTCTGGAAGCCATCGACAAGGCCGGCTACACCGCTGGCGACCAGATCGCGCTGGCCCTGGACTGCGCCGCCTCCGAGTTCTACAAGGACGGCAAGTATGTGCTCGAAGGCGAAGGCGGCATCAGCCTGACGGCCGAGCAGTGGACCGACATGCTGGCCGCCTGGTGCGACAAGTACCCCATCATCTCCATCGAAGACGGCATGCACGAAGGCGACTGGGATGGCTGGAAGGTGCTGACCGAGCGCCTGGGCAAGAAGGTGCAACTGGTGGGTGACGACCTGTTCGTGACCAACACCAAGATCCTCAAGGAAGGCATCGACAAGGGCATTGCCAACTCGATCTTGATCAAGATCAACCAGATTGGCACCCTGAGCGAAACCTTTGCCGCCATCGAAATGGCCAAGCGCGCAGGCTACACTGCCGTGATCTCGCACCGCTCTGGCGAAACCGAAGACAGCACCATTGCCGACATCGCCGTGGGTCTGAACGCTGGCCAGATCAAGACCGGCTCGCTCAGCCGCTCGGACCGCATGGCCAAGTACAACCAGTTGCTGCGCATTGAAGAAGACCTGGGCGATGTGGCCGTGTACCCTGGCCGTGCCGCTTTTTACAATCTGCGTTAAGCTTGCGGTTTTAGCCATTGCCTATTGATCGGTCTGCCTTCATGATCTCCCGCATTGTTCCCTTTGTGCTGCTGGCCATTCTGGTCAGCATCCATGCTCAGTTGTGGAGTGGCCGCGGAAGCATTCCTTATGTCAAGGACATGAAAGAGCAGATCGCCAAGCAAAAGACCGAGAACGAGGCTGCCGAGCGCGAAAATGTGCGCCTGGAGACCGAGGTGAACGATCTCAAGCAGGGCATGGACATGGTGGAGGCCAAGGCCCGCAATGAATTGGGAATGGTCAAGCCCAACGAAGTATTTGTGCAGTACACGCGCAAATAGGAGTTGAGACCCAAGCAGGATCGAAGCAGACACCGGCTCGGACTGCAGTCGGCAACTGGTACGCTCCCATGAAGCGCCTTCTTCTGAAGGCGCTTTCTTTTTCACCGTATCATCGCGCCTTATCATCGCGTCCTATGCTCGCATCCCCTGCCAACCCCGTCGCACCGGCACCACCTTCCATGGCATGCGTCCATGTGGTGGCTTGTGCCGCGAAAGACGCCGACGCATTGGCAGCCAGCCTGCAACATGCGCTGGGCGCTGAGAACGGTTTTCGATTCATCCCCAGCACCGCAGAGCCATTCAATACCCGCTTGCTGGACACCACCGATGCGTTGCTGCTGCTCGCGCCACCACTGGACGCTAGCAACGCCCAAGGGCAGCCCGCACACGACACCTTGATGCAGCTGCGCGCTGCGCTGCTCAACCAGCGCCAGCCGTTCCAGGTGCTGTTCAGCCAGGGCGCGCGCCTGCTGGATGACGCACTCACTGCCTTGTGCAATTGGTTTCCCGACGCCCCTGCGCTGCAGGCGCGGCGCAGCGCATTGCGGGAGCACGGCAGCCTGGCGCGATGGAACTGGAGCTGTGAAAAATGCAGCGATCCGGAATGCGAATTCCGCCTTTTCAAAGGACTGAGCGCCTCGGCAAATCCGTAATCAGCTCTCAGACCGTCATGGGCTCAATAAAAAACCACGCATTGCGTGGTTTTCCTTTGGGCTGCCGCAGTCCTTACCGCATTGACAGACCTTATTGCATGCGATGGGAAGCGGGCGGGTCGTTGCCAGGCTCGGTAAACAGATGCGCAGTATCTACCGCATCAAAATGGTACTGCTGACCGCAAAACTCGCAGCCCACCTCGATCAGGCCCTGCTCCTCCAGAATGCTGTCCACCTCTTCCTGGCCCAGGTTGCGCAGCATACCGGCCACACGCTCACGGCTGCAGGTGCAGGCGAAGTGCGGGCCGCCTTCGCCGTCTTCCGGCACAAACCGCAGCAGCTTCTCTTCCCAGAAGAGGCGATGCAAAATGGTTTCCACATCAAGGTTCAGCAACTCGTCGCGCGTCAGGCTGCCCGCCAGGTGGGCGATGCGGTTGTATTCCTCATTCTGGTCGATCTGGTCGTCGTCTTCGGTGTTCAGGCTGCCGGCCGCCAGATTGGCTTCGCCCTTGATCGGCATGCGCTGCACCATCAGGCCCGCCGCCACCTGCTCGTTCGCGGCAAGGACCAGCACGGTATCGAGCTGTTCGGACTGGCGCATGTATTGCTGCAGGATAGCAGCGAGGCTGTCCACCGGTTCGCCATCCAGGTTCACCAGCGGCACCACACCCTGGTAGGCTTGCTGGCCAGGGAGCTTCTCCTTGGGGTCGAGCGTAATCGCGCAGCGGCCCTTGCCATGCACGTTGACCATATCGGTCAGGGTGGCGTCGGTGGGCACTTCGCCGCTGATGGTCACGGTGGAGCGCACGCTCAGGTTGGACTGCACCTCAGCGACCGCCAGCTTGACGGGGCCGTCTCCGGAAATTTGAAACACCAGCGCGCCGTTGAACTTGATGTTGGACTGCATCAGCACACCGGCAGCGGTCATCTCGCCCAGCAGCTCTTGCACCGGCAGCGGGTAGGCACCGGATGTCGTGTTGGCCGCGCGGCGCTTCAGGATTTCTTGCCAGGCCTCGGTCAGGCGCACGACTGCGCCACGCACCGGCAGGCCATCAAACAAAAATTTATGCAGTTCAGACACTCGTGATTCCCATCCTTGGTTCGCCGCGTGCATCCTGCGGTGCCCGGGCGATGGTTTGGAACATGCTTGCGACCTCTGTGCAGCCGCGTGACGCGGAGATCGCAAACACGTTCTTAATCCGGTAATTTTCGCAGACCCGCCGCAAAGCGTCTGGCATTGGCCATATACCCCTGTGCGCTGCGCTTCAAGCCTTCCATCTGCTCCTCGGTCAATGGGCGCACCACTTTGGCCGGGTTGCCAACAATCAGGCTGCCATCGGGAAACTCCTTGTTCTCGGTGACCAAGGCCCCCGCGCCCACCAGGCAGCGCTTGCCAATCTTTGCGCCATTGAGCACGATGGCCCCCATCCCGATCAACGACTCGTCGCCGATCGTGCAGCCATGCAGGATGACGTTGTGGCCGATGGTGACATGGGAGCCAATATCCAGCGGCTTGCCCTTGTCGGTATGCAGCACGCTGCCATCCTGAATATTGGAGCCCTCTCCCACCCGGATCGGATCGTTGTCGCCGCGCAGAATGGCGCCAAACCATACGCTGCTACCCGCAGCCAGATGCACCCGGCCCATGACTTGCGCGCTGTCGGCCACCCAGGCTGCAGCATCCACCTCGGGCTGCACACCATCCAATTCATACTTCGCCATCGTGTCTCCTGCTTTTTTGCGTTGAGGCCCTCTGCCCGCAGCTGCCCAGGCGCCGCACCAGTGGGGCTGATCCATAATTGTAGGGATGGAATTACGTCAAAGTGCCCTGCATGCCCTGTGCATGAGCGATCCCGAAGAAAAATCTGCACTGGCGCTTGCCCTGCAAGCGCAAAGCGCTTCACTATCCATAGCAATCGATGCGCAGCTGGAAGCCCCGGCTGCGACAGATTTGCCCGGCCATCCCGCCAGGCCCGAACTCAAGCCCCACACGGCAGTTGCGCGCCGCTCGCCGGCAACCCCTGAGGGACGCGCCATTCTTCTTCATGCGATTGCACATATCGAGTTCAATGCCATCAACCTGGCACTCGATGCCATCTGGCGTTTTGCCGGTATGCCGCGCCAGTACTACCTGGACTGGCTGCAGGTGGCGGCAGAAGAAGCCAAGCACTTTCGCCTGCTGCGCGCCCATCTGCAGAAATGGGGCGCCGACTATGGCGACTTTCCGGCGCACCAGGGCTTGTGGACCATGTGCGAGAAAACCGCTGGCGATATCGTCGCCCGCATGGCCCTGGTGCCCCGCACACTGGAAGCCCGTGGCTTGGATGCAACACCGCAAATCCAGTCCAAATTGCAACAAACTGGCGCTCCCGATGCCCTGGAAGCGGTGGCCATTCTGGACATCATCCTGCGCGAGGAAGTTGGCCATGTCGCCATCGGCAACCATTGGTACCGGCATGTATGTGCGGCCCAGGGGATCGACCCGGAGACGTATTACGGTGAGCTGGTCGCGCTTTACGAGGCTCCACGGCCCAAACCACCCATCAATCTTGCAGCGCGCAGCCAGGCAGGGTTCAGCCCTGCAGAGCTGGCCTGGCTGGAAGCGCAGTTGTAACAAAACCACCCCTCGCTCTTGGTCGCAGAACGCGCAACTTGCTACAAAAACCTGTGCTTCTCATTCAACCTGTGTCAGTGCTTGCGCACAATATGGAAGAAAATACTTCCAACCCGAGACATAACGAATTGCAGATACCGCCTGCGCTGCCCGATCCCCAAGGCAGCTCGCGCAGACGGCAGTTCAGCTGTACATGCAACACACGAGCGCGCCATCCCCAGCATCCAATCCAGCGGTAGCCGCCATGGATTTCACCTCCCCAGCCCCTCCTATTGCCTGGCAATCCATCCGCGATGCCCATGGCAAGCAAGTGGGGCATGAGATATTCAACCGTTCCCGCACTGCATCCACCCACACCATCGATTCAGACCTGTCACTGGCCCATTCGGTGCTCTCGCACCTCAAGCCTGCCGCGTTGCTGGATGAGGGTCTGCTGTTTCTCAATACCACCTATGAGAGCCTGCGCAGCCCGCATCTCGATCTGCTGCCGCCAGGCAAGATCGTGCTGGAGATCCCTTCGTTGGGCCACGCAGCCTCCAGCGAAGTGGAAGGCCGCCGCCCCGCCCTTGCAGCGCTGCGCGACAAAGGGTTTGCGCTGGCCTTCAACCATTCGGTGCTCGACTCTGCGTATGCGCCCTGGCATGACCTGGTCAATTACCTGAAAATCGATTTTTCCGTGCTGGCTGCCGAGCGCGCCGTGCTGATGATCCGTTGGGGCAGGCGCATTCCCGGCGTCACCCTGATTGCCGACAAGATCGAATCGGCCGCCCAACTGCAACTGGCGCAGGAAAACCAGGTGGATCTGCTGCAGGGCTACGCCGTGCGGCGTCCTGAGCCAGTGCCTGCGCGGGTGGTGCTGCCTACGTTCAAGGAAGTTCGCGCCCTCAGGGCCCAACTGAAGACCAGCCCCGAGCCAGAGGCCCTCACCGCTTTTTTGCAAGCCGAGCCCACGCTGCTTTTCAACCTGCTGCGCATGGCGCAATCACAGGAATTGTCCAAGCGGCATATCTACACCTCGCTCACCCAGTTGCTCGCCAGTTTGCGGCTCGAACAGTTGCAGGCCTGGGCAGGCATGCTGGATGCGGTGGCGCAAGACGGCGTACAACGCCCCGCCGATTGCAAGGCGCTGTACCAGGAGCACGCCATGGCCCTGATCGCCGCAGCCTCCATCGTGTGGCCCGATGTGCCGCAGGACAGCCTGGTGCTGATTGCCCATTCCCTGCTGATCGGCAAACAGCTGGGCCTGTGCGTGCAACAATCGGTCGACCAGCTGCTGCCTCCCCCACTTGCCGCTCCGGTACTGGCACTGGAATCGCAATGGCAGGATTTGCTGCAGACCTATACCGCCCCTCACTAGCCGGGCCAGTCCGGTCGATTCAATGTGGTTCGCGCGCGCCCATCCAACGCGTCACACCCATTCTGGCCTGCCACCCCCATGAAAAACCCGGCTCGCAGCCAGCGCAGCCGGGTTTTTCATCGGTGCCAACACCTCTGCAGTTCTGGCCCTTTGCTTTCTCAATACCTTCAAGCGTCCAGATGCTCCTCGTGCGCGCGTTCGCGGATGAAGAACGAGGCAATGAAGCCCAGCGTTACGCCGAACATCACGTAGAAGGCGGGCGACATGGTCGAGCCCGTGGTCTTGATCAGCCAGGTGACGATGAACTGAGCAAACCCGCCAAACACCATGACTGCGATGTTGTAGGCCATGGACATGCCGACTGAGCGCACATGCGCCGGAAACAATTCGGCCATCACGGTGCTGAAGACGCCAAAGAACACCGAGACAAAGACGCACACCACGATCTGAACGGTCATCAGCTTGGCAATCGTCGGACCATCAGTCAGCCACGCGTACAAGGGATACAGCACCAGCAGGTAGCCCAGGAGAGAGCCAATCATCAGCGGCCTGCGGCCGATGCGGTCTGACCAAGCGCCCATGAACGGCATCAGCACCACCATCATCGCAGCCCCCGCCATCTGCACCATGAAGGTGTCATGCAAGGGCAACTTGAGGGTGACGGTGGAATACGTCACCAGATAGGTGAAGGTGATGTAGATCGATACCGTGGCAGTCACCACCAGGCCCATGCCCACCAGGGTTTCGCGTACGTGGGTGCGCAGCATCTCCAGCACCCCCACCTGTCTGACAGTGCCAGCCTTTTGCGCGGCCTGCAGCTTCACAAAGGTTTCAGGCTCCTCCACATGGCGGCGGATGTAGATCGCCACCGGCACGATCAGCAGGCCGACTGCAAACGGAATGCGCCAGGCCCAGCCCATCAGCTGCTCCTGGGTAAAGACATCGGTGATCAGCGTGCCCACGGCGGCGCCGATCAGCAAGGCAGCCATCTGCCCCGTCATCTGCCAGGAGCCATAGAAGCCACGCTTGCCCTTGGGCGCCAGCTCGATCAGCAACGCCGTCGAGGTGCCGAACTCACCCCCTGCCGCAAAGCCCTGCAGCAGGCGCGCCAGTACGATGAAGATAGGCGCCCAGATCCCGACACCCTGGTAGGTGGGCGCAAAGGTAATCAGTGCGATGGCCACTGCCATGATGGCAGTCACCATGACCATGGCTGCCTTGCGCCCCTTGCGGTCGCCGTACAGGCCCAACAGAATGCCACCAACTGGGCGCATGAAGAAACCTACGCCGAACACCGCCGTGGTCATCAAAATCTTGTTGAGGTCGTCGCTCGGGTCGTTGGGGTTGCTCGGGAAGAACAGCTTGGCCACGATGGGCGTCATGAAGGCGAAGACGAGAAAGTCATACCATTCCAGCGCATTGCCAATGACAGCGGCCAGAATATTTCTCTTGGATACAGCAGTAGATTGCACGCAGAAGTCCTAAAAACACAAGTCGCAGTCGGCGCGAGCGCAGCCGTTGCAGTTCACGAAAAGGGGCTTGGTTCTGCGCGTGGCTTTGTGCTTTCCGATCCACACAGGTACGCCAGATCCTTGGGAATGCGGCCCCGTTGTGGCACGGCCCGCGTTCAGCCTCAAGGCAGGCAACGACATCATGGAAACGGGAAACGAATCAAAGCAACCCAGGCGTGCAAGCAACAAATACCGGCAAATCCACAAGAGACGAGCCACGCAGCAGCGGCGACCATGCCAAAAACGCATGAAGCACCATCAAGACCCGTATGAAATTGTAGTTGCACTATGCAATCAATGCTGTCGGAAAGCGGACATCCGGCGGAAAAGCGTGGGCATACCCAATGTGTGGGAATGGCGGTCCAGATGGCCTGTTGGAACCTGCCCGGCAGGGCAATGGCGCAAGAAGAAAAAACGTACTGAAAAGGCAGTATCAGCGGCGGTCTGCCAGCGCATGGGCGATGGTGCCCAGATCGACATATTCCAGCTCGCTGCCAATTGGCACGCCTCGCGCAAGACGCGTGAAGCCCACGCCACGGCGCTGCAGAGCCTCGCCCAGCACATGTGCGGTGGCTTCGCCTTCTGCCGTGAAATTGGTGGCCAGAATCACCTCCTGCACCACGCCGTCGCTGGCCCGCTCCAGCAACTGCTGTACACCGATGTCGCGTGGACCGATGCCGTCGAGTGGCGACAACCGGCCCATCAGCACATAGTACAGACCCTTGTACGCCCCCGTACGCTCCAGCGCCGCCTGGTCGGCAGGCGTTTCCACTACGCACAGGCGAGCCGCATCGCGCCCTGCATCCAGGCAGGTTTCGCAGATGGTGTTTTCCGTGAAGGTATGGCAGCGCTCGCAATGGCGAACGCGGGTGCTGGCTTCATGCAATGCGCGGGAGAGCAGCTCGGCGCCCTCGCGGTCATTCTGCAGCAGATGGAAGGCCATGCGCGATGCCGATTTGACGCCCACACCGGGCAGGCGGCGCAGCGCTTGCACCAAGGCTTCAAGGGTGCTCGTGTCGGACATGGCAGATTCCAAAAGAAAAAGCACCGCAACGCCTATCTAGCGCGCGGTGCAGGCTATCAAAATAATTAGAACGGGAACTTCATGCCGCCAGGCAGGCCAGGCATGCCAGCGGTGATCTTGCCCATCTTTTCGTTGCTGGTCTCTTCCGCCTTGCGAACGGCCGCATTGAAGGCGGCGGCCACCAGGTCTTCCAGCATGTCCTTGTCATCGGACAACAGGCTCGGGTCAATCGTCACGCGCTTAACGTCGTGCTTGCAGGTCATCAGCACCTTGACCAGACCTGCGCCCGATTCGCCTTCGACTTCGATATTGGCCAGCTCGTCCTGGGCCTTTTTCAGGTTGTCCTGCATGGCCTGGGCCTGCTTCATCAAACCAGCGAGTTGTCCTTTGTTGAACATGAAAAATCCTTCTATTTGAAATTCTGCGGCACGCGGCGCATCACTTGCAAGCGGCCCAACGCACCATCATAGGGGCTGAATGCTGCCTGGCACTATTTTCGCGCCAAATTGCTGTATCAGAGACTGGACATAGGGGTCATTGCGCACCACATCTTCTGCAGCGCGCTGGCGTGCCTGCTGCGCATGGGCCTTGCGCCGTGCGGGGCAGTCTTCCACCGCTCCCACGCTCACCTCGATCTTGCCTACCAGGCCCGCCGCCACCAGCGCGGTGCGCAAGCGCTCCACCGTGCCGGGCTGGGCCAGCGTCTCCAGATCCACCCGCAGCCACCAGCAATCGGCTTCGCGCCGGATCAGCTGCGAGCGCAATGCCAGCTGGCGCGCCACGGCCGTTATCGCCTCAGTCTCGATCAGCTTGAGCACGGTTTCGTTCCAGAAGCCACCCTCAGGCGTGTCGGCAAATTCGGGCGGCACGCGGCCCAGGTTGTCGCCAAAGCTGGCAGGACGGTCGTAATCACTGGTCTGATGAACCTGCACGGGCAAGGCGATCAGCCCGGGCTGCACAGCTGCCGCATCAGCCGCCCGCATGTCAGGCAGAACTGTTGCCGGGCCAGAAGGCGCCGCATCATCCAGGTAGGCGTCGTCAGGCACATCATCAAAGTACGGCGCGTCATCGGCGTCCATCGGCGCTGCAGGTATCAGGTCCTCTTCGTCATCGCCCTCTTCGGTTGGCGGCAATTCCTCATCTGCCACGGCAAGTGCCTCTGCCTGGTGCGCACGCGCAGGAATGAGATCTTCCGCGGTACGTACCGGCAGCCGCACGGCATCGACGGACGCGCTGGCCACCGGGGTGGCAGGCGCAACCGCCATGGCAGGCGGCTCCGCCACACTGGTGGAAACAGAGCGCTCGGCTGAATCCGCTGAATCTGCCTGAGCCACTGCAGCGGCCAGCGCACCGGGCGTGGCGGCAGGGGTCGCAGAGGCTGCAACCACGGCCTCTGAAGGCTTTTCCTGCTGCACAGGGGGGATGGCTTCAGCAGCAACTGGCTCTGCAGCCACCGGCGCGGCGTCCTGCACAGGTACAGGGGCAGGTACCGCTTGCTCTACATTTTTGATCGCTGGCTGCGCTTGCTGGACGGTCGCTACTGGTGGTTTGGGTTGCAGCGCGACGGCAGCAGACGTGCTATTCAGAGTTTTTTTTTCAGCCACGCCCGCAGGCTTGAAAGCCAGCAGGCGCAGCAGCGCCATGGTCAGCGCCGCGTATTCATCGGGCGCCAGCCCCAGCTCAGCCCGCCCATGCAAGGCAATGCTGTAGAGCAGTTGGGTTTCGTCCGCAGGCATCAATTGCGCCAGGCGCAGAACCTCCTGCTGCTCGGTATCGTCGCTCGCAATGGCGGCATGGGCCTTTTCGGGCACCGCCTGCAGCACGGCCATGCGCTGCAACTGCACACCCATATCCTCCAGTGTGGATGCTGCGGACAACCCCTGGTAGCGCAGTTGGTCAACCGTTGCGACCACCTCCGCGCCATCACCACGCGCCAGCGCACCAATCAGGCGGAACACATGGCTGCTGTCAACCGCGCCCAGCATCTGGCGCACACCGGCTTCTTGCAACTGGCCGCCAGCAAAGGCAATGGCCTGATCGGTCAGGCTGAGCGCATCGCGCATGGAGCCGCGCGCTGCGCGCGACAGAAGGCGCAGCGCCTGCGTCTCGGCCGGAATATTTTCGTTGGACAGCACGCGCCCCAGATGTTCCTGCACCGTCTCGGGCGCCATGGGGCGCAGGTTGAACTGCAGGCAGCGCGAGAGCACGGTTACCGGTACTTTTTGCGGATCGGTGGTTGCCAGAACGAACTTCAAATACTCAGGCGGCTCCTCCAGTGTCTTCAACATGGCATTGAAGGCGGTATTGGTGAGCATGTGCACTTCGTCAATCATGAAGACCTTGAAGCGCCCCTGCACAGGTTTGTAGACCGCTTGCTCCAGCAGGCCCTGCACTTCATCCACGCCGCGGTTGGAAGCGGCGTCAAGCTCCGTGTAATCAGGAAAGCGGCCGCTGTCGATCTCGACGCAGGCCGGGCACACCCCACACGGGGTTGCGGTGATGCCACCCGTGCCATCGGCACCCGTGCAGTTGAGTGACTTGGCCAGAATGCGCGAAACCGTTGTCTTGCCCACCCCGCGCGTTCCCGTGAACAAATAGGCGTGATGCAGGCGCTGCTGGGTGAGTGCATTGGTCAATGCCTGCACCACATGCTCCTGGCCCACCATTTCAGAGAAATTCCGTGGACGGTATTTGCGAGCGAGAACGAGATAGGACATAGGCAGGCATTCTACGGGCAGTCGGAGGCCCAATTGGTGCGGCACTGTTTTGTGCAGCCGACAACGGGCCCGGCCCGCACGGTCGCTCATTCATCCGGCGCCGTTCTTTGGCCTTTCATGCCAAAAGCTTCTATTTCTTTCGGTACAATGCATCCCTGACGGGCCTCCCCGCATGGGGAAGCGGCCAACCGGGTCAGGTGGGGAACCAAGCAGCCCTAACTGTGGATCCAGTGCCGGGGGTAAGGCTCGTCACCTCTCATTCAAAAGCGCCTTTCATTTGAGGCGCTTGGGCCCGTCCCAGGGTCTGTTTTCCTCCCAGCGTGAGCCCTTTCCAACAAGGTGCGAAAACACCGCTGGATCGCCAACCATGTCCACCATCACCATTCGGCCAGCCGTGCCGAGCGACGCAGATGCCATTTTGCGGATTCTCGGGCAGACCTATGAAGCCACCTGGAAGCCGGTACTGACCCCAGAAGCCATTGCGCGCTTCGAAAGCTCTGGCAGCACCCGGCGCTATGTGGCTAAGCGCATCTGCGCCATGCATGTGGCCGTGCGCGGCGCCGAGATTGCAGGCGTCATTGATTGGAGCTGCGATTTCATCGATGCCCTGCATGTATCACCCCGCTTTCAAGGGCAAGGCATAGGCGGCCAGCTGCTGCGGTATGCCGAAGCGGCCATGGCTGCAGCAGGCCATGCGCAGTCGCGCCTGGAGACAGACACCTTCAACCAGCAGGCACGCGGGTTCTACCTGAGCCATGGCTACCAGGAAACCGGCTTCTGCCCCGATGAAGAGTGGCACAGCGGCCTGACCACCGTGCAGATGAGCAAGCAGCTCCACTACGCGGCATGGATTCATGGGCGGTGAGCAAGCGCACCGGGCGAATGCACAGAGCCGGTCGTGCAGCCAGCGCCATGAATGAACGTAGAATGGCGCCAGGCCCTTTCTGCACCGTCTATGAAATACCTTCTGTGGCTGCTCAAGGCAGTCATTTTCTTCACGCTGTTTGCCTTTGCGCTCAATAACCAGCGCGATGTGATGGTGCATTTCTTCTTTGGTACCCAGTGGCAGGCGCCCCTGGTGCTGGTGGTGCTGCTGGCCTTCAGCGCAGGCGTGATCGTCGGTATCGTCGGCATGGTGCCGCGCTGGTGGATGCACCGCAAGGCTGCGCAACGCGCCGCCGTACCGCCAGAGGCTGAATCCACCACAGCCCCCGCCACCAATGTGACCGAGGCCTCATTCAAGGCCGAACCGCTGCCTCCTCATGGAATTTGATATCTCCTGGATCCTGCTGGGCTTTCCGGCTGCCTTTGTCCTGGGCTGGTTGGCCTCCCGCTTCGACCTGCGCCAGATCCGCCGCGAAAACCGCAGTGCCCCCAAGGCCTACTTCAAAGGGCTGAATTTCCTGCTCAATGAGCAGCAGGACAAGGCCATTGACGCTTTCATCGAAGCCGTGCAGAACGATCCGGACACGGCCGAGCTGCATTTCGCGCTGGGCAACCTGTTTCGACGCCGGGGCGAGTACAGCCGCGCCGTGCGCGTGCACGAGCATCTGCTCCAGCGCGCCGACATCGCCAAGGCCGAGCGCGACCGTGCGCAGCACGCACTGGCGCTTGATTTTTTGAAGGCCGGGCTGCTGGATCGCGCCGAAGACGCCTTGGCGCGCCTGGACGATACCCCTTATGAAAATGAGGCGCGCCTCTCACGCCTTGCAATCTACGAACGCGCCCACGACTGGCCGCAAGCCGTACAGATTGCACGCCAGATGCAGTCCAACAGCCAGGGCGACTACAGTGTGCGCATTGCCCACTACCTGTGCGAGCAGGCCTTGGCCCAGCAAGCGCAAGGCAAACTGGATGCCGCCCGTGCGCTGCTGCACGAAGCCCAGTCCGAAGCGCCACGCGCCCCCCGGCCACGCATTGAGCTGGCACAGCTGCAGCACAAGAATGGCGAGTCCGCCCCCGCGTTGAGCACCCTGCTGGAGCTCGCTGCCGTATCGCCCTCTTCCACTCCACTGGTAGCCCCCCTGATGGTGGAGCTGGCCAAAACCGATGACCGCAAGGCCGAGGTGCGCAACCTGTTGCGCGCCAATTACGGCAGCGACCCTTCGCTGGATGTGATGCAAAGCCTGGTGCAGATGGACGAGTTGGGCATGGTGCCTGCCGCCATACCGCCCCTGGGGCGCGAGTGGTACCTCGAGCATCTGGCCCATGAGCCTTCATTGGTCGCCGCAGGCCGCTGGCTGGCGCAAGAGACCCTGTCTCACGAAGAGCACCACCCAGCCATTCAACGCGCACTCGATACTGCCGCCAAACCATTGACGCGCTACCGCTGCGCTGCCTGCGGCTTTGAAGCGCGCCAGCATTTCTGGCAATGTCCGGGCTGCCAATCGTGGGACAGCTACCCGCCACGCCGCGTCGAAGAGCAATAAGCCTGCTGCGCTTGCACAGGCTCTGCTAGCATCGGATCTCAGCCCCCGGCTTTCGCGGGGATGCAGGAGGTTCTATGCAATGGCGTTGGAGTCTCGCCGGCCTGGCCCTGTGCGCCCAACTGGCCTGGGCCCAGGTGGAAGCCAATACGGCCACCGAAGCGCAGCTGGATGGCATCCATGGCATCGGCCCCGCCACCTCGGGCCGCATTCTGCAAGCCCGCCAGAGGGGGCCGTTCACGGATTGGACAGACCTGATGCTGCGCGTGTCCGGTATCGGGCAAAAAAAGGCGGCGCAGTTGTCGCAGCGCGGGCTGACGGTGAATGGGAAAAGCTTTGCGACGCCCGAGTCTCCGCTTCCCTCGGCTTCTCGCACTGCACAATAAGCAAGGGCCTTTGCTGCCGTGTTTGCAGACGCACACATAGGATATTTGCTATCAGATAGCGAACGGCAATATCCTGAATTTGCTCGGGTTTTCGTAGCAGTAAAAGATGAGCTGGCTTGTAGAATTTACAAAAAATGGCACTCTCTTACCTGATCCTTCTACCCTTCATCGGCAGCGCAATTGCAGCGTTGCTGCCAGCTAACGCGCGCAATACCGAATCAACGCTGGCGGGAGCCATCAGCGTTTTCTGTGCCGTTCAGGTCGCACTGCTTTTCCCTGAGACGCAGAACAACGGTGTCGTTCACCAAAACGTGGCATGGCTGGGCCAATTGGGGCTGGATCTGCATTTCCGCATGGATGGCTTTGCCTGGATGTTCTCCATCCTGGTGCTGGGCATCGGCTCGCTGGTCGTGCTGTATGCGCGGTATTACATGTCGCAGGCCGATCCGGTTCCGCGTTTTTTCTCGTTCTTCCTCGCATTCATGGGCTCCATGATGGGCGTGGTGCTGTCAGGCAATCTGATCCAGCTGGTTTTCTTCTGGGAGCTCACGAGCCTTTTCTCTTTTCTGCTGATCGGCTACTGGCACCATCGCAAAGACGCTCGCATGGGCGCGCGCATGGCGCTCACCGTCACCGGCACCGGGGGCCTGTGTCTGCTGGCAGGCGTACTGCTGCTGGGGCATATCGTCGGCAGCTATGAGCTGGACAATGTTCTGGCTGCGGGCGATCAGATCCGCGCCCATGATCTGTATACGCCCACGCTGGTGCTGGTTCTCTTGGGCGCACTCACCAAGAGTGCGCAGTTTCCGTTCCATTTCTGGCTGCCGCGCGCCATGGCCGCGCCCACGCCGGTGTCCGCCTACCTGCATTCGGCCACCATGGTCAAGGCCGGGGTGTTTTTACTGGCCCGCCTGTGGCCTGCCTTGAGCGGCACCGAGGAGTGGTTCTGGCTCGTTGGCGGCGCGGGTGCCGCCACCTTGCTGCTGGGCGGCTACATCGCCATGTTCCAGCATGACATGAAAGCGCTGCTGGCGTATTCCACACTCTCGCACCTGGGCCTCATCACCCTGCTGCTGGGCCTCAACAGTCCGCTCGCTGCCGTCGCGGCGGTTTTTCACATCATGAACCACGCGACCTTCAAGGCCTCGCTCTTCATGGCAGTGGGCATTGTTGACCACGAATCAGGCACGCGGGACATCCGGCGCCTCTCCGGCCTGCGCAAAATGATGCCGATCACCGCCACGCTGGCCATGGTGGCCAGCGCGGCCATGGCGGGCGTGCCGCTGCTCAATGGTTTCCTGTCCAAGGAAATGTTCTTTGCAGAGACGGTGTACATCAACACCACGCCTTTCCTGCAAACTGCGCTGCCCGTTGCGGCAACACTGGCAGGCGTGTTCAGCGTGGCCTATTCGCTGCGATTCACGGTCGATGTCTTTTTTGGCCCGCCAGCCACCGACCTGCCACATACCCCGCATGAGCCTCCGCACTGGATGCGCGTACCCATTGAACTGCTGGTACTGATCTGCATGCTGGTCGGTATTTTTCCGGCCTGGGCCGTGGGCCGCTATCTGGACGCGGCTGCGCTGCCCGTGGTGGGCGGTACCTTGCCGGAATTCAGCCTTGCGGTATGGCATGGGTTCAACGCCCCGCTGGTGATGAGTATCGTCGCCATGCTGGCGGGTATCTTGCTGTACCTGCTGCTGCGCCAGCTGCGTGCCAAGAATTATGTAGACGACGCGCCAGTTGCCAGCTGGTTCAACGGCCAGCGCATTTTCCTCGGTCTCATGGCCTGCATCACCAACCTGGCGCGCAACCTGCGGCGCCTGCTGGGTACGCGGCGCTGGCAATGGCAGGTGTTGTGGCTGGTGCTGGCCGCGCTGATGACCGCTGCCCTGCCCCTGCTGATCCACGGTCTGCAACTGGGCAATCGCGCATCGCAGCCATTGTCGCCATCGTTCATGCTGCTGTGGGTGATCGGTATCAGCTGCTCGCTGTCGGCGGCGTTCCTGGTCAAATACCACCGCCTTGCAGCGCTGGTCACCCTGGGAGGTGCGGGCCTTGCAACCTGCCTGACCTTCCTGTGGTTCTCTGCGCCTGACCTGGCCTTGACGCAGTTGGTGGTGGAGGTAGTCACCACCGTGCTGCTGCTGCTGGGCCTGCGCTGGCTGCCCAAGCGTGACAAGCGCCTGAAAAAAGTATCCCAGCAAGGGGCCCTGGTGACAATGCGCCGTTGGCGCGACATGCTGATTGCCATCCTCGCGGGCGGCGGCATGGCCTGGCTCTCATTTGCGATGATGAGCCGCCCTTTCCCCGAGAGCACGTCCAAATTCTTTCTCGAACGCGCGCTCACCGAAGGCGGTGGAACCAATGTGGTCAATGTGATGCTGGTGGATTTCCGCGGCTTCGATACCTTTGGCGAAATCGTGGTGCTGGGCGTTGTGGCCCTGACCGTGTATGCACTGCTGCGGCGCTTCCGCCCCGCTCCCGAAGCCATGGATGTGCCCGAGCAGCAACGTTTCCTGCCAGCCGATCTGCACACCGATCTGCTGAACCCGCGCACCGCCACCGACACCGCCATCGGCTACCTGATGGTGCCCGCCGTGCTGGTGCGCCTGCTGCTGCCATTCGCCGCCGTGGTGGCTATGTATCTGTTCATGCGCGGCCACAATGAGCCCGGAGGCGGCTTCGTCGCGGGCCTCACGCTGTCCATCGGTCTGCTGCTGCAATACATCATCTCGGGCACGCACTGGGTAGAGTCGCACATGCCGATCTATCCCCGCCGCTGGATCGCGGCCGGTCTGCTGTTTGCCCTGGGCACCGGGGTGGGCAGCTGGTACTTTGGCTACCCCTTCCTCACCAGCCATACCGCGCACCTGACCTTGCCCGTGGTTGGTGATATCCATATCGCCAGCGCACTGTTCTTTGATATTGGCGTGTTCTCGCTGGTGGTGGGCTCCACCATGCTGCTGCTCACCGGTATTGCTCACCAATCGGTACGGGGCTTCCGCTACCACGAACGCCAGCTGGGCGAGCGTGATTCGGACGCCACGGCACAACAACCATAAGGAAGCGACCGATGGAAATCGTTCTTGCCATTGCCATTGGCGTGCTGACCGGCTCCGGCGTCTGGCTGCTGCTGCGCCCGCGCACATTCCAGATCATCATGGGATTGCTGCTGCTGTCGTATGCCGTCAACCTGTTCATTTTCAGCATGGGCCGCGTAGGCCTGGTCGTCGACCGTGAGCCCATTCTCCAGCCCGGTGTGCCCACCGATCTGATGCACTATGCCGACCCCATGCCGCAAGCCCTGGTGCTGACGGCCATCGTCATCGGCTTTGCGATGACCGCGCTCTTTCTGGTGGTACTGCTGGCGTCGCGCGGCATGAGTGGCACCGACCACGTGGACGGCTCGAACTCCAACGACGTGCAGGAGATGCACTGATGTCGTTGCTTGCGTTGACTGAACGTCTGATGCCGCACCTGCTGCTGGCTCCCATTCTGCTGCCCATGCTGACGGCAGCGTTGATGCTGACCTTGAGCGAGCAGCACCAGCGCATCAAACTGCTGGTAAACATCACCTCCTGCACCCTGGGTCTGGCGATTGCAATCGCCCTAGTCAAGTGGAGCAGCCAGGAGGGCGTTGCCAACACGATGAGCGTCTACCTGGCCGGCAACTGGGCCGCGCCTTTCGGCATCGTGCTGGTTCTCGACCGCCTGTCCGCGCTGATGCTGCTGACTACCAGCGTGGTGGCCACCTGCGCCGTCATCTACTCGGGCGCCCGCTGGCACCGGGCGGGCGTGCACTTTCATGTGCTGTTCCAATTTCAGCTGATGGGGCTTGCGGGTGCCTTTCTCACCGGCGACCTGTTCAACTTGTTCGTGTTCTTCGAGATCATGCTCGCCGCATCCTATGGCCTGCTGCTGCATGGTTCGGGCAAGGCGCGCGTGCAGCACGGGCTGCACTACATTGCCATCAACCTGGCGGCGTCCTCGCTCTTCCTGATTGGCGTGTCCATGCTCTACGGCATTACCGGCACGCTGAACATGGCTGATCTGGCACGCATCATTCCCAGCGTCTCCAGCGCGGACCGGGGCCTGCTCCATACCGCAGCCGGCATTCTGGCCACCGCCTTCCTGATCAAGGCTGCAGTCTGGCCGCTCAACTTCTGGCTCGTGCCCGCCTATGGTGCGGCCACGGCGCCGGTGGGCGCGATCTTTGCGCTGATGACCAAGGTCGGCATCTACACCATCCTGCGTCTGTGGACCCTGATGTTCAGTACCGAAGCCGGGCCATCCGCCTACTTTGGCAGCGCCTGGCTGATTCTGGGTGGTCTGGCCACCATGGGCTATGCAGGTGTGGCCATGCTGGGCACGCAAAGGCTGGGCCATGTGGCCGGTTATGCGGCCATTCTGTCGGCAGGCACCCTGCTTGCCGCAACAGGCTTCGGGCAGAACCTGATGACCGCTGCGCTGCTGTACTACCTGCCCAGCTCGACCCTGGCTGTCGCCGTGCTCTTTTTGCTGGCGGATCTGATCGACCGCTGGCGCACCGAAGGCAGCGATGTGGTGCGGTTTGACGACGAAGAGGCGCCCTTTCTCACACCCGAGTTGCTGCCGCGCGAGGGGCTGAATCTGGATGAAGACGAAGAAGTGCTGATCGGCCGGGTCATCCCTGCGTCCATGGCCTTCCTGGGGCTGTCGTTCGTGGTCTGCACGCTGGTGATTTCGGGCCTGCCTCCGCTGTCGGGCTTCATCGGCAAGTTTGCCATGCTCGATGCATTGCTCAACCCCCTGGGCCTGGGCTCTTCGGCCGGTACTAAGATCGGCTGGCTCGGCGGGCTGTTCATGGCTGCGCTCATCGGCACGGGCTTGATGGCCCTCACAGCGCTGGTACGCATCGGTATCCGCGAGTTCTGGTCCAGCATCAGCCGTAGCACGCCCAAACTCAAGGTGATTGAAGGCCTGCCCATCGGGCTGCTGCTTGGCTGCACGGTGCTGATGGTGGTGTACGCCGGCGATGTGATGCGCTTTACCCAGCGGGCAGCCAACAACCTCCACGCTCCGGGCAACTACGTGCGCTCGGTGCTGGACAAAGACCCGCTGCCTTCGCCCAGCGCGGCCTCCTCGCACTTCCCGGCAACGCCAGGCGCTCTTCCCAGCCCCGCGTCAGCACCTGATGCGCCCACCACTGGAGGTTCTGCGCCATGAAACGCCTTTTCCCCGCGCCACTGCTGTCGGTACTCCTGTGCCTGGTGTGGCTGCTGCTCAACCGCAGCGCCAGCGCAGGCCAGATCATTCTTGGGGTGCTGTTGGGCTGGTTGATTCCCATGCTCACACAGGGACTGCGTCCGCGCCAGGTCAGCATCAAAAAACCCTGGACCATTGTTCGCCTTGGATTGCGCGTTGCGGGCGACTCCCTGCACTCCAACGGGGCAGTGCTGCGCCTGCTGCTGATGCCGGGCAGCCGGAAAAAGCCCGCAGGCTTTGTGCATGTGCCCTTGCAGCTGCGCGATCCCAACGGTCTTGCCGTACTGGCCATGATCGTCTGCATCACCCCCGGCACGGCGTGGGCGGAGATATCGCGTGACCGCTCGATCCTGCTGCTGCACGTGCTGGAGGCCGACGACCCACAAGGCATCATCGACCACATCAAGGCCTGCTACGAACGGCCGCTCATGGAGATTTTCGAATGAACACCATTCTTGCCTGGACCATGCCAGCTGCCCTTTTCATCCTGCTGCTGGCCATGCTGTTTGCCATGATCCGCCTGCTCAAAGGCCCGCAGGCGCAGGACCGCGTTCTGGCCCTCGACTGCATGTACCTGATCGGCATGCTGGCCATGCTGGTGCTGGGCATTCACTATGCATCGGTCAACTACTTTGAAGCGGCACTGCTGGTGGCGCTGTTCGGCTTTGTCAGCTCCACGGCCATGGCCAAGTTCCTGCTGCGCGGCGAGGTGATTGAATGACGGAAATCCAACTCCCCATCTGGGTACAGATTCTGGTGTCGGTGCTGGTTCTGGCTGGCACCTTGATCACGCTGATCGGTGCGCTCAGCCTGTTTCGCCTGCCCAGCTACTACGAGCGCGTCCATACGCCCTCCATCATCGCCTGCGCCGGCTGCTGGCTCATCGTATGGAGCTCCATACTGTTTTTCAGCCTGCAATCGAACAAACCCAGCTTCCACACCTTGCTGATTGCAGTGCTGTTGTCCGTCGCAGTGCCCATCACCAATATCTTCCTGATGCGCGCGGCCCTGTTCCGTGACCGGCGCATGGGCAAGGACGTGCCAGCCAGCGTGAGCCGCATCGTGGCGGCCGATCCGGATACCAACGACGCCTGAGAACCTGTTCAAAGAACGGGTTCGCAAATATGTGCCGGGGAGACAGCAAGGGCACTGCGCATGCCCTATGCTGATGGACTGCAAGATTCCAATCGTCCGTCCCCGCCATGACCATTCTGCTCTCCAGCACCATCGATCGCACACTCACCCAGTGGGTTCAGGCGCGTCTCGCCGACCCGCAGCCCGATGTTTTCTGGCAGCTGTGGTGCTTTGAAGGTGTGCAGGCGCGCCGCGCCGCCGAGCAACAGCTCGCTGCCCAGGGCATCCGTGCCCGCATCCGCAGCAGCTACAAACCTTTGGTGCACGCGCTGCTGGAAGACGTACAGATGGACGGACTGCGTGCCGTCGAACTGCATTACCCCGTGCACGCCGAAGCCGCCAGCAACCGTTTTTTGCTGGAAGCCTATCCACTGGCAGCCATGCTCTCGCACATCGATCTGCAGATGCAGCCGCACCCCCATGGAAGTGGCGACGATCACTACAGCCTGCACCTGCACTACCGGGGTGGCCGTCACCAGCAAATGCATGTGTTTGCACCCAATCGCCGCTTTGAGACCGTCCGAGGCGGGCACGGCATCACCCCGTGCGGCTGGGAGCGATCGCAGGATTCGCAAGGCGCCTACATGCACGATGCGCCTCTGGTCACCGATTACGAGCAGGCCTACCAGCAAGCCATGCAATGCATTCGCCAGCACCCCTGGCCTGCCGAAGAGCCCTATTTCGGCCGCCTGCATATCCACATGGAACTGCCAGGCTTCGAGCAGCCGATCAGCGGCACGGGCGAAGTGATGAGCACGCCCGAAGCCATGCACGAGGAGCTGTATTTCTCGCTGCTGGAGCATTTTCAACAGGTGTCGGGCCGCCCCGCCGGTGACCGGCGCCTGCAACCCGGGCAGATGGTGCCCGACATCCGCATGGCAGCCGGTGGTACCGACCCACTGGCGCTGCAGCACGTCTCAGTGCGCGTCGAAAGCCAGGCACTCCCTCTGCCAGAGCCGCTGGCCCATCGCGCAGCTGTGTTTGCAAACGCAGAAGCTGCCGCCCAAGCTGCAGCTGCACTGCAACAAGCCCCAAGCCTTGCACAGATTGCCGAGCTGACGCAGCCCTTGTTCGACACCTATGGCACCGCCTGGCAAGGGCGCAGCGTGCAAGGCCGAACGATTGCCGCCACCTACAAAAAGGGAAGCGGCCACGCCGTGCTGCTGAGCGGCGGCCAGCACGCCAACGAAATCTCCGGCACCCATGGAGCGCTGCGCGGCGCGCTTGCGCTGGCAGCGCAGCCCGACAGCCACTTCGCCTACATTCCCGTCGAAAACCCCGACGGCTACGCCTTGCACGAGTGGTACCGCAGCTACGCGCCAGAGCAGATGCACCACGCCGCGCGCTACACCGCGCTGGGCGACGACCTGGAGTACCGCGACTCTGCGCCCTGGTACGAGAGCGCCGTGCGCCACGATGCGCTGGCGGGCAGCGGCGCGCAGCTCCATCTGAGCCTGCACGGTTACCCTGCCCATGAATGGACGCGCCCTCTCACCGGCTACATCCCGCAGGGCTTTGACCTGTGGACCGTGCCCAAGGGCTTTTTCCTGATCCTGCGCTACCACGACGGCTGGGAAGATGCAGCCACCGCCCTTGCCGAGAAAGTGGCCCTCGCGCTCACCCAGGTGCCCGGTCTCGCGGCCTATAACGAACGCCAGCTGCGCCACTACCAGCAGCACTCGGGCCTGCAGCCGTTCACGCTGCGGCACGGCACGCCTTGCACCATCAGCGCCCATGCGGCATCGCCCGCGCCGGTCACGCTGATCACCGAGTTTCCCGACCAGACCGTCATTGGCGATGCCCTCCACCTGGCGCATACCGCGCAGCAGGCTGCAGTGCTGGCCGCCTATGCGGCTTGGCAGGAAATTATGCAAAATAGATAGCAAGCAGCGCTTTCCACGTGCGTGCAGACAGTGGATTTTCGAATGTATGATCAAACCCGTTGTTGCTGCCTCGCTGAAAAACACCATGTGGAACATCCTGGGTATCTCCGTCGGCGCCGTCCTGGGCGCTCTTGCACGCTGGCAACTGGGTCGCTGGTTCAACCAGCCGCATGCCTTGCTGCCCTGGGGCACGCTAGCCGCCAATCTGGTGGGCGGCTACACCATCGGCCTGCTGGTCGCGCTGTTCCAGAACTCGCCGGGCATTGACCCCGTCTGGCGGCTGGTGCTGATCACCGGCTTTCTGGGCGCGCTCACCACCTTTTCCAGCTTTTCTGCAGAGACGGTGTCGATGCTGCAGGCTGAGCGCTATGGCCTTGCGTTGCTGCAATGCAGCCTGCACCTGTTCGGATCGCTCGCGCTGACAGCGCTGGGCCTGGCAACCGGCAACGCCCTGTGGGCCAGCCGGTGACAGCCCCCTGCCCGGCCGCATTTGTGGGCATGAAAGGTGCGCCGAGGCATTTTTGACACTTTTCGCATCCAAGCCCTATTAAAACGCTATATATTCAGTAGCTATCAGCGCTTGAATAACTTGCGCTGATGGCTTTTTTGTTTCAGGCATTGCCAGTGCACGCTATGGCTTGCACCACGACAGAGAGAGACACCATGGACGCCAATACCCAGCTCGATGAACAAGTCATGGCTCATGACTGGAATCTGTTCAGCAAGGACCCCGCAGATGACACCGCGATGACGCGCGATTCCTACCGCCTCGCCTTTGCCGACCCCGAGTTCCTCAGCCGCCGCGAAACCCGTGCCATACGCTTTCAGCTCGAAATGCTCAAGCCCGATCTGGAGCTGAGTGCGCAGGGCATCAACAACACGGTGGTGGTATTTGGCAGCGCCCGCTTCATCGCGCCGGAAGAGGCCGAGCAAAGGCTGGAAGCCGCCAAGACCCAGGGCGATACCAAAGCCATTGCTCTTGCCCAGCGCGCCATGGCCAACAGCCGCTACTATGATGCGGCGCGCCGCTTTGCGCGGCTGGTGGCCAAGTTCAGCGAAACGCAAAAGCTCGAAGACCGCCTCTACATCTGCACCGGCGGCGGCCCCGGCATCATGGAAGCGGCCAACCGCGGCGCCCATGAAGAGCATGCCCCCAATGTAGGCATGAACATCACCCTGCCGCACGAGCAATCGGGCAACCGCTACATCACGCCGGAGCTGTGCTTCAAGTTCCACTACTTTGCACTGCGCAAGATGCACCTGATGATGCGCGCCAAGGCGCTGGTCGTCTTTCCTGGCGGCTTTGGCACCATGGATGAACTGTTCGAGGTACTGACCCTGGTGCAGACCCACAAGGCCAAGGGCGTGCCCATCGTGCTGTTCGGTTCCGATTTCTGGAGCCGCATGCTGAACTTTGACGTGATGATCGAGTACGGCACCATCTCGCCCGATGACGTCAAGCTCTTCCACATCACCGACGATGTGCACGAAGCCTGCCGACTGATCCAGGCGTTCTATCAAGGCTGAGCGGATTCTCGCCCCCTTCGCCCAACAAAAAAGCAGCTCCTGGCTGCTTTTTTGTTGGGTCATGAAAAGCGGTTTTGCTGCTGCTTTCAGGAATTGCCCGGCTTCTTGGGCTCCACATCGGTCACCCCATCATCGCTGGCCGCAGCCGCATGCGCTTGGTGTGATGCGGCCTGTGCCTCGATGGAAGTGAACGTGGGCAGCGGCGTGCGGCCCAGAACCCAGGCCATGCGCGAGCCTGCCCCCACCAGTGCGCCCATCACCCAGAACACGCCGCCCACGCCAATGGCCGCGCCCGCCGCGCCAAACATCAACGGCATGCACACGCTCGATCCGTTGATCAGCATCAGCCGCAAGCCCACGGCCTCGCCATGGCGCTCTTCAGGGGTGATCTGGTGCAGCATGCTCATGGCCATGGGCTGCACGCTGCCCAGTGCAAGCCCCAGGAGCGCCGAGCACACAGCCATGGCCAGGGCGCCAGGCATCAGCGGATAGATGGCAAACACGGCAGCAGTGAGCAGCATGGCCACCATCACGACACTCATCTCGCGCATGTGGTGCGAGATGCTGGGCAGCAGCACGCGGATGACAAAGGCAGCCAGGGCAAACACCCCCAGCACCGTGCCGATCTCGGAAGCCGACAACCCTTTTTCATGCCCCAGAAGCGGCACCACAAAAGTGTGCACATCCCAGCAGGATGCCACCAGCCAGTTCACCAGCAGCAGGCGGCGAAAGCTCTGCTCACGCAGCAGATCCCAGGCATGGTGCGGCTGGCCGTCGCTCCTGGGGGCCGCAGCGGGCAATTCGTGCGCCCCGCGCACGCACCACCAGGCCACCAGGGAAAACAGCGCCAGCACCGCAAAAGCGATGCGGTACGACAGGTTGTCACCCGCCTGCCTGGTGGAATGGTCGATGATCAGCCCCGTGACCATGGGCCCGAGAAAGTTCGCCACCGCAGGGCCCAGCGACAGCCAGCTGAAGATCTGCCGCAGCTCGCTCGCCTCGTGCGCCACACGGCCCGCATGGCGCTGCAGCGCAATGATGGAGATACCGCAGCCCGCCCCGGTCAGCAGGGCTGAGACACACAGCACGTCAAAGCGCGGAAACGCCACCCCAATGGCCGTGCCGGAGAAAGCAAGGCCAATGGCGATCAGCATGGGTTTCATGAACCCGTGCTTGTCGGTATAGCGGCCCGCTGGCAACGAGAGAAACACCTGCGTCAGCGCAAACAGGCTGAGCAAAAAACCCACGGCTCCCGGGCTGTAGCCATCGCGCAGTGCCAGCAGCGGTGCGGCCAGGCGTGTGCCTGTCATGCAGGAATGGACAAAAAACTGGCCGAAAATCAGCCGTATCAACTCGCGGTTCACGCACTCCCCTTGGCTGGTCCGCATTCCCGGTGCTGCCGATCTTTCAGCAACGGCTTGGTGGCTGCAGACACCCGACCCTGCGCAAAAAATAGCTGATTGCACTTAGCTGTATTGGCTTTCAGATAAGAAAGAAGGATGCTGAAAACCAATACAGGTATGCGCTGCCAGCTCTCATTTTTTGGCAACACTGCACGGTGCATTTCCCGTCATGGCCCATCAGAGGCCCGGAAAAAACACGCTCATGCGGACTTGTCCTGCATTGTCATCTGCGGCGCGGGCGGTTGACTGTCGCCTTCGTCGTCGGCGGCTGTTGCGGCGGCGTCAGTGTCGGAATTGGGCAACTCATGCACGCCCGAGAGGCGGCGTTTGATGGCCCGTGTGCGCACATCCACCTGCTCAAACTTCTTGGCCGCCTGGTCGATCGATTTGCGCGTGGCCTCCACCGCCTCGCCAAATTTGTTGAACTCGGTCTTGACCTGCCCCAGCACGGCCCACACCTCGGAGCTGCGCTTTTCAATCGCCAGGGTCTTGAAGCCCATCTGCAGGCTGCTCAGCATGGCCGCCAGATTGGCCGGGCCGGAGATCATCACGCGGCAGTCGTTCTGCACGGCTTCCACCAGACCGGGGCGGCGCATCACCTCGGCAAACAGGCCTTCGGTGGGCAGGTAGAGCACGGCAAAATCGGTGGTATGGGGCGGCGCCACGTACTTGTTGTGGATCTTGCGCGCCTCCAGGCGGATGGATGTCTCGAACCCATTGCTGGCCAACTGGATGGCGGCCTTGTCCATGCTCTCCTGCGCATCCAGAAGGCGCTGGTAATGCTCCACCGGGTATTTCGAATCGATCGGCAGCCACACCGGCGCATCATCGCGCCGGCCCGGCAGGCGGATGGCAAATTCCACCATGTCATCGCTGCCCGGCACGGTCTTCACGTTCCTGGCGTACTGGTCGGCCGTGAGCACGTTGTCGATGATCATGCCCAGTTGCAGCTCTCCCCAGGTGCCTCGCGTCTTGACGTTGGTCATCACCCGCTTCAGGTCGCCCACGCTGCCAGCGAGAGACTGCATCTCGCCCAGCCCCTTGTGCACCTGCTCCAGCCGGTCGCTCACCAGCTTGAAGGATTCGCCCAGGCGCTGCTCCAGCGTGGCGTGCAGCTTCTCGTCCACGGTCTTGCGCATCTCCTCCAGCTTGCAGGCGTTGTCGGTCTGGATGCTGGCCAGCCGCTCGTTCAAAGTGCCGCGCAACTGCTCGGCCTGCTGCTGGTGGCCCTGCGCAAGCTGGGCCAACTGTCGGCCCACGCCGTCTTGCAGGCCAGTCAGATGCGCCTGCACATCAACCTTCAGGCCCGAGAGGCTGTGCTGGTTGGCGCTGGTGAGGGCGTCCACCCGCTGGGTCAGCGAAGTATCGAGTGCCGAGAGCCGCTGGTTCACCGCCGCATCCAGATGCGCCAGACGCTGCGCCAGTTGCGCCTCAAACCCCGCCAACGCCTGCTGCAACTCCTGCCGGCCCAGGCGTGAATCGGCCACGCTTTGCGCAAGGCGCGCCTCCAGAGATTCACGAAACTCCCCCATCGCCTCCAGGCTGCCCTGGTTCAGCTCGCGCAACTGCAGGTTGAGGTGCTGCGCCAAATGGCTGAATGCTCCCTCATTGCGGGCCAATGCCTGCACCGTGGCCTGCAGATCGCGCCCCTGCTGCCCCAGCTGCTGTGCCCAGGGGTCGCTCAGATCCACCTTGGGGCGGCGTATCAGCAGGATCAGCACAATGGCAAGCGCCACCAGCAGCAAAAGCGCAAGCAAAATCAGTTCCAGGGTCACAATTGCATCCTGCAAAGCAAAACTACAAAAATAATAGCTGCTTGCGCCCGGTAGGTGAGCGCAAGCAGCTATTTTTACCCTAAATTTGTGCGACTGTTACTTTTGGCGGCGGGTGGCAGCATCCAGCTGGTTTACCGGCGTGACCGGCGCCTTGCCGCCCAGATAGGCAATCAGGTTGTCGGCCGCCAGTTGCGCCATGGCCAGGCGCGTGGGTGCGGTGGCGCTGGCAATGTGCGGCGTCAGCACCACGTTGGGCACCTCCAGCAGATCGGGGTGTACGGCGGGCTCGCCCTCGAACACATCCAGGCCCGCTGCCGCAATCTGGCGCGCCGCCAGCGCCTTGGCCAGCGCTGCGTCATCAACAATACCGCCGCGCGCAATATTGATGAGCGTGGCCGTGGGTTTCATCAACGCGATTTCGGCAGCGCCGATGGTGTGGTGCGCCTCGGGCGTGTAGGGCAGCACCAGCACCAGATGGTCGGCGGTTTGGAGCAGCTCTTCCTTGCCCACATAACGGGCCTTGCACTCGGCCTCCAGCGCAGGCTGGAGCTGCGAGCGGTTGTGGTAGATCACGTTCATGCCGAAGCCGAAGGCGCCGCGTTTGGCAATCGCCTGCCCAATGCGGCCCATGCCGAGAATGCCCAGCGTGGAGCCATGCACTTCGGTGCCCGCAAACAGATCGTAGCGCCAGTCCTTCCACAGGCCGGCACGCAGGTAATGCTCGCTCTCGCTGATGCGGCGGGCGGTCGCCATCAGGAGCGCAAAGCCGAAATCGGCGGTGGTTTCGGTCAGTACATCAGGTGCGTTGGTGCCCTGCACGCCTGCTGCCGTCATCGCAGCCACATCAAAATTGTTGTAACCCACGGCCATGTTGGCGCAGATCTTGAGCTGCGGGCAAGCCGCGAGCAAGGCTGCATCGATGCGCTGCGAGCCAGTGGTCAGCACGCCATCCATGCCCTGCAGCCGGTCAATCAGCTCGTCAGGTGACCACGCCACGTCCTCGGGGTTGGCGGTAACGTCAAAGTGCTGCTGCAACGTGCTCACCACTTCGGGCGAGATGGCTCGGGCAATCAAAATGCGAGGCTTGGAATTCATTGTTTTGTTCTCCTTGCTCAAGTATTGGTAGGAAACATTATTTTCATTTGGCATCTCCCAAACGGGGGACACCGAGGAAGGGCCGCCCCCGCACCGAGGGTGTCGTCCCCCTTTGGGGGAAGGCACAAAGCGCCTCAGGGGGAGCTTTATCTGAACCAGATGAATGTCATGACGATGAAAAGCGGCACCAGAATGCTGCACGACCAGGCCATGTAGCCAAAAAAGCTCGGCATGCGCACACCACGGCTCTCGGCAATGGCCTTGACCATCATGTTGGGAGCATTGCCGATATAGGTATTGGCGCCCATGAAAACGGCACCCGCCGAAATGGCCGCCAACGTGGTGCCCATGGTCGTCATCAGCGTGGCAGGGTCACCTCCCGCCGTATTGAAGAACACCAGGTAAGTCGGCGCATTGTCGAGGAAGCTGCTCAGAAAGCCTGTCGCCCAGAAATACATCGCCGGGTCAGGCGTGCCGTCCTGCCGCGTCACCGCGCGCACGATACCGCCAAACGGCCCGCTCTCGCCCGCCTGCAGCATGGCGATGACGGGAATGATGGTGAGGAAGATACCCGCAAACAGCTTGGCCACCTCCTGCATCGGCCCCCAGTCAAACTGGTTGGCCTGGTGCACCAGCTTGGGCGTGAGCACAAAGGACAGCACTGCCACCACGATCAAGCCAATATCGCGCACCAGGCCGGGAAGGCCTACATGGGCGCCAGCAATGGCAAAGCCCACATCCGACTTCCAGAACCCGCTCATCAGCACCAGGCCAACGACAGCGGCGAGCAGCGCGAAGTTGATCTTGCCGTCAAAGCCGATGGAGCCGGTATCGGGCGTGGGATCGGGACGGCTGATGGGCCCTTCGGCCTTGAATCTGGCGCTGTCGATCAGGTAGAAAATCACCAGCAACGCACCCACCAGGAACAGAGTCTCGGTAAAGATATGGCGCACGGTCCAGAAAAAGTCCACGCCCTTCAAAAAGCCCAGAAAGAGCGGCGGATCGCCCAGCGGCGTGAGCGAGCCCCCCGCGTTGGAGACGATGAAGATGAAGAACACCACCACATGGGCGCAGCTCTTGCGCGCGTCGTTGGCCCGGATCAGCGGACGGATCAGCAGCATCGATGCACCCGTGGTGCCCATAAAGCTCGCCAGCACCGCGCCGATGGCCAAAATGGCGGTATTGAGCGCCGGCGTGCCATGCAGGTTGCCACGAATGTAGATGCCGCCCGAGACGGTGAACAGCGCCGTCAGCAGAATCACAAAGGGAATGTATTCGGCCACCAAGGCATGCATCAGGCTGCCCGCTGCTGCCCCCACACCAAACACGGCGGCAAAAGGCAGCAGAAAGGCCAGAGCCCAGCCAGCTGCCACCTTGCCGAAATGGTGGTGCCAGAAATGCGGCAGAAACAGCGGCATCAGCGCAATCGACAGCAGAATGCCTGCGAACGGAATGCCCCAGGCGACCGACAGATCCGCCCCATTGAAACCCGCTGCGGAGGCCAGCCCCGGTACAGCCGCCCCGGCGGCCACCGCTCCACCACGCCACCTGCCCCACAGTCCTGAGCCTTGTCCCATGCCGAACTCCTTGCGTCTGTTTTTATAAAAATAATAGCTGGCAGCGCATACCAGGCGCGCGCCAAGAGCTGATTTTAATGAAACCAGCTGCCCCCGCCTGCTTGCGCGGGCGGGGGCAAACCCGCAGAGACGCCGCCCTCATCCACCCCCATCCCCCCTCAGCCAGCCCGCGCAGGCGCCGGAGACACGCCTTGCGGCGGCTGGTTATCGTTTGGCGGCAGGTTGAACACCTGGCGCAGATAGGCCAGGTATTTCTCGTCGTCGCACATGCCCTTGCCCGGCGCATCCGAAATCTTGGCCACCGGCTGGCCATTGCAAGCCGTCATCTTGATGACGATCTGCAGCGGCTCGTACCCCAGATCGTTCGTCAGATTGGTGCCGACGCCAAATGCCAGCTGGCAGCGGCCATGGAAGCGCTGGAACAGCTCGATCGTGCGCGGAATCGTCAAGGCATCGCTGAAGATCAGAATCTTCGTGAGCGGATCGACCTTGTGCTGCTTGTAATGCGCAATCAGGCGCTCGCCCCAGCTGAATGGGTCACCGCTGTCATGGCGCGCGCCGTCAAACAGCTTGCAGAAATACAGATCGAAGTCGCGCAGAAAAGCATCCATCCCATACACGTCCGACAGCGCAATGCCCAAATCGCCCCGGTACTCCTTGGCCCACATCTCAAAACCGAAGATCTGGCTCTCGCGCAGACGCGGCCCGAGCGACTGGCAGGCCTGCAGGTATTCGTGCGCCATCGTGCCTAATGGCGTGAGCCCCAACTCCTTGGCCAGCAGCAGATTACTGGTGCCCGCCAGTTGGCCCAGGCGTTCTCCGGGACGCGGCGTCTTGGTGACCACACCCAGGCCCCCAGCGAGCGAGCGCAGCACCTCTTCCTGCCAGCGGCGGCTGAAGCGGCGGCGCGTGCCGTAATCGGCAATCTTGAGTTGCTCCAGCCCCGGCGCATGCATGGCAGCAATCTTGGCTGCCAAGCGCTGGCGGCCCTCCTCCCAATCCGGCTGGGGCTGCGTATGGCGAAAATACACCTCATTGACAATGGCCAGCACCGGAATCTCGAACAGCACCGTATGCAGCCAGGGACCGCGAATGGTGATGTCGATCTCGCCATTGGGCTTGGGGCTGACGGTGATGTACTTTTCGTTGAGCTGGTAGAGCCGCAGAAAATCGATGAAATCGCTTTTGAGAAAGCGCATCGACTGGAGATAGGCCAACTCATCATCGCTGAACTGCAGCTGACACAGGGCTCTGATCTCGGCGCGAATCTCGTCCACATAGGGCGCCAGTTGCACGCCCGGGTTGCGGCAGCGGAACCGGTATTCCACCTGCGCCCCCGGAAACTGGTGCAGCACCACCTGCATCATCGTGAACTTGTACAGGTCGGTGTCCAGCAGACTTTGGATAATCATTGGTTGGCTGCGCAGGGCGCTCACCACCGGCTGCCGGTGTATGGCCTCAATGCCCTGCGCCTTTTCATATGGTCGCAACCTGCCAAGTGTAGGCGATTGCGCAGGCGCACGCCGCCAGCAGCTACCCCTGCCGCTGAATGGCCGTGACCGCCCGGCGCAAAGCGGCAGGCAGCGCCACCGGGCGGCGTTCGCCCCGGTCCACATACACATGCACAAAATGGCCGCAGGCCGCACTGGCCTCCTCGCCCGCCACAAAAATGCCTACCTCATAGCGAACACTGCTGCGGCCCACCTGGGCCACACGAATGCCCACATCCACATCTTGCGGAAAAGCCACTGGCGCAAAGTAATTGCAATGGGTCTCGATCACCAGACCAATCGTCTCGCTCGCGTGAATGTCGAGCGCGCCCTGCGCGATCAGATAGCGGTTCACCGCTGCATCAAACCAGCTGTAATAGACGACATTGTTGACATGGCCATACACATCGTTGTCGGACCATCTGGTGGTGACGCGCTGGAAATGGGCAAAGGCGCCGCGCAGTTGCGGCTGTGGCCGCTGAGGTGCGGCGTTGGCAGGCGTATCGCTCATGGCATGGCCGTTCAAGAATGTGTTCAAGGCGGTTCGCATTGTAAAAGCGACCAGGGCGGTCTCCCTGTCACCACTCAGGGCGCGAATTGCTGAACCATGCGCGCTTTGCCACACCACTGAAACAAAGCAGCGCTACAAATACAGAAAGAGGCTTTTCAGGCCGTGGATGGCGCAGACCAACTGGTTGCTCTTTCAACCAGTCTGCCACCTGGTAGCTGCTTGAATTCAAATAAAAAACACTTTGTTGCTGCAGTGCACAAAAAACACTTGCAAAAGCGTTCCAGATCCATACAATAACGATTATTGTGCAGTGCAGCAAAATGATCGCAATGCACAAGGATCACGGATGCAGACCGGCATCCGGATCTTGACCTTGAATGTTTGACTAACTAAACGGAGCAAGAAAATGGCATTGACCCCTGATCAAATCCTGGCTGCACACAAAGCTAACCTGGAAACCCTCGTTGGCCTGACCAACAAGGCCTTCGAAGGCGTGGAAAAGCTGGTGGAACTGAATGTTGCAGCTACCCGCGCTGCCCTGAACGACGCAGCCACCAACGCCAAGTCGGTGCTGGACGCCAAGAACGCCCAAGACCTGATCAGCGTGCAAGCTGGCCTGCTGCAGCCCATGGCTGAAAAGTCTGCTGCCTACAGCCGTCACCTGTACGAAATCGCTGCTGCAACCAGCCTGGAATTCAGCAAGGCATTCGAATCGCAAGCTGGCGAAGCCCAAGCCAAGTTCAACGAATTCGTGGACACCGCCGCCAAGAACGCACCTGCCGGTTCGGAAAGCGCCGTGGCTGTGATGAAGACTGCCGTTGCCGCCGCCAACAATGCCTACGACAGCGTGCAAAAGGCTGTCAAGCAAGCTGGCGAAGTGGCCGAAACCAACTTCAACACCATCACCAGCAATGTGGTGAAGGCCGCTGGCAACGTTGGCACCGCTGCCAAGAAGCGTTAATTCGGCGCTTATTAGTGCCTGGTAACCCCTTTGCGGATTGCTGGTTGGCTTTTTCAGCCCTGTTGCCAAACTCCTACAGTTTGGTAAAAAAACAGAAAGAGCCCTGGACAGACCAAAGGGTTAACCCTAGAATTACAGCATTGTGTTGAAAAACTCAACACACCCAGTTGTCTCCTTGGATCTTTTCGAAACCCAGTTTCATGGATCCTTTTAAAGCCCGGTTCACACCGGGCTTTTTTTTGGCTGCGTCCATGCAAAACAGGCTTCTCACAAAGTGCCCTATCGCTGGCTGGTCCCAGCGGCGCCGCTCTCATCACGGAAAAGTACGGCACGCACAACCACCAAACATCTGGCGCCGCATCGACTGCGATTCAAAAAACAATTGGGAATAATTCTTGTTTGAATTAAGATCGGGCATCTTTGTTCCTGGCCCACTCTGCCGTATGCAATCTCTCAAAGCCCTGGCACTCGCATGTGCCCTCGTCTCCGCCGGCGCTATCGCCCATGCTGAAGAAGTCGTCAACCTGTACTCGGCACGCCATTATTCGACCGATGAAGCGCTGTACACCAACTTCACCAAGGCCACGGGCATCAAGATCAATCGCGTGGATTCGGATGACGCAGGCATCATTGCCCGCCTCAAGGCCGAAGGTGCTGCCTCTCCTGCCGACGTCATCTTGATGGTGGACGCTGCACGTCTGTATCGCGGCGAAAAGGATGGCCTATTCCTGCCCATCCGCTCGCAAAAGCTCGAAGAAGTCATCCCTGCCAACCTGCGCGCCCAGCCTGAAGCGGATGGCGGCATTGCATGGTTTGGGCTGTCCACACGCGCGCGCATCATTGCCTACAACAAAGTCAAGGTGAAGAAGGAAGACGTAGACACCTACGAAGCCCTGGCTGACCCCAAGAACAAGGGCAAAATCTGCATCCGCTCGGGCTCCCACCCTTACAACCTGAGCATGTTCGGCGCCGTGACCGAGCATATGGGCGAGCAAAAGGCCCAGCAGTGGTTGCAGGGCGTCAAGGACAATCTGGCGCGCCCACCCAAAGGTGGCGACACCGACCAGATCAAGGCTGTCGCGGCCGGTGAATGCGATATCGCGGTCACCAACAGCTATTACTTTGCGCGCATGCTGCGCTCCAACAACCCAGAGGATGTGGCGGTCGCCAACAAGGTGGGCGTGGTGTTCCCCAACCAAAACAGCTATGGCACCCACCTGAACATTGCTGGCGGCGCCATCGCCAAATACACCAAGAACAAAGACAATGCCGTCAAGTTCCTGGAATATCTGGCCAGCCCCGAGGCACAAACCTACTTTGCCAACGGCAACAACGAGTGGCCAGCTGCCAAGAATGTGCAGGTAGACAACCCTGCCCTCAAGTCCATGACCCAAGGCAAGCCGTTCAAGAGCGAAACCATTCCCATCAGCGCCGTGGGCGCCAACATGGGCAAGGTACAGCAGATGCTGGATCGCGCCGGCTTCCAGTGACGCCAGGCGGCAGAGCGCCGCAGCCATGACACAAAAAGCCCGTTCGCGGGCTTTTTTTGCGACCGGAAAAGCAACTGTCCTCGGGTAAGATGCTGATCAATTGACGTTAACGTCAACTTGGAGCCTGCATAGCCTTGCTGGGTGAAGAACCTGCGAATGTGCTCCAAGGTCCATTAAAACCAATCTGCTCAACAAGGAGACACGGCAATGCAAATTTCAAACAAGGTATTCATTGTTACAGGCGGCGCATCGGGCCTGGGCGAAGGCACGGCGCGCATGCTGGCCAAGGAAGGCGCAACGGTCATCATCGCCGATATGAATGCAGACAAAGGCGAAGCCATTGCCAAGGAACTGGGTGGCGCTTTCGTCAAATGCGACGTATCCAACGCCGAGCAGGCGCAGGCCGTCGTCGACAAGGCCGTTTCGCTGGGCAAGCTGTTTGGTCTCGTCAATTGCGCTGGCATTGCCCCCGCTGAAAAGACGGTAGGCAAGAACGGCGCGCACTCACTGGACGTGTTCAGCAAGACGATCACTGTCAACCTGATTGGCAGCTTCAACATGATCCGTCTGGCTGCCACTGCCATGAGCAAGAACGAGCCAGAAGCCACCGGCGAGCGCGGCGTCTTGATCTCCACGGCCAGTGTGGCCGCCTACGATGGCCAGATCGGCCAGGCGGCGTATGCGGCGTCCAAGGGTGGCGTGGTGGGCATGACCTTGCCAATTGCCCGCGATCTGGCACGCAATGGCATCCGCAACATGACGATTGCACCCGGCATCTTCGGCACACCTATGCTGTTTGGCATGCCCCGGGAAGTGCAGGATGCGCTCGCAGCTGGTGTGCCCTTCCCCAGCCGCCTGGGCAAGCCAGAAGATTATGCCAAGCTGGTCAAACAGATCATCGAAAACGACATGCTCAACGGCGAAGTGATTCGCCTGGACGGCGCGATTCGCCTCGCCCCCAAATAAATCGCCACGTTTCAAACAAAATGCCTTCCTGTCATAGGAAGGCATTTTTATTGGCATATGCCCGCTGCCACTGAAAAAAGAAAACAAACCAAGACGCAAACAAAAAAGCCCTCTTGCCTGGCGCAAGAGGGCTTGGAATCTGGCGGAGTGGACGGGACTCGAACCCGCGACCCCCGGCGTGACAGGCCGGTATTCTAACCAACTGAACTACCACTCCTGGCAGGAAGCTTTGCTACACATTGTATAGCTTCAAGCGCTTCAAACTTGGCGACCCTACGGGGATTCGAACCCCGGTACTCACCGTGAAAGGGTGATGTCCTAGGCCTCTAGACGATAGGGTCAATCCTAGAACTTCTGACTGTTTTCAGCCAGCGTGTCTTATTTGGTGGAGGTAAACGGGATCGAACCGATGACCTCTTGCATGCCATGCAAGCGCTCTCCCAGCTGAGCTATACCCCCAATATTTCCATATCAACCCAATACTTTGTCGGGATCACTCGCGGTACTTCAGTACAGCTTCGCGATCCCTTCGCTTCTTGGATCGATCTAAAAACATTTAAAAACTGTGGCGGAGTGGACGGGACTCGAACCCGCGACCCCCGGCGTGACAGGCCGGTATTCTAACCAACTGAACTACCACTCCTGGCAGGAAGCTTTGCTACACATTGTATAGCTTCAAGCGCTTCAAACTTGGCGACCCTACGGGGATTCGAACCCCGGTACTCACCGTGAAAGGGTGATGTCCTAGGCCTCTAGACGATAGGGTCAATCCTAGAACTTCTGACTGTTTTCAGCCAGCGTGTTGTATTTGGTGGAGGTAAACGGGATCGAACCGATGACCTCTTGCATGCCATGCAAGCGCTCTCCCAGCTGAGCTATACCCCCCAATTTGCTGATATCACGCCATGACTTTGTCGGTCTCGTTCGCTGTACCTGAGTACAGCTTCACGCGCCCTTCGCGTCCTGACATGATCTCAACAAATTTTAAAACTGTGGCGGAGTGGACGGGACTCGAACCCGCGACCCCCGGCGTGACAGGCCGGTATTCTAACCAACTGAACTACCACTCCTGGCAGGAAGCTTTGCTACACATTGTATAGCTTCAAGCGCTTCAAACTTGGCGACCCTACGGGGATTCGAACCCCGGTACTCACCGTGAAAGGGTGATGTCCTAGGCCTCTAGACGATAGGGTCAAAACCTGGAACTACTTTTCAGCAACCGATTAAAAAAGCGCCCTCTTCATACAAAGGCGCTTTTTGCATCAAGCGACTGACCAAATGGCGGAGTGGACGGGACTCGAACCCGCGACCCCCGGCGTGACAGGCCGGTATTCTAACCAACTGAACTACCACTCCTGGCAGTGAAGCGTTGCTAGCTATTATATAGCATAAAGTGCTTCAAACTTGGCGACCCTACGGGGATTCGAACCCCGGTACTCACCGTGAAAGGGTGATGTCCTAGGCCTCTAGACGATAGGGTCAAAACCTAAGAACCGATTCATTAAAAACGCATCGTTTCTGACAAATCTTGGTGGAGGTAAACGGGATCGAACCGATGACCTCTTGCATGCCATGCAAGCGCTCTCCCAGCTGAGCTATACCCCCAAAATCCTGGCAAACAACTCTCAGTTACTAGTGCCGTTCACCAAAGACTTGAATTATAGGGTGAATTTTATCGCTTTTGGAGTCTTTCGATAATTTTTTCACGGCCCAGCAATGCAAGCACCGCATCCACTGATGGCGTATGGGCCGTGCCCACCGCCAAAACCCGCACCGGCATTGCCAGTTGGGGCATTTTGATGCCGTGGGCCTTGAGCACCTGCTTGAAACCCGCACTGATGGATTCCTTGCTCCAGTCGCCCTGCGCCAGTACCTCCAGGAGCTCATCGATCACAGGCGTGATTTCAGCGGTTACATGTTGCGCCAGGTCTTCTGCGGTTGGCTGAGGATCGCGGTAGAACACCTGGACCCAGTTGGCCAGATCAACCAGGGTGTCGCAGCGATCCTTGAAGAGGCCGCAGATGCGCGACATGCGGCCATCGGCCAGCTCCCGCGAATCAAGACCCTGCTTCTGCAGAAAAGGCATCACCATGGCGGCCAGCTCATCATCGGGCGTCATCTTCATGTGCTGTGCATTCACCCAGCGCAGTTTGGCATCGTCGAACTGGCCCGCGCTGCGGCCCAGGTGATCCAGGTTGAACCACTCCAGAAACTGTTGGCGCGAGAAGATTTCATCATCGCCGTGGCTCCAGCCCAGGCGCGCGAGGTAGTTCACCATGGCGTCAGGCAGGTAGCCTTCGTCACGGTATTGGGTGACGGCTTTGGCGCCATTGCGCTTGCTCATCTTCTCGCCCTGCTCGTTGAGCACAGTGGGCAGGTGGGCAAACACAGGCACAGTTGCCCCTAGCGCCTCAAAGATGTGGATCTGACGCGGCGTGTTGTTGACATGGTCGTCACCCCGGATCACGTGGGTGATGTTCATGTCCATGTCGTCCACGCAGACGCAGAAGTTGTAGGTGGGTGTGCCATCGGGGCGCGCGATCACGAGGTCATCCAGCTCCGAGTTCTGGAACTCGATGTGGCCCTTGCATTTGTCGTCCCAACCGACCACACCGGTCAAGGGTGTCTTGAAGCGCAGCACGGGCTTGACGCCTTCCGGTACCGGAGGCAGCACCTTGCCGGGCTCTGGTCGCCAGGTACCGTCGTAACGCGGTTTTTCCTTGTTGGCCATTTGCTTTTCGCGCAGCGCGTCCAGCTCTTCCATGCTCATGTAGCAGGGGTAGACAGCACCCTTTTCCTGCAAGGTGGCCAGCACTTCTTTATAGCGTGCCATACGCTGCATCTGGTAGAACGGGCCTTCGTCGGGCGTGAGCTGGAGCCAGGCCATGCCTTCCAGAATGACATCGACCGATGCCTGCGTGGAGCGCTCCAGGTCAGTGTCTTCGATGCGCAGGATGAAATCACCCTGGTTGGCACGTGCAAAGGCCCAGGGATACAAAGCCGAGCGAATATTGCCCAGGTGGATAAAGCCGGTTGGCGAAGGTGCGAATCGGGTACGTACTTTTTGTGTCATTTGAGAGTATCCAGTCCGCGGGAGAGGTCGGCTTTCAGATCATCCAGATGCTCCAGCCCCACGGAGATGCGAATCAGGCCCTGGCCCACGCCAGCGGCCTGGCGCTGCTCTTCGGTCAGGCGGCCGTGCGAGGTGCTGGCCGGGTGGGTGATGGTGGTTTTCACATCGCCCAGGTTGGCGGTGATGCTGCACAGCAAGGTGCTGTCGATCACATGGAAGGCGTTGGCGCGCAATTGCTCGGCATTGTGGCCACGCACATCGAACGACAACACGGCGCCACCCAGCCCGTTTTGCTGGCGCATGGCCAGCTCGTGCTGCGGATGGCTCTTGAGGCCCGGATAGTAAACCCGTGCCACCTTGGGGTGCGCTTCCAGCCAGGCGGCCAGCTCCAGCGCAGCAGCGCTTTCTGCCTTGACGCGCAGCGAGAGCGTCTCCAACCCCTTCATCACCACCCAGGCGTTGAAAGGCGAGAGGTTCAGGCCACCGCTGCGCAGGAAGGTGCCCATCACCTTGTCCACCAGCGCCACCGTGCCGCAGACGGCGCCCGCCATGACGCGGCCCTGGCCGTCGAGGAACTTGGTGCCCGAATGCACGACGAGATCGGCCCCAAGCCTGGCAGGCTGCTGCAGCACGGGAGTGGCAAAGCTGTTGTCCACGGCCAGCAAGGCACCGTGGGCATGGGCAATGTCGGCCAGCGCAGCGATGTCGCACAGGTCGGTGAGCGGGTTGGTCGGCGTTTCAGCAAACAGCATGCGCGTGTTTGGCTTGATGGCTGCCTTCCAGGCTGCGGTATCGGTTTGCGACACAAAGGTGGTCTCCACCCCGAAGCGCGCCATTTCGGTGCCCAGGAGCTTGATGGTGGAGCCAAACATGGACTGCGAGCAGATGACGTGATCGCCGGTCTTCAGTGCAGTAAGTGCCACCAGGAGAATGGCAGACATGCCCGTGGATGTGGCCACTGCACACTCGGTGCCTTCCATCGCGGCCAGCCTGCGCTCGAAGCTTGTCACGGTGGGGTTGCTGGTGCGCGTGTAGGTGTAGCCTTCTTCCTGCGCGGCAAAACGGCGTGCTGCCGTCTCGGCGCTGGGCTGCACAAAGCTGCTGGCCAGATACAGGGCTTCGCTGTGCTCACCCCATTGGCTGCGTTCCACAGCCTCACGAACCGCCAAGGTGTCTGGATGCAGACCCTGCGGCAATGCTTTATTTGTCATTCAGATTCCAGTACGACCAGACGGCCGTGATCAAGCTACATCAGCGGCATTGCGCAGCGACAGGCGCGAGGTATCTACCTCGTCTTCTTCCGTGGCAACGCGGCCTTCATTGACGCGCGAGATTCCTTCAGCGGTGATGCCGGTGACGTAGACGCCATCAAAGCAGGATGCCTCAAAACCATGCACGTCGGTATTGAGCTTGCCCACGGCCTTCTTCATCCCATCCACATCCTGGTAGATCAATGCATCGCAGCCAATGTACTGGCGAATCTCTTCCAGGCTGCGGTCGTGCGCCACCAGTTCCTTGGCGGTGGGCATGTCAATGCCGTAGACATTGGGGAAACGCACTGGCGGCGCGGCACTGGCCAGGTACACCTTGTTGGCACCTGCATCGCGCGCCATCTGCACGATCTCTTTGGATGTGGTGCCGCGGACGATGGAGTCATCCACCAGCAGCACATTGCGGCCCTTGAACTCGCTGCTGATGGCATTGAGCTTCTGGCGCACCGATTTCTTGCGCGTGCCCTGGCCCGGCATGATGAAGGTGCGGCCCACATAGCGGTTCTTGACGAAGCCTTCGCGGTACGGTTTGCCCAGCAATTGCGCCAGTTGCATGGCACTGGGGCGGCTCGATTCAGGGATGGGAATCACAGCATCGATCTCATTGGGCGGCACCATGGAGACCACGCGCTTGGCCAGGGTCTCGCCCAGGTTCAGACGGGCCTGGTAGACCGACATGCCGTCGAGCACGGAATCAGGACGTGCAAGGTAGACAAATTCAAAGATGCATGGATGCAGAGTGGCATTGTCGGCACATTGCTCGAAAGTGATGGTGCCGTCATCGTCGATGAACACAGCTTCGCCGGGCGCAATGTCCCGGTCGAGCTGCTGCATGGTGCCTTCCAGCGCCACCGATTCGCTCGCCACCATGACCGTGCCGTCCGCCCCTCTGCCAATGCACAGCGGGCGGATGCCATTGGGGTCGCGGAAAGCCACAACGCCGTGGCCGGCAATCAGCGCGATCACCGCATACGAGCCCTTGATGCGCTTGTGCACTGCTCGAACGGCGTTGAACACGTCGGTCTTTTGCAGCGGAACACCGCGCGTGGCACGCTCAAGCTCATGGGCAAACACGTTGAGCAGCACTTCCGAGTCGCTATCGGTATTGGTGTGGCGATGATCGGCCGAGAACAGCTCCTTGCGCAGCTCGACCGCGTTGGTCAGGTTGCCGTTGTGTACCAGCACGATGCCAAATGGTGCGTTGACGTAGAAAGGCTGCGCCTCTTCTTCGCTGAACGCATTGCCAGCCGTGGGGTAACGCACCTGGCCCAGTCCCACATTGCCCGGCAAGGCGCGCATGTTACGTGTGCGGAACACATCCTTGACCATGCCCTTGGCCTTGTGCATGAAGAACTTGCGTCCCTGTTGCGTTGCGATGCCGGCTGCATCCTGTCCACGGTGTTGCAACAGCAACAGCGCGTCATAGATCAATTGATTGACCGGCGTGCTACTGACGACTCCGACGATTCCACACATATTGAGCGTTCCAAATACGTTAACGCGGCTCTGCCGCGATGCGCGAACCAGCCTCGGTGAGCTGGTCCACCAGCGAAGACCAATGTCTTCCCATTTCCTGCGGCATCCATGGCCGCAATACCGACACTGCAGACACCAGATACGGCGCCAATACGGAAGTGTTCCAGATTTGCGATTCCCGCATCGGTGTCAGCAGAAAAACCAGAGCGATCAATACAAGTAGTAACACCCCTCGCACAGCACCGATCAAGGCGCCCAGAGCGCGGTCAAAGGGGCGCAGGCCTACCATGGTAACCAGCTTGCCAATGAGCCAGATCACCACACCCAATGCAAACAAGGCGGCGATGAAGGCAATTACAAAGCCAGCCCCGGTACGCAAGCCCTCGTCCATATCCTGCATGGGCAGCCATGCACCGACCGCCCCTCCCCACAGCCGCGCGGCAAAGAATGCCAGCACCCAGCTGGCCAGGGACAGCACCTCGAACACCAGGCCACGCCAGGCGCCAATCAGCACCGAGCCCAGCAACACCACCAGCAGTACCCAATCAAGCGCTGCCACAAACAGCCTCAGGCAAGCGGGTCTGCGCACCAAGCGCATGGCCAGCAGATGGGGTCATGACACTGCATCACAAGCACCGACGCCCACGCCTACATGGGCACCAGCGCAGCGGGCAGGCCCTGGGCCTTGACCTTGGCTGCGGCGCGTTCAGCCTCTTCCTTGCTGTTGAAGGGCCCCACACGCACACGGATGCGGTTGCCCGCCGAGGTCTTGACATTCTGCGTGAAGGCAGAAACCCCCGCCATCTGCAGCTTGGCGCGTACTTCGGAAGCCTTTTCCGCTTCGGCAAACGCGCCTACCTGAATGATGTAACGCGACGACGCGGCAGCCGCTTCGGGCTTGGCGGCGGACGCCGCAGCAGCGTTGCTGCGGCCTTCCATCATGGCGCGGACGCGGTCTGCCTCGTCGTCCCGCTTGGGCTTAGCCTGCTCTTTGGGCTTTTCTTCCTTCTTGGGCTCTTCCTTGGGCTTGGCCTCAGGCTTTGCTTCTGGCTTGGACTGGGGTTTGGCCTCGGGCTTGGACTCCGGTTTGGGATCTGGTTTGGCCTCTGGCTTGGGCGTTGGCCTGGGCTCTTCCTTGGGCTTGGTTTCAGGCTTGTGCTCTGGTTTGGCCTCGGGCTTGGTCTCTGGTTTGTTGACTGCGGGCTTGGTCTCTGGTTTGTTGACTGCGGGCTTGTCTACAGGCTTTGCCGAAGCGGCCGCTGCGGCAGCCGCGCTTGCTGCTGCCGCAGCGGTTGCTGCATTCTGTGCGGCGCCCGATGCCTGGCGGCCCGCGCTGCTGCCGGAGACAATTTCTTCACCGGCCACCAACCCATTGTCGGCACGGGCTGGCCCCACCGAGGCGGCGGGGGGCACGCTCAGCGCAGCCACCCTTTCGCGGTCCGGAATCTCGATGGAAGCATTCACCGGCAGCGGGCGCGGCTGGGTATCGAACAGCATCGGAAAGCCGATGATGGCCAGCAGCACCAGCACGGTCGCGCCGATCAGGCGGTGGCGCGCGCGCCGCCGCATGGCATCGGCGCTTTCGGCAGGGTTGCTGCGTGGCGCACGTATCACACGCTGGTTTTCAGCGTCCTGCTGTTTTTTGCCGGGCCATCGAAGATTGAAAATTGCCATGGACGATTTGGAGTTGAGCGTCGGGCGGTACCACCGTCAGGCGGCACTCAGTTCAGGTGCTTGGCATCCAGCCGGGGAACACCATCCTTCAACACCCCACCCACCGTATAGAACGAGCCGAAAACCACAATTCTATCAGCGGGTTCTGCAGCTTCGATAGCAGCCTGCAAAGCTGCCATGGGGTCTGGATGGCAGCTGGTTGTTACATCGTGGCGTTTGTCCGACAGCATCTGCACGGCATTCCATTTGGACTGCAGATCAGCTGCCTTCTCGGCGCGCGGCGTGGGCAGATCGGTGAAGTACCAGCGGTCGACCAGCGGCCCGATCTTGCGCAGCATGGGCGTCAGGTCCTTGTCGTGCATGGCGCCGAAAATGGCATGCGTGACCGGGAAATAACCCATGGCATCCAGATTGGCGGTGAGCGCTGCAATGGCGTGCGGGTTGTGCCCCACGTCCAGCACCAGCGTGGGCTGACCCGGCACGATCTGAAAGCGCCCCGGCAGCTCGACCATCGCCAGGCCATTGCGCACCGCCTGGGCCGTGACCGGCAATTTGTTACGCAATGCTTCATAAGCTGCCAGCACACCCGATGCGTTGACCAGCTGGTTGGCGCCGCGAAGCGCTGGGTAGGCCATGCCCGAATAGCGGCGACCCCGTCCGGCCCAGCTCCACTGCTGCTTGTCGCCTTCATAGTTGAAATCGCGGCCAAAGCGCCACAAATCGGCGCCAATCTCCTCGGCATGGTCGATCACGCTTTGCGGCGGCATGGGATCGCTCACCACAGCAGGCTTGCCGGGGCGCATGATGCCGGCCTTCTCCCGGCCAATCGATTCGCGGTCTGGCCCCAGCAGATCCATATGATCCAGATCGACGCTGGTGATGATGGCGCAGTCGGTGTCGATGATGTTGGTGGCATCGAGCCGCCCCCCAAGACCCACTTCCAGAATGGCGACATCCAACTTGGCCAGGCTCAAAAGGCGCAGGATTGCCAGCGTCGTGAACTCGAAATAGGTCAACGAGATTTCTGGCGATTGCAGCCGCGCAGCTTCTACTGCCTCAAAGTGCGGCATCAAATCTGCGGCAGACACGATCTCGCCCCGCACGCGGCAGCGCTCTTCAAAATGCACAAGGTGCGGCGAGGTGAACACACCCGGGCGATAGCCCGACTCCAGGGCAATTGCCTCTGCCATGGCGCAGGTCGAGCCCTTGCCGTTGGTGCCCGCCACGGTAATCACGGGGCAGTCAAAGCGCAGCGCCAGCCGCTCTGCCACGGCCTTGACGCGCGTCAGGCCCATATCGATGGTGGAGGGGTGAATCTGCTCGCAGTGGGCCAGCCACTGATCCAGGGTGTCGAATCGGGTTTGCATGGGGTCAGATTGTCGCGTAATTGGTGCTGTGTCATCATTTACGCCCATGAGTAACCACACCATCACCGTCTACGGCATCCCCAATTGCAGCACCGTCAAAAAAGCCCGCACCTGGCTGGACGAGCAAGGCATTGCCTACCAGTTTCATGATTTCAAAAAGGCCGGCGCGCCCGACAGCCATCTGCCCACCTGGATCGCCCAGGCCACCTGGGAAAAGCTCGTCAACCGCCAGGGCACCACCTGGCGCAAGCTCGATGCGGCTGTTCAGCAGGGCGTCACCGATGCCGCAAGCGCCACGCAGCTGATGCAGAGCAACCCCAGCGTGATCAAGCGCCCGGTCGTCGAGTGGGCAGACGGCTCGGTCACCGTCGGATTTGACGAGGCCGCCTGGAGTAAAAAGGCCTCATAAAACAAGGCTGTCAGGCACCTGATGGGATGGGGCCTTCAAAGCGTGCAAGGCAACAGGTATTTACCATCAAGATCAAAGTGCTTGCGCCCTCTTGCCCCGCGCAGGCGGTCCTGTACGCCCTTTTGCCGCAATGATTGATAGCGCTTTTACCTGGGTTTTACCTGCACGCGAACCGCGGGAAACGTAGCCGCCGTAGCATACCCATCCATAGGGCTTGCAACACTGCGTACCAAGTCCCGGAAAAGGCTTGTAAAGCTTGTCGTCGTGGCACCTTGGTGAGGCGTTAATGGCGCAAGCTCGCACAAGTTCGCAACCTTTTTGGAGGCGTGTATGCCACGATTCCTGTCCAACCGATTGATTCCTCCGCTCTCTGCCTTGGCACTTGCAACGGCATGTGCAGGTGCCTGGGCGCAAAACCCAAGCTCCGGCGCATATGACCGGTATGACGGCTACCAGTCACAGTCCTACCCCCAGCCTGACCCGTTTCTCGACCAGCCCGCGTCAAACGCCCAGCCCCCACTGCCCGCTGGTGAGCAGCCCTACGGCAAGGTCATTTCCGTGCGGCCCAACTACCGCCAGGTGAGCATTCCGCAACAGGTGTGCAATGACCAGCAGGTCTATGCCGGCCAACGCAATTCGGGTGTAGGCGCCATTGCCGGTGCAGTGATTGGTGGCGTGCTGGGCAATGGCGTGGGCCACGGTTTTGGCCGGGCTGCAGCTACCGGCGTAGGCGTGGTTGCAGGTTCAGCCATCGGCAACCAACTCGAAGGCGGCTATCCCAGCTACCAGACGGTGCGCCAGTGCGGCACGCAGTATGTGGCGCAGGACCAGCCCGACGGCTACACCGTCGATTACGAATACGCAGGCCGCCGCTACAGCACGCGCACCGATACGCAGCCGGGTGAATGGATCCCCCTGTCGATTCAGCCAGCCGCCACTTACGACAACTACGCCCCCCAGCCTTATGCCAATACCGGGCCCAGTCGGGCGATGCCCGAGCCTGGCGTGGTGGTCGGCTCCGGCGTGATGCCCGCACCCGCTCCTGTCTACATGGCTCCCGCCCCGGCCTACTACGCGGCCCCCGTGGCAGTGCAACCGGTGATCCAACTGGGTATCGGAGGTTATTGGGGTGGCGGGCACCGCCATTGGCGCTGAAGCCCGAATCTGCTACAGAACGGGTTCACGGCCCCGACCAGCAACTGCGCTACACACCCCTCCGTGTGTCAGCGCAGTTTCTTTTGGCCTTGTATGGGCAGAAAAGCCTTAGCCTGCCCGTGTCTCCCGCGCAGCTGCGCCGACCCGGCCGCATGGCAAGAGCAGGCACGGGCCAGCCCTACTGCCCTACAATGGGAGTTTTCCTCCTTTTTGCGCAATCTCCATGACCACTGCAAGCATCGCTGGCGTCACGTTGACGACCAAGGCCAATGTTTATTTTGACGGCAAGTGCGTCAGCCACAGCTACCAGCTGGCCGACGGAACCAAGCAATCGGTGGGCGTGGTGCTGCCCGCCACCTTGACGTTTGGTACGGCTGCCGCCGAAATCATGGAATGCGTGGCGGGTTCGTGCGAATACAAGCTCGACGGCAGCAACGAGTGGAAGAAATCCGGCCCGGGCGAAAAATTCAGCGTGCCTGCCAACAGCAAGTTCGACATCCGCGTGACTGAGGCATACCACTACATCTGCCATTACGCCTGAGCCACAGCGCCGTCAACAGGTTTTTAAGCCGCCAGCGCAGGACTGCAACGCGCTGATAGCTATCGTTTTTATAGAGAACAGCACCATGGAAACCATCCTGCAACACGTCCCCGTCGGCCAGAAGGTCGGCATCGCATTCTCCGGCGGCCTCGATACCTCGGCCGCTCTGCGCTGGATGAAGAACAAAGGCGCACTGCCCTACGCCTATACCGCCAACCTGGGCCAGCCAGACGAAGAAGACTACGACGCCATTCCCCGCAAGGCGATGGAATACGGTGCAGAAAAGGCTCGCCTGATCGACTGCCGCTCGCAGTTGGCGAACGAAGGCATTGCAGCCATCCAGGCTGGCGCCTTCCATATCAGCACCGGCGGCATCACCTACTTCAACACCACGCCGCTGGGCCGCGCCGTGACCGGCACCATGCTGGTGGCCGCCATGAAGGAAGACGACGTCCACATCTGGGGCGACGGCTCCACCTTCAAGGGCAATGACATCGAGCGCTTCTACCGCTACGGTCTGCTCACCAACCCGCAGCTCAAGATCTACAAGCCCTGGCTGGATCAGCAGTTCATTGACGAGCTCGGCGGCCGCACCGAGATGTCGGAATTCCTGATCAAGGAAGGCTTTGGCTACAAGATGTCGGTCGAAAAGGCCTACTCCACCGACAGCAACATGCTGGGTGCTACGCACGAAGCCAAGGATCTGGAGCAGCTCGCCAGCGGCATCCGCATCGTCAACCCCATCATGGGCGTGGCATTCTGGAAGCCCGAAGTCGAAGTCAAGGCCGAAGAAGTGTCGGTCACCTTTGAAGAAGGCCGCCCTGTCGCCCTGAACGGCAAGCGCATCGAAGACCCGGTAGAGCTGTTCCTGGAAGCCAACCGCATCGGCGGCCGCCACGGCCTGGGCATGAGCGACCAGATCGAAAACCGCATCATCGAAGCCAAGAGCCGCGGCATCTACGAAGCCCCCGGCATGGCCCTGCTGCACATTGCCTACGAACGCCTGGTCACCGGCATTCACAACGAAGACACCATCGAACAATACCGTGTGAACGGCCTCAAGCTGGGCCGCCTGCTGTACCAGGGCCGCTGGTTCGATCCACAGGCCATCATGCTGCGCGAAACCGCACAGCGCTGGGTGGCCCGCGCCATCACCGGCACCGTGACACTGGAGCTGCGCCGCGGCAACGACTACTCGCTGCTCAACACCGAGTCGCCCAACCTCACCTATGCGCCCGAGCGCCTGTCGATGGAAAAGGTGGAAGATGCGCCTTTCAGCCCGGCAGACCGCATCGGCCAGCTGACCATGCGCAATCTGGACCTGATGGACACCCGCGACAAGCTGGCCATCTACACCCAGACCGGCCTGCTGACTGCGGGCGGCGGCAATGCCCTGCCCCAATTGGGTGGCGACAAGAAGTAATCGGCAATCGCCGCCTTCCACCGCCCAAAGCCGCTGCAGCCGCAGCGGCTTTCTTTATTTCAGATCAAGCAATGATCAATCTAAGAACGTGTTTACGAGCACCTCGCGCCGCGACAGTGGGCTGGCGTGAAATCGGGCGATTTCTGCGCGCGGGCCCTTGCTTGCCCCCGGTGCAAGGTGGGTTCATGTCTTTGACGCAGCGCAACAGCTTCGGACTCACGAGGGACGCTTCACACAACATTTATCTTGTTTAAATTTGTAGGATAAAACCAATCTTTGGTATACGTGGCAAGCGCAAGCAGCTACAAAAAACGAAGTGTTACCCCTCGCTATGGACATAGCCACTAGAGTGGTGCCCTTACAAATACACCAAGGAAGAAAAGCATGATCCGCCAGCCCTCCCCCGCCAATCGCCAGATGTTGCTGTGCGCCGTCCTGACCGCTGCAACGTGGACCGTCGCCTACGCGGCAGACGATACACCTGCCGCCACGCCATCCCCCGCGCCAGAGGCAGCAGCGCCATCGGCGGGCGCATCGGCAGCTGCCGATACGCGGCAGCCCGCAGCGCCTGCCCTACCCGCCCCCAATCCGGCAGCAGAAAAGGCGCTGGCCCAGCGCTTTCAATCAATGTACGCCGCATTCGAAGGCAAGGCAGCCGTGCCGGATGCGAAAAACTTCACCGAAGACTTCAACAAGGAAGTGAACACCGACCAGATCAAGCAGGTACTGCAGCAGTTGCACCAGAGCGTGGGCGCCTGCCGCATTGCAGGCCAGGTGCGCAGCCCCATCTCCTACGCCGGCAGCTACCTGCTGCAGTGTGACAAGGCCTTTGTGCCGATGGAAATTGCGGTCGAAGAAAAAGCGCCTTACCGCATTCACAGCATGCTGATCCGCCCTGGCTACTGGAAGAAATAAGGCATTCGCATCGCAATGAATTCAAGGCACTGGATCGCAGCTTGCACCTACGAGCAAGCCAGGGCCCGTACGAGGAGAGCGTAAGCACGTTTGCAGCATGATTTGGTCATATCGCGCAGGCAATCTGACGTTATAACCAAATACCTATCGGTAATTTCCCCTGTGGTGCGTAAAAATCGACGCTTTCACGTTGATTTTCGCACCACTTGGCCATTTTGGCTGCCAATAATGCGTACACTCTCGCCGCTTTGCAGGCAAAAAGGAAGCGCCTGTCATCGCGCTGCCACAAGCAGCCGTTAAACCCATGCGCCCGATTGCAAAGCGCCTGCTGGTGCCGCTAGCATGCTAGCCACCTTATCAACCTTTAGGATCCGAGGATTCACATGCGCAAGACCTTGATCGCCCTGGCAGTGGCCGCCGTTGCAGCCCCCTCCTTTGCTGCCGACCTGAAAGTCGCGGTAGACCCAACCTACGAACCGTTCACCTACAAGACCCCCAAGGGTGAGGTGACCGGTTTTGATGTGGACATCGCCAAGGCGGTGTGCGAGCAGATCAAGCGCAAGTGCGTTTTTGTGGAACAGGTGTGGGACAGCATGATCCCCGGCCTGCAAGCCAAGAAGTACGACGTGATCGTGTCGTCGATGTCGATGACCGACGAGCGCCGCCGCGTAGTGGATTTCAGCGACCGCTACTACAAGACCCCGAGCGCCGTGGTGCTGAAGAAATCGGCTGAATACACTGGCCCCGCCTCCACCAAGGGCCTGAAGATCGGCGTGCTCAAGGGCTCCACGCAAGAGAAGTGGGCCATGGGCGAGCTCAAGCCCGCAGGCGCCACGGTCGTCCCCTATGAAGCCCAGGACCAGGTCTACCTGGACATCAAGTCCGGCCGCCTCGATGGCACCGTGGCCGATAAGGTCGAGGTCAACGGCGGTTTCCTGCGCAAGCCTGAAGGCGCCGACTATGGCTACAAGGGCCCTGACCAGTACGAAACCAAATACTATGGCGACGGCATCGGCATCGCTCTGCGCAAGGGCCAGGGCGATCTGAAAAAGCAGATCAACGAAGCGATCAAGACCATCCGCAGCAATGGCACCTACAACACCATTGCCAAGAAGTACTTCGACTTCGACCCATACGGCAACTGATCATCGCCAGGCCCTGCAGTGCTCTGTGCACTGCAGCGGCTCCTGTCAGGGGTAACACCATGCGGCGCGGCTTTTCCAGACCACTAAACTGGGACGCGCCGCTTTCCCTTTGACGACCCGGCACATGGCCCCGCCTGCGCGTTTGCGCAGCGCCCGTGCTGAAGGCTAGAAACTATGAGTGAATATTTCCAATCGATCCTGATGGGCTCGCTGCTCACAGTGGCCGTATCGCTGGCGTCGGTGTTCACCGCCACCATCCTGGGGCTGCTGGGCGCCAGTGCCAAGCTCTCGGGCAAGCGGCCCCTCGTGTGGCTGGCCACGCTCTATACGTCCATCGTGCGCGGCATCCCTGAGCTGGTGATGATGCTGCTGATCTTCTACGGCGGCGCCATCGGCCTCAACACCTTGCTGGAGAAGATGGGAAGCGACCAGAGCGTCGATCTGAACCCCTTCATCGCCGGCTCGCTGACCATCGGCTTCATCTACGGCGCCTACATGACCGAAACCTTCCGGGGTGCGATCCTGGCCATTCCCAAGGGCCAGATGGAAGCAGCCTGGGCCTTTGGCATGAGCCCGCTCAAGACCTTCGTCCGCATCACCCTGCCGCAGATGGTGCGCTACGCCCTGCCCGGCTTCACGAACAACTGGCTGGTGCTCATCAAGGCGACCGCGCTGGTCAGCCTGATCGGTCTGCAGGACATGACCTATCTCGCCAAGCAGGCCAGCGCCGCTGCGCGCCAGCCGTTCATCTTCTTCCTCTTTACCGCCGCTTTGTACCTGATCTACACCTCGGCCTCTCTGTGGGCGCTGCGCCGCCTCAATGCGCGCTACAGCCTCGGAACGGAAAAGGTGCAGTTATGAATTGGGAAGTCATCTTTCAGCCGGAGACCCTGGCCCTGTACGGCGAGGGCCTCATCACCACACTCAAGCTGCTGATTGCCAGCCTGGCGATCGGCGCTGTCCTTGCCCTGTTGGGCGCACTGGCCCTGGTGAGCCGCTCCTGGATACTGCGCAAAACCGTGGGTGCTTTCACCTACTTCATGCGCGGCACGCCGCTGCTCATTCAGGTGTACCTCATCTACTACGGTTTTTCGCAGCTTGAATGGGTACAGGCCCGCTGGGATGCGGTCTGGCCCTGGACCTACTTCAAGGAGCCGTTCTTCTGCGCGTTCCTCGCCTTCACACTCAACACCGCTGCCTACACGGCGGAAATGCTGGCCGGCTCCATCCGCGAGACCAGCAAGGGCGAAGTGGAAGCCGCCCGCGCCATGGGCATGAGCCGCTGGCAGCTGATGCGCCGCGTCGTCATGCCCAGCGCCATTCGCCGCACCCTGCCCGCCTACAGCAACGAAGTAGTGATGATGCTGCACTCGACGAGCCTCGCCTCGACCGTGCCTTCGCTGGTTGACCTGACCGGCGCCGCCAGCCGCGTGTACTCCGATTACTACCTGCCGTTTGAGGCCTATATTGCCGCTGCCGTGGTGTACCTGTGCATCACCTTCATCCTGATCGGCATCTTCCGCCTTGCGGAGCGCCATTTCCTCGGCTATCTGGCCCCGCGCAAGGCCTGAGCCGGGCTTGCAGAAGAAAATAGAATTCGAGCATTGATATGAACGCATCCAACTACAAACTGCAGGCGCTGGACATCCACAAAAGCTACGGCAGCAACGCCGTGCTCAAGGGCGTCTCGATCAACGCCTGCCCTGGCGACGTGATCAGCATCATCGGCAGCTCCGGCTCCGGCAAATCCACGTTTCTGCGCTGCATCAACCTGCTGGAGCACCCGCAGCAGGGCCGCATCATCGTCGCAGGCGAAGAGCTGAAACTGCAGCCCGCCCGCAACGGCGACCTGGACGCGGTGGACGCCAAGCAGTTGCAGCGCCTGCGCACCAAGCTCGCCATGGTGTTCCAGCACTTCAACCTGTGGGCGCACATGACGGTGCTGCAGAACATCATTGAAGTGCCTGTTCATGTGCTGGGCATCAGCAAGGACGAAGCCGTGGCGCGCGCCCGCAAATACCTACAGCTGGTGGGCCTTGAAGGCCGCGAAGACACCTACCCCGGCCACATGAGCGGTGGCCAGCAGCAGCGCGTGGCCATCGCCCGCGCCCTGGCGGTAGAGCCTGAGGTGATGCTGTTTGACGAACCCACCTCTGCACTCGACCCCGAGCTGGTCGGCGAAGTGCTGCGCGTGATGCAGGTGCTGGCCCAGGAAGGCCGCACCATGCTCGTCGTGACCCACGAAATGGGCTTTGCCCGCGAGGTGTCGAACCACGTCGTCTTTCTGCACAAAGGCGTGATCGAAGAGCAAGGCAACCCGCGCGAAGTGCTGGCCAACCCCAAGAGCGAGCGCCTGGCACGCTTTCTGTCGGGCAACCTCAAATAATGGCTCATAAGCTATATTTTTTATAGCTATTGGCGTTTGATGGTTGAGCGCCACACATCAAAAACACTCAAAAATGCCTCCAAGGCCAGGCCTGGAGGCATTTTTCATTCTTGTTATCACGCCCATGGGCGACACCAGCTACAGCGCGCTGCCGCAATACTGCGCTTACCGCTGTTGCCCCCGCCCTGCACCAATGACATCGCCTGCCCTTGCCACCGCCAACGCGCCCTACCGCCACCCGGTTGTTATCGCGCTCGCCCTGTCGCTGGGCGCGGCCATTGCACTGGGCATATCGCGCTTCTCGTACGGCCTGCTGCTGCCGCCCATGCGCGAAGACCTGGGCTGGTCATACTTTCTGGCCGGCGCCATGAACACCGGCAACGCCGTCGGCTATTTTGCCGGCGCGCTGATGACGCCGCTACTGATGCGGCGCATCGGCGCGTGGCGGGTGCTGATGGCAGGATCGCTCCTGGCAGCCATCTTCATGCTGGTATCAGGCTGGGCGACCGGAACTGCGGCGCTGATGCTGCAGCGCGTGCTGGCAGGTGCCGCCAGCGCCTGGGTGTTCATTGCAGGCGGGGTGCTTGCGGCGCGCCTGGGTTCGCTGTTTCCAAAGCGCGCGGGGTTTCTGATTGGCCTGTACTACGGCGGCACCGGCATCGGCATCGCACTGTCGGCGCTGCTGGTGCCCGCAACGCTTGAGGCGGCAGCAAGCCGCGCCGTGCCACACGCCTGGCAGTGGCCCTGGATCGGCCTGGGCCTCGCATGCATGCTGGCCGCCGCCGCAATGGCCGTGCCTGCGCGCCGCGTTGCAGAAGGCCTGCACACCGGCGTGCGAGGAACCAGCCAGGGCTTTGCGCTGCGCGATTTCGGCTTCGGGCTTTCGGGCTACTTCATGTTTGGTGCTGGCTACATCGGCTACATGACATTCATCGTCGCACTGCTGCGACAGCAAGGCATGTCCGGCCCCCAGATCACCGGGTTCTACACCGCATTGGGCCTGGCCGTGCTGGCCAGTTCGCGCATCTGGGCGCGCATGCTCGATTACTTCAAGGGAGGCGAGTCACTGGCCATTCTGAACCTGGTGCTTGCCGTGGTGACGGTGCTGCCCGCCCTCACCAGCGCGATGCCGGTGGTCTTTGCATCCGGCATGGTATTTGGCGCGGTGTTCCTCTCGGTCGTGGCATCCACCACCGCGCTGGTGCGCCACAACCTGCCGCAAGCGGCATGGCCTGCGGGTATCAGCGCCTTCACCACCATTTTTGCGCTGGGCCAGATCGTGGGGCCCTCGGTGGTTGGCTGGGTAGCCGATGGCGCTGGCGGACTGCAGCGCGGCTTGCTGGTATCGGCCGCATTCTTGCTGCTGGGCGCCGTGCTGGCCTGGCGGCAAAAGCCCCTCGCCAGCAAGACAAGCGACTGAACCTTGCGGAATTTTCTATACTTTTCATAGCATCTGGTGCTTGACAGTAAAGCGCGTTCCGCCATTTTTGGCATAAATCGAAGATCCTACTGGCTCAACCGCCACCGGGCGGCACGCGAAAGTTCTCCGTAATGCGCCGCTCGGCTCGCTCCAATGCCCGGGCCAGCCTGTGCAGCCAACCATCTGCAACCTGCGGCGGCAGGCCTCTGGGCACATCGTCTTGCACATCGCTTCCCAAATCATTCCGCAAATCGGCCTGATCAGAAGCACCGCCATCGCGCCGGCCCAGCCCGGCGTCTTTGTCTGAAAGAGGAGAAGAATGGTTCATGGTTGCCCGATGCTCGGGCCTGGGCTAACATCTGTAAAGTTGAATTAACTGACCAGTCAATTCATAAATTCTGATGCAACCTCTATGCGCAACCTCAACCTCGACCAACTGCAAACCCTGGTCGCCATTGCCGATCTGGGCACGTTTGCAGCGGCCTCGCAGGCCTTGCATCTGGCGCCGCCCACGGTCAGCCTGCACATCAAGGAGCTCGAAGCCCGGCTGGATGCCACGCTGGTCGTACGCGGCAGGCGCCAGGCAGCGCTCACCCCGGCAGGCCACGCCCTGGTAGATGGAGCCCGCAAGCTGCTGGCCGCCAGCGACGACCTCGTCGAGCTCGTGCAGCGCCGCGCCAGCGGGCGGGAAGGACTGGTGCGCGTCGGCGTGTCTGCCGGTGTCAGCACACGGCTGCTGCCGCTGGTGCTGCAGGCCTTGAGCGAGCGCAACCCCGGCGTCGAGGTACGGCTGGAGGCCGTCGGCTCTGCCCAATCGATGCAGCGCCTGCAACTGGGCTCGCTCGACATTGCCATCGTCGCCAGCCCACAGCCTGCAGTAGCCGACATCGTGCTCACCCCCTGGCGCGCCGACCCCATGGTGGCCCTGCTGCCCGCCGCGTGGGATGCCCCCGAGCAGGTCACGGCGCAATGGCTGTCAGAGCGGCGCTGGGCATCGTTTTCGGCCCCCACGCAAATGCACGGCCTGATTGCCTCGTGGTTTGGCCAGGCGGGCTACCGGCCCCGGCCTTTTCTGGCGCTCAGCTACCCCGGCGCCCTCAAAAGCCTGGCTGCGGCCTGCCAAAGTGCAGCCCTGCTGCCGCTGGAAGAGGTGGAAGACCAGCGAAACGCCCCGGATGTACAGATCCGCCATCTGCACCCGCCCCTGATCCGCCCCATGGCGGTGGCGCACCGGCAGTTGAGCACGCCCAACCCGGCTGTGGACGCCGTGCGGGCCGTGCTGGCGGAGTTTGGCCAGTTGTAGAAAACGGCAGCGACAGCTCCGTCGCCTACCTGCGCCGACAATGCCTGCTCCGCCCAAACAAGCCCCTCCCTATGGATACCCGCCAAGCCCTCGATACCCGCGCCATCGGCCTGATGCTCGTGCTGTGCCTCATCTGGAGCGGCCAGCAGATTGTGCTCAAGGCCACCGCGCACGATGCAGCCCCGATGATGCAGATCGGCCTGCGCTCGGGCATTGCCGCCATTCTGGTGTGGCTGTGGATGCGCTGGCGTGGCGAGCATATCCAATGGGGCGACGGCAGCTGGCGCCCGGGCCTGTGGGTAGGCGCCCTGTTTGCGCTGGAATTTGTGCTGGTGGGCGAAGGCCTGCGCCATACATCGGCGGCCCATATGGTGGTTCTGCTCTACACCGCCCCCATCTGGGCCGCGCTCGGCCTGCACATCAAACTGCCACAGGAAAGACTGGCACCGCTGCAGTGGCTAGGCATCGCGCTCGCCTTTACGGGTATCGCAGTCGCCTTCCTGTGGCGCAATGGCGCAGCCAACCCAGGCCAGGGCAGCAGCGCAGGCAACATGCTCTGGGGTGATCTGCTCGCCCTGCTTGCAGGCATGGCATGGGGCGCCACCACGGTCGCCATCCGCACCACGCGACTGTCTACCCTGCCCGCCGCGCAAACCTTGCTCTACCAACTGGTGGTGGGTTGTGTGGTGCTGGTCGCCGTTGCAATCGGCAGTGGGCAGGGCCACATCAACCCCACGCCAGCGTTCTGGGCCAGCATGGCCTTCAACGCCCTGCCCATGGCCTTTGCCAGCCTGCTGACCTGGTTCTGGCTGCTGCGCACCTACCTGGCATCGCAACTGGGCGTGCTCACCTTTCTGACCCCGATCTTTGGCGTCATCCTCGGCGCCTGGCTCCTGCACGAACCCATCGAGCCCGGCTTCGTCACCGGCGCACTGATCGCACTCGCCGGGGTGATGCTGGTGAGTGGGTACGGGTGGATTGCGGGGCGGCGGTAGCCAGCTGGTGTCAGCTAGCCCCGTGTCGCCATCTCTCGAATGCGTCGGCTACGCGAGTCTTATTCACTGCCCGACCCACACGCTGTACACCCACGCCCTGGTATTCCGTGTTCAGACCACGCCAAAGGAGTTTTGCAAAGGATTCCAAGGCGTATCGAATCTCCTGCCTCCTGCCATGCAATCTACCCGCCCGGAGCAAGCGCAAAGAGCAAGCCTACACCATCAGCTCTATAAGAAAGGGGCCAGGCTTTCCAAAACTGGCGCGCATCAAGTCGCCGCAGGCTTCCATGGTGGTGGCACTTGCGGCCTCCACGCCCATGCCGTTGGCCAGCGCCACCCAGTTGATGCCCGGGTTGCCCAGATCCAGCATGCCCATGGCCGTGGGGCCCGGGGTGGCGCCCACGTTTCTGTATTCACCAATCAGGATGTTGTACTTGCTGTTGTTGAGGAGGATGGTGGTGACCGGCAAGCCCTCCCGTGCCTGCGTCCACAGCGATTGCAGGCTGTACATGGCCGAGCCGTCTGCCTGCAGGTTGATGACGCGCCGCTCCTTGCGCGCCCCCAGCGCAGCGCCGGTGGCTACCGGCATGCCGTCACCAATGGCGCCGCCAGCCAGGTGCAGCCAGTCGTGCGCAGGCGCAGCAAAGGTCTGCGCATAAAAGCCACGGCCGTACGAGATGGATTCGTCCGACACAATGGCCCCCTCGGGCATCAGCGCCGCCACGGTTTGCGCCACACCTTCAGGTGTGGGTGCGCCACGGGCAGCCTCGGGGCGCTGACCGGCATCGGGAATCGCCACAGCAGGCGCGCCCAGCGCATCGGCCAGAGCCCGCAACGCCTCCGTGGCGCTTTGCTCCGGCCGCGCCAGCGTGTGCAATTGTGCCGTCGCCGGGTATTGGGTGGATGGCAGGCCCGGGTAGGCAAAAAAGCCCACTGGCGGCTTGGCACCCGCCAGAACGATGTGTTCGAACCGCGCCAGCGCCCCGATGGCTGCATCCATCCCGTAAGGCACGCGTTCGATCTGCAAACGCCCTCTTCCGCGCTGTACGTGGGCACAGACGTAATCGAGCATGACGGCGGCGCCCGTGGCACTGGCCACGCGCCAGGCCTGCTGCTGGCCTTCTTCAAAGGCGGCGTCCCCTGCCAGCAGCAGCAATACATTCTTGCTGCTGCGCAAGGCCCGGGCGGCACTTTCCACCGCGCGGGGGTCGAGCGGTGCGGGCTGCGGCACGGGCAGTGTGCTGGCAACTTCGCCGCCCTCGCCCCAACTGGTATCGGCAGGGAGGATGAGGCTGGCAATCTGGCCCGGAAATGTACAAGCCGCACGCACGGCCAGCGCCGCATCGCACCCCACTTCCGCGGGCGTGCTGGCCGTATGTACCCAGGCTGACACCGTACGCGCCAGCGCCTCGGTGTCGGCGGTCAATGGCGCGTCGAGCGGGCGGTGGTAGGTGGCCTGATCGCCCACGATATTGACGATGCCGCTGCGCGCGCGCCGCGCGTTGTGGAGGTTGGCCAGCCCATTGGCAAGGCCGGGCCCGCAATGTAGCAGGGTGCAGGCGGGTTTGCGCGCCATGCGGTAGTAGCCATCGGCCATGCCGGTGACGATGTTCTCCTGCAGGCCCAGCACACATTGCATGCCGGGCACCTGGTCCAGCGCGGCCACAAAATGCATCTCGCTCGTGCCCGGGTTGGCAAAACAGGTGTCGATACCTGCGGCCAACAAGGTCTTGACCAAACTTTTTGCGCCGTTCATGGGAAAACCGCTCCGTCTCTGTGATCGCTGTGCCGCCATTGTTGCGGAGGATACCGATCGCAGCAGTCACCCGGATGCCATGGATCACTATGAATACAGGAGCTACTGGCGCCCTGCCATTATCCGCCGAGCGTCTGTCTCATTTGGTAGCCTCGGGATATCAGCCGTCACCGCAACATCCATCTGCAAGCAAACGGCAGCACGGAGCCCAGCGTCATGAACAGCCATGGCGCCCACATGACAGGCCAATCTCTCACCAGCAGCCAATACGGTACGGCCAGCACCATGGCTATGCCTACGGGTACGGCCAACATGACCATGAGCCCTGCAGCCTGTACATAGCGCTTCCAGGTCAACTGCCTGTTGGCATATCTGCCATATGCCAGCAAGGCCAGACAAGCGACGACAAACGGCAACACATACAACCACGCAAATACCAGGAGGAATTCATTGCGGGTCATGCCTTGGTTCCGGGCAGGTCCTACCAGACGATGGGCTCTGGCTCCAGCCGGATGCCAAAGCGCTCGTACACGCTGGCCTGGATGGCACGCGCCAGGGTAACCACTTCGCCCCCTGTCACGCTGTTGTCGCCCTGCCCCAGATTGACCAGCACCAGCGCCTGCCGGTCGTACACGCCTGCTTTGCCAATGCTCTTGCCGCGCCAGCCGCAGGCATCGATCATCCAGCCCGCAGCGAGTTTGACGCTGCCGTCCAGCATCGGGTAGTGCACGATTTTGGGTTCGCGGGCGATGATGTCTTCGCACACCTCGCTGCTCACCTGGGGGTTCTTGAAAAAGCTGCCTGCATTGCCGATGGTTGCCGGATCGGGCAGCTTGGCGCGGCGAATCTCGACCACCCAGTTGAAAATATCCTGTGCCGTGGGGTTTTCAACACCCTTTTCTGCCTGCTTGCGCGTCAAGTCCAGGTAGCTCAGCTCGGGTTTCCAGTCCTTGGCAAGGCGCAGTCGTACGCGAGTGATCACCGCCCTGCCGGCGAGGCCCATGCCGCGCGGCGCCGTGGTACCGGTAGCGCGGGCAATCATGGTCAAGGGCATGGTTTCGGCAGGCGCGTGCTTGAAGACCGAGTCGCGGTAGCCAAAAGCACATTGGGCGGCATTCAGGCTGAAGCTCTCGCCGTTGGTCAGGTCCACGGCATCCAGCGAATCGAAGCGGTCCTGCAACTCGACGCCATAGGCACCAATATTCTGCACGGGCGCGGCACCTGCGGTGCCCGGGATCAGCGCCAGGTTCTCCAGCCCGGGGTAGCCTTGCTCCAGGCTCCAGGCCACCACGTCGTGCCAGACCTCGCCCGCCCCGACCTCGATGATGTAGTGCCTGTCCGTCTCGGCAACCAGGCGCTTGCCCATGATCTCCATCTTGAAGACGGTCGGCTCCACATCGCCGGTGATGACGATATTGCTCCCGCCCCCCAGCACCACCACCTGGCGGCTCGCGCCCAGAGGCGGGCCGGCCAGAAATTCACGGATATCCTGTTCGGACTGCACGCGCACCAGATTCATGGCGCGGGCCATGATGCCAAAGGTGTTGTACTGCTGCAGCGGGGCATTTTTCTCGACTAACATCGGTAGATTGTCGCACTTGTAGCGACCCACGCAGGCAAGCTTGCCTGATCTGCAAGGAGAGTATGTATGCCATCGTTTGACACGGTTTGCGAAGCCGACTTCGTCGAGGTGAAGAACGCTGTCGAGAATTCGGCCAAGGAAATCGGCACCCGTTTTGACTTCAAGGGCACGTCGGCTGCCATCGAACTCAAGGACAAGGAAATCACCCTGTTCGGCGACGCCGACTTCCAGCTCGTGCAGGTTGAAGATATCCTGCGTAACAAACTGACCAAACGCAATGTGGACGTGCGCTTCCTCGACAAGGGCAATGTCCAGAAGATCGGCGGCGACAAGGTCAAGCAGGTCATCAAGGTGCGCAACGGCATCGAGCAGGAGCTGGCCAAGAAGATCCAGAAGGCCATCAAGGACAGCAAGATGAAGGTGCAGGCGGCCATCCAGGGCGACGCGGTGCGCGTGACCGGCGCCAAGCGCGACGATCTGCAGGCTGCCATGGCACTTTTGAAGAAGGAAGTGACGGACGTACCACTGTCCTTCAACAACTTCCGTGACTGATCCACGGCGTTTTGCAAAGGGGACGGCAGGCAGCTTGCAAGGATGCTTGCCGTTTTTTGATGCTGATCACTATAATTTGAATAGCATAACGCGCCTTACTGGCATTCGGCAGTCCATCTTTCACCATGAACTTTTCGTACCGCTTTGCCTGCACCACCTTTTGCCGGGCGATGGTGACCCTGGCCTGTGCAGGCGCTGCGGTCGTGGCCAGCGCGCAGGATGCAGGCGAAGCCCCGAAATCCGTTGCGCTGACCGGCATTCTGGGCAACAAGGCCTTGCTGGTGGTGGATGGCGGCGCCCCCAAGGCGGTGGAGGCTGGCAGCAGCTACCAGAACGTGCAGGTTCTCAGCGTGAAGGATGGCGAAGCCCAGGTGCGCATTGGTGGCCAGCCCCTCACCCTGCGCCTGGGCGAATCGCCCGTCAGCGTGAGGGGGAGTGCCCTGCCTTCCAGCAACACGGGCCGTATCGTGCTGATGGCCAACCCACAGGGCCACTTTCTGACACCCGGCATGATCAATGGCAAAAGCACGCGCTTTCTCGTGGATACCGGAGCGACGACGGTGAGCATGGGAATGAGCGAGGCGCGCAAGCTGGGCATTGATTACAGCAAGGGCCGCGCGGTACGCATGGGCACGGCCAATGGCGTGGCACAAGGCTGGTACGTTCAACTGGCCAGCGTGCGCATCTCCGATGTGGAGTTGCGCAACGTAGACGCCGTGATTGGCGCGGGTGAGATGCCCTATGTGCTGCTGGGCAACAGCTTCCTCAATAGTTTTCACATGACGCGCATTGGGCCGCAACTGACGCTGGACCGCGCGAAATAGAGCTGTGCATTTGGCGGTGCTGCAACGCATGCTGGCGGCAGCCGTTGACTTTGAACAGGTTCTCAGGCCCTTTGCCGTTTGGCGATAAACCCCAACATCGCCACCGTCGCAAACACCGCACCGGCAATAAAGGTGCCCTCATGGCCCAGACGGTCCCACAGGGCGCCAGCAATCACACTGGCGAGCAAAAGCGCCACACCCGCCAGCAGGTGAAACACCCCAAAGGCGGTGCCACGCAGGTCTGCGGGCACGGTATCGGCCACCATGGCATTGAGCAAGCCTTGCGTGCATCCCATGTGCAGTCCCCACAGCGCAGCGCCCAGCGCCAGCCCCCACAGCCCGGGCAGCAGCGCGAGCGCCAGATCGGCCAGCACGAGCAGCACCATGCCCGCCGCCAGCACCAGGTGGCGTGGCAGGCGGTCTGACAGCACGCCTGCCGGGTAGGCTGAGAGCGAATAGGCTATGCCCATGACCACCAGCACCAGCGGCGCAAGCATTGCTGGCAGGCCCGCATCGACCGCACGCAGCACCAGAAAAGCCTCGCTGAAGCGCGCCAGCGTCATCACCACCCCAATGGCAACCACCCACCAGTAGCTGCGGCCCAGGCGCTGCATCTGCGCCCGGCTGAGCGGCATGCGCCGCGCCTGGGCGGGGGGCGCATGCGCGGGCTCCTTGACGAAAATCACCAAAATGGCAACCGCAATGAATGCAGGCAGCACCGCCAGCCAGAAGACCAACTGGTAGTTGTTGGCCGTCCACCACATCAGCAGCATCGCCAGCAGTGGGCCGGTAAAGGCGCCAATCGTATCGAGCGTCTGGCGCAGGCCGTAGGCGGCGCCTCGCAATTCGGCAGGCGTGACATCGGCCACCAGCGCATCGCGCGGCGCGCCCCGTATGCCCTTGCCGATGCGGTCGACAAAACGCGCCCCCACCAGCCACTCCAGGCCCGTTGCCAGCGGAAACACCGGTTTGGTGAGCGCCCCCAGGCCATAGCCGATTCCCGCCAGCAGCTTGCGCTTGCCAAACCGGTCGCTGATGGCGCCCGAAAACACCTTGGTAATGGATGCCGTCGCCTCGGCAATGCCCTCGATCAGCCCGACCTGCAGCGCCGTGGCGCCCAGCACGGTGGCCATGTACACGGGCAGCAGCGCATGGACGATTTCGGAGGAAATGTCCATGAACATCGACACAAAGCCCAGGGCCCATACGCTTTTGGGAATGGCACGCGGCCCCGAGGGTGCCGCAGAAATCTCTGTATTCATCAACGCCAATAGGTATGGATCATGCATCGTACGCGCGCCAGATGCGGCTGGCCCGCCACCCAGCTGCGCACCGCCTGCGTCAATGGCAGGCCGCCAGCCACCCACAGGACTGTATCTGTCCCACTCCAATCCTGCAACGCCAGCCAGCGCAGCACCTGGGCGATTCCCGCTGGCGATGCACCGGGCGCACCGTCATGGAGCCAGGCAGGATCGACACCTGCCACGGCATCCCAGGCCGCGCACTCCTGCGGGTTCGCCACCCACAGCAACAAGCCTGAAGGCGGCGTATCGGGCGCGGCCTGCACCAACCGTGCCGCCGCAGGCAGCGCGCAGGCATCGGCCACCAGCACACGCCGCGCAGCGCGCGGTGCCAGCCCCCCTGCAGGGCTCAGCACGCCCACAGTGCTGCCCGGTGCGGCCTGCAAGGCCCAGCCCGCGCCGGGCGATGCGCCCGCCTCCGCCCGCACATCCGATTGCCCATGCGATTGCCCATCCGGTTGTACGCCTGGTTTCGCATCCGGGTGCAGCAGCACATCCACATCCATCCACTGCTCTTCAAAATTGATAGCGCGAATCGTATAGGTGCGGCGCGGCATGGGCGGTTTTCCCACCGGCCACTGCAGGCGGCCATCCTGCTGCACCTCGGGCCAGGCAGGTGCCTCACCCGGGGTGGGCAGCAGCATGCGCACATGCAGGCCATCTGCAAAAGCGCGCACGCCGTCGCCTTGCAGACGCAGGCGACGCATCAGCGGAGTCAATTCCCGGTTGCTGCATACCTGCAACACCTGCAGCTGCCCAGGGCTGCGCGGAGCCTGCCCGCTCCACAGCACATCCCAGCTGCCATCGGGCCACGCCATTTCGTCGGCAAACTCAGCCAGATGCTCGGTCAGCGACAGCTGCATCAGCTCGCCCATGCGCGCAGAGGCAGGCACCAGCCTGCAATCGAGTTGCCGCGTGGCTGCCACGTTCAGCTCCACCACACCGACATCGGAGAGCGACAACCGCACTTGGCCTGGTGCTGGCTCCTCCACATCCACTCCCTCGTCGCGCCAGTGGCGCACCAGCCATTGCACGTACGCAGCTGCACGCGGCAGGGTGATGCGCGCCTCAAGCGCCTGCGGCTTTGCCACTGCATCTATCTCTGTTGCACTCATGTGTCCGCGCTCCCCACCACCATCGGTGCTTCTGCCTGCACATCTTCGGTTTGTGCCGTCTGACGCTGCAGCAGCCAGTAGGTAGCCAGCCAGCAACCCACGGCAATCACGCTGGCAGTGGCAAAGAGGCCGGTAAATTGAAACTGTTTGGCGATAAAACCGCCCGCCATGGAACTGAGCATGTAGCTGGTCAGCTCTGCGCAGGCCAGGATTGAAAAATCGGTGCCCGGCTGTCTTCTGCTTGCGGTGGACATGAACAGCGCATACAGCGCCACCATTTCCATATAGCGCTGCACGCTCAAGCCGACCGCCAGCACCGCGAGCGGCACCGCCCCGCCCAGCCACTGCATGGAATGCAGCAAAAACAATACAAATGCCAGCACACGCAAGGAGCTCAGGCCCAGCAGCACCTGCGCACGGCTGCGCCGCTGCAGCCAGCGTGCCGCGAGATAGCTGCCTGCCAGCCCGGCAATGGCCGCGCCGCTGCCGGCGATCAGCCCCACCTGGCTCAGGCTCAACCCGCTGTGCAGCAGGTAGCTGCTCTCCATCGAGCGCAGCATGCCCTCGCTCAGCCGGTACACCACGGCCAGCCCGAGCGCAGTCCATACGCCCGGCCTGGAAAAAAACTGGCGAATGCTGGCCCGGTGCGGCTGCACATCCTTGCCGCTGGCGAGCGCATTGGCGCCCGGCCCTGCCTCCTGCATCCACGGCAGGGCCAGCAGCGGAAGCAGGCACAGCAGCGCCATGAGGCCCATGGTGGGATACCAGCCCCAATGCTCCACCAGAAACATGGCCAGGCTCCCGCCCACCAGCACGCCACCCGCCACCGATGCGGCCTGGATGGCATTGCCGCGCCCCAGCTCATCGCTGCGCAACTGCTGCGTGGCATAGCCATCGGTGGCAATGTCCTGCGTGGCAATGCTGAGCGCCATGCACATGCCGATGCCGACAATCAGCCCGATGGGCGCCTGCGGCCCCGCCCAGGCCAGCGCCACAACGCTGACCACGGTAGCCACCTGGGTGCAGACGATCCAGCCCCGGCGGTGCCCCCAGCGCAGGGGGCGCAACCGGTCCACCCAAGGCGCCCAGATGAACTTGAGCACCAGTGGCAGCATCAAAATTGATAGCATACCGACCTGTTGCAATGGCATGCCCGCCGCACGCAGGGCCGCAGGCACGGTCATGATCATCAGGTACGAGGGTACGCCCTGCGCCACATACAGCGCCACCAGCACTGCCCAGAAGCGCCAAGGCCGCTTCGCGGACACCGCGGGCGCTGCAGGTGTCGTACGCAAGTCAGCCCCTTCCATCACTGCAGCCATGCATCAGTACTCCACGGCATAGTTCAGGGCGAAGGTGCGGCCGCGCCCATAGAAGGCAAAGGCCTGCGGCGAGACTGCGCCGGTGCCGTACAGGGCCATGGCACGCTGCGACCAGGTGGTCAGGTATTGCTTGTCCAGCAGGTTCTGGATACCGAAGTTCAAACGGCCCACAGGCAATTTAACACCCCCCATCAGATCCAACGTGGTGAAACCGTCGATCTTGAGCGCGCTTGCGTCCTTGAGCGCAAACATATGCGTTGCCTGCAGGCGCAGCGTCACGGGGTTGGGGCTCCACTGCACATAGGCAGACAGCTTGGACGGACTTGCCGTCATGATGCTCTGCTTGGCCCAGCTGCCGTTTTGCCGGGTCTCGGAGCGAATCCACAAGGCATTGCCACCCACATCCCAGCCACGGGCGACGGTGTAGTCGATGGCGCCTTCCCATCCGTAGTTGCGGCGTTTTTCATCGGCCACGTGGATGGTCACATTGTTGTTGCTGTTGTTGAGCTGCAGCGTCTGGTCCGACCACGCATAGAACAGCGCCGTCTGCGCCCGCAGCGCGCCGCTGGCCTGCTTGAAGCCCCACTCCAGCTGGCGCGTCTTGATACCCTTGAGCGGTGAGCTTTCCGGGTCGATGGCAGACACCAGCTGCCAGTGCGTGCCCCTGGCCACATAGCTGCCCTGGCCGTAGTACTTGGCAGGGTCGGGCAGCTCGAAGCCTTCCGCGTAGTTCAGCCAGGTACTGCGCGCAGCATCGATCTTGTAGCGCGCGCCCAGATTGAACAGGCTGACGTTGTAGCTGTTCTTGCCGCCCCGGATGGCATCTGCACTGGTTCCCCGCCCCAGCAGCATGGAGAGCTGCTGGGTGTAGCCCACAAAGTCGTCCACCGTGAGGTCGGTCTTCTGGTAGCGCAGGCCTCCGTTCAGCGTCCACTGCGGATCGAGCTTCCACTCCGCCTGCGCAAAGGCGGCAGCCGTATTCACCCGGTAGCCGGCATAGCGCCCCACGGTGCCGATCTGGCGGTTGACCATGCCCCCGGACGCGAGGGACTGCGCCTTGTCGAACACTGCACCCTCCCCATCAAAGCTCTCGCGGTCCCAATCAACGCCGTAGCGTAGGTTGATGTCGCCCCAGGTCTTGGAAAGAGCCGCCTTCAGCCCCCAGGTGTCGGTATTCTGGCGTGATGCGGTCACCACGGAACTTGGAAACGGCGCGAAATCCAGCTTTTCCTGCCGCCAGAAGCCCTGCACATACAGATCCTGCCCGCCCAACACCTGCGCCGCGTGGTAGTCGGCATTGAATAGGGCCCGCTCGGTCTTGGGCATCACGTCGCTCACGAAACCGCCGCGCTGCTCCAGCAGCTCCGGCTTGCCACCCATGATGCCTGCCAGATTAGGGCCGCCGTACAGGTACGACGATCCATCGAACCGGTTGCGGTAGTACTGCCCCGTCAGCCCCAGCGTCTGCTGCGGGCTGATCTTGATCTGCATATTGCCCAGCACATCCACCCCCTTGGTGTTTTGCGTATCCGTCTGGGCGATATCGGTGCGTACCGGCGCTCCCTTGCCGTCATAGAAGCTGCCGTTGTTCTGCAGGGCAATGCCCAGGCGCGCCTGCACCCGGTCGTTGCCGCCGGCAATCGATTGCGCCAGGCGGTACTGGTGGTCGCGCGAGCCCTGAAAGCCCGAGGTCACTCCCACCTCGCTGCCCAGTTGCATGCCCACTGCACTGCCCTTTTTGGTAATGATGTTCACGATGCCGCCGGTGGCGCCGCCGCCGTACAGCGCACTGGCACCCGAGAGCACCTCGATGCGCTCGATGTTGAATGGGTCGATCGAATCGAGCTGCCGCGCCGTGCCGCGCGAGCTGTTGAGCGACACGCCATCGAGCATCACCAGCATGGTGCGGCCGCGCAGGTTCTGCCCGAAGTTGCTGCGCGACTGGCCGCCCAGGTCAACACCAGGCACCAGTTGGCCCAGCGCCTCGCCCAGGCTTTTACCGGCATTGACCTGCTGCAGCAGCGCATCGCTTTCAATGATCTGTGTGGTTTGCGCCAGCTCGCTGCGGATGCCGGGGGCGGCACTTGCCACCACGCGCTGGACTGCCAGCTCGGCCTCTGCCTGTGCACTGGCCTGCTCGGACGTGGCCGATGCCCAAGCATCCTGCGGCATCGGCGTGTTTTGAGCCTGGGCTTGCGCCTGGCACGCCAACAGCGCCATGGCCAATGCCACAGGCGTCAGACGGCAAGCCTTGATGCCCTCTGCATGCCTATCCGCCCGGACTGCTGCATCCAGACCTGTTTTCTTCTGCCCCTGATCGCCCATGAATCACCTTCTTATTCGCTCACAACAACAAAGGTGAAGCGTATATCGAAGAGAATGAGAATTCTTTTCTTTTGAGAACAATTCTCAATACAGATGCATTCAAAAACGGCTTTTCTCAAAAAGGAGCAGGTGCTGGCCCATTGGAGCCATTGCATGTGGGGCCATACACTGAGCCCGGAACAGGCTACCGAGCTGGTTCACCCCCATCTGCGGGTGCGCCATGTGCATGCAGGTCAGCATTTGTGGCACAGCGGCGATGTGCCCCAGGGCTGGATCGGGGTATCGCGCGGGGCAGCAAAGATATGCGTGTCTACCGAGAGCGGGCGCTCGATCACGCTGTGTGGCTATGCGGGCAGCTGGTTTGGCGAGACCTACCTGCTGCGCCAAGGGGCGGTCATGGATTGCGATGCCATTGCACTGCATGACCTGACGATGATCACCCTCCCCACAGACGCCTTTCACGCCTTGCGCCATGCGTCATCAGCGTTCAGCCAGTTTTTGCTGGAGTTGGCAGCCGAACGCACACACCAGCTCATGCGCCTGCTGATGGCCCAGCAGTGCACCGGGGTCACCAGCCGCGTGGCCCAGTGCCTGGGCTCCCTCATCACGCCAATGAACTTTCCGTTTCCCGATGCGGGGCTGCTCAATATCACGCAGAGCGAGCTGGCTGACTTCTGCCAGGTTTCCCGCGCCCGCCTGAACGAAGCCTTGCTGACGCTGGAAAAACAGCAGTTTCTGGAAGTGGGCTACCGCAGCGTGCGCCTCAAGGACATCGATGGCCTGCGCCGCTATAGCGCCTGAGCACTATTTGCTCTTTTTCTGACCCAGCTTCGATTCCTTGCCTTCGAGCAGGCGCTGGATATTGAGCTTGTGGCGGTATACCAGCAAGGCCGACATCGCCAGGATGGCCAGGAGAATCCACTTGTTGAATTCCCACAGATCGCCGCCCAGCAGGATGTACAGCACCGGCGCCATCACCGCTGCAACCAGCGACGACAAAGACGAATAGCGCCAGACGGCAGCCACCACCACCCAGCAGGCCAGAACCAGCAGGCCCAGCCAGCCGCTGAAGCCCACAAGCACGCCCAAAGCGGTGGCTACACCCTTGCCGCCTTCAAACTTGAAGAAAACCGGCCACAAATGGCCCAGAAAGGCACCCAGGCCCGCCAACGCCATCGCGCCCTCTTCCAGCCCGTACGGTTTGCCAAAACAGGCCACCAAGACCACCGGCAGCCAGCCCTTGGCGGCATCGAGCAGCAAGGTCACGACGGCGGCTGCCTTGCTGCCTGAACGCAGCACATTGGTGGCCCCTGGGTTCTTGCTGCCATAGGTGCGCGGGTCATTCAGCCCCATGACGCGGCTGACGATGACGGCAAACGACAGCGAGCCTACAAAATAGGCCGCAACGGCCACCAGGATGGAATAGACAATGCTCAAAACGCTTCCCCTTGCCCGTGCGCCGATGGTTTGCGCAGCCGGATGTATGTATATGACAGAATCAAGTCGCTATTCTGCCAGCGCACACTGCACGGGCCTGGCTCCCAGCACCTGAAGGCAGGCCTGCGGGTCGATCTGCACCAAAAAACCACGCCGCCCGCCATTGATGGCAATGCGCGGCAGCGCCAGGATGCTCTCTTCAATATAGACCGGCATATCCTTGCGCGTTCCAAAGGGCGAGGTGCCGCCCACCAGATAGCCACTGTGCCGGTTGGCCACTTCCGGCTTGCACGGCTCCACGCTCTTGGCACCGATCTGGCGCGCCAGGTTCTTGGTGGACACCTTGCAGTCGCCATGCATCAGCACGATGAGCGGCTTGGCATCCTGGTCCTGCATGACCAGGGTTTTGACCACTGCATGTTCATCCAGCCCCAGCTGGCGCGCAGATTCGCTGGTGCCGCCATGCTCCACGTATTCATAGGGATGCTCGGTGAACGCCACCTTGTGCGCCTTGAGCATCTGGGTGGCGGGGGTTTCACTCACATGCGCGTTCTTGTCTTTTTTTGCCATTGCTGTTGACCCAGGGCAAGAGGCGGCAGACAGTGTGCAGCCGCTCGCTGAAAGCTGTTTTCCTCAAAGACCGCATCACTGCGCCGGATCGCGCAGCACCCAGCGGATCGCGTCGATTTCGCGGAGCAGATCTTCGGACACCTGCGTGCCCCATGCGTTCAGGTCTTCCTCCAGCTGCGCCATGGTGCGCACGCCGATGATGGTGCTGGCCACCTGCCATTTGGTGTAGCAGAAGGCCAATGCCAGGGCTGCGGGCGTCATGCCATGGTCACGCGCCAGCTGGTTGTAGCGCCTGGCGGCCACCAAGGATTCCGGCCTGCCCCAGCGCTGCTTGCGCACCGATTCGTAGCCTGCAATGCGCGCTTCCTTGGGCGCATTGGGGCCGGTGATACCGCTTTCGTCATACTTGCCGGTGAGCAAGCCAAAGGCCAGCGGAGAATAGGCCAGCAGCGACACGCCCAGGCGGTCACAGGTTTCATCCAGGCCGTTTTCCCAACTACGGTTGATGAGGCAGTAGGCGTTCTGAACGCTGGCCACGCGCGGCAGGCCATGCTGCTCGGCAAGACGCACAAACTCGTGCACACCGTAAGGCGTCTCGTTCGACAGGCCAATATGGCGGACCTTGCCCGCCTTCACCAGGCCCGCGAGCGCCTCCAGCTGCTCGCGGATCGTCGTTTCGCTGGTTTCCTTCTTCGGGTCGTAGTACAGGTTGCCAAAGGCGGGGACATGGCGCTCCGGCCAGTGAATCTGGTAGAGGTCGATCACATCCGTCTGCAGACGGCGCAGGCTCGCGTTGCACGACGACACGATGTCGGCCGCCGTCATGCCTTTGCCTTCGCGCACCCAGGGCATGCCGCGCGAGGGGCCTGCAACCTTGCTGGCCAGCACCACCTGCTCGCGCTTGCCGGGGTTGGCCTTGAACCAGTTGCCGATGATGGTTTCGGTGGCACCAAAGGTCTCGGCACGGGCCGGCACCGAGTACATCTCGGCAGTATCCCAGAAGTACACACCGCGCTCCAGCGCGCGGCTGAGCATGGCGTGGGCATCAGTCTCATTCACCTGCTCGCCAAACGTCATGGTGCCCAGGCAAATGGGCGATACCTTCAAATCACTGCGGCCGAGTTGGATGTCTTGCATGGTTGTCGATGAATTGCAAAATCTAAAACACAAAAAAGTACGCCGCAACACCGCTGCGGCGCAATGCATGCACTATAAAACGATATGCCGCCCTTTGCCCGGGCGGGCCAGTCGCCCAGGTACAGGCGTCTGCACTGGCCCCGCAGGACAATGCCTGACCACCGCTTTCTCCTCGCCAACCATGTACCAGCCGCAACGCCGCGCCACCAGTCGCCACTTGGCCATCCGCAACCACCCTTACCACCTACTGCAGTGGGGCAGCAGCCAAAGCCTGCCTGCGCTGGTGCTTTGCCACGGCTGGATGGATGTAGGCGCATCGTTCCAGTTTGTCGTCGACCAGTTCAGCAATGCCTTTGCGGAAAACCGCACGATCATCGCGCCCGACTGGCGCGGCTTTGGCCAAAGCCGCAGCTCCAGCGCGCCAGACCACTTTCCGTTTGTGGACTACCTGGGCGATCTGGATGCACTCATCGACGAAATCAGCCCCGATGCGCCGATTGATCTGGTGGGCCACAGCATGGGCGGCAATGTGGCGATGCTGTACGCGGCCGCGCGCCCGGCCCGGGTGCGTCGGCTCATCAACCTGGAAGGCTTTGGCCTGCCCGCCTCACAGCCTTCGCAGGCACCGCAGCGCACTGCCCGCTGGCTGGACGACATCCGCGACCTGCGCAACGGCAAGATTGGAACCCGGCCCTACGCCAGCGCAGCCGAAGTCGCCGCGCGCCTGCAAAAGAACAATTCGCGCCTGTCCGCCGACAAGGCGCTGTGGCTGGCCCACCATTGGGCCACCGTGGGGACGGATGGCCTATGGCACATTGCTGGCGACGACGCGCACAAAGTCGTCAGCGCACAGCTGTTTCGCGCCGATGAAATGCTGGCCAGCTACGCGACCATTGTCTGCCCCACGCTGATGGTCAAAGCCGAGCCCGACACCATGGCCGCCTTCTGGCAGGGCAAGTTCACGCAAGCAGAGTTTCTGCGGCGCCTCGCGCTGGTGCCCGATGTGCAGGTTGCCAGCCTTTCGGAAGCTGGCCACATGCTGCACCACGACCAGCCGCGTGCGCTTGCCACCATGATCGAAGATTTTCTGAGAAGCTGATATCCACCAAACCATGCAACTCTCTCGCGCCCTTCACGCCCGCATCCACTCCGCACTGCAGCACTTTGCCGTGCGAGCCCTGGATGATGGCGGCCACGCGCGCGCAGCGGTCGCGCTGGTCATCTGCGACGAAGGCGCCGGGGCGCAACTCCCACCCCAATCCGGTGCGCCAGGTTCGGCTGCGCCCAGGCACTGGAGCCATGAAGCCGCCTTGCTGCTCACCCGCCGCGCCCTGCATCTGCGCAACCACGCCGGGCAATGGGCGCTGCCGGGTGGGCGGATCGAAGCGGGTGAATCACCCGAGCAGGCCGCGCTGCGCGAAGTGCACGAAGAGATTGGCCTGCGCCTTGCATCCACCCAGATACTGGGCTGCCTCGATGACTATGCCACCCGCTCCGGCTTTGCCATCACGCCGGTCGTGGTCTGGGCAGGCGCAGTGGCGCAGCTGCAGCCCAATCCGGACGAGGTGGCCAGCATCCACCGCATTGCACTGACCGAATTGCTGCGCAGTGATTCGCCCATGCTCGATGCCAGCGCCCATTCGCCCCACCCTGTTCTGCGCATGCCCATTGGCAATAGCTGGATTGCTGCGCCCACGGCGGCCTTTCTGTACCAGTTTCGAGAGGTCTGCCTGTGCGGGCGCACCACACGGGTCGCGCATTTTGACCAGCCCACGTTCGCATGGCGCTAGCTGTGCGGGCAGCTTTGGTATCAAAACCATAGCTACCTGCGTGCATCTGGCAAGCGCTAGAGGTGATTTTCATCAATCTTATATGTAAAGCCACCTTGGCGAGCCCGGTACCGCCGCCATGCGACAATAATGGGCTTGATTGCAAGAACAGGACACACAGAACATGGAAGCAGAACGCATCAACCAGATTGGCAACGCCCTCGAAGACCTGTCCACCCGGACAGAAGAGCTTCGGAGGTATCTTTGACTACGATGCAAAGTACGAACGCCTGCGCACAGTAAACGCCTCACTCGAAGACCCGGCCGTCTGGAACGACCCGAAAAAAGCCCAGGAACTGGGCAAGGAAAAGAAAGCGCTCGATTCCGTCGTGCTCACCCTGCAGAAGCTGACGGGTGAGCTGGCCGACAATTCCGAGCTCTTTGAGATGAGCAAGGAAGAAGGCGACGACGCCGGGCTGGAGACCATCGAGGCAGAAACCAACAAGCTCCGTCCGCTGATCGAAGAGCTGGAGTTCCGCCGCATGTTCAGCCAGGAGGCTGATCCGCTCAACTGCTTCATCGACATCCAGGCCGGCGCCGGTGGTACCGAAGCCTGCGACTGGGCCAGCATGCTGCTGCGCCAGTATCTGAAGTACGCCGAGCGCAAGGGCTTCAAGGCCACCGTCGAAGAAGAGACGCCTGGCGACGTGGCCGGTATCAAAAGCGCAACCATCAAGGTCGAGGGCGAATATGCTTATGGCCTGCTGCGCACCGAGACCGGTGTGCACCGCCTGGTGCGCAAGAGCCCGTTTGACTCGTCCGGCGGCCGCCACACCAGCTTCTCGTCGCTGTTTGTCTACCCGGAAATCGATGATTCGATCGAAATCCAGATCAATCCGGCCGATGTGCGCACCGACACCTACCGCGCCAGCGGTGCAGGCGGCCAGCACATCAACAAGACCGATTCGGCCGTGCGCCTGACGCACATCCCTACCGGTATCGTGGTGCAGTGCCAGGACGGCCGCAGCCAGCACAGCAACCGCGATGTTGCCTGGCAACGCCTGCGCTCCAAGCTCTATGACTTTGAAATGCGCAAGCGCATGGAAGAGCAGCAAAAGCTCGAAGACACCAAAACCGACGTGGGCTGGGGCCACCAGATCCGCAGCTACGTGCTGGACAACAGCCGCATCAAGGACCTGCGCACCAACGTCGAAGTCTCGGCCACCCAGAAGGTGCTGGACGGAGACCTCGATGTGTTCATCGAAGCATCCCTGAAACAGGGTGTGTAACCCCTCGGAGCAGCGTGTCACACGCTGCTCCGCTTAGATTTTTGACTCATCCTGCATGGCTGCCCCCACGCCGCCATGCATTGCCACCAGAAAGCCTTTGCCTGCAATGCCTCCCATCCAAGCGCTGATTTTCGACATGGACGGAACCATGGTGGACTCCATGCCCTGGCATGCCAAAGCCTGGGTTGAATATGCGCGCCGCCACAGCATGGATCTGGACGTGCCAGCGTTCATGGTGCAAACCACCGGAAAAAATGCCTTCGAATGCGCCTGCGCCCTGATGGGCCGCACCGTGAGCGCCGAAGAATCCGAGCGCATCACGGCAGAAAAGGAAGGCATTTACCGCGAACTGTTTGCCGCCAACTTCAGCGCAGTGGGCGGTTTTGAGCGCTTTGCGGCTCAGGCCCATGAAATGGGGCTGAAGGTGGCCATTGGCACGGCGGGTGACCAGGACAATGTGAACTTCGTGCTGGGCAACCTGCAAATGCAGCCTCCCGCGCATGCCATTGCCCGTGGCGACGAGGGCCTGCCTGGCAAACCCCACCCCGATATTTTCCTCAAGGCAGCCGAGCGACTGAGCGTCGATCCGGCTGCCTGCGTGGTATTTGAAGATGCGCCCCACGGCATTGAAGCGGCGCGCCGCGCTGGCATGCGCGCTGTGGGCATCGGCACCACACACAACGAACAAGACCTTGGTGGTCCCCATGTAATGGCATGGGCGCCCGATTTCTCGACCCTGCTGAGCAAGCAATTTCTGGAGAGACTCCATGATGCGTGAAGGACAAGCACACACCGTGTACCGTGCCGATTACCAGGCCCCTGCATGGTGGATTGAAACGGTCGATCTGACTTTCGACCTGGATCCGGCCAAAACCCGCGTCCTGAACAAGATGCGCGTGCGCCGCAACCCCGATGTGCCCGCTCAGCCCCTGCACCTCAATGGTGACGAGTTGAACCTGGCCCGCGTGCTGGTCAATGGCGCCGGCACATCGTTCAAGATGGAAGGCTCCGATCTGGTGCTGGAAAACCTGCCAGAGGGCAGCGAGCCGGTGGATCTGGAAATCTTCACCACCTGCGTGCCCGAGAAGAACACCAAGCTGATGGGCCTGTACACCAGCAACGGCTCGTTCTTCACGCAATGCGAAGCAGAAGGATTTCGCCGCATCACCTACTTCCTGGACCGCCCCGATGTGATGGCCATGTACACCGTCACCCTGCGCGCCAGCAAGGCGCTCTTCCCGGTGCTGCTGTCCAACGGCAACCTGGTCGAACAAGGCGAATTGCCCGAGGGGCGCCACTTTGCCAAATGGGTGGATCCGCACAAGAAGCCCAGCTACCTGTTTGCCCTGGTAGCCGGCAACCTGGTTGCGCGTGAGCAAAAGATCAAGAGCCGCGCCGGCAACGAACACCTGCTGCAGGTCTACGTGCGCCCCGGCGACCTGGAAAAGACCGAGCACGCCATGAACTCGCTGATGGCCTCCATCGCCTGGGACGAAGCCCGCTTTGGCCTCAGCCTGGATCTGGAGCGCTTCATGATCGTTGCCACCAGCGACTTCAACATGGGCGCGATGGAAAACAAGGGCTTGAACATCTTCAACACCAAGTACGTGCTGGCGAGTCAGGCTACGGCCACCGACGCCGACTACGCCAACATCGAATCGGTGGTGGGCCACGAATACTTCCACAACTGGACGGGCGACCGCGTCACCTGCCGCGACTGGTTCCAGCTCTCGCTCAAGGAAGGCCTCACGGTTTTCCGCGATCAGGAATTCAGCATGGACATGGCGGGCTCGCCATCGGCCCGCGCCGTCAAGCGCATTGACGATGTACGCGTGCTGCGCACCGTGCAGTTCCCCGAAGATGCAGGCCCCATGGCCCACCCCGTGCGCCCTGACAGCTACGTAGAGATCAACAACTTCTACACCGTCACCGTCTATGAAAAAGGCGCCGAAGTGGTGCGCATGCAATCCGAGCTGGTGGGCCGTGAAGGCTTCGCCAAGGGCATGAAACTGTATTTCGAGCGCCATGACGGCCAGGCCGTGACCTGCGACGACTTCGCCCAGGCCATGGCAGATGCCAATCCGGGCTCCCCGCTGGCCCAGCACCTTGCGCAATTCAAGCGCTGGTACAGCCAGTCTGGCACGCCGCGCGTGGCTGCCAGCGGCACCTACGATGCCTCGGCCCAGACCTACACACTCACCCTGTCGCAACACTGCCCTGCCACCGCCGGGCAACCCAGCAAGGAACCCTTCGTGATTCCTGTCACGCTCGGCCTCGTAGGTGCCGACGGCAGCCAGTTGCCTGTGGTCATCCGTGCGACCGAGGGCCTTTCTGCCTTTGCCAACAGCGCTACCAGCCATACCGTGGTGCTGACGCAACCCACTCAGACCATCGTGTTCGAAGGCGTGGCCCAGGAGTCGACACCATCGCTGCTGCGCAATTTCAGCGCCCCCGTGGTACTGGAGATGGACTACAGCGATAGCCAACTTCGCCACCTGCTCGCACACGATGCAGACGCCTTCAACCGCTGGGAGGCCAGTCAGCGCCTGGGTTTGCGGATTGCCCTGCAAAACATAGCCGCTCGCGCAAATACCGCAAGCGCCGACATCACCGACAGCGCGTTGGACGCAAACATCCTGCCTACGCCATACATCGAAGCCATGCGAGCCGTGCTGCGCGACCCGCTGCTCGATGCCGCCTTCAAAGACCTGGCACTCACCTTGCCATCCGAGGCCTACATCACCGAGCAACTGGACAGCGTTGATCCGCAGATCGTGCACCAGGTGCGCGAAGCCATGCGGCAGCAACTGGCCACCGACCTTGCTGCCGACTGGGCCTGGGCCTATGAGCAATGCAGCAACACCGGCGCATACGCGCCCGATGCCGTGAGCAGCGGCAAACGTGCGCTCGCCGGTCATGCGCTCCTGATGCTGTGCGTGGCGGCCCGCGCCTCTGGCGACAAAGTCTGGCCCGGCAAGACGCTGCAGCGCTTCAAGGACGCGGGCAATATGACGGATCGTTACAACGCACTGAGCGCTCTGGTTGTCAGCGGCAGCGAACTGGCGCCCCATGCGCTCCAGTCCTTCCATGCCATGTTCAAGAACGACGAACTGGTGATGGACAAATGGTTCGCCCTGCAAGCGGGTGCGCCAGATGTGGACGGCAGCGCCCTGCCCGCAGTTCGCGCACTGATAAAACTGCCCGACTTCAACATCAAGAACCCCAACCGCGCCCGCAGTGTGATCTTCAGCTACTGTAGCGGCAACCCCGGCGGCTTCCACCGCGCCGATGGCGCAGGTTATGCCTTCTGGGCCGAACAGGTGATCACACTGGACGACTTCAACCCGCAGGTTGCAGCCCGCCTGGCACGCGCCCTTGATCGCTGGAAGAAGCTGGCCGAGCCCTACCGCACCGCTGCTGGCGAAGCCATTGCCAAGGTCGCCGCCAAGCCCAAGCTAAGCAATGATGTGCGAGAAATCATTACTCAGGCAATGAACCATTGATGATCCAGGCCGCCCTGATGGGCGCTTGGGTTTGAGTTTTCAGCGCTTTCATGGCCATGAATGCACAGCAGGAATTTCCTTGACGGAGACACCCCGCTCGGCCCAAGCCCACGTAAGTCATATTTGTATTGATAGGAACGGTTATGAACCAACGTATCTCCCTGTCGCGCTACCTCGTTGAGCAGCAGCGCGTCGACGGCCTCATTCCCGCACAGCTGCGCCTGCTGCTCGAAGTGGTGGCCCGCGCCTGCAAGAGCATCAGCCAGTCCGTCAACAAAGGCGCGCTGGGCGGCGTGCTCGGCACGGCCGGCAGCGAAAACGTACAAGGCGAAGTACAGAAAAAGCTCGACATCATTGCCAACGAAGTGCTGATCGAAGCCAATGAATGGGGCGGCCACCTGGCCGCCATGGCCTCCGAGGAAATGGACAGCATCTACCTGGTGCCCAACCGCTATCCGCAAGGCGAATACCTGCTCATGTTCGACCCGCTGGACGGCTCATCCAACATCGATGTCAACGTGTCGATCGGCACCATCTTCAGCGTGCTCAAAAAGCCCGAAGGCCACCCCGGCGTGACTGAAGAAGACTTTCTGCAGCCCGGCGCCCAGCAAGTGGCCGCAGGCTATTGTGTGTATGGCCCGCAAACCACGCTCGTACTGACCGTAGGCGACGGCGTGGCCATGTTCACGCTGGACCGCGAAATGGGCAGCTTCGTCCTGACCCAGGAAAACGTGCGTATTCCCGAAGACACCAAGGAATTCGCCATCAACATGAGCAACATGCGCCACTGGGACGCCCCCGTCAAGCGCTATGTCGATGAATGCCTGGCTGGCGTCGAAGGCCCTCGCAACAAGGACTTCAACATGCGCTGGATTGCCTCGATGGTGGCTGACGTGCATCGCATCCTCACGCGCGGCGGCATCTTCATGTACCCCTGGGACAAGCGCGAACCCAACAAGCCTGGCAAACTGCGCCTGATGTACGAAGCCAACCCCATGGCCTGGCTCGTGGAACAAGCCGGCGGTGCCGCCACCAACGGCCGTGAGCGCATCCTGAACCTGCAGCCCACCAAGCTGCACGAACGTGTCAGCGTGGTCCTGGGCTCCAGGAATGAGGTGGATCGCGTCACCCGCTACCACCTGGAAGCCTAATTCCCAGCATTCGTTTTTGAGGCGGAAATTCACGCTATAATTTCGCTCTAACGCCGGTGTAGCTCAGTCGGTAGAGCAGCTCATTCGTAATGAGAAGGTCGCGTGTTCGATTCATGTCTCCGGCACCAGAATAACCAATGTTTATGCGGGTTTTCGCAAAAATTGGGACTTAATTGGGGCAGTTTCTTTTTAGAAACTGCCCCTTTTTCTTTTTCTGCTGCGCGCTGTTCATTGACCGCAACGCGCAAAGTTTTACGTCTTCACAACTGCCCATCCGCGCCATATACCGGATGCGTGCACAGCAAAACAACGAATTCCCAGACACCAATGCCGGTGATGCTTTCCTCGCTATCGCCCATCTTCGCCAACAGCATGGTTGGTGTCAGTGCCCTGCCCGGTATCAGAAATCGAGGCAAGTATTTCGGCTTGTCCAAGCTCCAGGCGGAACATGAGCACAAGACATTCTTCGTTCGTGTGGCCGGGCCATCGAGGATCAACGATGACATCGATGAAGAAGACCTGATCGTTGAGGTCGGTGCAAAGCTTCCGCACTGCGGCTATATCGTTGTCGCTGTCGCTGTCGTGGATGGTGAACATACGTTCAAGGCGCTACACCCGACAAACGATATGTGTATGCCCAAAGCTGGCAACTCAGACCATCCGGATAGTGGGCTATGCGAGGGCCAGATACTGGAAATTTGGGGCGAGAGGTTACCGCCAGCATCAAACGCTTTAACTGGGGCCCAGGGTTCGTGATACGACGCGATAACACCGCCCGTACACTGCGCCGGCTGCGCGTGTAATTCGCGTTTTCCCTCTCATTTACACAGCCTCTTGGCTAGTATGGCAACAGCACAGGGGCGAATTCTTCCGATGCCCACCGAACACCAACTCCAGTCGCTGCCTGGTCGCTTTGCCCATTGTTCAGGGGATAGATTGGCCGCGAAAATGGATTACTCATATCAATTCCAAACGGCTTTGTTGCACAAATCCGGGCCGCAGCGGTAGTAGGCTCGGATGATGAGTGAGACGAACTGGGGTCGGCGCAAGTACCGCACCACAAACTG
>NZ_JACHKZ010000016.1 GCF_014207855.1 Comamonas odontotermitis | reverse complement strand
CAGTTTGTGGTGCGGTACTTGCGCCGACCCCAGTTCGTCTCACTCATCATCCGAGCCTACTACCGCTGCGGCCCGGATTTGTGCAACAAAGCCACGCGCATCCAGCTCTTTGATCGCGTAGCAGTTACTGCGCGTCCCCTTGCTCTCAGCCATGCACTGGTTACGCTTGTCGCCATCCTTGATGTGATGACAGTACCCGTAGTCCCGCTTGACCACCGCCAGGCAGTACGCCCGTTTGTCCCCATCTTTGATCGCGTAGCAATCTGAGGATGCAGCCACGACCTCTCCCATGGCCAATATCGCGGTGGCACACGGAAGGACCAGGAGGGTACCTCTCGCTATACCGGAGATTCGGGTTAGCCTCATATCCGGGTACCTGCTAGATCTGCTGAGCAATGCTTGCAGCGCGCGGCATCCCGCTTGATCGTCTCGGCGCAGTAGGGGCATGCAATGGTGTCTGACTCATTGATGATGGCGGTTCCCCATGCCTCGACATAGCCCGCTGTCGAATGCGTCTTGTCCTTTTGCTCATAGCGCACATTGATGATGGCATTGCCGCCTAGTGCCAGCGTCTGCTCTCTCAGGCGTTGCGCGGCATCTTCTTGCGTGAACTTCTGCTCGAATGGCGTCCACCGCACCAGTTTGATGTGTACTTCCGATAGCGTGCGGTAGTGTCCATCCGGCGCCTTGGGCAGGATCTGGACATCTATCGTTCGCGCACCGCTGGCGTTCGTGACGACGGCGCCGTCCGCCACCTCGGTCCATCCCGCCTTTGCATAGTGTGCTCGGACGATGCGCTTAGCGATGAACGGGTAGATGAACCATGACAAGCCACCTGTGCATATCGCGATGACTGCCGCAATCGCCGCTTGCAGCCATATCTGTTTGTAGGCCAGGTAGATGGGGCCGAGTAGCAGCATCCATAGCCACGTGGCTTCCCCGAATTCTTCAATGTGTCCGCTGGCTGGATTACGAAATCGCATGGTGTTTCCTTTTCTATGTTGGGATCGGATTAGTTGATTGACCGGTGTTGTGGCCCGGGGACTTAGTTGGCGCTTTCAGTCGTGGTCGTAGGTTTTATTGCCGCAGCTTGCCCGCGGGTATGACCGCCGGTCATGGTGTAACTACCCCAGTCCTGCATGAGTGCGTGGCGCTTTTCCAGCATGTCTCCGCGTCGATACGCGGCCTCCACCTTGCTCGCGACGGTGTGTGCGAGGGCCATCTCCGCGACCTCATTGGCGTACTGCGTTTTCTCGGCACACCAGTCGCGGAACGTAGACCGGAATCCATGCGGCACGGCGTCCACATTCAGGCGGCGGAGGACGGCAGTCAGCGTCATGTTTGAGAGCGGTGCACCCGTCTCTGGATCGGCGCTGGCCCGGTAGCCTGGGAACACATAGAGGCACGATGCAGCTACGATCTCGCGTTGGTTCTTGAGGATCTCAATCGCTGCACCCGATAGGGGTACTCGGTGCTCCTTATGGGCTTTCATCCGCTCGGCCGGGATCGTCCATACGCGGTTGGCAATATCGATCTCATCCCACCTTGCTCCCCGCACTTCGCCCGAGCGGGTTGCCGTCAGGATCAGGAACTGCAGCGCCAGCGCCCCATTGCCTTCCTGGCTTCGCAACTGCACCATGAACGCCGGTAGATCGGCATAGGGCATGGCACGGTGATGCACGGTCTTGGTGACCTTTGCTGGTGCCGGTAGTAGCTTGTCCAGGAGTCCCTTCCAGCGCGCCGGGTTGGCATCCTTGCGATAGCCTCGGGCCACCGCCCAGTCCAGCACCGATTCGATCCGGCCTCGCACCCGATTGGCTGTTTCCGTCTTGGTGGTCCACATAGGCTCGATCACCCGCAGCACCATCTCTACATCGACCGCTGCCACTGGCACCTTGCCCAGTACGGGATTGGCGTAGGTAGCAAGGGATGAGCGCCACTGCGCCACATGCTTGATGTTCTTCCAGCCCTTCTCATGCGCGTCGATGTACTTGGTAGCGGCGTCTGCGAACGTTATGGCTCGTTGCATCTCCTGGGCCAGTTGGGTACGCAGGCGCTGCGCGTCGGCTACTGGGTCGATACCGCGTGCCAGTTTGAGGCGAGCTTCGCGTGCCAGGTCCCTGGCTTGGGCTAGGGTGACTGAGGGATAGGACCCGAGACCCAGGTCGCGGCGGCGGCCGCCCACCTGGTAGCGCAGCAGCCAGCTACGCGATCCGTACATGGTGACGTTCAACACCAGGCCGCGCACGCCTCCGACGTGTGTTGACCCCCTTCGCCAGATGTTGGCCACCTGCTGGGCTCCTAGTTCCTTAGCGGCCATAGGTACTACCTCCGGATAGGGTGTTTGCAATCTCAATGGGCATGTCCTTTTTGTCCTTCTCGTGTGCTGTGATGGGTAGATGGACAAAATTTTCAGCAGCGTTGGCAGAGGTCGGAAGGGGGTAGCCGCGGGCGTGCCGAGCCCTATGCGGACGATGACACTGCAGGAGTTTTCTTGCGAGGATTCGGTACGAGGCCGACCAGAGATGCAGGGCGTATGCCGCGGACTAGTCCAGCGTGTAGGGTTGGAACTTCCAGTCGTAGTTGAGGCGGCTGGGGTGTCTTGGATGGCCACTGGCGGTGGGATCGCCGAACATGCGCCACTGCGGCGAGTACTTTGCGACGCGGGCATAAAGCTCGTCGCGGGCTCGCAGGAAGTACGAGCGCTGCACCACAGTCTCACCCCATGCAGCCCATAGCGTGGGGGTCTCGTACTGCGCGATCAATTTCTCCATCTCATCGAGATTGCGCGCATAGGCTTCGGCATCAGCTCGGGTGGGCAGGGCGCTCCAGTCCGTGGCTCGCACGGGGTAGAGGTTGAGCATCACGAATCCGTCGTATCCATTGAGCGCGGCGACCTTCTGCACCCTGGCTACGGTGGGGTCAGATTTTTCTTGTGTGGCGGTGCTCGGGTTGAGCCCGATGGTGATCAATGGACGTTTGCCCGATGTGCCCAGGGTGTAGCGCCATTGGTCGTTTTGGTCTGCGTGGTAGAGGTCGTACATGGGTTGCCTATCTGATTTCCGCTGTCCAGGGATGTGGACGCAACGGTCAATTGATTACAACTTATTTTGTACCATATATGCGGGTGCGTAAATGCGGTTGTCTATCGATAGTCTCGGATATGGAGCGAGACGAGTCATTGATAGTTGCTTTTGCGGACGAGCTGAGGGCTCGGCGGACTGCGTTAGAGCTGTCTCAGGAAGAATTGGCGCACATGGTTGGAGTCAATCGGACCTACATGGCCAAGCTAGAGCTTGCTCAGAACCAACCCACACTCACGGTGCTACAGGCGATCGCTAATGCCTTGGCCGTTCCCTTGTCAGAGCTTTTGGGTGCTGTGGCTGTAAGACAGCGCAGGCGTTCTGCCACCACTCGATCGAGAAAGTGAGTATCTAGCTTGGCTGCGGAGTTTGACTAGGCTGAGTTGGTTCTGATTCGCTCTTCAATCGATTTGCCCTAATCCCGTCCGGCTGCCCCGAAATTCGGGAGGGTATGTTCCCGTTTTAGCGTGGTGCCAGGCCTCGCTAGCTGGCTTCCAGCCATCTCATGGTCTGCGCCCGATACCCCTGCGCCCCGCCCGCCACGACGCCCCCGTAGGGGGCTGTCGGGCGGGGCGCGGGTGTCGGGCATGGGATTGGAGTTGCTTCTCCGGGATGTGGGATTGGCTTGCCGATGCTGGGCGCCTGCTTCCTAGCTTCGGCATGCGACGTGGTACCGAGGTGAGTTTCGTGGGCGCTTGGACTATGGGGGTAGCGGCTAGTTTTTCCGTGCAGCGCTTTGGTAACACTCCGTGCCACTTTGGCACTATCGCGGGTCGATGGCTCCTATGCTGGGGCCCTTGATCTGAGCTTGGGTTCCTGCTGCTACCCGTTCGCATCCCTGCATGGTAGCTACCTATCCGGTAGACCCCGCCCCTGCCCGAGCCCCCCCCGCCCACCCCTTTTAGGGGTGGAGGGCGGGGGGGAGTTCGGGTCGTGGGTTTCGAGTGGCCTGCCATTGCTCGGCCTTCCATGTGTCCGCGTCCGACACCCCTGCGCCCCGCCCGCCACGACGCCCCCGTAGGGGGCTGTCGGGCGGGGCGCGGGTGTCGGGCATGGGATCGTAGCCCGCGTTTCCGGGGTGTAGGGTTGGCTTGTCTATGCTGCTTTGCTCGTGGTTGAGCTTCGGCATGCGAGGTGGTTCCGAGACGAGTTTTGTAGGTTCCTGGACTATGGGTGTACCGGCTAAGTCTTGCGTGCATCGCCTCGGTACCTCCCCGTGCCACTTCGGGGCTATCGCGGTTTGATGGTTCTCATACTAGGGCCCTCGATCTGAGTTCGGGCCCTGCTGCGGCCATTGGTCGGCCCTGGTGTGCTGAAGATATTTGCGGGATTTGCAATGCAAGCTACTAGTGCGCTGCCATTGTGCATGCTCCGGGATGTGGAGACACATCTTCTTGAGCTCGGCGTGTTCGGCCACTATGGGGGTCATGGCTGGCTGTCATCGGGCACGCCGTGGTGCCAGGAGGTATACGGATGGGCATATCAGTAGCCGGGTGTGGAGGGCATTTACTGTGTACGTAATGCGCCTGCTACTTGCCGATTTGGCTATCTCTATGTCCTGCTCTGGGCTCCATTGCTCCGGATTGGTTCGTGGTGCCGATGCTGGGCAGCTATGCATTGGCATGCGAGGTGGTCCCGAGACGAATTCCGTGAGTACCTGGACTATGGGGGGGCGGCCAGGTTTTCCGTGCAGCGCTTAGGTACATCTCCGTACCACTTCGGGGCCATCGCAGTTTGATGGCCCCCTGGGGCAGATGTACACTTCCCGGATATATTGCGACAATCGGACTGGTCGCCCCGCCCGGCCCCGCAGGGGTTGAGGGCGGGGCAGACCGCGGCTCGTTATGCAGGCATTGTTAGCATGTTCTCGCTCGTCTTTATCAGGCGGCCTGCGACAATCAATGCCTCAATAGCTTCTTTTGCACGAGTTGAGCGGTGCTTAGGGCTTATCGATGCAAATGCAGTTTTGACTGCCGTAAGTGCATCCTCGTAGCCGATTTCTTTCAATGGTTCTACTTGAAAATCCTTTTGGAATTGCAGTGAGATTGCGACTAGGGCTTCTTGCTGCTGAGGAGTCAACGATTGTGCTGAGGCTGCCTTCTCCAATTCAGCAGTTCCTTCTACTTCGGTGAGAGCGGGGCCGACGATTGGCAACCCATAGTCGTCTTCGCCCAGATCGATGTTCTCGATATTGAAGAAGTACTTCTTTCCGCCAGGCCCTTGACGTGTTTTGATCAACTCAACCGTGCGGATGCCCGAGTCGGCTTGATCTACCATCAGGCAGGTGTCTAGGGCTGCATACAAGCTGGAATGCCCACGGGGTCCACGATCCTTAGCCTTGCCCGTGTGATGGGTCAGCACCACCGCCGCGCCAGTCATCTTGATCAGCAGGTTTGCATGTGCAATGACCATGCCCATGTCCGTCGAGAGGTTCTCGTCGCTGCCAGGAATAGCGCGGTTAAGCGTGTCTATAAATATCACGTCTACCCCTCCTGACACATTGACATGGTGGGCCAAATCTTCGACAGATTCCTTGTCATTCAAGCACCAAGGCCGCGTCAGGAACATGGCTGCTGGCGCAGGGAACGACCAGCCTTCATGGTGTTGTTCGATAGCTTCCAGGCGTTGCTTGAGCTCGCCCTCAAGGTTGATGTAGAGGAACCGCGAGCGCTTGGGGATGACGTGCCCAAACACCTTATCCGCATTCAGCAGGGCGGCTCCCAGATGGAGCTGGAAGACCGACTTTCCGCTGCCAGATGGTCCTGCAATCATCGCTAGCTGCCCCTTGCCAATCAGGCAGTGGATCAACGGGATTGCCGAGGGTTCGGCTTGAACATCGTCGCGCGTGAGCAGGCCATATTGCCGTGCTGGAACGGGCAGGCGCATCGTATTTGCAGCACCATCCGCGGCTTCAGTCGAGTTCGTTACTGTCGGCTGGCCAGCGGCGATAGGCGTTGGCTCGGTTTGTGGTGTCGGCGTCAATTCTGATGAAACTTGCGTGCTCATTTCGTAGGTGTCATCGTTGATGGGCTTGGTGGTCAGTTCAGCGGCATCACGCGCCTTCTGCTTCTCCATATAGGCAATGGCTGCAGCTTGGAGGCGATCCACTTCCGGAATGCGTGCGGTGTTGGTCTTCGAGGTAGTCATTTGTGAAATCTCTAAATTGGTCTATTTGTCGCGTGGCAGGACATGGAGGATTGAGTGAATGGCCTGTCACACGCGAATCAGACGGGGCGAACCCCGTCCCCTTACTGGTCTGGCTTACACCTTGCGCGGGCGCTTGATGGCGGTAGTTTTTTTGACGCGCGCGCTATGGCGCTTTTGGGGCTGGCTCACGGCCTTATTGATAGCGTCAAGAATCAAGTAGCGGGACTTCCAGGTATGGTCTGATACCAGATCGACGCGATCGTCGACGGTCGCTACGGCGTCCAAGACTTCTCGCAGCATTGCGCCCATCTGCTCCATCGCTTGCTGCTGCGCGACGACATGACCCGCCAGGAATGCGAGGGCGATTTGGTCGAATTTGAGATTGCACTCAGATACAAATTCGTGCCGTCCGGAGCCCTGAGAAAACTCGGCGGCGGCTGCGATGTTGGCTGTATTGCGTTTCATAGTTACTGATTCCGATAGGTAAACATTGGATTTGTGCGTTCCCGAAACGATTCCGAGGCCACACTATCTAGACGGCGTTTCTGGAGCGCGCTACCTCTAGCGGATTGACTCAAATAGAAACTGTATGTAACTAACTGCGGACGCAATTTGGCCTATTCCGATGGCTGCGGATAGGGCAATGGGTAGGGGGATTCGAGGGGCTGGACTGCTATGCCGAACATGGCCGCTGAGCGGCGAGGATGGCTACTTTGTGAACTTCAAATTGTCAGATTGCTCGCTGTGAGTGCCTAGCTGCAGTACGGTATTCGTTGCTCTATACACTGGTATTGAACATTGCCCCTACCCCAGTTGTCACGGCCATAGCGAAGGTGCCCCAGAACGATACCCGGATAGCGCTCTTGAGGACTGGTGTGTTTCCCACAGCGGCAGCCGCAGCTCCGAGCATTGCTAAAAAAATAATGGCTGTCGCGACAATCCAATAAAGCAGGCTACTTTGAGGTGCGAGCAGCACCACTACTAAAGGCATGACGGCGCCTGCGGCAAAACTTGCCGCTGATGACAATGCCGCTTGCACTGGACGAGCATTCAAGGTCTCGGATATGCCTAATTCATCTCGCGCATGAGCGCCCAATGCATCGTGAGCCATTAGTTGTGTGGCAACCTGATCCGCAAGCTGATGATCAAGACCACGTTGAATGTAAATTGCTGTGAGCTCCTTGTGCTCTGCTTCTGGATTGTTTAATAGCTCTTCCGACTCTCGTGAAAGATCTGATTTTTCTGTATCAGCCTGAGAATAAACAGATACGAACTCACCTGCAGCCATGGACATAGCACCTGCAACTAGAGCCGCAATCGCCGTGGTGATGATGCTGGCATGACTCGCATTGGCTGCAGTTACTCCGGCGATCAAACTGGCAGTAGAAATAATGCCATCATTTGCTCCTAATACGGCAGCGCGGAGCCAGCCAATATGTTCAGTGCGATGAGCCTCAGGATGGGCGCGATAGTAAAGCTTGCTCATAGTCAAATATAGGGTTGTGTAATTCTATTTGCTAGCTTATGCGCGATTCGCTGGAAGCATGCGAGTGAGAGTGTTATCTCGCATTATATAATGATGAATCAGAGCTGCTGCTGCATGCAATGCAATAAGGAAATAACCTAGGTTGCCAATCGTCTCGTGTACATCTTTCAACTGGCGAGATAGTTGGATATCTGTATTGATTACGCTAGGTATAGATAAGCCAAAGAGGACGATCGGCTTTCCTGACGCGCTCAAAGTGAGCCATCCCAGTAGTGGCATAGCAAACATAAATAAGTACAAAGCGTAATGCATCGCACTCGCAAGCCTGCTTTGCCATTTAGATGGTGGCGGCACAATATCAGGCCCTACCCCAGCTTGACTGCGAACAAGAATTCTTATAAAAACCACCGCTAAAACGCTCAGGCCCAAAAGAAAGTGCAATGACTTCATGACATCTCGTGCAATATTCCCTTTGGCAAATAGTCCATGCAGTTCCATGCTTGCATACACTGCAGCAATGAGAATTACGGTTAGCCAGTGCACGGATATAACCCACTGGCTATATCGTTGTTGCGAATTTTTAATACTCATGTCAAACATCTCCGGTGATCAATTGAAAAAGGATGCTGGCAGATATTCCCATAGTGTAGGTGGATGCGCTGCATTCTATTTCGATATCCACTTAAGTGGGCGACTATTTGAATGCGAAAGATTATCAATCGCTATCACTGCGTAGCCTTATCCGCTGCGTGATCATTTAGACGTGGCTGGGTTATATAGACCTTAACGCATTAGGTGAAATATAAGCAATGTCACTTGAGATCGTTTCTCCCAGTGCGGTACTGGCGACGATGGACGAGTAGATGGGTGAAGCACTGGTGCACGTGGAGGCGTCAGAGGTTCAACGATTGTTATCTTGTTGAAATCTTTGATAAATATTGAGGATGCTATGGCATAGTAACAATACGTACTACCGCAAGGATTTCTAATGAGCCAGTCACTCACTCATCCTGTTCGTAACGCCATCGCTCTAGCTGTTCTATCCCTCTCTTGTACGGCTTACTCTTGGGCCGCCTGCTCTGATGTAGCATCAGGCAATCCTGCTCTAACGGCATCCGCAGGCAGCACGTGTAGTGCTGGTCTAACGGCCTACACTGGCAACAATGTGGCAGGTGCATATCAGGATGGTTCAGTGCTGAATCTACAGGCAGGCACCAGCATCACGACCACCAGCAACACCGGTACCTACACCTTGAGTTCAGGAGGGATGAATATCGGAGGCATCGGTGCGCAACCGGCTGCTGCCTTGGTTCATGCGCTAGGTAACTTGAATGTCACATCCCGTGGAGCTAATAGCCGAGGCGTATACATCTATGGCGGTGCAAATGCTGCCAGCCAACGGTCCAAGTTGCAGGTGGATGGAAATCTCGTAGTGATGCGCTCAGTGGGCGCTGGTGGGGCTGTAGTACAGAACGTCGGTGGCGTAATAGATGTCACAGGCAGCGTGCGAATTGGTGCGGATGCGTCAACCACAACCCCCGCGCCGGTGGATGGAATTCGTAACAGCGGCTCAAGTGGCACCGTTGGAACTAATTTGTTCAACAATGGGCTTACGCTTTATACCTCTGCCACTGGCATTTCGAACAGTGCTGGGTTGGTTCAGGTGCTAGGGTCATCCGCCAGCGTCAATAGCACTGCAGGCACGGCCATCAATATTTCTGCCGGGACTATCGATATGCCAATACCAGCATCAATCGTTAGTGGAGCCGGTACTTCAATCATTGCCAGTGGTGGGCAAGTTGCACTAGGCAATAGTTCGCTCACATCAGCTAATCCAGCAGCAGGAACGAGCCTTATCACCATTGGTATGCAGCCGGTGACGGTACAGGGTGCCAATGGGATTCAGGCTGTGGCTGCTGCGGGTAACACGGTTGAAGTGTATGGAGGCAGCGTAGTCGCCACTACTGGCGACGCGATCGCAGTGAACTCTACGGCTGCGACCAACAGCATCAACATCCTTGGAGGTCAGCTGACTGCTACCGCAGGCCGAGCGATTTTTGATGGCCCGGGCAATGGCAATACCAGCGTCACTTTGGCCAGTGGTGCGGTTGTCAGCGGCAACATCGTTCTGGGTGACGGCTCCGACAGCCTCACGATCAACGGCACGGATATCAGTCAGATAGCGCTAGTCGACGGAGGAGATGATGTCTCCATTGCGGATGGATACATAGATCGCCTTACCTTGGTAGGTATGAATGGTCCGCAGCCCAGCTCCAAATTTCTTAACTGGGAACGTATTAGTTTGTCAGGCAATAGTGACCTATCCTTGACTGGCAGCACTTTAGTTACCGGCAGTGGCTCTGTGGCGGGCGAGGCTATGGGTCTTGTGGTGGACGCAGGCAGTAGCCTACGTGTGCAAGAAACGGCCTTTACCGTTAGCGGTGATTTAAGCAATCAAGGCCAGTTGGTTCTGACCAATGGCCAGGCAGGAGAGAACTTAACGGTCACAGGTAACTACACTGGTGGTGGCAGCTTGGCTTTAGACACCGTGCTGGGAGACAGCAGCTCTGCCTCGGATGTTCTGCACGTCTCGGGAGGCACGACGGGTACAACCGTTTTGCAGGTTAATAATCTGGGTGGAACGGGCGCGCTTACTACCGGTGATGGCATCCTGGTTGTGCAGGTTGACGGAAGCTCTTCAGGAACATTTACGTTGCCCGCTGGGTCACTGACAGCAGGCCAGTTTCTCTATTCTCTCCAGAAGATCGGTAACAACTGGTACCTGCAATCCCAGGCTAATACGGGCACGGTACAGGTGTCCAAGACGGTCGTGGGCACTGAGGGTGCTCCAGCATTTAGTGGCAGCATTCCGTTCACACTCACCTGTGTCTCGCCCGACCTCAGCCAGCAAGGCAGCATCGCCGTCGTGAACAATGCAGGCGCAGCTGATCCGATCACGGTTACTGCTGGCAGCACTTGCTCGGTAGCAGAGGGCGCGTTGCCTGCTGCGCCCAGTGGTTATGAGTGGGGCGCTGCCACGCTTCCCGCCGCGACTGGGCCTGTGCCGGTTGGAGGCAACTTGACTTTGGCCATCACAAACACGCTGGTCAAGCAGAACACCCCGACTGCCACTCCCACTGCTGTTCCTTCGCTCAGCCAATGGGCGCTTGCACTGCTTACCTTGGTGCTGGGAGGGTTCGCTGCAATGCGTGTTCGCCGCTCCAGAATGAACTGATGCATATAGGGTAGGGACTGCACGTGCTGCCTTTGGCGGCCGTTAGTCCCTACCTTGCTGTCTACCTATCCACGTGCAGCCCCTTGTCCGCTGTTCCAGGTTAGTCCGTCGGTAGCAGGCGAGGTGCTCACCCCGATCAATCACCACCCCACCATCAATTTTTCAGAAATCTGCGTTTCTTTCCGAGAGGCGAAAATTGCCTGCTATAATTTCAGCTTCGACGCTGCGGAGAGGTGGCAGAGTGGTCGAATGTACCTGACTCGAAATCAGGCGTACGTGCAAGCGTACCGAGGGTTCGAATCCCTCCCTCTCCGCCATAGAGTTGATTTGCGGCTGTAGCTCAGCTGGATAGAGTACTTGGCTACGAACCAAGGGGTCGTGGGTTCGATTCCTGCCAGCCGCACCATATTGGAAAGCCTGCAATCTTCGGATTGCAGGCTTTTTCTTTTTCCTCATGCCGGTCTGGCTCCATGTGGCGGCGCAATTTGCTTAAATAACGGGTATGAACAAAGCTTTCACCAAAGAGTCTGATGCAGACGATGATGAGCTGCCGGAGTTGCCCAGAATTGCCGGTGGCAAGAACTACATTACCCCGGCTGGCTACCGCGCCCTGGAGGTGGAGTTGCTGCAGCTGATCGATGAGGAGCGCCCGAAGGTGGTAGAGGTGGTTCACTGGGCTGCCAGCAATGGAGATCGCTCTGAAAATGGCGATTACCTCTATGGCAAGAAGCGTTTGCGGGAGATTGACCGTCGTATCCGTTTTCTGACCAAGCGCATGGAGGCGGCAGAAGTGGTGGATCCAGCCGTCCACCATGGCAGCGATCAGGTGTACTTTGGGGCCTCTGTGACCTATTGCGATCAGAATGGCCGTGAGGAGCGCATTGCCATCATGGGCATCGATGAGGCGGACGCAAGCCGCGGCCAAGTGAGCTGGATTGCTCCAATTGCGCGGGCTTTGCTCAAGGCCAGGGTCGGAGACGAGGTGCAGCTGCCCACGCCTGGTGGCGTGCGCGTGCTGGAGGTGCTGGATGTGGAGTATCCGCCGCCCAGGGATGCCTGAGTACGCGCGGTCTGTATTGGGTCTATTCAGGCCGTAGGCAGTATGCGGTAGGCGCGCGATACATAAGATAGTTTGACGAGCTGGCGCAGGATATGTTCGACCTGCTGGCGATCTTTGACCAGCAGCACAAACTTCAGCTCCGTGGTGTTCATGGCAACTTCATCATCCATGGTGATGTGCGTGATATCCGAGCCGAGGGCTGCAATCTCGGCTGCGATCTTGCCGAGTACCCCTTTGCCATTGATGATGGTGACAACAACGCCTGTCTCGAAGTCACCTTTGGGCTCGTCTGCCCATTCCACCTCGACAAAGCGTTCTGCGTCCTTGCTCAGCAGTTTCTTGCAAACGGCGCATTCGCTGTTGTGAACCAGCAGGCCTGCATTGCGGTCCAGGTATCCGGCAACGCTGTCGCCGGGGACCGGGCGGCAGCATTTTGCGTATTTGACTGCCGCGTTGTTGCTGCCATCCAGTGCCACGGCGGTGGTAACTGAGCTACTCTTGTTTTTGTAGCGCTCCTGGGTCAGCAGCACAGCATCAGGGCGCATTCCCTGTTCTGCCAGCAGATCCACCATTTGCTTGGCGGCAAATACGGCGATGCGCTTGCCCTGGCCAATGTCGCTGAACAGTTCTGCCTTGTTGCGCGCGCCCAGGCGCTCCAGCAATTCATCCCAGATAGGCTTGGCCTCGGGCAACTGCGAGATCCCTTCTGCGCGCAGTGCCTGGAGCAGCAGGCGTTCGCCCAGTACACCGGTTTCGCTTTGGCCCTGGGTTTTGAGGTAGTAGCGAATCTTGGATTTGGCTCGCCCTGTGCGCACGATGGTGAGCCAGGAGGGGTGGGGCACCGCCTCGGGCGAGGTGGTGACTTCGACAATATCGCCACTTTTGAGCACAGTGCTCAGGGGAACCTGCTCATGGTTGATGCGGGCGCCAGATGTGTGCTCGCCCACATTGCTGTGAATGGCATAGGCAAAATCCAGAACCGTGGCGCCGCGAGGGAGTGTCAGCATCTGGTTCTTGGGAGTGAACACATAGACCGAGTCGGGGAACAGGTCCACGCGCACGTTGTCCCAGAACTCATGCGCATCTCGGGTTTCGTCCTGGATATCGAGCAGCGACTGCACCCACTTGTTGCCCAGCTGCTCGCTGCCGGTCGACGAGCGAGCCTGGATCATCCAATGCGTGAGCACGCCGTTTTCGTCGACCAGGTTCATGTCTTCGGTGCGGATCTGGAAATCCATGCTCACACCCGATGGGCCTACCAGGGTCGTGTGCAGCGACTGGTAGCCGTTGGATTTGGGGTTGGCGATGTAGTCACGAAACTTGGATGGCACCGGACGGAAGATCTGATGCAGCACGCCCAGCGCGGTATAGCAGTCGATCAGATTGGGCACGATCACTCGCACTGCGTAGGAGTCGGTGACCTGGGCGAACGAGAGGTGCTTGGCATCCATCTTCTTATAGATGGAGTACAGGGTTTTTTCCTGATTGCCCAAGCGAATCTTGATACCGGATTTGGCGAACGATGCGTCCACCTCTGCGTGGATTTTCTGCACCACCTCTTTGCGGCGGTTACGCGATCGGCCCAGGGCTTTGACCAGGGTGTCATGGCGCCAGGGATGCAGATGCTTGAAGGCCAGATCCTGCAGTTCCCGGTAGACGCGATTGATGCCCAGGCGATTGGCAATGGGCACATGGATTTCCATGGTCTCCGTGGAGATGCGCCCCCATTTGCTGCGCGGCATGTCCGACATGGTGCGCATGTTGTGGGTGCGATCTGCCAGCTTGACGAGGATCACGCGAACGTCGCGCGCCATGGCCAGCAGCATCTTGCGGAAGGACTCGGCCTGGTTCTCTTCGCGCGAATTGAAATGCAGTTTGTCCAGCTTGGTGAGGCCATCAACCAGTTCTGCCACCGTATCGCCAAACTGTCGGGCGATATCGTCCCGTGTGACACCGCAGTCTTCCATGGCGTCGTGCATCAGCGCGGCCATCAGGGCTTCGGCGTCCAGCTTCCAAGTGGCGCAGATTTCAGCCACCGCAATGGGATGGGTGATATAGGGATCGCCGCTGCTGCGGAACTGCCCCGAATGGGCTGCTGCTGCAAACTCAAAGGCTTCTTCCACCCGGGCCAGATCGGCATCGTTCAGGTAATCGAGCTTTTCCAGGAATGCGGCATAGGCACTCACGACTACCGGATAGGACATGGCAGGCTTGGCTGCTGCGGTAGCGGAAGTACCAGAAGATTGAACGGGAGGGGTGGAGATGGACACGGACTTCACGCCTTTACTGTAGCGTGCGATGACAAACTTGTGTGAATAACAAGAAAAATGGCACCGATATTCGGTGCCATTGGCATGTGAAAGTGCGGGGGGTTAACCCGGAACTTTTTTCAGCATTTCCAGGCCAACCTTGCCAGCAGCGATTTCGCGCAAAGCGGTGACTGCAGGCTTGTTGCGGCTGTCAATCTTGGGGGTGTGGCCTTGGCTGAGCATACGGGCACGGTAGGTGGCCGCAAGCACGAGCTGGAAGCGATTAGGGACTTTTTCGAGGCAATCTTCTACGGTGATGCGGGCCATCAGGAGTTCTCCAGGCTGTCAGATATGTCGAGTGACGAGAATATTTCAGCGCGGGTGCGGCGCTGGCACAAAAAACGCAGCCGTTGCGAATGAACAACAGCTTTCAGATCAAACAGAGCGCGTTCAAATAACTCGTTGATTATAACGAAGTCGAATTTGTCGACCTGGGACATTTCCTGGTGCGCATTCTTGAGGCGCACCGCGATCACATCCGATGTGTCTTCGCCACGGTTTTCTAGGCGCGAGCGCAATTCATCCCAGCTGGGAGGCAGGATGAAGATCAGCACGGCGTGCGGAAAGCTCTCCTTGATCTGCAGGGCGCCCTGGTAGTCGATCTCCAGCACGATGTCGGCGCCTTTGGCGAGGCGCTCCTCAATGGCTTTCTTGGATGTGCCATACATGTTGCCATGTACGTTGGCCCATTCCACGAAAGCATTGCCTGCTATCATTTTTTCAAAATCTTCGCGCGATGCGAAGTAGTATTCGCGGCCATGCTTTTCCTGGCCGCGCGGCGCGCGCGTGGTGTGCGAAATGGAGCGGTAGACCTGGGAGTCGAGCTCCAGCAAGGCCTTGACCAGCGAAGATTTTCCAGCCCCGCTGGGGGCTGAGACGACAAAGAGATTTCCTGGGTAATCCATGGTGAATAGCTTTTTGTTTTTATTCGATGTTCTGCACCTGCTCGCGCATCTGCTCGATCAGCACCTTCATGTCGACGCTGATGCGCGTGAGCTCCAGTGCGGCTGATTTGGAGCCCAGCGTGTTGGCTTCGCGGTGTAGTTCCTGGATCAAAAAATCCAGGCGCTTGCCAATGTCGCCACCCTTACCCAGCAGGCGCGTGATTTCATCGAGGTGCGAGCGCAGGCGGGTGATTTCTTCGGCAACGTCGATGCGGATGGCAAAGGAGGTGGCTTCTGTTAGGGCGCGATCTTGTGCTGCTTCGGGTGAGACGCTGCCTTCGGTCAACGCCATGGCGTCCTTCCAGCGTTCCAGAAAGCGCTCCTTTTGCTGTTTGACGAGCTCAGGCACCAGCGGCTCGGCTTTTTCGGCCAGCGTCTTGAGCTGGTCGACACGGTCCTGCAGCATGGTGGTCAGGCGCTTGCCTTCACGCTGGCGGGCGTCCAGCAATGCCTTGAGCGCCTGTTTGCAAAGGTCGGTCACGGATTCGGCCCAGTTGTCGGGAAGGTCGGCGCTGCCAGTGCCGCTTAAACGCAACACTTCTGCCACAGTGAAGGGCTGGGCGCTGGGCATCCATGCGGTGACGGTGTCCTGAAAGCTGCCCAGCTGCTGCAGCAGACGGGCGGAGGCCACGGGAATGTTTGACGCTTGTTCACTGACGATCAGAACCCGCACTTCCACCTTGCCGCGCTTCAGACTATTATCGACAAGAGAGCGTAACTGTGGTTCGCAGCTTCTGAGGTCTTCCGGAAGCTTGAAAGATAAATCGAGAAAACGGCTGTTAACCGAGCGAATTTCCAGTCCGACGCGCCAGAGAGAGGGAGCATTGTCGCCACCGGCCGGTGGGATGCTTTGCTGGACAGAGGCATAGCCTGTCATGCTGTAAACTGGCATAGGACTGTATGGGGTTGCTTGCAATCGCGCTCATTATCAGGCTTCTCATATACCTGCGTTGTTCATCTAACTATGTCAAAAGCAAAGCCAGCGCCGTTACCCACCAATACCGTCATAGGTGGATACCGTATCGTGCGGCGCATATCGTCGGGGGGGTTCGGGGTTGTCTATCTGGCTTTGGCGCCTGATGGCCAGCAGGTGGCCATCAAGGAATATCTGCCGTCCAGTCTGGCTTCGCGCGAGCCTGGTGCGCTGTCGCCAACGGTAGAGCCCGAGAAACTGTCGCTGTACCGACTGGGCCTCAAGAGTTTTTTTGAAGAGGGTCGGGCGCTTGCGCAAATATCCCACCCGTCGGTGGTCAGCGTCTACAACTTCTTCCGCGAGAACGATACCGTCTACATGGTGATGAATTATCTGGAGGGGGCAACCCTGCAGGATTTCATCGTGACCGCTCGTGACCTGAAAGAAGCCAAGGTCTTCCGCGAATCGACGATCCGCTCGTTGTTCGACGAGGTGTTGCGCGGCCTGCGGATCGTGCACCAGCACAAGATGCTGCATCTGGACATCAAGCCGGCCAACATCTTCATCACCGATGACAACAAGGCCTTGATGATCGACTTTGGCGCTGCGCGCGAAGTGCTCAGCAAGGAAGGCAATTTTGTGCGCCCCATGTACACGCCGGGCTTTGCTGCTCCCGAGATGTACCGCCGCGACACGCCGCTGGGGCCCTGGACCGATATCTACGCCATTGGCGCGTGCATCTATGCCTGCATGCAGGGGATTCCGCCCAACGACGCTCCCAAGCGCCAGGAGAAGGACCGCCTGAGCCTTGCCCTGTCGAAGGTGCGTGGCGTCTATTCCGACAACCTGATTGAGCTGGTGGAGTGGTGCATGGCGCTGGATCCCCAGGCGCGACCGCAGTCGGTGTTTCTGTTGCAGAAGGAGCTGGCGCGCGAAGACGAGCGCCGCTACACCAAGCTGACGGTTTCCGAGAAAGTTCGTATGTCGATTGACTCGCTGGTAAGCGATACCAAGAAAAATATCCAGGCGCGCGCTGGGGGCTCCACGAAATGAAATTCTCGGTCTTCCAGCTCAGTCGCAAGGGTGGTCGGGAAAAGAACGAAGACAGGATGGGGTATAGCTATACCAAGGAATCCTGTCTGTTTGTCGTTGCCGATGGCATGGGTGGTCACCCCGAAGGAGAGGTTGCGGCGCAGCTGGCGCTACAGACCGTATCGCTCGATTTTCAGCGCCTGGCTCGCCCCAAGCTGGACGACCCGGCAGAGTTCCTCGAAAACGCGCTGCTATCTGCCCACCACAATATCCTCAAGTACGCCATTGCGAACAATATGGAAGATCCGCCGCGTACGACCTTGGTCGCTTCGGTGGTTCAGGATGGCAATGTCTGGTGGGTGCACTGCGGCGATTCCCGGCTGTACATGGTGCGTGGCAGCAAGGTGATGGCGCGCACACGCGACCATTCGTACATGGAGCTGCGCGGCGCCGGTGTCACCAGCGTCAACCCTGATCGCTTCAACCGCAATGTGCTGTTCACCTGCCTGGGCAGCCCTTCGAGGCCGTTCTTTGATGTGGCAGGCCCCACCGAGCTGCACCGCAGTGACCGCATCATGCTGTGCTCCGATGGGTTGTGGAGCAGCGTGTCCGAGACGGTGATTGCCCGCGAGTTGGGCAACAAGTCGGTATCGCGCGCCATCCCTGATCTGATTGACGCCGCACTGCGCAAGGCCGGAGCCAGCAGCGACAACGTCACCGCCGTGGCTTTGGAATGGGAAATGCCGGGAGCGGAGCGGTTTGTCTCTGAGGAAGATCCGTCTGCGGCAGGCGCCATGCCGCCAGAGCCGCCCGCCGAGCCAGACGGAAGCAAGGCCCAGCCGCCATTGCCCTGAGGCGTCTGTAGTCCGGCGTGCAGAAGGCCCGCAGCATGCAGCGTTTTGGCCGTCGGCTGATAATGAGGACTTACCACACCCACAACATCTGCAAGGCGGTCACCTAGGCCGCCTTGTTGCTTGGATACTATTAAAAATATAGCGTTTGGCGTTTGATCATTGCACGCCAAGCGTCATTCAGACCATGAAAATCGTTCTTGCATCCAACAACCAGGGCAAGCTCGCCGAGCTGCAGGCCATGTTCCATCCATTGGGCGTAGAACTGGTGCCGCAAGGCGCATTGATGGATGGTGAGGCGCCCGAGCCCTATGGCACTTTTCTGGAAAATGCACTGTCCAAGGCACGCTTTGCGTCAGAGCGTACGGGTCTGCCTGCAATTGCTGATGATGCGGGCCTGTGCGTGGCGGCATTTGGCGGCTTGCCTGGCGTGGATACCGCCTATTACTGCATGCAGTTCGGCTACGAGAAAAGCGATGCCAACAATGTGCGCGCCCTGATCGAGCAGATGAGTGGCGTGACAGACCGCCGCGCGGCCATGGTGAGCACCTTGGTGGCCGTGCGCCACCCCAAAGATCCGGAGCCCCTGGTGGCAGTAGGCCGGGTGGCCGCACTGATTGCGCAGCAGCCCATGGGTGAGGGGGGGTTCGGCTTTGATCCAGTGCTGCTGATCCCTGAGCTGGGAATGACCTTTGCGCAGATGACCCCTGAGGTCAAGCACGCCCACAGTCATCGCGGCCGTTCGTCGCGCCTGATGATGGAACTGGTGCGCGAGAACTGGCTGGCTGGAAGCGCTGCTGTACGCGCTGCGGCAAAGGACTGAGGCGCATGCGCTCGTCAGGCTGCAGCGCCGCTTGCTCGTCTCGGACGGCGGCTTTTGCTTCGGCCAAGGAGCCTGGGATATGACAGATTCAAAAATGATAGCTATCGGTGCCCACGAGGCGGTTGCAACAGGCCTGAAAGACGTTCAGCATTACATGCGGCCGGGCACTTTGCAGCTGGCCAGCCTGCCGCCGTTGTCGCTGTACGTACACCTGCCCTGGTGCCTCAAGAAGTGCCCCTACTGTGACTTCAACTCGCACGAGGCGCGCGATGGCCGCGCCGGGCTGCCGGAGGATCGCTACATCGACGCCGTGATTGCCGATCTGGAGCAGGCGCTGCCGCTGGTCTGGGGGCGCAGCGTGCACAGCATTTTCCTGGGTGGGGGCACGCCAAGCCTGTTTTCACCGGCGGCAATTGACCGGTTGCTATCGGCCATTCGCGCCCGTCTGCGGGTCGATGCGGGGTGCGAGATCACGATCGAGGCCAACCCCGGCACATTCGAGAAGGACCGCTTCAAGGCTTTCCGTGCCGCAGGTATCACGCGCCTGTCGATCGGCGTGCAGAGTTTCGATGATCGCTATCTGCAGGCGCTGGGCCGCGTGCATGACAGCGCGCAGGCGGTGGCTGCGGTGGCAGAGGCGGCCAGCAACTTCGATACCTTCAACCTCGACATCATGTATGCCCTGCCGGGGCAAACTGCTGCCGATCTGCAGCGAGATCTGGATGTGGCGCTCAGCTTTGCGCCGCCGCACATCTCGATCTACCACCTGACCATCGAGCCCAATACCTATTTCGCCAAATACCCGCCGACCATCCCCGAGGATGACGAAGCTTACGCGATGCTCGATCAGATCACTGCGCAGACGGCCGCCGCGGGCATGCAGCGTTACGAGGTATCCGCCTATGCCAAGCCGGGCCACACCTGCGTGCACAACAGCAACTACTGGTCGTTTGGCGATTATCTGGGCATTGGCGCTGGTGCGCACAGCAAACTCAGCTTTGCGCACCGTGTGGTGCGCCAGGTGCGCCTGCGTGACCCGGCGCGCTACATGGATGCCGCTTTGCAGGGCAACGCATTGGCACAGGATGAAGATGTGAAGCGCGCCGACCTGCCGTTCGAGTTCATGCTGAACGCGTTGCGCCTGCGCGAGGGCTTTGCGCTGCAGGACTATCTGGACCGCACCGGCCTGCCGCTCAGCAGCATCGACAAGGCCTTGCAGCAAGCCGAAGCCAAGGGCCTGATCACGCGCGACTGGGCCCGTGTGCGTCCTACCGAGCGGGGTTTTGATTTTCTGAGCGACCTGCAGGAGCTGTTTCTGGCCGATTGAGTAGGTGGTCGGTCGTCAATTTTTACCGAGTAGTCAATGTGTGATTTTTCGCTCTTTACGCAGAGCGTATAGATAAAGCGCAAAATCACGCTCCGCGCCAAATCATGCCGCCCTGTGCGGCATTTTTTGTGCGCGTTTTCTCTCCGCACTACCAGAGTCTCCCATGTCCTCTTCCGCATCACAGCCATCTGCCGCCCAGCCGCCAACCGCCGTCAATGGCTATGGGTGGAAAGCGCTGGCGGGGTCAGCGGTCGGGTATGCGATGGATGGGTTTGATCTGCTGATTCTGGGGTTCATGCTGGGCGCCATCCGGGAGGACCTGGGTCTGTCGACCGCGCAAGCGGGGGCTTTGGTGACCTGGACCTTGATTGGCGCCGTGGTGGGCGGCATTGTGTTTGGCGCGCTCAGCGACCGATTCGGACGTATCCGGGTGCTGACCTGGACGATCGTGATGTTTGCCGTGTTCACCGGCCTGTGCGCGTTTGCGCAGGGCTACTGGGACCTGCTGGTCTACCGCACACTGGCCGGTATCGGCCTGGGTGGCGAGTTTGGCATTGGCATGGCGCTGGCGGCCGAGGCCTGGCCTGCGCGTTACCGCGCCCGCGTGTCGTCGTATGTGGCGCTGGGCTGGCAGGTGGGGGTGCTGGGCGCGGCGCTGCTCACGCCGCTGCTGCTGCCGTACATCGGCTGGCGCGGCATGTTCCTGGTGGGGGTGATTCCAGCATTCGTGGCCTGGTTTATTCGCAATCGCCTGCATGAGCCGGAAGTGTTTGTGCGCAGCCGTGAGAAGAAGCCATCGGCGCTGCAGTGCTTCAAGCTTTTGGTCAAGGACCGCGCCACCACCAAGATCAGCGCGGGCATCGTGGTGCTCACCTCGGTGCAGAATTTTGGCTACTACGGCATCATGATCTGGATGCCGGGCTTTCTGGCGAACAAGCTGGGCTTCAACCTGACCAAATCCGCCATGTGGACGGCTGTCACCATTCTGGGAATGATGGCCGGCATCTGGATCTTTGGTCAGCTGGCGGACCGCATTGGCCGCAAGCCGAGCTTTCTGTTGTTTCAGGCCGGTGCAGCCACCATGGTGCTGGTGTATTCCCAGTTGAATGACCCGATCACCATGCTCTGGGCTGGCGCGCTGATGGGCATGTTTGTCAACGGAATGATGGGCGGCTTTGGCGCGCTGATGAGCGAAGCCTATCCGACCGAGGCGCGCGCAACGGCGCAGAACGTGCTGTTCAACCTGGGCCGCGCTGTAGGCGGCCTGGGGCCAGTGGTGATTGGGGCGATTGCATCACAGTATTCGTTTCAGATGGCAATTGCGCTGCTGGCCGCGATCTATGTGCTGGATGCGCTGGCGACCATGCTCCTGGTGCCGGAACTCAAGGGCAAGGAGCTGCACTGAGCGCTGGCATTTGGGGAGTGCAGTTGCGCCCCAAAAAGAGAGTGTGTTGCGCTTGTTCCTGAATGCTCCCAACTGCAAAACACGTTTAAATAAAGGCCAGCAAAGAACAGAGTGCTATTGTTTTTTGGTTCTGACTGAATGATGCCTCGGTGCTCTGTGAACAGACTCTTGAATCACCGCTCTTGAATCGGCCTGTTCACGGCTTTCATGCTGCTGCGGCGTGCATAGCTCCATCGCCTGGGTCCATTGGCAGGTGTACGCTGAAGCACGAGCCTTCGCCCTCGGCGCTGGTCACGGTTACAAAGCCCTGGTGGCGTTGCACCACGGTCTGGACAAAGGTCAGGCCCAGCCCGATACCGGTGATCTGTGGCTGGCTGCCCTGGTGAAAACGCTGAAAAGGCTGGAACAGGCGCGTCAGCTGCTCGGCATTCATGCCATAGCCATGGTCGCGGATGTGAACCACCCAGTAGCCCTGGTCTGCGCTTACGCTGGTCTCTACCAGGCTGCCGGCCGGGCTGTATTTGATGGCGTTGGTGATCAGGTTCACCAGGCAGCGGTGCAAGAGCGAGCGGTCGCCCACGGTTGCGATCTCGGTATCAGCGGCCTCCAGCGCGCCGGGCACATAGCGCACCTGCAGTTTTTTCTCGGTTGCCTTGGCCCAGCAATCGTCCACGGCTTCCTGCAAGAGCATGTCCAGGTACACCAGGTGTCGTTGCAGGCTCTGGGATTGGGCAGATGCAAGCTGCACAAAGCTCTCCGCCATTTCCAGCGACTGGTTGGCCAGGCGCCCGATCTTGTGGTGCAGATCGGCTTCGCTCATCTGGCCGGGAAACTCCTGGTACATCTCCAGCAAGGTGATGATCGAAGCCTGCGGCGATCGGAAGTCGTGCGAGATGAAGCGCAGCGCCTGGTCGCGCTGCTCCATGGCCTTGTGCAACTCGGTCATGTCCACCAGCATCAGGAGCCAGCCGTCAGGCGCTGGTGGGCGAAACGCTTCGGCCAGCAACAGCCAGGGGCGCTCCTGGCGGTCGACCACCTCGCTCTCGGTCGGCAAGGCCTGCAGCTGCTCGGGTGTTGCAAACTGCAACTCCTGTCCCGTGGATTTGATGCGCAGGCCCTGCAGCACAGCCTGGATCGGCACCATGCCCTGCGATGGAATGCCCAGACGCTGCACGTACTGGTCTGCCGCCTGGTTGTGCAGGCTGACCATGCCTTGGGGGTCAATGGCGAACGTGGGGGACGGGATCTGGCGCAGGGTGTCGCGTACAAAGCCGTGCATCTGGCGCAAGGTGCTGGTGGCAGTCTCGACCGCCTTGATGCGCCGGTCCAGAAAGTCATCAACCAATGCCGCATTGCGCTGCGGCGCGCCAGTGTTTTCCAGCGCCTCGCGCAGAGTGACCATCTCCTGCTGCAAAAAGGAAGCCGCTGCACTCAGGCGGCGCCAGCTCCAGATGGGGTAGATCACCACCAGACCCATCAGGGCAGCGGCAGGCGCCAGCTGTATGCCGCCCCAGCTGCGCAGCGCAAAGCACAGCAGCAGGGCGCCCACGGCCAGAGCCAGCTGCATGGCGAGCCCTGCCATCGGGCCCAGCACCGCAATGGCCGCCAGGGCCAGCAAAATGATGCTCACATTCACCACGGCGTCGGTAACCGAAGAGGCAGGAGTCACATGCCGGCCGGAGAGTTGCGAGTCCAGGGCATGGGCGATCAGCTCCACACCGGCGATGTGGCGCGATGAGGGGCGCGCCGGACTGGCAAAGTAATCACCCAGGCCCGATGCAGTGGCGCCCAGCAGCACGTATTTGCCAGTGAAGGCGTCGGTGGGCACTCGGCCGGTCAGCACCATTTCGGCCGAATAAAGGCGATAGGGCTCGGCGCCCTGGGCAAAATCGAAGACTTCGGGCTCCAGCTGTACCCAATTATCTCCGGCGCGTGGAGGCTCCACACCCCGGCACAGCGGGTGGCTGCGGCCGGCTGCACACAGCATGGCAATGGCAAAGTGTGGCCAGGGCCCGGTGTCTTCGCCCTGGGCGGCGAAATAGCGGCGTATCACGCCATCCTCGTCTACGCTGACATTGACATGGCCCAGCTCGCGGGCGGCGCCGCGCAGGCTGGCAATGGGCAGTTCGGCACCGATATCGACGCCAGCCATGCGCCAATCCACCGGCAGCACGATATTGTCCGCACGGCGCATAGCATCGGCGAGCAGCTCGTCATCCTGCGGGTGCACGCGATCGGGCTCACTGAAGAGCACGTCAACGCCGATGGTGACGGGCTTTTGCGCCTCGATGTCGCTGAGCAGCTGGGCCATGATGGCGCGTCGCCATGGCCAGCGGCCCACGCTCTGGAGACTGGCGTCGTCAATGGCGACGATGACGATATCGCTGCGCGCATGTGGCGCGCTGACCCACCCGGCCAGGTCGTGCACCATGGCGTTGACTGCACGGGGCTGCCCGCGCAGGCTGGCCCAGGCCACACAGGCGAGCAAAATGGCAGCCAGCACCAGCCATTCCAGCCACCGCAGCTGGGTTCGTGTCAGCAAAGGAGAGCGGCTCACGTTATGGCGGACTGGTTGCCTTGGGCAGGTTACCCGCAGGCTGGCAGATCGATCAGCGTGGGCTCTGCACGGGTTTGCCGTCGTCCGATTTGAGCATGGAGCCGTAGCCAGTGGTGATTGCGGACTCTACGGTCAGCTTGCGAGCGGCCGAGTAGCGGCTTTTGAGGCCGGAAGGATCCAGTACCTGGATGCGCACGAAATAGTCCCCCGGCGTGAGTTCGTCGGATACCCAGCGCGGCTGGTCGAGCTGCACGGTGCTGAGAGGGGCATTGAACTGCTCGTTGCGCGCCAGCTGCAGGTTGTATTTCTGCCCTGGCTCTCCCGTCCAGAACAGTTGCAGCTGATTGGGCGCGTCCATATCGCCCGGGCTGAGTGCATCCGCGCTCAAGGACGCCGGGTTGGTACCCGCCTTGAATGCCTGGGGTTTGGAAAATGGCCCCTGGTCCTGGCTGCCGTCTGCGGCCTTGCGCACGCTGGCGGCACGCCAGTAGTAGCTGCCTGCAGCCAGCTTGGTGATGGCCGTCTGGCATTCGGCCACCACGCCACTGTCTGCCAGCGGTTGGGCGAAATTGGTACTGGCAGCCACCTGAATGCGGTAGCCGATGACGTCCTTGCCGCCTTCCGTGCACGTCAGTGCGCCATCGCTGATGCCGATCAGTCCATCGGGCGCGGGGCTGGAATACAGAGGAGGCACCGGCGTTGCCTTGACCTTGATTGTTTCCACATGGGGCCTGCCGGGAATCTGCTGGCTGTCGATTGCGCGGGCTGCGACGTAGTAGTTGCCGTCTTCGACGCCTGGGAATTTGGCCAGCGGCGTATCGAAGCGCTGGCTGCGCACCACCTGTCGCATGTCGGCGTCGTGCGCCAGTTTGACCTGGTACTGGCGGGCCTGTTCCACGGGGCTGAGCTGGATGGTCAGAAAATCGGCGTCTTCAAACACCGGTGGGTTGCCTTGCAGGCTGGGCGCTGCAAGCTGATCCACGATGGCTCCCACATGGCCGTTGTTTTGCACGGCAATGCCCCGGCCGGCCTTGACCGCGGTTTCGCGTGCTGCGGCGCTGCCGGCCACGGCAACCACGCCGTGGTCTACTGCGGTGATGGCCTCACCAGAGTCAGAGATGCTGACGGAGAACACGGTGCCGCGCACACTGGTGGTGGCCATGGGCGTCTTGATCTCGAACTTGCGCTTGCGGCGCTGCTCGATCGCGGGTGTGACCTGCGACTCGATGCCGCCTTTGTTCAGGTTCAGCACCGATTGCTGCTCCTGCGTGCGCTGGTTCTTGCGCATTTCACTGAGTTTCAGCTCCGATTTTTCATTGATGCGAACCGAGCTGCCATCGGCAAACTTCAGCGTCACAAAGCTGCCAGGTGCTACTTTCAGTTCGTCGCCTTCGGTCAACACGGCCCCCTGGACGAGCCGCTGCCAGCCGCCATCACCGCCCATATGGGGTGAGCGTGACTGCGCATCGCCTTGCACATACTCGGCAACAGCGTTCTGGTAGCCTACCAGGCGCGCAGGAATGACGATGGTCGAGCCGACCGGCAGACGGGTGGGATACCTGACCTGGTTGAGCTCACCGAGCGCACGCCATTGCTGCGGATCCTTGAGGTAGCGCTTGGCGACACCTTCCAGGGTGTCGCCGGGCTGCACCTTGTGCTGGATATCTGGCAGTTGGTCGGCCGAGGCTGCGACGGCCGCGCGCGGCAGCAGCACTCCCAAGGCAATCAGCAGCGAAACAGGCAGCGTTACGTGCAGGTTTACAAACATCAAAAATCCTTCTGTACCGCAAATTTGCGGTGCGTATTTGCCCACGCCATAGCGGCAAGACGGCCAACACACCCTCTGGGTGGGTTGGCCGGCAGCCGTGTATGGCGTTGGCGATTCAATTCGTCGGCGCGGCCTCAGCCTGCGGCTTGACCGCCTCGAAACGGTAGCCCACACCATAGACGGCATTGATGACGTACCCATTTTCCGGGCGCAGATCCAGCAGGGTGCGCAGGCGCGAGACATGGGTGTCGAGTGAGCGCGAGATCACATCGGAGTTCTGGCCCCAGATGATTTCACGCAAGTGATCACGAGAGAGCAGGCGCCCCATGTTCTGGAACAGGAAGAGCGCCAGATCGTACTCGCGGTTTTTCAGCTCCACCTGTTTGCCATCAACTTCGAGCGTGCGCGAGTCCGACATGAACCGGTAGCGGCCAAACTCCATGGTGCCCTTGGTGGCTGCGGGATAGGCGCGGCGCAGCAATGCACGCACGCGGGCCACCAACTCTGCAACCCGCAGCGGTTTGACCATGAAGTCATCCGCGCCCGATTCCAGGCCTTCCACAATGTCAGCTTCGCCCTGGCGGCTGGTAATGAAGAGCACGGGCAGATCCTGGCTGACGTTGTCGCGGATCCAGCGAACCACCACCGGGCCGGAGGTATCGGGCAGTTGCCAGTCCAGGATCAGCAGATCGTAGGTCTCACGACGCATGTCTTTCATCAAAGACGCACCAGTGGTATGGGTTGTGCAGGCGTGGCCTTCCGCCTCCAAGGTTTTGGAAAGCATGTCCAACACCACCAGATCATCATCCAGCGCCACAATCCTCATAGCAGCTCTCTCCCAAAACTTAATAGCTTACCTTTATAAGATAACCAATAATAAAGGCAAATCAAAACACGCATTCAACTCGTACAAATAACGAGCGTCCGTCATTCGTACAATAGTTACAACATTTCGTTGCAATTACAGTATAGGCAGCTAATCAGCTTTCGGCTAGTTCTTTTAGTGCCAATTCCACGTCGGAAAGCGAGAAACTGTCCCCCAATTGCAGGTTTGCCATCACCTGGTTCAAGATTTCGGGCTGGGATTGCAGCTGGGCAATCATCGCACCGGCATCTCGAGGGGCATCAAAGGCCTGGCTTTGCAGCAGTACAGCACCGTCTGCGCGTACCAATTTGAAATAGAACTTGCCATCTTTTTCACGGTACTGCTTGAAGGATGCGGTCGCTGTCTTGGCGCTGGCCTTTGCCGTAGTGGCAGTGGTTGCCACCGTCAGAGGCCGCAGGCCCACCGCGCTGCGCAGTTTGTCCAACAGAGGCTGCGAGTAGGCTCGGGCCTTTTCAGCACCCTGCAGCAAAATGGCTTCCACTTCCTGCGGGTGGGCCATCAGGTCGTTGTAGCGTTCGCGCAGGGGTGCGATTTCTCGATCCACGCATTCAAACAGCATGGTCTTGGCGTCGCCCCAGGCTATGCCATCGGCGTAGGCCTGGCGCAGGGCGGCCGTTTCTTCGTCGCTGGCAAAGGCCTGGTAGATCTGGAAGAGCGCCGAGCCTTCCACATCCTTGGGCTCGCCTGGCGCGCGCGAATCGGTAACGATGGAGCCGATCAGCTTTTTGAGCTGGGCCTGGGTCGAGAACAGGGGAATCGTGTTGTCGTAGCTCTTGCTCATCTTGCGGCCATCCAGGCCTGCAAGGGTGGCTACCTGTTCATCGACCGCGGCTTCCGGCAGCGTGAAAAACTCTCCATACAGATGGTTGAAGCTTGAGGCCATGTCACGAGCCATCTCGATGTGCTGGATCTGGTCGCGGCCAACAGGTACCTTGTTGGCATTGAAGGCCAGAATGTCAGCGCCCATCAGCACGGGGTACATGAAAAGGCCTGCCGTCACGCCGTCGTCACTGTCCTTGCCTGCTTCGTGGTTCTTGTCCTGCGCGGCCTTGTAGGCATGGGCGCGGTTGAGCAGCCCTTTGCCGGTGACGCAAGTCAGAAACCAGGTGAGCTCGGGAATCTGGGGGATGTCCGACTGGCGGTAGAAGGTGACATGCTCAGGATCCAGCCCGGCAGCCAGCCAGCTGGCTGCGATCTCCAGGGTCGAGCGATTGACGCGTTCCGGATCCTGGCACTTGATCAAGGCGTGGTAGTCGGCCAGAAAGTAGAAGTTCTCGACATCCTTGGCGCGGCTGGCGGCAATGGCTGGGCGCATCATGCCGGCATAGTTGCCCAGATGGGGGGTGCCCGATGGAGTGATTCCGGTGAGGAAACGGGTTTTTTTCATGGTTCTTGATTGGGAAAATGAGCCTGGGCGCACGCTTTGTGCGTTTGCGCCCACTGGCGTCGCAGCCGGAATGCAATGTAGCACTATCGCCATCGGGGCCGTTGCATGGCGCAATACCTGCAATCAGCCGCCGTGGTAGCCGGTCTATAAAAAGAGCTTGAGAATGGTGTCAACGACAGCGTAGCCCACGGTCATCAGCGGGCGCATCCAGATGGTGCTGACGATGCCTGCGACCACAAGGCCCATCACGATGAAAAAGCCGTAAGGCTCGATTCTGGAGACGGCCTCGGCCTGTTTGTAGGGAAGCAATCCCACCAGCACACGGCCACCGTCCAGCGGGGGCAGCGGAAACAGGTTGAATGCCCACATCACGAGGTTGACCGCGATACCGGCCTTGGCCATGCCCAGGAAGAAGGGCTCGTGCAGCCCGCTGATGGCCAGTATGCCCAGCACCACGGCCCAGGCCAGCGCTTGCACAAAATTGGTGGCGGGGCCGGCCAGCGCGACCCAGATCATGTCGCGCTTGGGGTTGCGCAGGTTGCCAAAGGCCACGGGTACCGGCTTGGCGTAGCCAAACACGAAGGCCCCCGAGGTCATGAAATAAAGAGCCAGTGGCATCACGATGGTGCCAATGGGATCGATGTGCTTGATCGGATTGAGCGTAATGCGCCCCAGCATTGCGGCAGTGTTGTCGCCAAAATGGCGCGCCACATAACCATGCGCGGCTTCGTGCAACGTGATGGAGAACAGCACGGGCAGCGCATACATCAAGACGTTTTGGATCAGTTCAGGGTTCACAGGGCGATGGTCATGAAGGTGGTAATTGTGGTGCAGCGCAGCAACCAAAGCAGTCTAGCCTATCGGGCTGTAAAACTGCTTTCTGCAGGCGATATCCTTAGGAATTGCTATCAAAATAAAAGTTCCTGCGCGCATCAGCTGTACGTTGGCAGCCAATTGCTCGTAAAAGTATCTCACAGCCCCAGTTGCGCAAGCGGGCCTCGCCCTTCGCGTACCACGACCGGTGCGCCACCGGTTCCCATGGGCGTCAGATCCACGATGGTCGTAGGCTCCAGCGGGCACGGGCCCGCATCCACGACCAGCTCGATCTGTGATTCAAAGCGCTCGCGGATTTCCTGCGGGTCGTTCAAGGGCTCGGTCTCGCCAGGGGGAATCAAGGTGGTCGAGAGCAAGGGTTCGCCGTGCAGCTCCAAAAGCATCAGCAAGCCCTTGCGGTCGGGCACACGCAGACCAATGGTCTTGCGGGATGGATGGCTGATGCGGCGCGGCACCTCTTTGGTGGCATCGAGGATGAAGGTGTAGGGGCCTGGCGTGCCAAGCTTGAGGATGCGGAACTGGTGGTTGTCCACCATGGCGTAGCTGGCCAGTTGCGAGAGGTCACTGCACAGCAGTGTGAGCATGCGCTTCTCGTCGATCTGGCGGATGCGGCGCAGCCGGTCTACCACCTGCTTGTTGTCCAGCTGGCAGACAAACGCATAGCTGGAATCGGTGGGCACGGCCAGAATGCCTCCGTCCTTGAGCATGGCAGCAGCTTGCTTGAGCAGGCGCGGCTGCGGGTTGTCGGGGTGAACTTCAAAGTACTGGGCCATGGTGGTACTCCGGGTGGGTGATCGTTTTTGCTCTTATTTTGATAGCTTTCAGCAGTTGGCGTGTAGGCGCAAAAGCCGAATTTCAGGGGCGAATGACTCGCGCTTGCAGCGCATCCCAAACGGGCGTCACCCCGGTGGGCAGTGGTGGGAGGGCTCCAAAGTCGGTGCTCGATTCTGCCGGGCTGTGGAAGTCCGAGCCGCGCGAGGCATAGAGGCCAAATTCGCGTGCCTTGTCGGCGTAGCTGCCGTATTCGTGGGCAAAGTGGCTTCCGGTGACCACTTCTACCCCCTGGCCGCCATGCTGCTTGAACTCGGAAAACAACACGTATTCCTCGGTGGCGTTGAGCCGGTAGCGCGCGGGATGGGCCAGCACGGCCATGCCGCCGGCATCCACAATCCAGTGCACGGCATCGTGCAGCCTTGCCCAGCGGTGCGGCACAAAACCGGGTTTGCCTTCCACTAGGTAGTTACGAAAGACTTCGTTCGTATCGCGGCAAACCTTAGCATCCACCAGAAAGCGCGCAAAATGGGTGCGCGAGATCAGATCGGGGTTGCCCACATAGCGCAACGCGCCTTCGAACGCTCCTGCAATACCTGCCTGCGCAAGACCCTCTGCCATCTCGCGCGCACGCTGTTCGCGCCCGCCTCGTGTGCGGGCCAGTCCTTCCTGCAGCGCGGCATTGTCCGCGTCGAACCCCAGGCCGACAATGTGCACGGTGGTCTCGATGAAGGTGACCGATATTTCCACGCCCGTCAAAAAGGCGAGACCAGCATCGTTTGCCGCCTCTCGCGCCTGTGGCAGGCCGCTGATTTCGTCATGGTCGGTCAGCGCCCACAATTGCACACCGCGTTCGCTGGCGCGCGCAACCAATTGCGCCGGCGTCAGGGTTCCGTCGGAGAATGTGGAGTGGCAATGCAGGTCTGCGTTGAGGGTAGAGGGCACGAATGCATTGTAGGCTTGCCAGCAGACAGGCGCTTTCAGATTTCAGAATTCGCGGCGGGCTGTCCCCTTGGTAACGCTCTTTAGTCCGTATTAACCCCTAATTTGTCAGTTTTTCGTCAGTTTGACGAAAACATTGATACATGTCGACGTTTTGTGTTTTTTGCCAAGGTTTTCAGAGGAATACACTGTCGGTTTTTACATCACGCGGTGCAACACTGCGACCGGGGAATCTGAATGTTTGCTGTCAAAAAGTGGATGGGTGTGGCTGCACTGGCGATTGCTGGGGTTGCAGTGGCGGGCGCGGCTGTGGCGCAGGAGTCGACCATGGAGCGCGTCAAGCGCACCAAGGAGCTGCGTGTGGGGACCGTGGCTGGGGCGATTCCCTATTTCAACAAGGATCTGGTTTCGCAAAAGTGGGAAGGCTTTGGCCCGGATTTTGGCGAGAGTCTGGCCAAGAAGCTCGGCGTGCAGGTGAAATTTGTGGAGACGACCTGGGGCAACTCCGTGCTGGATCTGCAGTCCAACAAGATCGACTTGATGTTTGCCCTGGCGCCGACTCCGCAGCGCCAGGAGGTGGTGAATTTCTCCAAGCCTCTCTTGAACAATACCTTCACGGCCGTGTGCAAAAAGGGCCATGAGCCGGTCAAGACCTGGGAGCAATTGAACAAGCCCGAGGCCAAGATCGTCGTGGACATTGGCTCCAACCAGGACCAGTTCGCCACCCGTGCGCTGCCCAAGGCCAGCATCTCGCGCCTGGAGAGCTCGGGCGCCGCCACCATGTCGGTGCAGACGGGCCGCTCCGATTGCCAGGTGCTGGTGGTACTGCTGTCGCAGCCGCTGGTTGCCAAGCGTCCTGACGTGGGCACGGTGTATGTGCCAACGCCCGTGGAGACCGCCAATACCAATGTGGGTCTGCGCAAGGAAGCGAACAAGGATTTCGAGAACGCCGTGAACGAATGGCTGGATGAGGCCCGCAGCAAGGGCGAGATCCAGTCCGTGGTGCTCAAGAACATGGAAAAGCTCGCTGGCGTGAAGGCCGATGCTTTCCCCAAGGAAGTGAAGTTTTAAATATGTACATGCACGGGCCCCTGGCCTGTGTGACGCACCCCGGCATGGCATGGCGCCGTTCCGGGGTGTATGCGTTCAAGGTTGGTTGAGATATGTACGAATGGGACTTTGGCTTCCTCTGGAAGTACCGCACCCTGCTGGTGGGTGGAATCGGTTATACCTTGCTGTTCACGGTGATCTGTGTGCTGGGTGGGCTGGCGGTCGGGCTGGTGGCGGGGCTGGGGCGGCTGTCGCGCCACAAGGTGGTCACTGCGCCGTTGCGTGCCTTTGTGGAGGTGTTCCGCTGCACGCCGGTGCTGGTGCAGCTGGTGTGGTTCTACTATGCGCTGCCGGTGCTCACCGGCATCGAGATGAGTGCGCCGGTGGCGGCAGCGCTGTGCCTGTCGCTGTATGGCGGGGCCTTCTATTCCGAAATCATCCGGGGCGGAATCATATCGACGGACATTGGGCAGACCGAGGCGGGCCAGGCCATTGGCATGACGCGCGGGCAGGTGATGCGTCGCATCGTGCTGCCGCAGGCTTTTCGCAAGATGATTCCGCCGCTCGTCAACCAATCCATCCTGCAGCTCAAGAACACCTCGCTGCTGATGGTGCTGGCGGTGCCGGATCTGCTCTACCAGGGCCAGGTGATTGCGCACGACACCTACCGCCCGCTGGAGGTCTACACCTTCATCGCCATCGCATATTTCGTGATCCTGTTCCCGATTACCCTGTGGGCCAAACGCCTGGAACACGGCAACCTGACTGCCAAGGAGGCCTGAGATGCAGGACCAACCGCTCATTTGTATCAAGGGCCTGAAAAAGTCCTTCGGCAAGCTTGAAGTGCTCAAGGACATCTGCCTGGAAGTGAACCGCGGTCAGGTGGTTGCGCTGATCGGTCCTTCGGGTTCGGGCAAATCCACCTTGCTGCGCTGCATCAATCTGCTGACGGTGCCAGACGGTGGCGAGATCCGCGTGGATGCGCAGTCGCTCGCTTTCAGTGGCAGCGCCACGCAACTGCCCAAGGACAGGATGCTGGCGGGTTTTCGTGCGCGCACCGGCATGGTGTTTCAGCACTTCAACCTGTTTCCGCACATGAGCGTACTGAAAAACGTGATGGAAGGGCCCATCACCGTACTGCGCTTGCCCAAGGCCGAGGCCGAAGCCCGCGCCACAGCCCTGCTGCAGAAGGTGGGACTGGCCGAGCGGGCGCACATGATGCCCGATCAGCTCTCGGGCGGCCAGAAGCAGCGGGTGGCCATTGCCCGTGCGCTTGCCATGCAGCCTTCGGTGATGCTGTTTGACGAAGCCACCTCGGCGCTGGACCCGGAACTGGTGGGCGAAGTGCTGCAGGTCATCCAGTCGCTGGCGAGAGACGGCATGACCATGATCCTCGTGACGCACGAGATCGCCTTTGCGCGTGAGGTGGCCGACAAGGTCGTCTTCATGCGCGATGGGGTCGTGGTTGAGGAGGGGCCGCCAGCGCAGGTGATCGATAATCCGCGCGAAGAAGCCACGCGCAGTTTTTTGGGCCGTATCATCGGACACACTGCTTAAGAAGAGGGAACAAGGAATGGATTTTCGACTGGACGACATCGACCGCAAGCTGCTTGCTCTGCTGCAGGCCGATGCCCGTGAATCCACGGCCAAGCTGGCCCGCAAGCTCAACCTGGCGCGAACCACCGTCGTGGCCCGCATTGCACGGCTTGAAAAAGAGGGCGTCATTGCCGGTTACGGGGTACGCCTGGGCAGCAAGCTGGAGCAATCGGCCGTGCGCGCCTATTGCGGCATTTCCGTCATGCCCAAGACGGCGCAGTCGGTGATGCAGGTGCTCGAAGGCATTCCCGAGGTGGAAGAAGTCTCGGCCGTTTCGGGCCAGCACGACTACATGATCTTTCTGCGTTGCGACTCCAACGAAAAGCTCGACGCGCTGCTGGATCGCATCGGCCTGATCGATGGCATCCGCCAGACCTATACCTCGGTGGTGCTCAGCCGCAAGATCGATCGCCGTGGCGCGCTGCCCGCCATGCCCCATCTGGGCGGCTGATGAAATCCAGCCAGACTGGCGCCGGGCGGCCAAAGCCGTTTCTCGGCATCCTGATGCTGGATACGCGCTTTCCGCGGCCCCCTGGCGACATTGGCAACCCGCAGACATGGGCACAGCTGGGCATTCCGGTGCGCATGCTGAAGGTCGAAGGCGCGTTGCCGGCCAAGATTGTGCAGGATGCCGATCCGTACTTTGTGCAGCCATTTATCGATGCCGCCCGGCAGCTGGAGGCCGAAGGTGCCGCACTCATCTCCACCAGTTGCGGGTTTCTGGCGGCTTACCAGGGCCTGCTGGCGCAGAGCGTGTCGGTGCCGGTGGTCAGCTCCAGCCTGCTGCAATGCGCAGACCTGCCAGCGCCTGGCGTTGTGACGATTGCTGCGGCCTCGCTCACGCCGCGTATCCTGGAGGCGGCGGGTGTGCCTGCGGGAGTACCCGTGCAGGGCGTGGCGCCCGGCAGCGAATTTGCCACGCGCATTCTGCAGAACGAGGCGGAGATGGACATTGCCCAGGCCAGGCGCGATGTGGTTGCCGCCGCGGTGGCACTGCAACAGGCGCATCCCCAGCTCCAATCGCTGGTTCTGGAATGCACCAACATGCCGGTCTACCGCGATGCCGTAGCGCTGGCGACGGGCCTGCCGGTGCATGATGTGGTGAGCCTGCTGGCTGCGCGTTGGGACGCACTGCGCTGAACACGCCCTGTTCTTTGTTTTCGATAGTGGCTTGGTGTGCGGGACAAGGCCCGCGCTGCTGTGTCACTTTGCTGCGCCGTCGGCGCGGTTTCTAGAGTAATGACGCAAATCAAGCTTTCAGAAACCGCTCCGCCCGGAAGGGTGCCGCATCCACGGGCGGGGCCTCCCCATTCATCAGCGCTGCCAATATGGCGCCGGTGCCGGGCCCGGTGCTGAAGCCGATGTGCTGGTGACCAAAGGCGAGCCACAGATTGCGCTTGCCGGGCATGGCGCCGATGATGGGGCGGCTGTCGGGCAGGGTGGGGCGGCGGCCCAGCCAGGGCGTGGGCTCCAGGCGTTCGCCCATGTCGATGGCCTGGCGGGCTGCGGCCTCTGCCAGATCCAGCTGCAGTGGATTGGGCGGGGCGTCCAGGTCGGTCAACTCCACGCCGCTGCTCACGCGCAAGCCCTGCTCCATGGGCGTCATCACGTAGGCGCCGGCGGTGTCATAAATGGGGCGGCTGATGTTGCAGGCCGCAGGCGGCGCAAAGTGCATGTGGTAGCCGCGCTCATAGGCCATGGGCACATGCACGCCCAGTGTGGCCATGAAGTTGCGGCTCCAGGGGCCCAGCGCGACGACGACCCGGTCGGCCTCCACGGCACCTCCGGCATCGCCCACCACGCGCCAGCGGCTGCCCGCCAGAGGCTCCAGCGTCTTGAGGCGGGCCTGCAGAATCTGCCCGCCTTGCTTGCGGAATAGTTCGGCATAGGCTTTGACGACAGCGCCCGGGTTGTCGACCGACCAGGTGTCCTTGATCCAGAGCGCGCGCTCAAAGATCGGGTTCAGCGCGGGCTCCAGCTGGCGGATATGGTCGCGCTCCAGCACCTCGGTCGAGACGCCGAAATGCGCCATGCGCTCGCGGGCCAGTGCTGCGCCCCCCAGGGCTGCCGCTTGCCGGTAGGCCATGAGGTAGCCGTTGTCGCGCATGCGGTGCGCGGCCCCGCTTGCACGCAGCAGTTGGGCATGCTCGGACATCGACAGGCGGATGAGGCTGTCGAGTGCCGTGGTGGTTTCGCGGAACACGCTGGCGCGGGCATTGGCCAGAAACTTCGTGGCCCACCCCACGTTGTGCAACAGAAACTGCGGGCGGTAGCGAAAGCTGGCGCTCTGGTTTTTCAGCAGGGTGGGCAGGTTGCCGAACAGGCTGGGGTTGTTGAACGGCATCAACGAGCTGCGGGCAATCACGCCCGCATTGCCATAAGAGGTTTCCTCGCCGGGCGCACGCCTGTCCAGCAAGGTGACCTGGAAGCCCTTCTTCTGCAGTGCCAGCGCCGCTGCAACGCCGACCATGCCGGCGCCCAGTACGGCTACGGAAATATTGCTCATGGATGATGGTGGTGTGGTGCGCAGATGATATTAAATCAATAGCGCATGATGCTTGCTAGGTATAAGCAATCACATTTTTTATCGGTAAAAAATGCAGCTGCATCGGCCCGTTTCCATGCCGATGCAGCATTTTAAAAAAACTATAGCACTCTATGGCAGCAAAGTGGTTGAGTCATAGCAGCGCGCAGGTGTTTGGGCTTTTGCAAGCTTTCCATCGTGTTTGCACGCACCTGGCCTCCGGAGGCGGCCATTAGGGGCCAGCAGACAGGGTTTTCTACCCCGTGGTCAATTGCGCACCTTCCACCAGAAACTGCAGCTTGCGCTGGCCCTGCCATTCATTGATGTCGAGGCGGTAGGCGAGCAGCACCTTGGCGGGCAGGGGTTCGGTATGGCCAAACCAGATGCCATCCACCATCTCGCCCTGGTGGCGCAGCTTGAGGGACAGGTGCTTTTCGCCCACCAGCCGCTGGCTCACCACTTCGACCTCTTCGCTGAAGGTGGGCGGCGCAAAGCCCTGGCCCCAGACCTGGCTGTTGATGGCATCTACGGTTTCGGCGCGGCGGAACTGCGCGGGCAGCGGGCCGTCGGTTTCCAGCTGGCGGGTGAGCGTGCGCTCGTCCAACCATTCCTGGGCTACCTGGGCCAGGGCGCGCTCAAACACCTCAAAATGTTCTTCGGCAATCGTGCAGCCAGCGGCCATGGCGTGGCCGCCAAACTTGATCAGCACGCCCGGGTGGCGCTTGGCAACCAGATCCAGCGCGTCGCGCAGGTGAAAGCCCGCGATCGAGCGGCCCGAGCCTTTGAGCTCATGCTCGTGGCCCGGTGCACTGCTGGCTGCAAAGACGAAGGTCGGGCGGTGCAGTTTGTCCTTGATGCGCGACGCCACGATGCCCACCACGCCTTCGTGAAAATCCGGGTCGAATACGCTGACGGCGGGAGGCGGCTCCTCGCCTGCCTCAAACAGTTCTTCGGCCAGCAGCATGGCGTGCTCGCGCATGCCGCTTTCGATATCGCGGCGCTCGCGGTTGATGGCATCAAGCTGGCGTGCCAGTTCGTCGGCGCGCAGTGCGTCTTCCGTCAGCAGGCACTCGATGCCGATCGTCATGTCGGCAAGGCGCCCTGCGGCATTGATGCGCGGGCCCAGGGCAAAGCCGAAGTCAAAGGTGCTGGCGACTGCCGCGCGCCGACTGGCGGCCGAGAACAGGGCGCCCAGGCCCGGCGGCATCTGGCCAGCACGTATGCGGCGCAGGCCCTGGGCCACCAGGCGGCGGTTGTTGGCATCGAGCTTGACCACATCGGCCACCGTGCCCAGTGCCACCAGGGGCAGCAGGGTGTCCAGCCGGGGCTGAGGCCTTTTCTCCGCAGCGTTGGCCAAGGTGTGGGAGGCATTGCTTCCCGAGGGGGGGCTCGCGTCTTCAAAAGCGCCACGGCTGCGCAACTCGGCGCGCAGGGCCATCAGCACATAGAACATCACGCCGACGCCCGCGATGGATTTGCTGGCAAATCCGCAGGCTGGCTGGTTGGGGTTGACGATGGCGTCCGCTGCGGGCAGGGTGGCCGCAGGCAGGTGGTGGTCGGTCACGATCACCGTGAGGCCCAGCGCCTTGGCGCGGGCCACGCCATCCACGCTGGCGATGCCGTTGTCCACGGTCACCAGCACATCGGTGCCCAATTGGTGCACCCGCTCGGCAATTGCGGGGGTGAGGCCATAGCCGTCGACGACGCGGTCGGGCACCAGGTAGCGCACGTTGGCTGCGCCCAGCATGCGCAACCCGCGCAGGGCCACGGCGCAGGCGGTGGCGCCGTCGCAGTCGTAATCGGCCACCACGCAGATGCGCGATTGCCGTTCGATGGCGTCGGCCAGCAGGCGGGCTGCATCCTGTGCGCCAAGCAGGTCAGCGGGCGAGAGCAATTGGGTCAGACCATCGTCCAGCTCAGCGACGGCCTGTACGCCGCGAGCGGCAAACAGGCGGGCGAGCAGTGGGTGCACACCCGCTTGCTCCAACGCCCAGGCGGTTCGTGGCGGGATATCTCTTGCTAGAATTTTCATAGTACGCGGAGCATATCGGCAGCACGCTGGCTGCCAAACAGTTGTTTGATTTTCTGGAGCAACCCGGCGGGTGCACGTTCCAGCGTGACGGCATTTTTCTCGCCGCACAGGGTGAGCTTGGCAGGAGCCGCTGCAGGCAGGCTGGCGTCCAGCTGTTGCCAGGCCTTTTGCCAGGCCGGCCAGTTGCCGGTGAGCGCCGCATCGCGCAAATCGGTGTTCAGCACCGGCATGGCGGCAGGCAACTGGTAACCGCAAGGCAAGGCGCCAGCCCCGTGCACCCAGAAGGAGTTGATGGGTGCCTGGCCTGCGGCCTCGCGTGCGTCGCTCCAGGCGTGGGTGTAGAGCAGCATCTGCATCTCGGTCTGCAGGCGGTGCAGCACGGCTGCCTGGTCTTTGCTGGGCAGCCAGGGGCGCACGTCGCGCAGCGCAATGCGGTCCAGCGAAGCGGTCTCCAGGCCCCGGAATACCTCGCCCTGGGCCAGCCAGCGGTCTGCGCGGTCATAGGTGAGGGTGATGCCGTCCTCGGCAAACCAGGGAGCCATGATGGCGAGCAGCTCGCGCGATTGCGCCTCGTGCATCTGCGCGGCAGCCAGCTCACTCATGCGGACCTGGTCAGGCGAGATATGCCAATGACAGGGGGTGATGAAGGCCCAGGCGGCATCACCGGGCGTTGCGCCTTGCTGTAATTGGTGCAGCGCTGCCCACGGTGTGGCGCGGGCGGGTAGTTGCAGGGCGCGGGCCAGAGCCCGTTCGTGCGGAGGGGAAAAATCTTCGGTTTCGCCGCTGTCGGTGGCAGCGGGCTGCAGGGTTTTGAGCCACTGCTGCAGCCGGGGCAGTGCAAGGTCTTGCAGCGCCTGCTGGCAGCCCTCCTCGTCGGAGGCTGCGTAGGAAATGATCAAATGCTGGAATTCCGACATGGGCCTATTGTCAGCGATGCCACAATGCTGGATTGCAAGCGGTGGCTTCCGCCGCCATGATGGCTACAAAAACATATGCAGATTCCCTATGAGCTGGCGCTGGGTTGGCGCTACACCCGGGCGGGGCGCGCCACGCGCCGCAACGGGTTCATTTCATTCATCTCGGGTGTGTCCATGCTGGGCATTGCGCTGGGGGTTGCAGCCCTCATCATCGTACTGTCCGTGATGAATGGGTTCCAGAAAGAGGTGCGTGATCGCATGCTCAGCGTGGTCTCGCACATCGAGATCTTCACGCCAGGGGGCGACGCCATGCCCGATGTGGCCAAGACCATGGCCGAGGCCAGGCAGAACCCCAATGTCATCGGGGCAGCCCCCTTCGTGGCGGCCCAGGCGTTGGTGGCGCGCGGGGAAGACATGCGCGGCGCCCTGCTGCGCGGCATCGATCCGGCGCTGGAGCCCGAGGTGACCGACATGGCCACCGGCATTCAGCAACAGGCCTTGCAGGCACTCACGCCTGGCAGCTTCAATGTGGTGCTGGGCTCGGAGCTGGCGCGCATTCTGGGCGTGGAGGCGGGCGATCAGGTCACGCTGGTCGCGCCCAGCGGGCAGGTGACGCCGGCTGGCGTGGTGCCGCGCCTCAAGCAGATGAATGTGGTGGGCACTTTCAACTCGGGCCACTATGAATACGATTCTGCCCTGGTGCTGATGCACTACGAGGACGCTGCCAAGCTCTTCCGCCTGGAAGGGCCGACCGGTGTGCGCCTGAAGCTCAAGAACCTGCATGATGCGCCCGAGGTGGTGCAGCAGTTGGCCAAAACGCTCAGCGGCCATCTGCTGATCCGTGACTGGACGCAGCAGAACAAGACCTGGTTTGCGGCCGTGCTGGTGGAAAAACGCATGATGTTCATCATCCTCACCCTGATCGTGGCCGTGGCCGCCTTCAATCTGGTGACGACTCTGGTGATGACCGTGACGGACAAGCGCGCCGATATTGCCATTTTGCGCACCCTGGGCGCCAGCCCCAAAAGCATCATGGGCGTGTTTGTGGTGCAGGGCGCATTGGTCGGAGTGATCGGCACCCTGGCGGGCCTGGCGCTGGGCCTGCTGATTGCCTGCAACATCGATGTGATCGTGCCTGCCATTGAGCGGGCGCTGCACACCAGCTTCCTGCCCAAGGACATTTACCTGATCAGCCGCATGCCGAGCGAGCCGCAAAGCGCCGACATCGTGCCGATCACCGTGATTTCGCTGATTCTGGCTTTTGTGGCCACGCTGTACCCGAGCTGGCGTGCCAGCCGCGTCAACCCTGCGGAGGCCCTGCGTTATGAATGATTCTTCTGTAGTGTTGCAGGCCAGTAGCCTGACCAAGCGGTTCTCCGAAGGGCTTCTGGATGTGGAGGTGCTCAAGGGCATTGATCTGCAGGTGCGTGCTGGTGAGACGCTGGCGATCGTGGGCGCTTCCGGCTCGGGCAAGTCCACCTTGTTGCATCTGCTGGGCGGGCTGGATGAGCCCACCAGCGGTTCCGTGCGTCTGCAAGGCCAGTTGCTGGGCGAGTTGAGCCCGACCCGCCAGGGGCAGTTGCGCAACCAGCACCTGGGCTTTATCTACCAGTTCCACCATTTGCTGCCCGAGTTCAGCGCCCTCGACAACGTGGCCATGCCGCTGCGCATCCGCCGTATGCCGTATGAGGAGTGCACGGCACGCGCCGCAGCCATGCTGGCCGCCGTGGGCCTGAAGGACCGCGTGCAGCATCGCCCAGCCGAGCTGTCGGGCGGCGAGCGCCAGCGCGTGGCCATCGCGCGGGCACTCGTCACGCAACCGGCCTGCGTGCTGGCAGATGAGCCCACCGGCAACCTCGACCGCTCCACCGCCGATACCGTATTTGCGCTGATGATGCAGCTGGCCCGCGAGCAGGGCACCGCCTTTGTGATGGTGACGCACGATGGCGAGCTGGCAAAGCGCTGCGACCGCGCCGTGCGCATGGCCAACGGCAGATTTGAATGAAACGGGCTGTCAGCGCCCAACCAAATTACGCTGTATGCACATATTTTGATAGCGTTTGATTGATAAACATCGCCACATATCGTGAGCTTCTGGATCGACACCCACTGCCACTGGGACGCGCCCGAGTTTGACCCCGATCGCGACCTGCTGCGCGAGGCCGCGCGTGCCGCCGGGGTGGCGCACTGTGTCATCCCCGCGATTGGGAGGATGGATTGGGAGACCGTGCGCGAGCTGGCCCACCGCTGGGGTGACAGCTACGCGCTGGGCATTCACCCGCTCTATACCGGCCCCGGCCGCGCTCACGAGCGCGATATCGACGCACTGGCACAGATGCTGGAAGACCACCACGATGACCCGCGCCTGGTGGCCATTGGGGAGATAGGGCTCGACTTCTTTGTCGAAGGGCTGGATGCAGAGCGGCAGACCTGGTTCTACCAGGAGCAGCTCAAGCTGGCGCGCCGCTTTGACCTGCCGGTGATCGTGCATGTGCGCAAATCCAGCGACCAGTTGCTCAAGGCCCTGCGCCAGTGGCCGGTGATGGGAGGCATTGCCCATGCCTTCAACGGTAGCCTGCAGCAGGCGCAGCAGTTCATGGAGTGCGGCTTTGCGCTGGGCTTTGGCGGCGCGCTCACCTATGACCGGGCGCTCCACCTGCGCCGCCTGTTGCAAACGGTGCCCATGGAGAGCATTGTCATCGAGACCGATGCGCCGGATATCCCGCCGCACTGGCTCTACACCACGGCCGAACAACGCGCGCAGGGCGTGCCGCAGGGGCGCAACCAGCCTGCCGAGATACCGCGCATTGCGCAGGTTTTGCAGGAAATACGCGCCCAGGGCGCACCAGACATGCGCGAAGCGCGACAGGATTGGCAGCAGATCACCACGGCCAACGCCTGCCGGGTATTGCCCAAGCTGGGCGCTTTGCTGGCAGGAGCGCGCCATGGCTGACGCGCGCATGGAAGCTTCGCAGCGACTGCATGGCCTGCCGCCGGTGGTGGGGGCGGAGACCCGGGTGCTGATTTTGGGCAGTTTTCCCGGCGCCGCATCGCTGAGGGCGCAGCAATACTATGCCTACTCGCGCAACCACTTCTGGCCCATTCTGGCGCAGCTATGGCCGCAGCACCCGCAACCGCCGGATTATGCGGGCCGCTGCGAGTGGCTGCTGGCGCGTGGCCTGGGGCTGTGGGATGTGTATGCCAGTTGCGAGCGCGCCGGCAGTCTGGACAGTGCCATCCGCGATGCCGCAGTCAACGACTTTGCTGCGCTAAAGGCCCATTGCCCGCAGCTGGTGGCGGCTGCCCACAATGGCGGTGAGAGTTTTCGCCATGCCAAGTCCGTTCAGGTCATCCTCGGTCTGCCGGTGTACCGGTTGCCGTCCACCAGCCCGGCCAATGCGTCATGGAGCATGCAGCGCAAACTGGAGGGCTGGCGCGGGGTGCTGCGTCACTGCGGCTTGCTGGTCTGAACGCCAGCCAGCGGCATGGGCGCGCCCGCATTGCTTTGCAGCAGGCGTAGCCTGGTGCTGCCATGTGGGCAGGCAGGCTCCACACGATATATCGCTGATATCACCGCAGCGCCGTCGTCCCGCGCGGGTAAGGCCTTGATGGACCTGCTGCTGGAGTTTTCGGTCAACGATCCACAACTGCAAGGCCAAATGCAGATAATGCCCGCACCATGACCAAAAGAAAAACTGTGGCAGCCGATGTAGCGCTGCCTGAAGTGACGATTTCCGATTTTGATGGCATCCGTTATCTGCACCTGGGAACGCCCTGGGTGCAGGGCTCCATGCGTATCAGGAAGCCATTCGATATCGATCTGGAATACGTGCAGCGCATGATGGCCTGGCTGCTGCTGGTGGATCCGGCCACCGTGCCCGAGCGCCGGGCCATGCAACTGGGGCTGGGCGCGGCAGCGGCAACCAAATTCTGCGTGCAGAAGCTGGGCATGGCCACCACGGCGGTGGAGCTGAACCCGCAAGTCATCGCGGTATGCCGCCAGTGGTTCAAGCTGCCCCCCGACAGCGACCGGCTGCAAGTGGTGCAGGGCGATGCGGGAGTGGAAATCCAGAAGCACCGCTACCTGCAGTCGGTGGACGCGCTGCAGGTGGATCTGTATGACCATGAAGCAGCGGCCCCGGTGCTCGACAGCCCTGATTTCTACCTGCACTGCCGCAATCTGCTGACCGACGATGGCTGCATGACGGTGAACCTGTTTGGTCGCACCAATAGCTATGCGCGCAGCCTGGCCCACATACAGCAGGCGTTTGGCGAAGAGGCAGTCTGGCGATTTGCCGCCACCAAGGAAGGCAACACCGTCGTGCTGGCGCAACGTACCGCCACCCGCCCGGAGCGGGAGCTGCTGGTGCAGCGCGCCGATGCCATACAGCAGGCAACCGGTTTGCCCGCGCTCAAATGGTTGAAGGTTTTTAAACCTGTGGTGCCCCTGGCGGGCTGAGCTTTACCTCGCCTTTGCGGGCTTTCAGGTATAACCTCGGCAGACCAACTATGACATGAGGGATTGCACCATGGGCGCGCCAGATCACCCGTCGGATGACGAGCCGGATTTTCAACACACGGTGCTGGTGGATCCGGCTGGTTTGCCCAGAGAAGCTGCCACGCCCGCACCCCCTGGCAAGCGTTCCGCCGTATTTGTGCCTGGTGCTGTGGAGAGTGATGATCCTGTCAGCGCGCCTGCGCCACCGACGCCTTCTGTTTCTCCGCCAGCTTTGGCCGCTGGCCGCGGCGCGTTGACGGCGCTGATGCAGCGTCCGCTCGATCTGGTGCAGATCGTCAACTGGCTGCAGGCCGATGGCTGGGTGACCGCAGCCATCGCCAAGGCTACGATCGAGCGGTGCAGCCATGCCTCCAGCAGCCAGCATCCGATAGTGCGCCTCGCCAGCGTGGTGGTGCCGCGCGCCCAGGATGGCAAGGCGCTGGATGTGGAGGTGTTGACCGAGTTCGTCGCCAAACACTGCGGCCTGCCTTACTACAAAATCGATCCGCTCAAGACGGATGCGGCGAAGGTGGCTGAAACCATGGGCGCGCCGTATGCGCAGCGCCATGGCATCCTGCCGGTGCAGGTCTCCTCTCACGAGGTGGTGGTGGCTGTCAAGGAGCCCTGGATTGACGAGTGGGTAGGCGAGGTGGAGCGCCAGGCAAGGCGCAAGGTGCGACGGGTGCTGGCCAACCCCAAGGATATCGACCGCTACCGCAACGAATTCTTTGCGTTGGCCAAATCGGTCAAGGCTGCCAACAAGTTGAGTGGCTCGTTCTCGGGCATCGGCAACTTTGAGCAGCTGGTTGATCTGGGCAATGCCAACCAGCAGTTCGACGCCAACGACCAGGGCATCATCCGGCTGGTTGACTGGCTGTGGCAGTTTGCGTTTTCGCAGCGTGCCAGCGACATCCATCTGGAGCCGCGCCGCGACCAGGCGGTGATCCGCTTCCGTATCGATGGCGTGCTGCACAAGGTCTACCAGATGCCGATTGGCGTGCACAACGCCATCGTCTCGCGCGTCAAGCTGCTGGGCCGGATCGACGTGGTAGAGAAGCGCCGCCCGCAGGATGGCCGCATCAAGACCCGCAACACGCTGGGCGATGAGGTGGAAATGCGTCTCTCGACCTTGCCAACCGCATTTGGCGAGAAGATGGTGATGCGTATCTTCGACCCGGAAAACACGGTCAAGGACCTGGCTGAGCTGGGCTTTACCTCCCACGATGCCCAGCGCTGGGAGCAACTGGTATCGCGCCCGCACGGCATCATTCTGGTGACCGGCCCTACCGGCTCGGGCAAGACGACAACCCTGTATTCGACCTTGAAACGCCTGGCGACCGAAGAGGTGAATGTCTCGACGGTGGAAGACCCGATCGAAATGATTGAGCCGGCCTTCAACCAGACGCAGGTGCAGCCGGTGCTCGATTTCAGCTTTGCCGAAGGCCTGCGTGCGCTGATGCGCCAGGACCCGGACATCATCATGGTGGGCGAAATCCGCGATCTGGAAACCGCCGAGATGGCCGTGCAGGCTGCGCTGACTGGCCATCTGGTGTTCTCCACCCTGCATACCAACGACGCCCCCAGCGCCATCAGCCGACTGATGGAACTGGGCGTACCTCCTTACCTGATCAATGCCACGTTGTTGGGCGTGCTGGCCCAGCGCCTGGTGCGCACACTCTGCGAAACCTGCAAGCAGCCCGATGAGGAAAGCACCGTGGAGGCGCTGAACAATGCCATCCATCCCTGGAAGATCAAGCGCGAGTACAAGCCCTACAAGCCTGTGGGCTGCGATGAATGCCGCAGCACCGGCTACCGCGGCCGGATGGGCTTGTATGAACTGCTGACGGTGAGCGAGGCAATCAAGGACAAAGTGCATACCTCGCCCTCCATGTCTGCCCTGCGCCGCCAGGCAGTCAAGGACGGCATGCACCCGTTGCGCCTGGCCGGTGCGCTGCGCGTGTCCGAGGGCATGACCACCTTCGAAGAAGTCATCGCCAGCACCCCACCTATCGAGATGGGTGACCGCTGACAACTGCGGACTGGCTCCTTTGCAGCATGTTTGCAGGCGGCTGACATGTTGCTATCAACCACCAATCACTGCCGTGCATGGGCTGCGCGGCGGTGATTGGTTTTTGTAAAAATTCATTGGGTCAGTGAATTCCAAAAAATACAGTTATTCAAAAAACTGCTTGTAAATCAATAAGCTTTGATCTGAATGTGTGATTTGGACTAGGGTTTTCCTGTGTCCAATCGTAAGTGGAATCCACATCTGTCAGCCAACTGTCAGCATCCACAATGCACAACATCCATATTTTCGTTTGGAGACATAGTGAAACTCAAGAGCCAAAAAGACTTTTGGGCGGGCATCATGTACTTGGCGGTGGGGGTTGCGTTCGCAGTGGGCGCAAAGAACTACACGATCGGTACAGGCGCTCGCATGGGGCCGGGCTATTTCCCGCTGATTCTGGGCATTCTGCTTGCACTGATTGGTGCTGCCGTCGCCTTCAAGGGGCTCACCAATGGCCCCAAGGATGGCGATCCCATCGGTAAATGGGCATGGAAGCAGGTGTTCTTCATTCTGCTGGCGAACTTTGCCTTCGGCATCCTGTTGGTTGGTGTGCCGTCCCTCGGTATTCCTGCCATGGGTCTGATTGTTGCCATCTATGCACTGGTCTTCATTGCCAGCATGGCGGGCCATGAGTTCCGCGCCAAAGAAGTGTTCGTTCTGGCCACCATCCTGGCCGTTGGCAGTTACGTCGCTTTCGTGTGGGCACTGAATCTGCAGTTCCCCGTGTGGCCTAGCTTCATTACCGGTTAAGAGGAGCCAGGACCATGGATCTGATCAATAACCTGGCCACCGGTTTCGGTGTGGCCTTCACCTTCCAAAACCTGATCTACTGCTTTGTCGGCTGTCTGTTGGGTACCCTGATCGGCGTGCTGCCTGGCATTGGCCCTGTCGCTACCATCGCCATGCTGCTGCCTGCAACCTATGCGCTGCCTCCAGTGGCTGCGCTCATCATGCTGGCCGGTATCTACTACGGCGCGCAGTACGGTGGCTCGACCACCGCCATTCTTGTGAATCTGCCGGGCGAATCGTCCTCTGTGGTGACCGTGATCGACGGCTACCAGATGGCCCGAAAAGGGCGAGCGGGGCCGGCGTTGGCGGCGGCGGGCATCGGCTCGTTCTTTGCAGGCTGCGTGGGCACCGTGATTCTGGCCGCCTTTGCGCCTCCGCTGACCGAAGTGGCTTTCATGTTCGGCCCAGCCGAATACTTCTCGCTGATGACCCTGGGCCTGATCGGCGCGGTGGTGCTGGCTTCGGGCTCGCTGCTCAAGGCGGTGGGCATGATTGTGCTGGGCCTGCTGCTGGGTTTGGTGGGTACCGACGTGAACTCGGGTGTAGCCCGCTACTCGTTCGACATTCCAGAGCTCACCGACGGCATCGACTTCGTCGTGATTGCCATGGGTGTGTTCGGCTACGGCGAAATCATTGCCAACCTCTCCAAGCCAGACGATGAGCGTGAAGTGTTCGCAGCCAAGGTGACCGGTCTGATGCCCACGGCAGAGGACTTCAAGCGCATGTTCCCTGCGATGCTGCGCGGTACGGCCCTGGGTTCAGCTTTGGGCATTCTGCCAGGCGGTGGCGCCATGCTGTCGGCTTTTGCGGCTTACACGATCGAGAAGAAGACCCGTCTCAAGCCCGGTGAAGTGCCTTTCGGCCAGGGCAATATCCGTGGCGTGTGCGCCCCGGAGTCGGCCAACAATGCTGGCTCGCAGACCTCGTTCATTCCGCTTCTGACGCTGGGTATCCCGCCCAATGCCGTGATGGCACTGATGGTGGGTGCCATGACCATTCACAACATCCAGCCTGGCCCCCAGGTGATGACCAGCAACCCTGAGCTGTTCTGGGGCCTGATTGCCTCGATGTGGATCGGTAACCTGATGCTGATCATTCTGAATCTGCCTTTGATCGGCGTGTGGATCAAGCTGCTCACCGTGCCATACCGTTGGCTGTTCCCTTCGATCGTGCTGTTCTGCGCGGTCGGCGTGTATGGCACCAACAACAACAGCTGGGATGTGTGGATGGTCGGTATCTTCGGCTTTGTGGGCTATGTGTTCCACAAGCTGGGCACCGAGCCCGCGCCACTGCTGCTGGGCTTCATTCTGGGCCCGATGATGGAAGAGAACCTGCGCCGTGCGCTGCTGCTCTCGCGTGGTGACTGGTCGGTGTTCGTGACCCGCCCCATCTCCGCTGGCCTGCTGATTGCAGCCGCTATCCTGCTGATTGTGGTGTGCCTGCCCGCAGTGAGCAAGAAGCGTGAAGAAGCCTTCGTTGAAGAAGACTGATCGCTGACACAGACAGACAACTACCACTTTGCAGCGGCACCTTCGGGTGCCGTTTTTTATTGCCGCCTTTGCCAGCCTCATCCTCTAGCTGGCCAAGGGCCTGCAGAATTGGGGCTGACCGCTGTCGCCAGACACGACGGCGCCGCCGGTGATCGCCATGGTAGGCTTGGATCCATGGTGGTCGGTCCACCGCTTGCACCATTGTTTGCTCCATGGTGCGCAAGAGCACACCCAAACCGCCCGCAGGCCTTATGGCCCCCGGGCCTTCTTCTTCGCTGGATTCACTGTGTCAGTTACTGCAGCACCTGCGCCGGTGCTTTCGCCATCGGCCCGCAAAGCGGGCATGGCCTGTGCCGTGGTGGGCGCCATTGCCTTCAGTGGCAAGGCCATCATCGTCAAGCTCGCCTACCGCTACGGCGTGGATGCGGTCACGCTCATCATGTACCGCATGCTGTTTGCGCTGCCGCTGTTTGTTGTGATGGCCTGGTGGGCCGGGCGCGGCAAGCCAGCGCTTTCGCTGCGCGATTGGCTGGGCTCTGCAGCGCTGGGCTTTTCGGGCTATTACCTGGCCAGCTTTCTGGATTTTGCAGGGCTCACCTACATCACTGCAGGGCTGGAGCGCCTCATCCTCTACCTCAACCCGACCCTGGTGCTGGCGCTGGGCTGGCTCCTTTACCGCAAGAAGGCCACCCGCCGCCAGTTGCAGGGCCTGGCCATCAGCTATGCCGGTGTGATGCTGGTGTTTGGCGTGGAGGCACTCGGGCACGGCGCTGCGGGCGCCGGTGGCGGCAAGGTGTGGTGGGGTGCCACACTGGTGTTTGCCAGTGCGGTGAGCTATGCCATCTACCTGGTGTACAGCGCGCAGTTCGTGCAGCGCATGGGCGCGCTGCGCCTGGTGGGGCTGGCCACCAGCTTTGCCTGTCTGTTCTGCATTGTGCAGTTTCTGTTGGTGCGGCCCCTGTCGGCTGCGCAGGTGGCGATGCCGGTCATCTGGCTGTCGGTGCTCAATGCGACTGTGTGTACGGCGCTGCCGGTGCTTCTGGTCATGCTGGCGATCGAACGCCTGGGCGCCGCTACGGTGGCGCAAACTGGCATGATTGGCCCTCTGTCCACCATTCTGATGGGCGTGTGGTTGCTTGGTGAGGCGCTGACACCCGTGATGGTGGCTGGCACGGCGCTGGTGCTGGTGGGCATCTATGTATTTACCCACCAGACCAAAAGTATAAAAAAGACAGCTGCAGGCGATTGACTGATAAGCGTTGGCAGCGGATTTTGTTCATTTTTTTTGTATTGCAATCTCGAAAGGAGACGGATTATGGATCTGGGAATTGCGGGCAAGTGGGCCTTGGTATGTGCGGCCAGCAAAGGGCTGGGGCGCGGCTGTGCGCAGGCGCTGGTCAATGAGGGCGTGAACGTTGTCATCAACGCCCGTGGCGCTGACGCGCTCAAGGACACGGCGCGCCAGTTCAAGGTGATGGCCGCCATGTGGGCGGCTGCAGCACCGGGCCGGGTGGCTCCTCAGGTGATTGCCGTGGCCGCAGACATCACGACCGAGGAGGGCCGCGCTGCGGTGCTGAACGCCGAAGGTGGCCCGGGCCGGAACTTTGACATTCTGGTGAACAACGCAGGTGGCCCGCCACCAGGTGATTTTCGTGACTGGGACCGCGAGGCGTGGGTGAAGGCGCTGGACGCCAATATGCTCACCCCGATTGCGCTGATCCAGACCGTGATCGACGGCATGGCCGAGCGCGGGTTTGGCCGCATCGTCAACATCACATCCAGCTCGGTCAAGGCGCCCATCGATATCCTGGGCCTGTCCAATGGCGCGCGCAGCGGCCTGACCGGCTTTGTGGCAGGCGTGGCGCGCAGTTCCATCGCCGCGCAGGGCGTCACCATCAACAGCATCCTGCCGGGCAAGTTCGACACCGACCGCATTGCGGGCACCATTGCTGCCACTGCCCAGAAAACCGGCAAATCCGAAGCGGATGTCCGGGCTGCGCAGCAAAAGCAGATTCCTGCAGGCCGCTATGGCACTGCCGAGGAGTTTGGCGCCATCTGCGCCTTTTTGTGCAGCCAGCAGGCGGCTTACATCACCGGGCAGAACATCCTGCCTGACGGTGGCGCCTACCCTGGGACCTATTGAGGCGTGGCGAGGGGCGTCGGCTGGCGCTTGCCCATGGTGGGCCAACTGCCATCACATTAAAAAAGCCACGGCATGCCGTGGCTTTTTCATGACCGCTGCATGCGATCAGGCGAAATTGTCGTCGTCAAAGATATCGCCGCCGTCGCTGAAGTTGCTGCCAAACCCGTCATCGCCGCTGTCATCGGCGCGGCCGTCGTCCAGCAAGGTGTTGGGTGACGCATCCGGCTGGCCGACATGGTCGCGCCCGGCTTGCTGGGCCAGCTTGTCCAGGCCGCTGTTGTCGTTGCCGGGGAGGGCGTTGCCATGGTCTGTGGCGTTGGCATTGCTGTCCTTGTTCCAGCCATTGCCCGTAGTTTGCTGGCCGCCCAGCATGTGGCCCAGCCCGTTGAACAGCAGCATGCCCCCTGCAACACCGGCCGCCGCAGCTGCGGCGCTGCCCAGAAAGCCGCCGCCCAGGCTGGCTCCGGGTGGCGCGTATGCGCCCGCAGGCACAGTGGGAGCCTCTGCAAGAGGCGCACCGATCCGGCGGTCGCGCCAACCTGGCAGTGCGGATGGCACCGCGCCGACTGGCACACCAGTTGGCACATCGGCACCACGGCCAAAGCGTGTGTCCAGACCTGGTGCGGGCGAAAGAAAGCTGCCGGCTGCGCTGTCGGTGCGAGTGCCAGCGGCTGAGAGCTGGCCTTGCAGTTGTGCAATCTGCTGCTGGGCCTGTTGCAGCGATTGCTGCAGCAGCAGCGTGCGCTGGGTGAGCCAGTAAGCCGCATCCGGTGTTTGCGCGGCCCACTGGCGAATGCTGGCCTCAGCCTGCGCATCCTTGGGCTGGCCATCCAATTGGCGCAATTGCTGAAACAAACTGCTGATCAGTTGCTGTTCTTGTTCAGTCATGGGGTGAATCCCTTCCTGTCTGCCGGGAATGAACCGCAGATGGTTGCAGTGTGCGCCGAAACAAGAGCGCTGATGTGAAGTTAAGGCGGCAACCGTTGCAGGGTGTAACTTCGCGCAGCTGCTGCAGGGGCGCATCCATTTTCAGACGCGGCGCGACGAGATCACGATGCCCGCCACAATCAGCACAAAGGCAATGGCGTGGTACAGGCGTGGTGGCTCCCCCAGAAAGGCTGCGGAGAGCACGGCGGCGAAGAGCGGCGTCAGGTTGGTGAAAAAACCCGCTGCCGTGGGGCCCGCACGCTGCACGCCCACGCCCCAGAATCGGTAGGCCAGGATGGCCGGGCCGATCACGATATAGGCAATGGCGGCCAGCAAGGTTCCGTTCAGCTGCAGGTGGCTTGCGCCCACCGCCCATTCGCCACCGGCAAACAGCCCCGACCAGACCAGACCAAAGGCCAGTTGCGCCATCAACAACTGCGCCCAATGGCTTTTGATACCTGCAGGCTCCGTGGTGCGCACCAGCAGCCAACTGTAGAGAGACCAGCACGCCGTCGACAGCAGCATGTACAGATCACCGGGCACCAGCCGCAGCTGGGTCAACTGTTCCCACTGGCCATGGCTGAGCACGATCAGCACGCCGGTGATGGAGAACACTGCTCCCGCCAGCTGCGGCCGCGTGATGCGGCTGTTGAAGAACAAGGCGCCAAAGGCCATCATCCACAGCGGCATGCTGGCGGCCACCAGCGTTACATTGATGGGCCCCGAGGTCTTGAGCGCCAGGTATTGGAAAGCGTTGTAGCAGCCGATGCCCAGAAGGCCGATGACAGACCAGCGCTTCCAGTGCGGCCACAGCGGGCTGCCTTTGGCCAGAATGCGGTGTGCCAGCGGCAGGATGACGGCAAAGGCAATCAGCCAGCGGATGAAGTTGAGCAACATGGGCGACACCAGATCGTGGACCACCCGCCCGACCACTGCGTTGCCTGCCCACATCAGCGGAGCGGCTGTCAGGAAGAAGATGGTCGAAGGCGTGAGTTTTTGTTGCATCGCGTGACTGTAACTGCTACAGACCGCGTTCGAAGTCTCCCCGGGCAGTTGCCTGGTGCGCTGAGGCTTTGACGAGCCGGTGCTGCAGATTTGGCGAAACCGTGGCAGCATGGCCTTTCATTTGGCGACAGACTGGCGCAAAGGAGATCCCATGGTTTTGGCAGTACAGATTGAACGCAACGGCGGCCCTGAGGAGATGAAGCTCGTTCAGGTGCAGGTAGGCGCACCGGGCAAGGGCGAGGTACGGGTGCGCCACCATGCCATCGGCCTGAACTTCATCGATGTGTACCAGCGCAGCGGCCTGTACCAATTGCCCCTGCCGTTGCAACTGGGCATGGAGGCCGCAGGCGTTGTGGAGGCCGTGGGGGACGGCGTGGACCATTTGAAGGAGGGCGACCGTGTGGCCTATGCCACCAACCCGCCGGGCAGCTACAGCGAAGCGCGTGTGATGCCTGCCACCTTTGTCTGCAAGCTGCCTGATGCGATCAGCTTCGAGACTGGCGCAGCCATGATGCTCAAGGGCATGACGGCGCAGTATCTGCTGAAAAAGGCCAAGCCCGTAGAGGGGCTGAACCCTGGCGACCATGTGCTGTTCCATGCGGCGGCGGGCGGTGTCGGCCTGATTGCCTGCCAATGGGCGAGAGCGCTGGGCCTGCGCCTGATTGCCACGGCGGGCTCGGAAGAAAAATGCCAGCTGGCGCTCGCCAATGGTGCGGATGTTGCTATCAATTACCGCACGGAAGATTTTGCCAAGCGCGTGCATGAGATCACCGGTGGTGAAGGCGTGAAGGTGGTCTACGACTCGGTCGGCAAGGATACGTGGGAAGGTTCGCTGCAATGCCTGCGCCGTTTCGGGCTGATGGTGTCGTTCGGCAATGCATCCGGACCCGTGCCGCCGTTTGCACCTGCGGCACTGGCAGCCAAGAGCCTGTATGTGACGCGGCAGACACTGTTTGCGCACCTCAGCTCGCGGCAGGCCTGCCAGGCCATGGCCGATGATCTGTTCGACGTGGTGGCTTCCGGCGAGGTCAAGATTCACATCGAACAACGTTTTGCGCTGGCCGATGTGCAAGAGGCCCACCGTGCGCTCGAAGCGCGCAAGACAACCGGCTCCAGCATATTGCTGCCGTAAATGCCTTAATGGTTATAAAAATCATAGCTGGCAGTGCTTTTTGAGATTGGGGTTGATGGATAGAATCCACGTAAAACCAATTGCGTAAAGCGCGACCAGCTCTCTTTTTTGATAGTTTCCATGGCAGCGATTTCCTCCGTCTTCTTTGCTTCAGAGCCGCCAGCGTGGCTGGGTGCAGCACAAGCTGCCATGCGGCAGCCAGCGCGCAAGCCGCGCGTTCCGCTGTGGGTCAATGGGCAGGCCGTGGGTTCACTGGTGGAGCACTTTCTGCAGGAGACCGGCATTGCAGGCAGATTGGGAGGCGACAGTCTTCTGTCCAAAGAAGAGCGTGCAGGCGTGGCGGTGTGGCTGCTGGAATCTCCCACGCAGGACGCTACCCGGCTGATGAACCGGCTGGCCGATGCGCTGCGCGATGTGGGCCGCAGCGGCCCGTGGCGCAACGAGCAACTGGCCGTGCAGGCCGTGAATGGCCGCCGCATTGGCACGGTGGAGCGCGGCGCGGTGCGCGTGCTGGGTATTGCGACGCAGGCGGTGCACCTGGTGGGCGTCTCCCCCGATGGTCGGCTGTGGGTGCAGCAGCGGGCGGCAGACAAGGCCAGCTATCCGCTGCACTGGGATACCCTGATGGGCGGCATGGTGTCCGCGCAGGACACGCTGGAGCAGGCACTGGAGCGTGAAACCTGGGAAGAAGCAGGGCTGCGGACGGCTGAGCTGGCCGATATGCGCTGGGGCGGCGTTCTGCATTTTCGCCAGCCGGGCGTGGATGGTGGCGATGACATCAGCTACATGCACGAGGACATTCACTGGTATGTCGCAACCGTGCCGCTCGGTAAGGCGCCACAGAACCAGGACGGAGAGGTTGCGCAGTTTGTTCCCTGGTCGGCAGATGAGGTGCAGCAGCACTTGGCGCAAGGCCAATTTACCCCCGAGGCCAGCCTGGTGTGGGCAGGCTATGCGGGCTGGATGAAGTAGCAACAGAGGACGGTCATGGCAGAGCAGGCAGGTGCGGGCGGCGCAAAAGTAATGCGCCCCAAGGAAGCGGTGGTAATGGGTGCGGGCGTGGTGGGCGTAGCGACGGCTCTCGCGCTGCAAAGCTACGGTGTGGCTGTCACCCTGATCGACCGTGGAGAGCCCGGCATGGAGTGCAGCTACGGCAACTCGGGCGCGATCAGCCCGGGCTCGGTGGCGCCGCTTGCCTTGCCTGGTATCTTGAAAACCGTGCCCGGTATGCTGCTGGACCAGGATGGCCCTTTATCCATCGCCTGGAAGCATTTCCCAAAGGCGGCGTCGTGGCTCGTGGCCTTTGCACAATCGGCCGAGCCCAGGCGCGTGGCGGCTGCGGCAGCGCGGCTCAACGATCTGTACCACGGTGCAGTTGATGCCCACGAAACCATGGCGCAGCGCCTGGGTGTTCCCGAGTTGTTCATCCGTCAGGGCCATTTGCATCTGTACCCCGATGCAGCGGCTGCAGAGAAGGACGCCATGGGCTGGAAGCTGCGCGAGCAGTATGGCTACCAGGTGGAGCAACTGGATCGCGCGGGCATTGAGGCATTGGAGCCCAACGCGCCGCAGGGCTATGCCTATGGCCGTTTCCTGGCCGATCATGGCACCATCCTGAACCCCTTGCGCTATGTGCAAGCCATGGTGGATGCCTTTGTACGGCGCGGCGGTACGCTGGCGCGTGCCAAAGTGCGCGCACTCCATATCACTCCCGATGGCTGGGCAGTGAAGACCGGAGACGCTGCACTGGACAAGCAACGCTGGACGCAAGTAGTTGTGGCGGCGGGCGCCTGGGCTCCGCAATTGCTGCGCCCGCTGGGCATGCTGCTGCCGGTGGAATCGCAACGCGGCTACCACGCACAGTTTGCCGGAGCCCAGCATCTGGTGGGCCGTACCGTGGTGCTGGCCGACAAGAAAGTGTTCATTGCGCCGATGGAAGGCGGCCTGCGTGTCGGCGGCACGGTCGAGATTGCGGGCCTGAAGGCGCCGCCCAATCCGCGCCGCGCGGCGGGTATCGAGCGCATTGCGCGTACGGCCTTTCCAGCCTTGGCGCAGCACCAGGCCCAGCACTGGATGGGGCACCGGCCCTGCCTGCCGGGCTCGGTGCCGGTGGTAGGCCACATCGACTCCATTCCAGGCCTGTGGCTCGCGGTGGGTCACGGTCATCTGGGGCTGACCGGATCGCTGCCGACGGCGCAGCGCATTGCCACGGGCATGTGCGGTCCGCAGGCGCTGCCATTCTGGCAACTGCGCACGGCAGGTTAGCGGCTGTTGCTACCGAAAACTTGCATGCGCGCGCAGTGCGTTTTGCTGGTGGCGCCTCATGGCGCTGCGCTGTTGACGATATTTTCAATAGCAAAATAAAACCCCCTGCAACCGAAGCGACTGCAGGGGGCATTGCACCGGGCGGGTGCCCGGGTTAGGGCATCAGGCGTTCGCGCGGCGCGCAGCGGCGCTGGCAACGGCCAGGGCCGTCATATTGAATACGCGGCGCACGGTGGAGGCCGGTGTCAGGATGTAGGCCGTAGCGGCCGTGCCCATCAGAATCGGGCCGACGGTGACGCCACCGGCGGTCGTGGTCTTGAGCACGTTGTACAGAATGTTGGCCGCATCCAGGTTGGGGCAGACCAGTACATTCGCCTCGCCCTTGAGCGTGGTTTCCGCTGATTCCATGTAACTGTTGCGGATAGCCGGGTCCAGTGCAGCATCGCCATGTAGTTCACCGTCGCATTCGATGCCGGGGTGGCGGGCAACGAAGATGTCGCGCGCTTCACGCATCTTGCGGGCCGAGGCACGCTTGGACGAGCCATAGGTGGAGTGCGAGAGGAACGCCACCTTGGGTGGAATGCCAAAACGCTGCACTTCCTGCACCGAAGCCCAGGCGATGTCGGCCAGTTCTTCAGCAGTCGGATTCTCGTTCACGTAGGTGTCGGCAATGAACAGCGAGCCGTTCTGCTCGGTCATCAGTGCGTTCAGGGCTGCGTATTGCTTTTCGCCTTCCGCACGGCCGATGATATTGTGAATGCGCTCCAGATGGGTTTCGTAGGTACCGACCAGGCCGCAGATCATGGCATCGGCGTCGCCAAGTTTAACCATCAGCGCTGCGATGATGGTGTTGGAGCGGCGCACCAAGGCCTTGGCCGTTTCTGCTGTCACACCATTACGCTTCATCAGCTGGTGGTAGGTTTCCCAATACTGGCGGAAACGCGGATCATCTTCAGGGTTGACGATTTCCACGTCTTTGCCGGGCTGCATACGCAGGCCGGCCTTGGCGATGCGCGCTGCAATCACTGCAGGGCGGCCCACCAGAATGGGGTGGGCAATGCCGTCGTCGATGACGATCTGTGCGGCACGCAGCGCGCGCTCGTCTTCACCGTCGGCGTAGGCCACGCGCTTCTGTACATCAGGCAGAGCCTTGGCGGCACTGATCACTGGGCGCATCAGCATGCCGGTCTGGTAGACGAAGCGGGTCAGGTGCTCCTTGTACGCTTCCATGTCGGTGATGGGGCGGGTTGCCACACCGGATTCCACTGCAGCTTGCGCCACGGCGGGTGCGATCTTCAGGATCAGGCGCGAATCGAATGGCGTAGGAATGAGGTAGTCCGGGCCAAAGGTGAGCTCTTTGCCCGAGTAGGCGGCGGCCACTTCTTCGCTGATGTCGGCCTTGGCCAGCTCGGCGATCTGGCGCACACAGGCAAGCTTCATGGCTTCGGTGATCTTGGTGGCGCCGCAATCGAGTGCGCCACGGAAGATGTAGGGGAAGCACAGCACGTTGTTGACCTGGTTCGGATAGTCCGAGCGGCCAGTGGCGATGATGCAGTCGGGACGGATGGCCTTGGCCAGTTCAGGACGGATTTCCGGCTCGGGATTGGCCAGCGCCAGGATGATGGGCTTGTCGGCCATGGTCTTGACCATCTCAGCCGTCAGCACACCAGGAGCCGAGCAGCCGAGGAACACGTCGGCGCCATGAACCACGTCGGCCAGGGTGCGAGCTTGGGTGTTCTGCGCGTAGCGGGCCTTGGAGGCATCAAGGCCACCAGGGCGGCCTTCGTAGATTACGCCCTTGGAGTCCACCATGTAGATGTTCTCGCGCTTGACGCCCAGGCCCACCATCACGTCCACGCAGGCAATGGCTGCAGCGCCCGCGCCCGAGACGGCAATCTTGACGGCGCCGATGTCCTTGCCCACCAGTTCCAGGCCATTGAGCAAGGCCGCGCTGGAGATGATGGCGGTGCCGTGCTGGTCGTCGTGGAACACCGGAATGTTCATGCGCTTGGACAGCTCCTGCTCGATGTAGAAGCACTCGGGCGCCTTGATGTCTTCCAGGTTGACGCCGCCCAGCGTGGGCTCCAGCGCTGCAACGATTTCGATGATCTTGTCGGGATCGCGTGCGTCCAGTTCGATGTCGAACACATCGACACCGGCAAATTTCTTAAACAGGCAGCCTTTGCCTTCCATCACCGGCTTGCCGGCCAGCGGGCCGATATCGCCCAGGCCCAGCACGGCGGTGCCGTTGGTGATTACGCCAACCAGATTGCCGCGCGAGGTGTAATCGAACGCCTTGCTGGGGTCGGCCTGGATATCGAGGCAGGGGTAGGCCACGCCTGGCGAGTAGGCCAGCGACAGATCACGCTGGTTGGACAATGGCTTGGTGGGGGTGACCGAAATCTTGCCTTTGCTGGGGCTGCGGTGGTATTCGCGAGCTGCATCGCGGAGGGCCTGTTCGGCGGCGGAGAGTGGTTGCTGTGCCATAGATCAATCCTGTAAATGTCAACTGCATCATAAATGCGTCGACCCACTCCATTTTGGTAGTGGGTCTCAATTTCAATGCTGCAGCGCAACAAGTGTTGTTAGTGAGCGTCCGCCTGTCGGGCGGCCTGCACAATGGCGGCCTCGTCGTGTTTGGCACCATTGAAGAACACATTGAGCGCCACGGCGCAGATGGATGCGAGCAGAATGCCCGATTCGATCAGCGGGTGGATGGCGTGCGGCATCCATTGGCGAAAGCTCGGTGCAATCAGCGGGATCATGCCCACGCCAATGGACACTGCAACAATCATTCCGTTATAGCGGTTGTTGCGGAAATCCACATTGCCCAGAATACGGATGCCGGTGGCGGCAACCATGCCGAACATCACCAGCCCCGCGCCGCCCAGCACCATGGTGGGCAGCGATTCCACCAGGGCCCCCAGCTTGGGCAGCACGCCCAGAATGATCAGAATGAAGCCGCCAGCCACGCAGACAAAGCGGCTCTGGATGCCGGTGACTGCCACCAGACCCACATTCTGCGAGAAGCTGGTGTAGGGGAAGGTGTTGAAGATGCCGCCCAGCAAGGTGCCCAGGCCATCGGTGCGCAGGCCGCGCGTCAGGTCATCTGGCGTCACTTCCTTGCTCGTCATGTCTCCGAGCGCGAGGAACATGCCGACCGATTCGATCATCACGACGATCATCACCAGGGTCATGGTGAGGATCAGGATCGGATCGAACACGGGCGCCGCAATTTCGAACGGCATCACGAAATCGAACCATTCGGCCTGCACCACCTTCTCATAGGTCATGAAACCCATCGCCGTGGCGATGATGGCGCCGATCACGATGCCGGCCAGCACGGCCACATTGGCCAGAAAGCCTTTGGCGAACTTGGTGATCAAAAGGATGGATACCAGCACGATGCCCGAAATGGCCACACCGCTGAGGTCGGCATATTTGGGGTTGGGAATGGATGGCAGGATGCTCATGCCCTTTGGAATAGGTGGCAGCGAAGAGCCCGGTGCGCCCGCCATGGCTTGCGCTTCCTGCAGCCATTTGGCGTACTCGGGATTGACCACGTTGGGTGCTGTGGGGCCCACCGGGTTGCCGAAGATCCAGTTGATGCCCACGCGCATCAGGCTGATGCCGATGACCGTGATGATGGTGCCGGTAACAACAGGCGGGAAGAACCGCAGCATGCGGCTGACAAACGGTGCTATGGCAATCGATATCACCCCGGCCCCAATAACCGAGCCGAAAATCAACCCTGCCCCATAGGTGCCGCCCGTGGTCTGCGCCATGGAAATCATGGGCGCCACGCTGGCAAAGGTCACGCCCATCATTACCGGCAGCTTGATGCCGAACCAGCGCGTCGCGCCCCAGGCCTGGATCAGGGTGACCAGCCCGCACACAAACAGATCGGCAGAGATGAGCTTGGCGATCTGGTGGTGGTCCAGGTTCAATGCCCGACCCACGATCAGCGGCACCGCCACCGCACCCGCATACATGACCAATACATGCTGCAAACCAAGTGCCGTCAACCGCCCCAACGGCAGTACTTCGTCCACAGGGTGTTTGTTAGATTGCATTCTTTCGCTCCTATCACGAAAAACCTTGTACAGCTGGATTGCGGCAGGGCGAATCCATACAAAAAGTGTATACACATTCGGCGTGCAGGCGACTTGCTGATTACCCTGAAACTGCCCTGAACCCGTCTGGTACGCGACAATTTTTTTGCTATTGAATCAGGAGTTTGCGTGCAAGCACGGTAAGCGCTGGAGGTGAAAAGGAATGAAAAACGCCTCCCGAAGGAGGCGTTGCAAGAGGGCGATGCGCAGTCAGTGAACGGCGTCTGCAGCAGCTTTCAGATTGCTTTTACGCCAGCAGATCGTACAGCGCGCGTGCCACCACCTTGGTCGCGCGGCGCAGGTCTTGCAGATCAAGGCGCTCGTCGGCGCGCTTGGCGTGCGATTCCAGCACGGTACGGGGGCCTGCGCCATAGATCACACCGGGAATGCCTCGCTCCACATAGAGGCGCACATCGGTGTACAGCGGCGTGCCGACTGCGGGTGGCTTCTCGCCAAAAACGGCTTCGCCATGCTGCTGGATGGCATCCACCAGCGGCTTGTTGCCGGGCAGGGGTGTCATGGCATTGGCCAGCAGCAGGCGCTTGATGTCCACGCGCACTGCATCTTCGCCGGTATAGCCGCCTCGGGTGTTGAAATCTTCAACGGCCTTGGCGATGACCGCACGGATGTGGGTTTCGACTTCTGCGGGATTCTCTTCGGGAATCATGCGGCGGTCGATCTTGAGCACCACCTTGCCGGGCACCACGTTGGTGTTGGTGCCGCCGTCGATGCGGCCGATGTTCAGGTAAGGGTGCTTGATGCCAGGTACCTTGGAGGTGATCTGCTGGTACTTGGTATTTTCGGCGTACAGCGCATTCATCAGCACCACGGCAGCCTGCAGCGCGTCCACCCCCGTATGCGGCACGGCAGCGTGGGCCATCTTGCCCTGCACGGTAATTTCCATCTGCAGGCAGCCGTTGTGGGCCGTCACCACTTCGTAGCTGAAGCCGGCTGCGATCATCAGATCGGGCTTGGTCAGCCCCTTCTCCAGCAGCCAGCCCGGGCCCATGATGCCGCCGAACTCTTCGTCGTAGGTGTAGTGCAGCTCCACCGCACCCTTGGCGGGTTTGGCCACGGCTTCGAGGGCACGCACGGCGTAGGTGAAGCTGGCGAAATCGCTCTTGCTCACCGCGGCAGCGCGGCCGTAGAGCTTGCCATCCACGATTTCGGCGCCATAGGGGTCCTTGGTCCAGCCCTCGCCGGGAGGCACCACATCGCCGTGGGCGTTCAAGGCGATGGTGCGGCCCGAGCCTGCGCTGCCGTACTGGCGGCGCACGATCAGGTTGGTGATCGATTCCATGCCATAGGCCTTGACCTCGGCTTCCGGCACCACGTGCTTTTCGGCTTCATAGCCAAAGTCCTTGAGCAGCTCGGCCGTGCGTTCGGCGTGGGGCGCGTTGTTGCCGGGCGGCGTATCGGTGGGAACCTGCACCAGCTTCTGGAAGAACTGCACTTCTTCATCAAAGTGCTGATCGATCCACTGGTCTAGGGCTGCGTAGGTGGTTGCGTTGGTCATGCTGCCTCTTTTTCGAGTTGTTGAATGATGTGGGTGAAAGCGTCGATGGACAGCTGCATGTCGTCAGACGTGCTCGATTCCAGCGGGTTGTGGCTGATGCCGCTGTTGATGCCGCGCACGAACAACATGGCCTGCGGCATGACTTCGTGCAGCTTCATGGCATCGTGCCCTGCGCCGCTGGGCATGCGGAACAGGGGCACACCCTGGGCCGCTACGGCTTTTTCCCAGCGCTGTTGCCACTCTGGCGCGCTGGGGGCGGCGGCGGCCTGCATGGTCAACTCGCTGGTCACGCGCAGGCCTCGGCGCTCGGCAATGGCTGCCAGCTCGGCGAGGATGTCGCTCACCATGGCATCGCGCTGTGCATTGGTGGGCGCGCGCATATCGAGGCTGAACTTGCAGCGGCCGGGCACCACGTTGATCGAGCCGCTGGGCACCTCCAGCATGCCAACGGTGGCCACCGAATCGCCATCCTGTGCGGCGCGCTTTTCGGCGTACAGCATCAGCTCGGCCACGCCGCAGGCAGCGTCGCGGCGGCGGTCCATAGGGGTGGTTCCAGCATGGCTGGCCATGCCGATCATTTCGCACACATAGCGGGAGCTGCCATTGATCGAGGTGACGATACCCAGCGGAATATCGAGTTCGTTGAGCACTGGGCCCTGTTCGATATGCACTTCGATGAAGCCCAGATACTTGGTGGCATCACGCTGGATCTTGGGGATGTCGTCGATGCACAGGCCGGCATGCTGCATGGCTTCGCGCATGGTGATGCCGTCTTCGTCTTTCTGGCCCAGCCAGTTTTGGTCAAAGTGGCCGATCAGCGCGCCTGAGCCCAGGAAGGTGGCCTTGTAGCGCTGGCCTTCCTCTTCGGCAAATCCGACGACTTCGATACCAAAGGGCAGGCGCTTGCCCGCGCGGTGCAGCTCGCGCACACAGGCCATGGGTACGAAGATGCCCAGGCGGCCATCGTATTTGCCGCCGTTGCGAACGGTGTCGTAATGGCTGCCGGTCAAAAGGTATTTGGAATCGGGCGTGGCGCCGTGGTAGCGGCCTACTACGTTGCCTACGGCGTCGATCTCGACTTCGTCAAAACCGCTCTCGCGCATCCAGTGGCTGATGCGCTGGGCGCAGGCGCGGTGCGCGTCCGTGAGATAGGTGACGGTGAGCTGGCCCTTTTCGGCGTAGCCCTCGTCGCTGTGCTGAGCCAGTTTTTCCTGCCAGTCCCACACGTCGTTGCCCAGCGCGGGCTCGTAGCCGAACTTGTCGTTCAGGCGGATTTCTGCAATGCGGTGGATATTGCGCAGTGCTTCGTCACGTTCAAAGGCCGGGTGGTTGTGCAGGCGGCGCTCGAAGGTGGCGATGATCTCGGCCTTGGGCAGGCCCAGGCCCCGCGGGCCGCGCACGGCAAGCACGGGTGGGAAGCCAAAGCGCGCCTGGTAGTCGGCATTGAGCTGGCGGATATGGGCCAGTTCATCCGGAGTGCAATTGGTCAGGCCCGCCTTGCTCTGCTCATTGGTCGATTCGGCCGTGAGCGTGTTGGTTTCCATGGCCTTGCCAGCCAGCTCCGGGTGAGCGCGGATCAGGTCGAGCTTCTTTTGATCGCTGCTGGCAGCCAGCGCCTGCACCATGGCGTACTTGAGCTGCGCGAGCGACTGAAAGGGGCGCTGTGCCAGCGCGGCCTCTGCGATCCACGGTGAATGCTCGTACAGGCCATCGAGCATGACAAGCGCTTCTTCAGATGTTGCGCTGTTGAGTTGTTCCAAGGTCAATGCCATGGTTGTCTCCTATCAAAATATGAGCATCCAGCGCTTGCCGATCAAGCACTTGGACTTGGTGCCGTTTTCATTCAAAGTGCGGGGGCTGGAAAGTGCTGGGCCCAGTGGCGGGCAATGTCGATGCGTTTGCAGACCCAGACCTTGTCATGCTGCTGGATGTGGTCCAGAAAGCGTTGCAGCGCCGTGATGCGGCCTGGGCGGCCGAGCAGGCGGCAGTGCATGCCGATGCTCATCATCTTGGGACGGTTCTCGCCATGCGGGTCGCCTTCGGCATACAGCACGTCAAAGCTGTCCTTCAGGTACTGGAAGAACGGATCGGCATGCGAGTAGCCCTGGGGCAGCGCAAAGCGCATGTCGTTGCAGTCGAGCGTGTAGGGCACGATCAGCTGGTGGGCGGCTGTGCCATCGGATTTTTGCAGCTTCATCCAGAATGGCAGGTCGTCACCGTAGTAATCGCTGTCATAGGCAAAGCCGCCGAAATCGGCCACCAGACGGTGGGTGTTGGGGCTGTCGCGGCCGGTGTACCAGCCCAGGCCGTGTTCGACGCGGCTGCCATAGATATTCTTGAAGATATCCATGGCCTGCTGCATGTGCGCGCGCTCGATCTCTTCGGGCACGTTCTGGTAGTGGATCCATTTGAGGCCGTGGCAGGCCACTTCATGGCCCAGGTCGGCAAAGGCCTGCGCCAGTTCGCGGTGGCGCTGCAACGCCGTGGCCACGCCAAACACGGTCAGTGGCAGGCCGCGTTTTTCAAATTCGCGCAGCAGGCGCCACACGCCTGCGCGCGAGCCGTATTCGTAGATGCCGTCCATGCTCATGTGGCGCTCAGGGTAGGCCGCCGGGTTGAACATTTCGGACAGGAACTGCTCGCTGGCGGGATCGCCATGCAACACGTTGTTTTCACCGCCTTCTTCGTAGTTCAGCACAAACTGCACGGCAATGCGCGCGCCCTGCGGCCATTGCGCATGGGGCACGTCGCGGCCGTAGCCGATGAGGTCGCGGGGGTAGGAGGCGGTGGCGTCGTAAGTCATACCGTGATCGTGGACAAAGCCATGGACAAATCGTTGCTGGGAATATCGCGCTCAAACTGCAAGCCTTGCTCGACGTGCTCCAGGTGCTCCTGCAGCAGCTGCACGGCGCCTTCGACATCCCGCGCAGCAATCGCCTGCACGATGGCCTCGTGCTCTTCGTGCGAATGCGCGGCGGCGCTGGCCGATTGGTACATCAGCGTGATCAGCGCGCAGCGGGAGATCAGATCGCTCAGCATCTGGGCAAGCACTTCATTGCCCATCAGCTCGGCAATGCGGACATGGAAGTCGCCCAGCAGTTCGGTACGGCTGCTGACATCGGTGCCTCCCATCGCGGCGGCTTCCTGCTTGACATGATCGCGCAGGGCCTTGAGCTGTTTGGGCGTCACGTTCTGCGCAAAGTTGCGCGTCATCTCTATCTCGAGCATCTTGCGCACGGCAAACACCTGGCGGGCCTCTTCGACCGAAGGCGTAGACACGAACGCGCCACGGGCCGGTTCGAGCGTGACCAGATGGTTCTGCGACAGCTGGAAGAGCGCCTGGCGCACCAGAGTGCGAGAGACCCCGAAGTGATCGGCAAGCTTTTGCTCTGCCAGTTTGGTGCCTGGCAACAGCTTGTGCTCGACGATGGCGCGGGTCAGCGCCTGAGCGATGGTGGAAGTGGAGGTGGATTCCATACCAGGATGATAGATCGATTGACAAAAAGTGTATACACTTTCAGTGCACATCACCAGTGTCATCTTAACCATAATCATCAGGAGATTTCCCTATGGGCCTCAGCACCCACGTTCTCGATACCATGAATGGCTGCCCCGCTGCGGGCATGGCGGTGGAATTGTTCTCCACCGAAGGCGACAAGGCCACTTTGGTCAAAAGCCTGGTTTTGAACCACGACGGACGTACCGACGCGCCGCTGTTTGACAACAACACCCTCCAAGTGGGTACGTACCGTTTGACTTTTGACGTGGCGGCTTATTTCAAGGCCCGGGGCGTGCAACTGCCCGAGCCCAGCTTTCTGAACAAGGTGAGCCTGGATTTTGGCGTGGCCAATGTGGACCAGCACTACCACGTGCCGCTTCTGGTCAGCCCCTGGAGCTATTCCACGTACCGAGGCTCGTGATGCAGGTTATGCCCGACATGTTGGCAGGCACTCGCGGCCAAGGCTTCTGAGAATAGCTTCTGTAGCACGCTGTTGATGCGTGCGACAGGCTACTGTTTGGATAGCAATCAGCGCTGGCCTTCGGTGAGGGTGTGCAGCTGGAAGCGGCCACTTTCATCCCACAGCCAGGTATCGGTGTAAATGGTTTGTGCCAGCCGGGGTGCAGCCGGAAAAGGGGCGGCGTCGTAGACCATGTCTTCGATCTGCTGCACCACTTCTGGTGCGTGGCTTGGTTCGCGCAGCCAGTTCAGGCCTTCGATACGGCCTTGGGCGTCCAGATAGAGCTCCAGGCTGCCGATGGCGTAGAGCATGGGCGGCATCATGCCCTGGAAGATGCGGTCCGCATAACGATCGTACAGGTGGCGCGCGCACTCGCGGCGGTACTCATCTTCGTTACGGGCGGCAGACAGTACGACGGGCTGCTCGGCAGATGGCTCAGGGGGCGCAGGTGGCGTGTGCTGTGCCGCTATGTCTTCAGTGGCGGCCTCACTGGAATCTGCGTGGCCGGTGATTCTGTTCCAGAAGCGTTGCCAAGCGCTGGGGTTGGGTTCAGTCATGGTAGAAATGATAGCGTGCAGCGCCGTGGTGTGTTGCCGCCCATCGGGATGGAGAGCTAGGAATGCGTGCGTTGCAGCAACTATTGGCCCGCTTGTCAGTGGAGCCGGCCTGCCTGGTCGAAGTCGAGGCGACCCAAGGGTCGGCGCCGCGCGAGCAAGGCGCATGGATGGCGGTGTTTGGCGCGGGAGACGCGCCAGCGAGCACCGGTCAGATCGGAACCATCGGGGGCGGCCATCTGGAGTGGCTGGCTGCTGAAAAGGCCCGTGCCATGCTGGCTGGCAGCGAGACGGAGGCACACGAGCGCTACCCATTGGGACCCAAGCTTGGCCAATGCTGCGGTGGCGTCGTGCATCTGCGCTTTGTGAAGGTGGGAGCCGCAGACCGCGCTGCCCTGCAGGCCCGGCTGGCGGAGAAGTTTGCGCCGGTCGCCATTTTTGGCGCAGGCCATGTAGGCGCGGCTCTGGTGCAGGTGCTGGCGCCGCTGCCGCTGCAAATTACCTGGGTGGACAGCCGAGACGCGATCTTCCCTTCCGAGTTGTCTGCCAATGTGGTGGCCGAACATTCCGATCCCGTCGAGGCTGCCGTGGCCGATTTGGCAGCAGGCAGCAGCATCTTCATCCTCACGCACAACCACCAGCAGGACTTGTTCATCACTCAGGCCTGCCTGGTACGACTGCGCGAGCAGGCTGATTTGGGCATGGTCGGCCTGATTGGCAGCGCCACCAAGCGCGCGAGTTTTGCGCATCGCCTGCAAGAGCGCGGCTTTTCTGCCACTGAATTTGCCCGTATCACCTGCCCGATCGGCGTGCCAGGCATCACCGGCAAGGCCCCTGAAGTGATTGCCATTGCGGTAGCGGCGCAGCTTTTGCAGTCAGTCAGCTATTAGTTTGATAGCTGGCGACGCTTTCATGCTTTGAGCCAGAGGCCGAAAGAAGGCATGTTTTCAAGCCTTGACTGCATGCACCCGTTCGAGGCAGTGCGTAATCATGGTGTATTTCACATCAGGGTTTTAACTAGGGTGAGCATGACACGATAAGCTCCCACTGTCACCAAAAATTGCATACACTTTGCGTCTACAAAATGGTCGCAGCGGAGCCCTGGCATCGATGATTGCTGTGGAGCGCGGCCACTTGGCTGCTCAGAGCGCCCGCAGTGGTGAGCAGCTTTTCTCGGACGGTGCCGGTTGCCCCACGCAACAGCGCCGCCCGCAAGGGCAGCTCCACGCTGCCAAGGATGAAAGCGATGGAAGGCTATATCCTCGACTGGGCGAACCTCTTGCTGCGCTGGCTGCACGTCATCACGGCAATTGCATGGGTGGGCTCGTCGTTCTACTTTGTGTTTCTGGACAGCAGCCTGACGCCGCCCGAAGACGAAGACCTGAAGAAGCAGGGTGTCAGTGGCGAGCTATGGGCCGTGCACGGTGGCGGCTTCTACCACCCCGTCAAGTTCAATGTCTCACCTCCCAAGCTGCCCGATCACTTGCATTGGTTTTACTGGGAAAGCTACACCACCTGGCTATCTGGTTTTGCGTTGCTGACGGTGTCTTACCTGTGGAACGCCAATATCTATCTGGTCAACCCCGCCAACCCCAATGCCATGAGCACGCCAATGGCGGTGTTTGCGGCGCTGAGCTTTCTGGTGGTGTTCTGGCTGCTGTATGACGGCATCTGCCGCGTCTTCGGGCAGAAGAAGAATGGCGATGGCATTGTGGGCGCCCTGGTGCTGGTGCTGGTCTGCATCGCGGCCTTCCTGGCGTGCCACATCTTCCCTGGCCAGGCGGCTTTCCTGCTGATGGGGGCCATGCTAGCCACATCAATGAGCGCCAATGTGTTCTTCTGGATCATCCCTGGCCAGCGCACGGTGGTACGCGCGCTCAAGAACGGTGAACCAGTCGACCCTATCCACGGCAAACGCGGCAAGCAGCGCAGCGTGCACAACACCTATTTCACGCTGCCTGTGCTGTTTGCCATGCTCTCCAACCACTACGGCTGGCTGTACAACCAGAAGTACAACTGGCTGGTGCTGATCTTCATGATGTTCGCGGGAGCGGCCATTCGCCAGTTCTTTGTGCTGCGCCATGGCTTCAAGCTTGGCCGCAACAAGCACCCCTGGCCGTATGCCGTGATCGGCGTGGCAGCCATCCTGGGCGTGATGGTCTGGCTCAAGCCCGGCCCGCAGGCTGCTGCACCGGCGGCACCTGCAGCGGCCGCAAAGCCTGCTGCAGAAGGCGCGGTGGCATACAGCGAGGTATCCAAGGTATTTGCCCAGCACTGCGTGGCCTGCCACAGCGCGGCTGGCCTGGCACAGAAGAACGTGAAGCTGGATTCACCAGGTGAAGTGGCACAGCACACCCAACAGATTTACCAACAGGTGGTGGTGCTCAAGAAGATGCCGTTTGGCAATCCCGATGGTCTGTCTGCCACCGAACGTGACCTGGTCAAGCGCTGGTTTGAAGGTGGTGCATCGACGGCGCCTTGATGGCCAACTGAGAGATCGATGATGAGACGCCCTCTGATGAGGGTGTTTTTCATGTCTTTGGTTCTGCCACCCTGCAGATCTTTAGCTCGGGCTCGATCCCGGAATAAGAAGACCTCCAAACTTTGCTTGGAGGTCTTTGCTTGTCTGCGCATAGGTAAGGCGCGTCAGCGGCTATCCATCAGAGTGCAAGGTCGCAGGTGCATTCAAGTGGAGGCACGGAGAGCATCGGCTGGCGCGCAATGTGGCCGTGTCAGAAGCGGTGACGGATGCCCACGCCCACGCTGGTGCCGCTGCCTACGTCTTTGACCTTGTCGTACATCACGATGGCGTAGCCATCGGTGCGTTTGGAAAAATCGTAGTTGTAGCCCACAGAGACAGTATTGCGTTTGGTGCTGGTCTGGTCCAGCTTTGACTGGGCCCAGGCAGCCAGGATGCGGCTGTTGGCGGCCAGTGGAATGGTGGCGCCCAGAGAGCCGGTCTTGGCTTTGTAGTCGTCGTTTTTGCCCTTGGTCTGGCCATAGGTGGCAAAGGTTTTGACCACGCCGAAGTCGTAGCGGGCGCCCAGCATCCAGTTCTTGCGGCCATCAGGAAGCACTGAAGCAATGGGGCTGGCGATGCTGACATCCTCGTAGAACGCTGTCAGTCCCAGTGGGCCCTGGCTGTAGGTAGCGTTGACGCCGACATTCTTCTTGCCGTTCTGGCCGGCCTGCTCGCCAAACTGGTAATGCACATTCGCCTTGAGTCCGCTGACATCAGGGGTGGAATAGACAATCTGATTACTCCAGCCGGTATCGGTAGGGTTGGTTCTCTGCCATGCCGGGCCGCTGATGTTCTGGTGCAGTACCAGCGGAGAGAAGGTGAACGAATCGCCATAAGGATTGAACGAAATGGTCGGCACGAAATTGGGGGCGACGGTGCGGCCCAGCAGCACGCGACCAAAACCACCATCCAGGGCGACAAAGGCATCGCGCGAGAAGAATGGGTCGCCATTGAAACGGCCAGGAGAGCCTGTGTCGCCGCGGAAGAAACTGTTCAGCATGAAATTGAGCTTGAGGCCTCCGCCCAGATCTTCTGTGCCCTGAAAGCCGATCCACGAGGTGGTCATGCCGCCGCTATTGACGACGTTAGTGCGGCCGGCATCGCCCGGCGCTTTCATCGAGCCTACGTAGAGATCGCTCAGGCCGGTCACAGTGACCGACGACTGGGCTTGCGCTGTAGCAACACAAGCTAGCATGGCAGCCGTTGCGAGCAGTTTTTTGTTATGCATAACAGTCCTTTGTTTCAGGTGTTGGATTTGTGATCGAGGGAATTTTCAAATGTGGGTAGCCCCGTTGTGGAATATGCGTTTCAACTTGCGCTGTGTCAGTCAGAACTTACACGAGGTGTGGTGTAGAAGCTGCACGCATACGCGTTGATTTAGCGCAATACGCCCAAGGGCAGTGGCGTGCAAAGTTCGTGCCATGCTCGATCTGCTTTCTTTGGATGACTTTGTGACCCACAGCGCGCCTGCCGGCGTGATGGTGCGCCGCCGCCACCAACCATTGGTGGATGTGCTGTATCTGGAAAGCGGAACCATAGTATTTGGGGTTCAAGAAGAAGGGCGCATGCGTCATCTGCTGGGTGTAATGCATGCTCCATGCTGGCTGGATGCGGCTCCGGCCCTCGCTGGACAGCCTTGTGCGGTGGACATGATGGCCCAGACGCAGGTGCAATGGCGTTCCGTGCCGGTAGACCGGCTACGCACCAGCTTGCAGCAATGGCCTGCCGATGCGCAGGGCTTGGTGACCAGCATGGCGCAGGGCTACTGCCAGCAAGCGGCGCTGGCCGTCAGCCGTGTGGCCCAGGATGCGGTGGCACGTTGCGCCCAATGGTTGCTGCAACACGCAGAACCGGTACACGCCAATGAAGCGATAAGTGGTCTGGCCGTCCATTTGGCGCAGTCCAAGCGCCAGATCGCCGCACATCTGGGTATTGCACCAGAAACCCTGTCGCGCGTTTTGCGTCAGCTGCGCGATCAAGGTTTGCTGGATGGGGCGGGCAAAAGCCTGCGGTTACCTCAGCCCGAATCATTGCGCCAGTTGGCCAAATCCTGAGTTCTCGTATCGTTGGCGATAGTGGGGCTTCACAGACTTGGGCAAGTGCTGTCCGGTTGTCTGCAGACCAAGGTGTTTTCCTTACGGCCTTCTACCGATAGCCGGGCAGCGCTGAAATAGCGAACATGTGCGCAGTTCAAACAGGAGTTGCGCCATGTATCTGCCTTTGACAATCCTGCCCCCAGAGCTACCGATTTGCTTGCCAGCCTAGGGCGCATATGAGGCGCCTGTTTGATAGCCAGCATCTGCTGACCTCGCTGCACGCCCCGCAATCAGGCAGTGCTGTGCCAGGCCGCTGGGCCTTGCAATTGATGGTGGTGGTGCCCCTGATGCTATTGCTCGCAATGGCATTGGCGGGATGGCTGGTCTTGCGCAGCAACCAGGAAGGCACCATGCGGCAGATGGTGGCCCAGCAGGCCGATGAGACGGAGTTGCTTGCCAAGCTCATCGGCAGCAAGCTGGAGCAGAGCCAGAAAGTGCTGGCTGCGGTTGCCGAGGCCGCGGCGCCCTGGGCACTTGATTCCCGTCCAACCCTGGAATGGTTGTTGGACCAAGGTTTGCCCGCCACCCGGTACTTTGACAGCATGGTATTTGCCCGTGGTGCGCAGGTGTTCCGTCTGGATTTTCGCTCTGGCGATGGCGACAGGGCCGAGGTGGAGCCAGCGGAGCGCGATTTGCTGCGGCGGGTGATCGTTGATGGCAAACCCCAGGTGTCCGATCCGGTCAAGAGCACGCTGGGGGGGCCGAGCATTGCCCTGGGGATTCCGCTGCGGGCCAAAGATGGCAGTGTGCAGGGGGCGATCGCTGGTGTGCTGCGGCTGCAATCGCAAAGCCTGCTGCCTGTGTCGCTGGCCGTGCCAGCGCGCGAAAACGCGCAGCTGGTGGTGATGAGTACCAGCGGAGTAGTCATCTCGCACCCCGATCCGTCGCGCATTTTGGGCATGGCTGTCGATGAGCCTGCTCTGGCCCAGGCCCTGCGGCTGTGGAGCGAGCGTGAACGCAATGGCGCATCCACCACCGCGCAAGCCTGGTGGCGTGCGCCACAGCTTATCAGCGTGGCCGAGATTCCCGCGGCGCGCTGGTTGGTGGTGCGGGTGGTGCAGCATGAAACCAGCTCGCCGTTGGTGGGCCCCATGCTCGACACCTGGTCGGGTCTGACGGTTCAGGCCCTGGCATTGGTCATGGTGGTTCTCAGCCTCGCCTGGTTGTGGTGGCACACGCGCAAACTGCGGGTCATGGTCGCGGAGGTTCCTCCGCCCATGCCGGGCGAGGTGCTAGTTGCGGGTGACGAGCTTGACCAGATAGGGCGGCAATTACGCAGCCTGCAGCAGCAGCAAAGCCTGCTGGAGCGCCGCCTGCAGCAAAAATCACAGTTGGCAGACACGGTGCTGGAGAGCGCAAGGTTTTCCATGTTGCTCTTGAAAGATGAGCGGATGGTGCAGGTCTCTCAGGCGCTATCGCATCTTTTAGGCTATGACCGTGGTGACCTGGAAGGGCAGGGTGTGCAACTGCTGGCCATGGATCAGGCAGATCTGGATGCACTGTGGAGCCAGGTGCAGCCGCAGCTTTTGCGCGATGGCAGCGCCGAAGCTACTGTGAGTCTGCGTCACCAGTCGGGGGCACCGGTCATTGCCACGGTGCAGCTGGTACGGGTGCCCGGAGTGACTGCAGGCTATCTGTGGTGTTTTGTGCGTGCTGGTCAGGCGCGGGTGGCCAGCCGGTCGGCTACGCAGCAGGACAAGTTGACGGAGCTGCCTAGCTACGATGCACTGTTCTCGCATCTCACTGCGATGCTGCAGGCGCAGCGCGAAGGGCTGGATGGCTCGTCGCCCAGCGCACCGGTGTTGTTCTATGTCAATGTCGACAATATGTCGTCCATCAATGCGCTGGCTGGTCATGCGCAGGGCGACTTGGTGCTTCAGCAGGTAGCGCGCCAGTTGCAGATGCTCCAGCCATTTCAGGGCTTTGCCGCGCGGGTGGCTGGTGACAAGTTTGCGCTGGTGCTGCGCCAGTGCAGCCGCGAAAAGGCCGATGCGCTTGCAAGGCAGTTGTGTGAAGCGCTGCAGAACTGGCAGCCTGAGTTGCGCGGCAAGCATTTCTTGGTCACGGTGAGCATTGGGCTATTGCACATGGATGCAGGCTTTGCCGATGCCCACCAGGTCATTCGCGCCGCAGACATGACCTGTTATGAGGCCAAACGGCATGGCGGCAACAGTGTGCATTGGAGGGCTGACCGAGCAGAGGCCGACGGCACCTCATTGCGCCACGGGTAAGACCGGGATTGTCGGGAGCGTCTCTACTGATAAGCTCATCGGGTATGAGCTTTTCTGGCATGCGCTGCGTGCCCCGCTGGCATGCGAGACCAAACCCTGTTCGACAAAGTAGATCTGCACCTTATCCGGGTACTGCACACGGTGCTGACCGAGCGTAGCGTCTCGCGTGCGGCGCTGCGTCTGGGCATGTACCAGCCTGCGGTGTCAGCATCGCTCAAGCGCCTGCGCGAACTGGCAGGCGATCCCTTGCTGGTGCGCTCAGGAGCCGGCATGATGCCTACCGAAGCGGGCCAGCGCATGGTGGAGCCCGCAGCGGCCATTCTGCGCTCGGCCGAGGGCCTGTTCAGCGATGTGCGCAGCTTTGATCCGCGCACGGCCACGCGCACCTTCCGGATCGCGGCCAGCGATTACTTCGATCCCCTCTATCTGCCCTCCCTGGTGTCGCGCATCAAGGCCGAGGCACCACTGTGCACGGTCGAGATCTACCCGCTTTCGCCTGAAACGCACTACCACGCGCAGCTGGCCAATGGTGATATCGATGTGGTGGTTGGCAACTGGCTGCAACCAACGGATGACCTGCACATGGCCAACCTGATGCGCGACGAGGTGGTGTGCCTCGTCAGCAGCAAGCACCCGGCTGTGCGTCGAGGATGGGATGTAGCGAGCTGGCTGGAGGCTGAGCACATTGCCCCTACGGCGACCCACCCCGGAGCGCGCGGCGTCATCGATGCGCATCTGGACGCTATGGGCCTGCAGCGGCGCATTACCGCCCGCTGCGCCCATTTCAGTGCCATTCCGGCCATGTGTGCGTCCACTTTGCTGGTGTTGACCACAGGGCGGCAGTTCTGCGAGCGCTTCACGGGGCAGCTGCCCGTGGAGATTCTGGAATGCCCTGCGCAATTGCCGCCACTCGATTACTACCTGCTGTGGCATGCACGCTCCCATGCATCGGACGCCGCAGCCTGGTTGCGCGATTGCCTCAAAAAAGTGGCGCAATCCTTGCGTGACGCTGGTGGCGCCACCTAGAAAATTGATGTGAGTGAGCGCTTCGCTGGTTTTTCTCCCGCCCCCCCGTAACATTCTGAGAGACAATTGCGGCCCATGAATGCACAGACCCCGACTCCGACAACCGCAGGTGCTGCAGTGCCCCGGTTACAGCTGATCGGTATTACCAAGCGCTACCCCTCGGTAGTAGCCAATAACAAGGTATCACTTTCGGTACGCGCAGGCGAGATACATGCCGTGCTTGGCGAAAACGGCGCAGGCAAGTCCACGCTGATGAAGATCATTTATGGATCGGTCAAGCCCGACGAGGGCCAGATCCTGGTGGATGGCAAGCCCGTACAGGTGCGCAATCCGCAGGAGGCGCGCCAGCTTGGCATCAGCATGGTGTTCCAGCATTTCAGCCTGTTCGACACCCTGACCGTGGCGGAAAACGTCTGGCTGGGCCAGGACAAGCAACTCTCGCTGGCCGAAGTGACTGCACGCATCTCCACCATTGCAAGTGAATATGGACTCGAAGTCGATCCGCAGCGCCCGGTTCATACCTTGAGCGTGGGCGAGATGCAGCGGGTCGAGATCATTCGCGGCCTGCTGACGAGGCCACGTGTGCTGATTCTGGATGAGCCAACCTCGGTGCTGACGCCGCAGGCGGTGGAAAAACTGTTTGTGGTGCTGCGCAAACTGGCCGCAGAAGGCTGCAGCATTCTCTATATCAGCCACAAGCTGCATGAGATTCGTGCGCTGTGCACCGCCTGCACCGTGCTGCGCGCTGGCCAGGTAACGGGTGAATGCAACCCGGCAGTGGAAAGCAATGCCTCACTTTCGCGCATGATGATTGGCGCAGAGCCGCCGCAGTTGGAGCTGCGCCCCAGCCAGGTCGGCGCTGCCGTTTTACGGGTGCAGCAACTGCGCCTGCCCCGGCAAGACCAGTTTGGCGTCGATATCGACGGCATATCGATGCAGGTGCGCGCTGGCGAGGTGGTCGGCATCGCCGGGGTATCCGGCAACGGTCAGAAGGAGCTGCTCTATGCGCTGTCTGGCGAAGACATGCGTGCTGCGCCTGAGATGGTGATGATCGGCAGTACACCGGCGGGCCGCCTTGCGCCGGGCCGTCGCCGCGCATTGGGGCTGCATTTTGTGCCCGAAGAACGTCTTGGCAGAGGTGCTGTGCCCAGCATGGGCCTGGCACACAACCTGATTCTGACCCGCAAGGAGATGGTCGGCCCGGCAGGCTGGCTGCGCATGGGCCAGCTCGACGACATGGCGCGCAGCATCATCAGCCGCTTTGGCGTCAAGGCGGGAGGCCCGCATTCGGCGGCGCAGTCGCTGTCGGGGGGCAATCTGCAGAAATTCATTGTGGGTCGAGAGATCGATGCCAAGCCCAGCCTGCTGATCGTGTCGCAACCGACCTGGGGCGTGGATGTGGGTGCTGCGGCGCAGATTCGCGGGGCCATACTGGCGCTGCGCGATGCGGGCTGCGCGGTGCTGGTGGTCAGTGAGGAGTTGGACGAATTGTTTGAAATCAGTGATCGCCTGCATGTGATTGCCCACGGGCGCCTGTCGCCTTCGGTGTCGCGTGCCGAAGCCAACGTGGCGCAGATTGGTGAATGGATGAGCGGCTTGTGGCCCGCAGTCAACGCGGAGGCGGCCCATGCTCAAGCTTGAAGCCCGCCCGCAGCCATCACGTATCTGGACTCTGGCGTCTCCATTGCTGGCGCTGGTGATCACCGTGCTGCTGGGCATTGCACTGTTTGCGCTGCTGGGCAAAGACCCGGTGCGCGGCCTGCAGGCCTTTTTCTGGGAGCCGATCAAATCGGCCAACGCGCTGGCAGAACTCACCGTCAAGGCCACGCCGCTGCTCTTGATCGCGCTGGGCCTGGCTGTGTGCTTTCGCTCCAACGTCTGGAACATCGGTGCCGAGGGGCAATTCGTCATGGGGGCCATTGCCGCTGGCGGCGTGGCGCTGATGGCAGGTAAGGGCACTGGAGGCTGGATCGTGCCACTCGTGCTTGTAGCAGGTGTGGCGGGCGGCATGGCCTGGGCAGGCGTCGTGGCGCTGCTGCGCGACAAGTTCAACGCCAATGAAATCCTGGTGAGCCTGATGCTGGTCTATGTGGCCACCTTGTTTCTTGGGTATCTGGTGTATGGCCCGTGGAAGGATCCGATGGGCTACAACTTTCCGCAGACCAAGATGTTCGAGCGCGTCACCCAGATACCGAAGCTGGTGCAAGGCATGCGCATGAACATTGGCGTCGTCATCGCCCTGGTGGGGGCTGCGCTGCTGTGGGTGTTTCTGTTTCGCACCAAAGTGGGGTTTGCCCAGCAAGTGGGTGGTCTCGCGCCCGCGGCGGCCCGCTATGCGGGTTTCAGCTCGCGCCGTGCGCTGTGGACGGCCCTGTTGATCTCGGGCGGCTGTGCGGGTCTCGCCGGGGCGTTGGAAGTGGCAGGCCCTGTAGGCCAGCTCACGCCCTATGTGCCCATGGGCTACGGCTTTGCCGCCATCATTGTGGCCTTTGTGGGGCGCCTGCATCCGGTGGGCATGGTGTTTTCCGCCATTTTGATGAGCATGTTCTATATCGGTGGCGAGCTGGCGCAATCGCGCCTGGGCTTGCCCAAGTCGCTGACCGGCGTGTTCCAGGGCATGCTGCTGTTCACTCTGCTGGCCTGCGACACACTGATTGCCTATCGCGTGCGTTGGGCGCGGCCCGCTGCCGCTGTGAGAGGAGGCCTGTGATGGACGCGTATGCACTGTTATTGGGCTCTACGCTGACGGCGGGCACCATTCTGGCTCTGGCGGCGCTGGGTCTCCTGATCAACGAAAAGGCCGGTATCGTCAATCTGGGCGCAGAAGGGATGATGCTGTGCGCCGCCATTGCGGGCTTTGCCACCGTGGTGCACTCGGGCAGCACCTGGTTGGGCTTTGTGGCGGGTATGGCGGCGGGTGCGGCGCTGGCGCTCGTGTTTGGGTGGCTGGTGATCTGGCTCAACACCAATCAATATGCGACCGGCTTGGCGCTGAGCCTGTTCGGCGTGGGCTTTTCCGCCTTTGTCGGTATCAACTACGTACAGGCCAAAATGCCTGCATCGCCCAAGTATGGCATTCCGGTGCTGGAGGACCTGCCGGTCGTGGGCAAGGCGCTTTTCACCCTGCATCCACTGGTCTACGCCACCATGGTACTGGCGGCCGTGATGGTCTACTTTCTGTACCGCACTCGCGCAGGTCTGGTGCTGCGCTCGGTGGGCGAGTCGCCTGCCTCGGCGCATGCGCTGGGCTACCCCGTGCGCCGCATCCGCCTGATGGCGGTGGTGTTTGGCGGCGCGCTGTGCGGGCTGGCCGGTGCATTCATCTCGGTGGTGTACACGCCGCTGTGGGTGGAAAACATGGTGTCGGGGCGCGGCTGGATTGCGCTGGCACTGACGACCTTCGCCACCTGGCGCCCTGCGCGCGTGCTGCTGGGTGCGTATCTGTTCGGCGGCGTGACGATGCTGCAGTTCCACCTGCAGGCCACGGGCGTGCAGGTGGCCAGCCAGTTGCTCTCCATGCTGCCGTATGTGGCCACCATCGTGGTGCTGGCAATCATGTCGCGCAATCCAACCTGGATTCGCGTCAACATGCCCGCATCGCTGGGCAAACCGTTCTACCCGGGTTCATAAAAAGTATAGGCAGTAACCCATTCCGTTCCACCATTTCAGATTCGAAAGCGTTCACCCATGAGCCATTCCAGCAAACGCACCTTGATCCAGTTGATCGGCCTGTCGGCAGTCTCCATGGCCGCCCTCGTGGCCTGCGGCAAGAAAGAAGAGGCCGCTGCGCCGACGGCTGCACCCACACCCGCTGCAGCCGCCCCTGCGGCCGACAAGCTGAAGATCGGCTTTGTCTACGTCAGCCCGGTTGGAGATGGCGGCTGGACGTACCAACACGAGCTGGGCCGCAAGGCGATCCAGGAAAAGTTCGGCGACAAGATCGAGACTTCGATGGTCGAAAGCGTGCCTGAATCCGCCGATGCCGAGCGTGTGATGCGCGACATGGCTGGCCAGGGCAACAAGCTGGTTTTCGCCACCAGCTTCGGCTACCAGGAATTCGTGCAGAAGGCGGCAGCCGATCTCAAGGATGTGAAGTTCGAGCACGCCACGGGTTACAAGACCGGTGACAACGTGGCCGTGTATGACACCAAGACCTTTGAAGGCGCGTACCTGGCTGGCATCGTGGCGGGCGCCATGACCAAGACCAAGACGGTGGGCGTGGTGGCATCGGTGCCGATCCCCGAAGTGGTGCGCAACATCAACAGCTTTGTGCTGGGTGCGCAGAGCATTGATCCCTCGATCAAGGCCAAGGTGGTATGGGTGAACGAATGGTTCGCTCCGCCCAAGGAATCCGAAGCAGCCACCAGCCTGATCAACGGCGGTGTGGATGTGATGTACCAGAACACCAATTCGCCAGCAGTGCTGAAGACGGCCGAAGAGCGCGGCGTGCGTGCTTTTGGCAAGGATGGCGACATGAGCTCCTTCGCACCCAAGGCCCACCTGGGCTCGGCCGTGATCGACTGGACGCCTTACTACACCAAGGTCGTGGAGGACACTCTGGCTGGCAAGTGGCAGACCGGTAACTTCTGGTGGGGCGTGAAGGAAGGTGCCATCGATCTGAAGAAGATCGCAGACGACGTACCGCAAGAGATCAAGGACAAGGTCGAAAAGGCCAAGGCTGGCATGAAGGATGGCAGTTTTGCCGTCTGGACGGGGCCTGTGCAGGACAACACCGGCAAGCAGGTGCTTGAAGCTGGCAAGGTGGCTGACGATGCCTTCCTGCGCGGCATCAATTTTTATGTGAACGGTATTGAGGGCAAGGTACCGGGTACCAACTAAGCACGGCAAAGGGCGCATTGGCGCTCTTTTTGCTAGAGAGCACGGAGCAGGGTGCTGCAGCAATGCAAGCTGTGACCTGTCGTTTTTTGGCGGCAGAACTCGGCAAACCCCATGCTTTGTGCCTATATTGAATACAGTTTGATTGATCTTCCTGATAACAACCACGCAACCGAGGACTTTTCCATGAATTCCATGCACAAGCGTTCGCTGCTCAAGGTAGCAGCTCTTTCGGCCCTGGCCAGCGCGGCCCTGGTGGGCTGCGGCAAGAAAGAGGATCCCGCCCCGGCGCCTGCACCGGCAGCTGCAGCGCCCGCACCGGCTGCAGAGCCGCTCAAGATTGCCTTTGGCTACGTGGGCCCCGTGGGCGACGGTGGCTATTCGTTTGCGCACGACCAGGCGCGCAAGGCCATCGAGAAGGAATTTGGCGACAAGATCCAGACTTCGTTCGTTGAGAGCATTCCCGAAGGCGCCGACGCTGAGCGCGTGTTCCGCGACATGGCAGCCAATGGCAACAAGCTGGTGTTTGCCACCAGTTTTGGCTACATGGAGCCCATCCAGCGCATTGCGCCTGATTTCCCCGATGTGAAGTTCGAGCACGCCACGGGCTACAAGCAGGGTGCCAATGTGGCCACCTATGACAGCCGCACCTATGAAGGCGCCTATCTGGCAGGCATTATTGCTGGCGCAATGACCAAATCCAATGTGCTGGGTGTCGTCGGCTCGGTGCCAATCCCCGAGGTGCTGCGCAACATCAACAGCTTCACCCTGGGTGCCCAGTCGATGAACCCGAAGATCACTACCAAGGTGGTCTGGGTGAATGAGTGGTTTGCGCCTCCGAAGGAAACCGAAGCAGCCACGGGCCTGATCAATGGCGGCGCCGACATCCTGTTCCAGAACACCGATTCGCCTGCTGTGCTCAAGACGGCCGAAGAAAAGGGCAAGCGCGCCTTTGGCTGGGATTCGGACATGACCGCCTATGGCCCCAAGGCGCATCTGGGCTCGGCGATCATCAACTGGACGCCTTACTACAGCAAGGTAGTGAACGATGTGCTTGCCAACAAGTGGACCAGCCAGCACACCTGGTGGGGCGTGAAGGAAAACGCCATCGACATCGTGTCGCTGGCGCCTGATGTGCCCGACAACGCCAAGGCCAAGATCGAGGAAGTGAAAAAAGGCCTCAAGGAAGGTACCTTCACCATCTGGAAGGGCCCGATCCTGGACCAGTCCGGCAAGGCCGTGGTGGAAGAGGGTAAATCGGCGGACGACGACTTCCTGCGTGGCATCAATTTCTACGTCAAGGGCGTGGATGGCAAGGTGCCAGGCGCGCAGTAAACAGTTTTTTGCGCAAGTACAGGGCCGCACATGCGGCCCTTTTTTCGTTACAGTGGCCCAAGCAACTGATTTGCCGATTCCGGCGGTATGCTACGAAAATTGAACTGCTGGCGCTTGCTGTACGCGTGCCAATGGCTTAAATCCATAAAAACCATAAAACTGCAGAAAGTACCCCATGCCATCCTTGCCCACCGATTTTCCCCAGGATCTGCCCGCAGACCGCTTGCCAGCCCTGCTGCGCGCCATGCCCAAGGCAGAGTTGCACATGCATATCGAAGGCTCGCTGGAGCCGGAGCTGATCTTTGCACTGGCCCAGCGCAATGGCGTGAAGCTGGCCTACCCGAATGTGGAAGCCCTGCGCGCGGCCTACGCTTTCACCAATCTGCAGAGCTTTCTGGACATCTACTACGCAGGCGCCAGTGTGCTGCTGACCGAGCAGGACTTCTATGACATGGGCATGGCCTACCTCGAAAAGGCTGTGGCTGACAATGTCGTGCACACCGAGATATTTTTCGATCCGCAGACGCACACGGCGCGCGGCGTGCACATCAAGCATGTGATCATGGGCTTGCACCGTGCCTGCCTGGTGGCGGAAAAGCGCTGGGGCATTACCTCGCAGTTGATCCTGAACTTCCTGCGCCACCTGAGTGAGGACGATGCCTGGCTCACGCTGGAGCAGGCCCTGCCTTACAGCGACTACTTCAGTGGCGTGGGCCTGGACAGCAGCGAAGTCGGCAATCCGCCGGAAAAGTTTGCCAGCGTGTTCGCCCACTGCAAGAACCTGGGTCTGCGCCGCGTTGCCCATGCCGGGGAAGAGGGGCCGCCAGCCTACATCTGGGGGGCGCTGGATCTGCTGCACGCAGAGCGCATTGACCACGGAGTGCAGGCCGTGCACGACGCAGCCTTGGTGCAACGTTTGAAGGACGAGCGTATTCCGCTCACCGTCTGCCCGCTGTCCAACCAGAAGCTGCAGGTCTTTCCCGATCTGGCCGACCACAACATGCCCCAGTTGCTCGCGCAAGGCCTGGTGGCCACCGTCAACTCGGACGATCCGGCCTATTTTGGCGGCTATGTGAACGACAACTTTGTTCAGTTGTTTGCTGCCACCGGCATGGGGGTGCGCGAAGCCTTCCAGCTGGCAGCGAACAGCTTTGAAGCGAGTTTTGTGCCACAAGAGCGGAAGGACGCATGGTTGTCGCAACTGCAGCAATGCTTCATACAGGCGGCGCGGGGCGCATAAGTTAAAAAAACAGCAGCTTGCGCATAACGGATGAGCGCTGATTGCTATCAGAATCATAGAAATGAGGCGCTGCGGCGTCTCTTTTTTCACGACGCCAGCGGTTGAACAAATCTGCTTCATAACGAAGCGCCACGCCAATCCTGCGTGCGCCATGACAGAATGCCGGCCATGACTTTTTCCAACTGGAACCGTCCGCTGGTCTGGCTCTCCGCGTGGGTGGTGGTGGCTGTTGCAGGCGCTGCCTGGCTTGGCCATGCGCGCTTGCTGGTGCTGCAGGATGCGTTTGTGACGGACGCGCGCATCGTGCACCGCCTGCTCAGCCAGCGCGCGGTACAGCACGATGCGGTGATGGCCATGCTGCCGCTGTTGCAGCCCCCAGCTGATCGCCCAGGCAACGTGGCCGTACCGCTGCCGCGCCTGCCTGCGGCGTATCCGCAGATCATCCAGGTATTTCGTCGCTTGCAGGGCAGCGCCTGGCCAGCCACCTGGCCGCAGGCGTTGCGCGCGGGAGCGCAGGAGGCGGTAACCCGTTCGGAGCGGAGTGGCCATGCGGAACTGGCCCATGCGGATCTGACCGCTGGCAATGTCTGGCTGGCGCTTGCCAGCCAGACTGCCGATTTTGCGCTGCTGCTGGATGTGCGCGCAGCGATCCCCTGGGAGGAATGGCCCATGGATGCCGCAACCAGCCCAGCGCGCGTGCGCCTGCAATACCAGGGGCAAGCCTTGGTTGTGCAGGCCGGGCGCTCCCCGTCGGATGGCTGGCACTATGACTTTCGCAAGACACTCGCCTCGCAGAGCCAGCCTTTCGATGTGGTGCTGGAGCGCGAGGTGGGCTGGGGCGAATTACCCTGGGGGCGCATGCTCGGCTGGGCGGCGCTGAGTGCAGCAGTGCTCGCCGCGCTGCGTGCACTACTGCGCCAGAGGGCGGCTGCGCGCCGGGCCGAAGAGCTGCTGCGCGTAGGGCAGGTGGCGCGGCTCAACCAACTGGGTGAACTTGCCGCGGGCATGGCCCACGAGCTGAACCAACCCCTGACCGCCTTGCTTGCCAGTACCCAGGCTGCCCAACGTTTGCTCAAAGACGATGAGCCTGATCTGGGCACTGCGCGCCATGCAATGGGCCAGGCCGTAGAGCAGGCACGGCGCGCGAGCTCCGTCGTGGGGCGGTTGCGCCGCGTGGTGGAACGGCCCGATCTCTCAGGCCAGGTGCAGCCGTTGGCGCTGGCCGCTGCCGTGCACGACGCGTTGCACCTGCTGGAGCCCGAGCTGCGCCGCCGCAGCATTGCCTTGCAGTTGGATGCGCCTGCCGATCTGCCTGCCGTGCTGGCCGAGCCCGTGGCGCTGCAGCAGATCCTCCACAACCTGGTCATGAACGCGCTGCAGGCGATGGAGCAGGTGGATGCCGGCCAGCGCCGCTTGCACATTCGTCTGCGTGTGCAGGGGGCGCAGGTGCTGCTTGGCGTGCGCGATTCGGGGCCCGGCGTGCCTGCCAGCGCGCGTGCAAAGCTGTTCACGCCTTTCTACACCACGCGCGCAGGCGGGCTCGGGCTGGGCCTATCGCTGTGTGAAAGCCTGGCCCAGGCGATGGGCGGTGAGCTGACGCTGGCACCGTCGCCGGAAGTGCCTGACGGCGAGCAGGGCGCCGAATTCCATCTGCTGCTGCCGCTGGCTCCCTCTGCCTCGCAGGCCTGAACACATTGCGACCCAAGACGCCATGACCTCTGCGCTCTCACCCTTGATCCATCTCGTGGACGACGATGCCGCCGTGCGCGACAGCCTGGCGCTGCTCATCGGCACGGTGGGCCTGCGTGTGCAGCCATGGAGCGATCCGCAGGTATTTCTCTCGCAGTTCGAACGTGACGATGTGGGCGCCATTGTGCTGGACGTGCGCATGCCCGGCACCAGCGGACTGGCGGTGTTGGACATGCTGGTGGCGCAGGGTGTGGATCAGCCGGTGATCATGCTGACTGGCCACGGCACGGTGGAGATGTGCCGCCGCGCTTTCAAGGCGGGAGCTGCGGAGTTTCTGGAAAAGCCGGTCGACGACGAGCTTCTCATCGAGGCATTGCAGGCCGCCGTGCGGCAGCATGTGCGCTCGCGTGAACGCTTGCAGGCCGACCGGCAGGCGCGTGCGCGCTATGCGCAGCTCTCTGGCCGCGAGCGAGAGGTGCTGGGCCTGATTGTTGCGGGCCTCACCAACAAGGAGATAGGCCGGGCGCTGACGCTGTCGCCACGCACCGTGGAGACGCACCGCGCCAATCTGTTTGCCAAGCTGGAGGCGGATTCGCTCGCGCAGCTCATTCGCGGCTACGCAGCGCTGGTGGACGAGGACACTGCGTAGTTTTACGGAGGCGCGCGCGTAGCGGGCCGCATTGGCGCGGGGCTGGTGTTTTCCTACAGTTGCAAGCATTCCATCCTGTTCGGAGAAACTGTATGCAACGCACCTTGATCCTTGCCGCTCTGTCCCTGGCCGCTACCGCTGCCAGCGCCCAAGGCGTGCGCACCGAAAAGAACCTGTCGCTGGAGCTGGCCAGCCAGATTGCTGCGCAGAGCGTGGCGGCCTGCACCGCCAATGGCTATGCCGTGACCGCCACCGTGGTGGACCGCGCAGGCGGCGTGCGCGCCGTGCAGCGTGCCGACAACGCCGGCCCGCACACCGTGGAGGCAAGCCGCGCCAAGGCGTTCACCTCGGCCTCGGCCAAGGCGCCGTCACTCGCCATCATGGAGAACGCGCAGAAGAATCCTGGCGCGGCCAATCTGAAGGACATCCCCGGTTTTCTGCTGCTGGGCGGGGGTGTGCCTGTAAAGGTGGACAACGAAGTGATCGGCGCCGTGGGTGTTGCCGGTGCGCCCGGTGGTCATCTGGATGACCAGTGTGCCCAGGCGGCTCTCTCCAAGGTCGCAGACGTGCTGAAGTGACCCATCGCAACCATCCATACCTACCGATGAAGAACCTCCAACGCATCCTTCCCGTTTTCTTTCTGGCTGCAAGCGGCAGCGCTCTGGCACAGGGCAATCCGAGCAGCGCAGGTACTGGCGGCGGCAGCTACTATGGCGCGCTGCGCATCAACTCCGCCAACTACAAGGCGCATGACATGGATTCCAGCGCCCGCCCGGGCCTGGGGCAGTTCGTTCCGGGCGACGATTCCCGCTCCGCAGCAGGCGGCTCGCTGGCCTTGGGCTACCAGTTGCCTTCGAACTGGCGCGTGGAAGCGGAATACACGCTGCCCAAGCGCAACGAGTTCACCAGTGGTTCCACCAACTTCCCGACCAGCTTCAACCACCACAAGATTCGCTCGCAGCGGCTGATGCTCAATGCATACAAGGATTTCCCCTTGAATGCGCAGTTCTCGCTGTACGGCATGGGCGGCCTGGGGCTTGCACACCTGGAGTCCAGTGGTTGGCAGGGCAACGTGAATCGCCAGTATTTCAGCGATTCGCAGAACAAGCTGGCGTATTCGCTGGGGCTGGGCCTGAGCTACTCGCCGGTGCAAAAGCTCAGCGTTGATCTGGGCTGGCGCTATGTTGCCATGGGCAGAACCAGGAGTGGTGCGAACAATTTCACCAATGTGCGCGGCCAGCAGGACGAGCAGATGCGCGCCAAGCTGACTTCCAGCGAAGTTACGCTGGGCCTGCGCTACCGCTTCTGATCAGGCGGCCGATGCGGCCTGCGCATGCATGGCGTTGCGCAACTGCAGCGCATAGCCTTCCAGCATTGCGCTGCCCGGCTCCTTGCGCGGCCAGGTGAAGGTAAGGCCGTCACCCGCATGGCGCGGCACCACATGCAGGTGGAAGTGCGCCACCGTCTGGCCGCCTTCGGCACCATTGGCCTGCAGCAAGGTGAGGCCCGCTGGTTCAAACGCCAACTTGGCCGCCAGCGCCACCTTGCGGGCAGTCTGCATCACGGCCGCCGACTCGGCATCAGTGATCTCGAAAATATTGGCGGCGTGGCGCTTGGTGGCCACCAGCACATGGCCGGGGTTGACCTGGCCCAGGTCCATGAAGGCGAGCGTCAACTCGTCCTCGTACACCTTGGCCGATGGAATCTCGCCATTGACGAGCTTGCAAAAAATGCAGCTGCCTGCGACAGAGGTGTCAACAAAATGCGGCATGGGCTGTGCCTCCTCCTTTTCGCGCACCCTTGGCACAGGGCGCGTCGGTTCACGGTTGATAGGGGTGAAAACTGTTTTCACCAACAGGTAAAACAAACACTATAGACCGCACACATGCATGAACTGTATTTGGATGCGCAGGGTTTTCCCTTGTTTTGAATGGTTTGCCATTGCCATGTAAGTGGTGGCTTGAAACAAACGGGGCCAGTACCGCGCCTGCAACTGCGCGTGCACCTGCACCCGCATCTATAGGTGATATAGGTCAATCCATATATCTGTGGCGCTGGCTGCGTTTAAGCTTGCCGCATGCATATCTACCGATCCTCCCTGCTGCGCTTTGCCGATGATGGCCGCGCCATGTATGACGAAGATGGCCTGCTGGCCACCGCGCCCGGCGACGATGGCCGTGAGCGGGTGGTGGCAGCGGGCGGCTGGCAGGCGCTGTCGCCACAGCTGCTGGGGCAGGCGGGTGGCGAAGCGGTGGTTCACCACCTGCCGGGCCGCATCATTGCGCCCGGCTTTGTCGATCTGCACATTCACTATCCGCAGACCGATGTGATCGGCGCGCCAGCGCCTGGTCTGCTGCCTTGGCTCGAAAACTACACCTTTCCCCACGAGTCGCGCTTCCATGACCGCGCCTATGCCGATGGGGTGGCTGATTTCTTCATGGATGAATTGCTGCGCAACGGCGTGACCACGGCGCTGGCTTTTGCCACATCGCACCCCGCGTCGGTGGATGCCATCATGACGGCCGCGCAGCAGCGCCGCATGCGCATGATTGCCGGCAAGGTGCTGCAAGATCGCAATAGCCCGGATGGCGTGCGCGACGATACCGAGCAAAGCCTGGTCGATACGGAAACGCTGATCCAACGCTGGCACGGCACAGACCGCCTGGGCTATGCGATCACCCCGCGCTTTGCGCCCACGAGTACCCCGGCCCAATTGCGAGGCGCAGGCGAGCTGGCGGCCAGATATAGCGATGTGTGGATTCAGTCGCATGTGGCGGAGAACCTCGACGAAGTGGCCTGGGTGAAAGAGCTGTTCCCGGCCGCGCGCAGCTATCTGGCGGTGTATGACGACTTTGGCCTGATGCGTGAGCGCGCCGTGTATGCACACAGCATCTGGCTGGATGAGACGGACCGCCAGCTGATGCACCGTACCAAGGCGGCTGCGGCCGTGAGCCCCACCAGCAACCTGTTTCTGGCCAGTGGCTACTTTGATTACCTCAAAGCCGACGAGGCGCAGATGCTGTATGGCCTGGCCAGCGATGTGGGTGGGGGAATGAGCTTCTCACCGTTCCGTACCATGCAGGCAGCCTATGTGGTGGGGCGTGAAAGCCACGCCAAGGAAGGGCAGAGTCTGTCGCCGCAGCACCTGTGGTGGCAGCACACGGCGGGCGCAGCAAGGGCGCTGGGCCTGCAGGGTGTCATCGGCAACCTGCAACCCGGCTGCGAGGCAGATTTTGTCGTCATCAATCCGCGCGCAACACCGCTCCTGGCCCGCAAGGCCGAGCAGGCGCGCAACCTCGATGAGCTGCTCTTTGGCATGGTCATCCTGGGCGACGACCGGTTGATCGAGCAGACGCACATTGCCCAGCAGGTTTGAGCGATTCTGGCCGGTAGCGCACAACAGATGAGCGCTACCTGCTATCAAAAGAACTGCTAAACCTGTGATCCAGGTCTTGCCCCTGCATTCGCTACAATCTCCGCCCAGGAGTTTTAGACATGAGCATTCAGAGCGATAAGTGGATCCGCCGCATGGCAGAACAGCACGGCATGATCGAGCCGTTTGAGCCCGGCCAGGTGCGCCAGGTCGATGGCAAGAAGATCATCAGCTACGGCACATCGAGCTACGGCTACGACATCCGCTGCGCGCGCGAGTTCAAGGTCTTCACCAACATCCACAGCACCGTGGTCGACCCCAAGAACTTCGACGAAAAGAGCTTTGTCGATTTTGAGGGCGATTACTGCATCATCCCCCCCAATAGCTTTGCGCTGGCACGTACGGTGGAGTATTTCCGCATTCCACGCGATGTGCTGACCGTGTGCCTGGGCAAGAGTACTTACGCACGCTGCGGCATCATCGTCAACGTCACACCATTCGAGCCCGAGTGGGAAGGCTATGTGACTCTGGAGTTCTCCAACACCACGCCGCTGCCCGCCAAGATCTATGCAGGCGAAGGCTGCGCCCAGGTGCTGTTTTTCCAGGGCAACGAGCCTTGCGATGTGAGCTACAAGGACCGCGCAGGCAAGTACCAGGGCCAGCATGGCGTGACTTTGCCCAAGGCATAACGGCGCAGAAAACCGCAGTCAAAAGCCATCCAGCGCCCTGGATGGCTTTTTTATCGCCTGCTGCCGATGGTTTAATTTTTGAAAAATTTGCAAAATTTGTTCAATTACGGCGGCTGTTGTACTGCGAGTGACCCGCCAAAGCGTTGCTTTGCAAGCACAGTGGCGGCAAATGCGCTACTGTAGCGGCCAGTGACAGCCAACAGATAACTGATGCGGCGCCTTGGCGTGGCAAGGAGAGTGACGATGAGATGGGAAGGCAATCGCGAATCGGAGAACGTGGAAGATCGCCGCGGCCAGGGTGGCGGAGGCGGTGGGGGCTTTGGCATCGGTGGCCGCAGCATCGGTGTTGGCACCGTGGTTCTGGCGCTGATTGGCTGGGGTGTGTTCGGCATCAATCCGCTGACCACGATTGGTGTGCTGTCGGGCAGCGGCTCGCCTGCGCCCGTGGAGCAAGGCCCGGCCAAGGCGCCGCCGTCGAACGACCAGGGGGCCAAATTCGTCTCGACCGTGCTGGCATCGACCGAAGACGTCTGGACCGACATCTTCAGCAAGGCCGGTGCCCGCTACCAGGCGCCAAGATTGGTGCTGTTCACCGGCGTGACGCGCACGGCCTGTGGAACGGGCCAGTCGGCCATGGGGCCCTTCTACTGCCCGGGCGACCACAAGGTTTATCTGGACATGGACTTTTTCAACACCATGAGCCGCCAGCTGGGCGCGCCCGGTGAATTTGCTCGCGCCTATGTCGTCGCGCACGAGGTGGGTCACCATGTGCAGAACCTGCTGGGGATATCTGACAAGGTGGACAGTATGCGAGGCCGCATCAGCGAGCGCGATCAGAATGCGCTGTCCGTGCGGCTGGAACTGCAGGCCGATTGCTATGCAGGTGTATGGGCCAACCATTCGCAGCAGGCCAAGAACTGGCTGGAACAGGGTGACATCGAATCTGCCGTGAACGCCGCCCAACAGATTGGTGATGACAAGCTGCAGCGCGAGGCCACCGGCGCGGTGCGGCCAGACAGCTTTACCCATGGCTCCAGTGCCCAGCGGGTGCGCTGGTTCACGCAGGGTTTCAAGACCGGTAGCGTCCAGTCGTGCGATACCTTCCAGGCAAACAGTCTGTAGAAACCGGGCGCACCCCAATCCTGCATCCCACAGCCGGCTTTGCCGGCTGTTTTTCATCAAACCGGTTGGTGGAGTGCAATCGGTGGCGCATGGCTGGAAAGCGCTTTTTATCAAAAACAATAGCAATTTAGCCAGTGCTTGCGTATGTGCCTTGCGAAATGTGACAACCCTCATCCCCATTCCGTAACCGTGTACGGGGTTAAGCGCAGCACCAATTTGTCCAGAGTGCGACAATAGGGGGCTTACATGACAAATTCTTTCTCCAACCTTCATCTGGCCGAGCCCTTGGCCAAAGCCATCGCTGAGATGGGCTATGCATCCATGACGCCGATTCAGGCACAGGCCATTCCTGTGGTGCTGACCGGCAAGGATGTCATGGGCGCGGCGCAGACCGGTACTGGCAAGACAGCGGCCTTCTCCCTGCCATTGCTGCAGCGCATGATGGCGCACGAAAACAGCTCCGCCTCGCCCGCCCGCCATCCGGTGCGTGCCCTGGTGCTGCTGCCCACGCGCGAGCTGGCCGATCAGGTGGCCCAGCAGATCGCGCAGTTTGCCAAGTACACCAAGTTGCGCAGCACCGTGGTGTTTGGCGGCATGGACATGAAGCCTCAGACCATCGAGCTGAAGAAGGGCGTAGAAGTACTGGTGGCCACACCGGGCCGTCTGCTCGACCATATCGAAGCCAAGAACGCGGTTCTCAACCAGGTGGAATATGTAGTGCTGGACGAAGCGGACCGCATGCTCGACATCGGTTTTCTGCCCGATCTGCAGCGCATCCTGTCGTACCTGCCCAAAAAGCGCACCACCTTGCTGTTCTCGGCTACCTTTTCGCCTGAGATCAAGCGCCTGGCCAACAGCTACCTGCAAGACCCGATCACGATCGAAGTCGCGCGCCCCAACGAAACCGCTTCTACCGTCGAGCAGCGCTTTTTCAGCGCCACCGATGATGACAAGCGTCGCGTCATCACCAAAGTGCTGCGTGATCGCCAGATCCGCCAGGCATTTGTGTTCGTCAACAGCAAGCTTGGCTGCTCGCGCCTCACGCGTGCGCTGGAGCGCGATGGCCTGCGCGCCGCAGCACTGCATGGCGACAAGAGCCAGGACGAGCGCCTGAAGGCGCTTGAAGCGTTCAAGCAGGGCGAGGTTGATCTGCTGGTGTGTACCGACGTGGCTGCACGCGGGCTCGACATCAAGGACGTGCCCGCCGTCTTCAACTACGACGTCCCCTTCAATGCCGAAGACTATGTGCACCGCATTGGCCGCACCGGGCGCGCAGGCGCTTCGGGCCTGGCGGTGACGCTGGTGACCAGCGCGGATGCGCGCCATGTGAGCGACATTGAAAAGCTGATCAAGAAGAAGATCGAGGTCGAACCCTTTGAGCTGGATGAGCGACCACGTGGTCGCTTCAACGACGGCCATCGGGACCGCCGCGAGCGCGAAGGCCGCGACCAACGCGGCCGAGAGCGCGATGACGACACATCAGATCGCCGCGAGCGTTACCGTCCGGCTCCTGTGTCGCGCGATCCGTTCTTTGACAAACCCTACGAAGCCAAAGCTGCCGAACCGGCAGCCTGGGACGCAAGCGCCAAGCCTGCGCCTGCAAGGGGTGCAGCGAGCGTCAAGCCCCGCCGTAAGGTGGCAGCGCTGTTCAAGCCCGCGCCGACCACCGACTCGTGATTCGGTCACTTCCAAAAGAAAAAAAGGCCTCTGTATTTTGCAGAGGCCTTTTTCTTTAGCGGACGCGGAGCTTGTTGCTCTTAGCCTGGTTGCTGTGCCTGCTCGCACTCCACGTGAATGAGTTCACGCTCGGCCAGCTTTGCACCGAAGCGCACCGCCGTCAGGCACCCTCCCCAGACGCAGCCGGTGTCCAACGCGATGAGGTGCGGGCGGTTCAATTCGCCCAAGGTGGACCAGTGGCCAAAGGCAATGGTCGTGTTGGCGGCGCATCGGCCTGGCAGATCGAACCATGGCATCAGGCCGACAGGGGCGTTTTCTGTGCTCTCTGCACTTTCAAAATCCATTCGGCCATCAGGCGCGCAATATCGCATACGCGTGAGCACGTTGGTGATGACACGCAGCCGCTCCATGCCGGTGAGTTGCTCGCTCCATTGATCGGGCTCATTGCCGTACATGGCCTGCAGAAAGGCGGGCAGTTCATCGCTCTGTAGCACCGTCTCCACTTCCTGCGCGTAGCGCAGGGTGTCGGCCAGGCTCCAGCATTTGTGCACGCCGGCATGCACCATCAGCAGGGTCTCTCCACCCACCTCATGGGTACGCGCCAGCGGCTGCTGCTGCACCCATTGGAGCAGCTGTTCCGCATCAGGTGCCTGGAGCACCTGCAGCAAGGTGTCTCGCCTGGAAAATTTGCGCCGCCCATTGGCTGCGGCGAGCAAATGCAGATCATGGTTGCCCAACAATGCACGGATGGCGCCATCCGATTTCATGCAACGGCGCAGGGTTTTTTCGGAGTCCGGACCTCGGTTGACCAGATCACCAAGAAGGTAGGCGGTATCGCGGCTGGGCGAGAAGTCTATTTTTGCGAGCAAACGCTCCAAAGCGCCATCGCACCCCTGGATATCGCCAATACAGTAAAGTGACATGCTTGTTGAACTACCTGTGAACTATTTTGTTAGACGTACTCCTGATCGCGCTTTTGACCCTGCTCAATGGTGTATTTGCCATGTCGGAGTTGGCACTGGCCAGCAGCCGTAAATCACGTTTGCTGGCCATGGCGGAAAGCGGCGACAAGGGCGCCAAGGCTGCCCTGGAATTGTTGGCCAATCCTACCCAGTTTCTTTCGTCCATTCAGGTGGGCATCACATCCATCGGCATGCTCAATGGTATTTTCGGTGAAGCCGCGTTCAGTGATGGCTTGGCGCGCTGGCTGATTTCTACCGGAGTCCCAGCTTCCATCGCCTCTGTCGCGGCGACTGCCACAGTGATCATTGTGATCACATTCCTCACCATTGTGTTTGGTGAATTGGTACCCAAGCGCATTGGCCAGATGTATCCCGAGGCCTCGTCCAGGGTGATTGCGTTGCCGCTGACCTGGGTCTCCAAAATTGCCAAACCCTTTGTCTGGTTGCTCTCCGTTTCGGCGCAGTATGTTCTCAAGTTGCTGCGCATCAAGGATGAATCGAGTCGAGCGGTGACTGAGGAGGAAATCGTGGCCAGCCTGGATGAAGGCCGTGACGCCGGTGTGATCGAACAGAATGAGCACCTGATGGTGCAGAACGTATTCCATCTCGATGACCGCCCCCTGATCTCGATGATGGTGCCGCGTGGCGATGTCCAGTGGCTGGATGCTCGATTGACAGTGGCCGAGGCTTTGCACGAGGTACGTGCCGCCGGGGGCAAGGGCGCGCATTCCTGGTATCCGGTTTGCCGCGAGTCGCTTGACAACGTAGTAGGCCTGGTGAGTGTTGCCCGCCTGCTGGATGAGACTGCACCCAAGACCGTGCCGGTGTCAGATCTGGTGGTGGCGGCTACCTATGTGCCCGAGACCCTCAGTGGCTTTGAACTTCTGGAGCAATTTCGTGCCCGCGCAGGCCGCATGATTTTCGTGGTGGACGAATATGGGGTCGTGCAGGGCATCATCACGCCCCGTGATTTGCTGGAAGCCATTACCGGGGAACTTAAACCAGGCGGTGCCAATGAAGCCTGGGCCGTGCAGAACGACGACGGCTCCTGGTATCTCGACGGTTTGATGCCGGTATCAGAATTGAAAGCCCGCCTGGATATCAAGGAATTACCCGATGAAGACAAGGGCCGGTATAACACCCTGGCAGGTATGTTGATGGCCGAATCAGGACATATGCCGCCAGTGGGCGAAAAGATATATTGTGCCGGATGGGTATTCGAAGTTATGGCCCTCGAAGGGAAACGGGTGGACAAGGTGATTGCTCGCATCGACGCGGGGCTTGCCGATTACTGATGGCAGTAGACGACCCTGTTTATGAAAATTTACATTGATGTTTAATGGCTGAAGGCAAAAAAAACTTTTTCAAATTCGACTTTTGGGTATACTTGGGCCGTTATTCAAATTACTAGGATATACCAACATGGCTACTTTGAAGGAAATCGACGCCCAATTGGCAGCGCTGCAAGCACAACGTGAAGAGGTTCGTAAAACCGAACTGAAGAACGTGGTGGACCAGGTGCGCAGCCTGGTGGCGGAATATTCACTCAGTGAGCAAGATGTGTTTCCACCAGCCCGCGGTAGCCGCAATTCTGCAGCTGGTTCCAAGGTTGCTCCTAAATACCGTGATCCAGCGACTGGCGCAACCTGGACTGGCCGTGGCAAGGCTCCAAAATGGATCGAAGGCCAAGACCGTGAGAAGTTTGCAATCTGATTGATTAGATCTCGCAATGAATAAAACCCGCCTCGGCGGGTTTTTGTATTTCAGGGGCTGATTGCCTATTGGCGGGGTATATTCTGAATAATAGTCTTGTGCTATCGATAGGCCAAATTCATTCTGAGAATAAATTTAGAGTTTTGTCCCAATTGGTGGGATATTGAGATATCAGGCTCGTGAATTTCCTGGAAAGGCCTGTCAGGCCCGCGCTCAGGGGGCGGCTCGCGTTGGATAGGGCTTTGTTGCACAAATCCGGGCCGCAGCGGTAGTAGGCTCGGATGATGAGTGAGACGAACTGGGGTCGGCGCAAGTACCGCACCACAAACTG
>NZ_JACHKZ010000015.1 GCF_014207855.1 Comamonas odontotermitis | reverse complement strand
AGTGGCACGAGTACTGGCGCCATTGCCATCACCAATGTTCCGCAAGGCGCAAGCTGCACGGTCAGTGAAGATGCTGCGCTGCCAGCGGCTCCTGCAGGCTATGCCTGGAGCACGGACCTGCCCCCTGCCGTGACGCTGGTGACATCGGGCAGCGGCAATGTGGCAGCGTTTGTGAACCAGCTCACCAGCACGGCGCCACCCACACCGGCACCTGTGCCCACCCTCAAGGAATGGGGCGTGATGGCGATGTCGCTCCTGCTGGTGGCGATGGGCGTAGTGCAGCTACGCAGGCGCCAGCACTGATGCAAAAAAACAGCCACCTTCGGGTGGCTTTTTTTATTGGTTCTGTTGAGGCTGCAGTCGTATCGACACCCCCTACAAGAAATTCTTGGACTACTCGGGGGCGTGCCTAACAATGGATTGCCGAAACACTTAGAGCCGCTAACGCCACCCAGCAAATCGCAGATTTGCGTTTGAGACGAGGCGCCGGGCCGCGCTAGGCGAAGCCGCAGGCAGTACAGACGTACGACAAGGCTGGGCGCCCCCGGCTAGGCGCCCCCGGCTAGGCACCCCCGGCGAAGCAACGACGTATCAAGGGTTGTGTTAGCGGCTCTTAATATCGACACAGCACCTTCTATTTTTCTTGGCATTACCGGTAGCGAGTGTCTGATGATCTTTGCTATACCGACCGAAGTTTTTATAGACTTAGATTTATTCAAACCTGTAGATAAAAATGTTGCGTTTCACCGCTGCTCTGCTTTTTACTCCATATTTAACATGGCTGATGCGCGCTTTCTGGAGCGCGCCTAGATATGCTACTGTTTTTGCAGTGGCTTCTGATGCAACACATACGGCGATATTTTTCTATGTCTATGTGTTTCCTTTAGCATTGATTGCGCTGTTGATCGTTTGGCGGTTCGGCCGCATCAATTTAATTATGAGTATATTGATTGGAGGCTTATGCTCAGCAATATATTTATTACCTTACGCAGCAGATCTAGGCGTCGATAAAATCATTCATTGGCTAAAGTACAAAATTGGAACAGCAGTAATCATGGAGATTGTATTCGGTTCGGCAGTCGGTGCCTTGGTATGGTTATTAGGTGTCTGGCGCAACCCCTCAATGCATCGCATGTCCCACGATAAATTAGTCAATGAAGTTCCTGATAAACAATAGAAGTGATATCGAGCGATTAAATTTACAATACAAAATAATCATCACCACCATCGGTCAAATAGCTTGTGCATCAGCATTATTTTCTCATAAATTCAATTATTAAATTGCGCAATTCAATATCTGAATTATCTCCATCACAATTAATAATGCTTGACAAACATTATTCACACTGAACTACCATTCTATGATACTTTCGGGAAGAATTGGATTTTCGTGCTAAAGAGTCGAAATTAAATGACTAAATCTTTCTTCCCCCAATATTCCCCATTAACGAATAGACTTACAACCCGGGTGCTCAATGCACTGTCCAGAAGAGGCATTAATTCTGAGGAGCAAGTTATTAAAGCGTATCCACACGACTTGCTAAAGACGCCTGGGTTCGGCCTAGTCTCACTTCGAGAGGTAGAGGCGGTTCTTTTTCCTGGTCAGTGTTACACGCCACCATTGAAGACCAGGGGAAGACCGTCAAAAACGTCTGCACTATCAAGACTCTGATTCGCTGTATTAACTGCGGAGAGGGAAGAAGTCATAACGCCTTATGTACTGACCCGGTCCATGGGCGGAAAAGCTCTCCGATGTCATAGTGGGGCTGGGGAGGCTCAGGCTTTGGTAGCGTACGGAATATATGTTCGCTATCCATTTCGCTGACGCAGACTTCGGCAACCTTGCAAATCCGACAGTTTGTTGACCAGCAGGGAAGACCAAACGAGCCGAGCAGCAGCTTCAGATTTGAGGCCGACGTCTTCGAGTCTGGCAGCATGGGCAGTACGGAGATTGTTCCGATGCGCGCATCTGCATAAAAAATGTGAAACGCTTGGGCTTTAGTTATCCAGAAAGGCCAGCGCCCCCTGCCTTGGCCGCATCGTGCTGCGATTTCAGCGTTTCGCCGGACACGATTGGGCGCCCGCAGCCGCGCTTTCGCCCTGCCCTCTGCATGCACGTAGCGAGGCAATATCTGCATCACTCTCCACTGAGCGCAATCACTACAGCAGAAGGCTCTACTGCCACCTGCACCCTGGCACGTGCGCGCAAGCCGACAGCCTGCTGGCTGAAACCGACCAGTTGCACCCCGGCCGCCAGCCGTACGGCGACTTCCTGAACCCCTGCGCCCCGGGTAGCGCGGGTGGCAGTACCTTGCCAATGATTGGCAGCGGACCGCATGGTTTCGCTCGCTGGCATCACTGCTACCGCGGTCGCCTTGCACATCGCAAGCACCGGCAGGCCTGCCCTCAAGCCCAACAGTTGCGCGCTTTCGGCCGTGATGTGCGAGCGCACCCCAAACTGCTGCGCGCCAGCCTCTGCGCCATGCATCTGCACCACCACGAGTGGCCCGTCTGCGCTGAGGCTTTGCACCACACAGGGCCACTGGTTGCGCATGCTTGTGACCACCTGCAGCCGCGCCAACGTGGTAGCAACGGAGATACCTGCGCGCGGCGCATCCCCCTTTGCCTGGTTTTGCGCCTGCTGCAGTTGCACTTGCAACTGTTCGCGCGCCTGGCCCATGGCATCGGCGGCCTCCAGCAGCAAAAGGGCATCGGGCGTCAGCACGGCACCGCCACCGCCCTTGCCCCCGACGCTGCGCTGCACGAGCTCCACCCCTGCGAGGTTGGAGAGGGTATCGAGCGCCTGCCAGGCCGCCTTGTAGCTGATACCCACCTGGCGGGCGGCTTCCGAAATGGAGCCGCTCGCCTGGATGCGGCGCAGCACTTCGATGCGTCGATCAGAGCGCTGTTCGGCCAGCGCAGCAGTAAGGGATGCTTTACGGATCATGGCACGCATCTTCGCATGAAGCCGCCGATATTTGGCAGCTGCAACAAATCAGATTACACTCGTTATTCCCATTAAGAATAGCGAACCCTCTGAGACACCTATGAATAGCCTGAGCCCTGCCTCCATTGCCCTGGTACTGTCCGCCTTCTTCTGCGCATCGGCGCAGGCCGACGAAGTTGCCGTGGCCGTCGCTGCCAACTTCACTGCGCCCATGCAGAAGATCGCTGCCCAGTTTGAAAAGGACACGGGCCACAAGGCGACCTTGTCGTTCGGGGCAACAGGCAAGTTCTATGCGCAGATCAACAACGGCGCGCCCTTCGGCATTCTGCTCGCAGCCGATGACACCACGCCAGAAAAGCTTGCCAAGGAAGGCAAGGCGGTGGATGCCAGCCGCTTTACCTACGCCATTGGTCAGTTGGTACTGTGGAGCAAGCAGGCCAATTATGTGGACGGCAAGGGCGAGGTACTCAAAACCGGCGATTACCAGCATATCGCCATCGCCAACCCCAAGCTGGCCCCGTATGGCCTGGCCGCCATGCAAACGCTCGACAAGCTGGGCCTGACTGCGCAGGTCCAACCCAAGGTCGTGCAGGGCGAGAACATTGGCCAGACCTACCAGTTCGCCGCCAGCGGCAATGCCCAGCTGGGCTTTGTAGCGCTGTCGCAGGTGATGGAGGGCGGCCAGCTGCGCGAAGGCTCTGCCTGGGTGGTGCCCGAAGCCATGCACGAGCCGATCCGCCAGGATGCGATCGTGCTCAACAGTGCCAAGGACAATGCCGCGGCCAAGGCGCTGATGGAGTACCTGAAGGGCGACAAGGCTCGTGCGGTCATTAAAAGCTACGGTTACGCCTTTTAAGAACCTGTTCAAAGAACTAAGATCGACCAACAGCAGGCGCACCCACAATACGGGGGCTTTTGGCTGGAGAAGCCTGAAGCACCCCACGCAGCCTGCACATGCTACTTTGACAGCGCATTTTTGCAGCCACACCGTTGACCATTCTCCTCCGCCCCGAAGACTGGGCCGCCATCCGGTTGACCCTGGAGCTGGCTGGCACCACCACCGTTTTGCTGCTGGTACTGACCACGCCGCTGGCCTGGTGGCTGGCGCACACCCGCTCACGCTGGCGCGGGCCGGTCGGGGCAGTGGTTGCACTGCCGCTGGTACTGCCGCCCACGGTGATCGGTTTTTACCTGTTGGTCACCATGGGCCCGAATGGACCGATTGGACACCTCACGCAGTCGCTCGGGCTCGGTCGCCTGCCTTTCACATTTGCAGGGCTCGTGGTGGGTTCGCTCGTATATTCGTTGCCTTTTGCGGTGCAGCCCCTGCAGCGCGCGTTTGAATCGATCGGCAATCGCCCGCTGGAAGTCGCCGCCACGCTGGGCGCCAGCCGTATCGACACGTTCTTTACCGTGGCGCTGCCGCTGGCATTGCCTGGTTTCATCACTGCTGCGGTACTGAGCTTTGCCCACACAGTGGGCGAATTCGGCATCGTGCTGATGCTGGGCGGCAATATCGAAGGCGTAACGCGCGTGGTGTCAGTACAAATCTACGACCATGTGGAAGCCATGGAGTACGCCCGTGCCCATTGGCTGGCTGGCGGCATGGTGGCCTTCGCTTTTGTGGTGCTGGTGGCACTGCAATGGCTCCAGCCGCGTGACCAGCGAAACGCCGCACCACTATGAACGAGAGTAGCACCTCCCAAGGCATTCGCGCACGCCTGCAATTGCAGCGCAGCGATTTTGTGCTCGATGTGGATCTGAAACTGCCCGGCCAGGGAGTGACCGCATTGTTCGGGCCCTCGGGTTGTGGCAAGACCAGCCTGCTGCGCAGCATGGCAGGGCTGGAGCGGGCGCGCGGTGCAGTCGCCGTCAACGGCCATGTCTGGCAGGACGATGCCACGCGCCAGTGGCTGCCCACGCACCAGCGCGCGTTGGGCTATGTGTTTCAGGAAGCGAGCCTGTTTCCCCACCTCACGGCAGAAGGCAATATCCGCTATGGCTTGCGCCGCGCGCCAGCATCACGCCAAAGTATTGCGCTGGAACAGATCATTGATCTATTGGGCATTGCCCATCTTCTGGCGCGCAGGCCGGCAACACTCTCGGGTGGCGAACGCCAGCGCGTAGCCATCGCGCGCGCACTGGCCACGAGCCCGCGCGTGCTGTTGATGGACGAGCCGCTGTCCGCACTGGATGCCGAGCGCAAGGCCGAAGTACTGCCCTATCTGGACAAGCTCAGCGAGCGGCTGGCATTGCCTGTTCTCTATGTCAGCCACTCCATTGACGAAGTCAGCCGCCTGGCCGATCAGATATTGTTGATGCAGGCTGGCCGCGTGGTGGCCCAAGGCGAGGTGGCCGATGTGCTGACCCGGATGGATGCGCCGCTGACACGCAGCCTGCCTGGCGACCAGCAGGCCAGCATCATGGAAGGCAGGGTCTGCGCCCATGATGCGCAAGACCATCTGTGGTCGATGCAGATCGGCGCACACACCGCCCATCAGTTGCACTGGACCGAGCCCGAAGCCCACTACCAGCCAGAAGAGCGTGTACGCCTGCGCATTCTGGCGCGCGATGTCAGCCTGTCGCTGGCGCCACATACCGGCAGCAGCATTCTCAACAGCCTGCCTGCCATGGTGACCGGTGTGCAGGCCAGCGGCCCAGGGCAGGTGCTGGTGCAACTGCGCCTGGCGCCTGGCAATGCAGACACCCACTTGCTCGCGCTGGTGTCCGCCCGGTCCGCACGCCTCTTGCAGATTGCTCCTGGCATGGCTGTGCATGCGCAACTCAAAAGCGTCGCGGTGCTACACTGAATAGCAATGAAAAAATAGCATCTAGCGCCCACTCATAAAGCACTAAACGCTATCAAATCAAAAGCAACAAGGCATAAAAAAGCCCGGCATGCGGCCGGGCTGTTTGCAGCAGGTGCAGGCTTACTTGGCCAGCACCACCTCCACGCGGCGAGCTTCGGCATTGTTGCCTGCGTTTTCCACCGCTTCGGGCTTCTTCAGGTCCAGCTTGTCTTCAGCCACGCCCAGGGCCACCAGCGCATCGCGCACCGCAAAAGCACGCTGCTTGGCCAATTCGGCGTTCTTGTCAGCATCGCCTGTGGAATCGGTGTAGCCCGAGATCACCGCGCGCTGGCCCGCCTTCACGCCGGCCACTACATCAGCCAGGGCCTCATTGGCACCTGGGGCCAGATCGGCCTTGGCGGTAGCAAAGTAGAACTTGACGATGCCATTTTCGATCAGCACGCGGGCCACGTCGTCTGCCGCAGCGCCTGCCTGGGCAGCAGCGCCAGCAGCAAAAGCCGCAACACCCGCACCAGCTTGAGCTGCAGCATCAACTGCCCCTGCAGCACCTGTAGCGCCTGCAGAAACGGCCCCTGCCGAAGCAGTGCCCCCCAGCACGGCACCGGAGGCGCCGGGCTGCACCTTGGCGGCAGTCACGCCACCCTTGGCAGACTTGGCACCGTGAATGCCCTTGTATGCACCAAACCACAACACGCTCAGCACCACCAGGGTGATCAGGGCAAAAACCAGGCCCAGGGCAAAGCGCTCATCACTGTCATTGTTTTGCGAGGAACTCACTGTGAAACTCCAAACACCGTTGGTGCATTAACTATGAAGAAGAAAAAAATCGATTCGATCCGCTGCAAAGGCCGGGCCAGCAGCACGGCAATGGCTCAACATACAAAGCACGGAATGCGAGCGCGATTGTAACCAGAACGCCTTGAAGACGCTGCAGCACTGCGCAACAGATTGCGCTTGCGCGTTGTGGAGCATCTTGAACCCGGGCTCCAGGGAAAGCCCAAAAACCATAGCAATGGAAGCAATCAATATCAGCCTCGACTCAGTATTTACCCTAGATTTCAATATTTATAAATACTATTTTCCTTGTGAACGCAACATTCAGCACTTTCCCGGGTTCAAACTTATTCCTGAGAAAGCGTAGCTATTCGTAAAATCGATGCTTTTTGACGATGCGTACGCCCGCTTACCGGCAGACCAGCGCACGACACAGGACTAGCCAACCATTGGAGACACCATGCAGGCTTTACTTGCCCTATCCAGGGCTATCGACAGGCTGAACGCCTTTGTCGGCAAATATTCCATCTGGCTTATTTTTGCCGCCACCTTCATCAGCGCCGCCAACGCCATTGTGCGAAAGGCTTTCGACACCAGCTCGAATGCCTTTCTGGAAGTGCAATGGTATTTGTTTGCCTGGTCTTTTCTGATTGCCGCCGGCTACACGCTGCTGCACCGCGAGCACGTGCGCATTGACGTGATCAACTCGCGCCTGTCCAAGAAGGCACAGGTGTGGATCGACATCATCGGCTTTGCCTTCTTCCTGACACCGTTGTGCCTGACGATCCTGTGGCTGTCCATGCCCGTGGTGATTCAGATGTACCAATCGGGCGAAATTTCAGGCAACCCCGGCGGGCTGATCCGTTGGCCGGTATGGGCGGCTATCCCAGTTGGCGTCACTTTGCTGCTGCTGCAAGGCATCTCCGAGCTGATCAAGCGCATTGCCTTCCTGACAGGTGACGGCCCAGACCCGATGGGCAAGCTCAGCGACAAGAGCGCCGAAGAAGAACTGGCCGAGGCGCTGCGTGCCGAAGCAGAGCGCAAGCAGGCCGAAGCGCTGGCTGCGCAAGCAAGTCCTCATAAAGCCTGACGGTAGCGGGAGAAAAACACATGGAATTCATCGCTACCAACTACGCCCCGATCATGTTCGCGGGGCTCATCGTCTTTCTGCTGCTGGGCTTTCCGGTTGCATTCAGCCTGGGCGCCGCGGGTCTGACCTTCGGCTTCATCGGCATTGAGATGGGCGTGTTCCCATCGTCCGTCATGGCCTGGCTGCCCCAGCGCCTGATCGGCATCATGGCCAATGACACCTTGCTGGCCGTGCCATTCTTCACATTGATGGGTCTGATTCTGGAGCGCTCCGGTATGGCCGAAGACCTGCTGGACACGGTGGGTCAGGTGTTCGGCCCCATCCGCGGCGGCCTGGCACTGGCAGTGATCTTTGTGGGCGCCCTGCTGGCAGCCACCACCGGCGTGGTTGCGGCATCGGTGATCTCGATGGGGCTGATCTCGCTGCCCATCATGCTGCGCTATGGCTATGACCGGCGCTTGGCATCGGGCGTGATTGCAGCATCCGGCACTCTGGCACAGATCATTCCACCTTCGCTGGTGCTGATTCTGATGGCCGACCAGCTGGGCAAGAGCGTGGGCGATATGTACAAGGGCGCGTTCATTCCTGGCTTCATGCTGATGGGCCTGTACGTGGTCTGGGTCATGTTCCTGGCCATCGTCAAGCCCAAGATGGTGCCAGCCCTGCCTGTTGAAGCACGCATCTACCGCGAGGCCAATGGCAACGCTGGATACACCTCTTTGATCGTGGTGATGGGTATTTCGACCGTGGTGGCGCTCTTCCTGGCAAGCCACATGGCCGACATCCATACCTGGTGGCAAGGTGTTGAAGTCACCGAAGTCCCGACCGATGAAAAGATCGTCACGGCCATGTGCGGTGGCACTTTCATCGCCTTCCTGCTGGCATCGTTCAACCGCGTGTTCAAGCTGGGCCTGCTGTCCAAGCTTGCTGAGCGTGTGACTTTTGTGCTGATTCCACCGCTGCTGCTGATCTTCCTGGTGCTGGGCACCATCTTCCTGGGCATTGCAACGCCCACCGAAGGCGGCGCCATGGGTGCGATGGCAGCCCTCATCATGGGTTTTGCCCGCAAGCGCCTGAACATGACTCTGCTCAAGCAAGCCCTGGGCTCTACCACCAAGTTGGCCAGCTTCGTGATGTTCATCATGATTGGCGCCACCACCTTCAGCCTGGTCTTCCAGGCGGCCGATGGCCCCAAGTGGGTAGAACATCTGCTCACCAGCCTGCCCGGCGGCCAGACTGGATTCCTGATCGTGGTCAACATCATGATCTTCTTCCTGGCCTTCTTCCTGGACTACTTCGAGCTGTCGTTCATCGTGGTGCCACTGCTTGGCCCCGTGGCCGAGAAGATGGGGATCGACCTGATCTGGTTTGGCGTGCTGCTGGCCGTCAACATGCAGACCTCTTTCATGCACCCGCCTTTCGGCTTTGCGCTGTTCTTCCTGCGCTCGGTGGCGCCTGACAAGCAATATGTGGACCGCGTGACGCACAAGGTGATCGAGCCGGTGACCACCATGCAGATCTACAAGGGCGCCGTTCCCTTCGTGCTGATCCAGCTGGTGATGGTGGGCGTTCTGATCGCCTTCCCCGGCATCGTGACGGGCGCCGTCGACAAACCGGTGGCCGTGGACATGAACAAGATCAACGCAGAAATGATGGAGCAGTTGAACGACGCCGGTGCTGGCTATGGCTCAGAAAACCCATTTGCCACCCCTGGTAGCAGCGATGGTGGCTATGGCTCTGATGCACCCAGCATCAACGGCGAGCCGCCAGCCCCGGGGGCGGATGCTCCGACCGCACCCGCCGCGCCTGCTGCTGATGGTGGCTACGGCTCTGACGATCCAGCCAAAATCTTGCAGGATGCAGCATCTGCTGCAGCACCTGCAAGCAAGTAAGCTGAACCACTCCCTCTCGCCCTGGCATGTGCCGGGGCTTTTTTTTGTATCTTTCAAGAGTCCGCAGACAATTTCTTCTTGCCCCGTGCTGGTCGTATTTCGCTCCTGCACCACACCATGACCGCTGCCACCTCTCCTTCACTTTCCTCAGACGAATACGAGCAACTCCAGAGCAATGGCTTTTCCTTGCTGAGCCAGGCTGTGCCACAGAACTGGCTGCCAGAGCTGCGCACCATTTTTGACAACAATATTGCAGCGTCTGCGCTGTGGCCCGTGCCCCGTTCATCAAGCTGGAACCACGCCATGGTTGATCTGGAGCCTCTGGTGCAGACGGTGTGCCGTTTGCCTGCCTTGCTGTCAGTGGTGGGCGCCTTGATCGGCGAGCGCTTCTTCCTCGCCCAGGTGGAGGGCCGGGAGCCGCGCCAGGGCGGCGGTCACCAGCAATTGCACCGCGATCTTTCTTCGCAGCGGCCGGGAGACAATGTCAGTGCACTTATTTTTCTGGACGACTACGGGCCCCACAACGGAGCCACGCGCATTGTGCCGACCAGCCACCGCGTGCGCCCACACGAAGCGCCATTCGACTACCTCGATGAATCGCGCTCGCTGCAATTGACAGGCCGTGCGGGCGATATCCTGGTATTTGATGCAGACCTGGTGCATGGTGCCTGCGTCAACCCATCCGGCGCGCGGCGCCGCTCGTTCCTGGTCAGCTACTTTGCCGCGCCGCTGTATGCCTCGCACCTCAAGACCGCCCAATTGCGCAATGTACGCATGGACACCGGCGAGTGCTTCGAGCCCAGCGGCGCCAGAGCCTGAGCACTCTCGCACACCGCAAATAAAAAAGCCGCAGCTTGCGCTGCGGCTTGGGGGGCTTTCCCGCAGCGCTCGCTGAGCACTGCGGCGGGAATCGCCTTAGATCTTGACCGATGCCATGTACTGGTTGAACGGATACTCGGAGAAGCGGTTCCACAGAATCTGATCGCGCTGGAAGGCACGCATGTCCTGGTGAATCTTCTTGAACTCGGGCGACTTGGCTTCGTGCTCGGCAAACACTTCCATCGAAGCCTTGAAGCCCGCGTCCATCAACTCCTTGGGGAATGGCTTGAGCTGGGTCTTGTTGGCCACCAGCTTCTTGAGCGCGATGGGGTTCAGGACCTGGTACTTGCTGGTCATGTCGGCTGCCGCCACACGGGTCGCTGCATCGAGGATCGCCTTGTTCTCAGGCGACAGCGCGTTGTACTTCTTGATGTTGATGAAGAACTCCAGGTCTGCGGAGCCTTCCCACCAGCCAGGGTAGTAGTAGAACGGAGCCACCTTGTTGAAGCCCAGCTTTTCATCGTCGTAGGGGCCAACAAACTCCACGGCGTCCAGCGTGCCTTTTTCCAGAGCCTGGTACACATCGCCTGCGGGCATGTTCTGCGCAACCACGCCCAGCTTGGCCATGGCTTCACCGAACACGCCGCCGCCCAGGCGCATCTTCAGGCCCTTGAGGTCAGCAACGGTCTTGATCTCCTTGCGGTACCAACCGCCCATCTGGGTGGTGGTGTTGCCAGCAGACGCCGTCTTGAAGTTGTACTTTTCAAAGAAGGCATCGAGCAGCTTGCGGCCGTTGCCATGGTCCTTCCAGGCATTCATCTGCAAGGTGGTCAGGCCAAAGGGCACCGCACAGCTGAAAGCGAAGATCGGATCCTTGCCCGTGAAGTAGTAGGCAGCGGTTTCCGCCATGTCAATGGTGTCGGACTGCAGTGCATCGACCACACCGAAAGCGGGCATCAACTCGCCAGCGGGGTGAACGGAGATTTCAAACTTGCCGCCCGACAACGCCTTGACGGTCTGCGACAGCTTCTCGGCGCTACCAAAAATAGTATCCAGCGACTTGGGGAAGCTGGAGGCCAGGCGCCAGCGCACTGCCGCTTGGGCATGCACGGCGGGGGCCACGCCAGCGGCCAACACGCCAGCGATGCCAGCGATGCCAGCGATGCCAGCATTCTTGATAAGGGAACGACGATCCATCTATATCTCCGACTGATTGTAAAAAGTTGCAGCTGCAATCGTGCCACAGCTGCGGTCTGGTTTGGGGTTTGCAAATTGTAGAAATGGTTGCTGAAGCGACTTGCTCGGGTTTTCCCTGCAGATCGCACCTTATTTATGTCCCCTATCCACCACATTCGCAGCGTGTCTGTGTGATGGCGCATTGCCGGGCTGTTTGCAGGCCGTTTTCCTTGGCGTGGAGAGAACCGAAGGAAGACCCGGTTAGCTGGGTCCATGTCATGAGTATTTGCTCATTCGACGATCGGCGCATATCCCTCCATAGTGGCGCTCCGCAACATGCCCCACACCACGCACGTCGCATTGCAGCGCTGGCAAGGGATCGGTCGGCAATCACTACAGGCAGCGCAAAGAGGCGATGGACAAGAACACAGGAGTCATTATTGGCCGCTGCTCGCGGTTCTTGCTTCCGTCAGCTCGTTGACGGCAGGAACATCGCTCGCCAAGCAGCTGTTTCCAATCCTTGGCGCGCAAGGGGCGTCGGCTTTGCGGGTAGGTCTGGCCGCCATCATTCTGGCGCTGATATGGCGACCATGGCGCTGGCCACTGCGCAGCGCTCAGTTAGCGACGCTGGTGCAATTCTTGGGGCTCGCCTGTGCAGCAGGCTCGGCCGTCTGCTGGGCGCTCTACATCGTGCTGGGCCGGCGTTTGAGAGGCATCCCCAACGGGCAGGCTGCCTCCCTAGGGATGCTGTGCGCTGCTGTGATTGTGGTGCCCATAGGTCTGGCAGAGGCAGGTGCCAAGCTTATGCAGCCATCCGTTCTGTTGCTGGGCCTGGCGGTCGCCGTGGTCTCCAGTGCGCTGCCCTATTCATTGGAAATGTTGGCCTTGCGACGGCTGCCGCCTGCCACCTTTGGCGTTGCGCTCGCCTCCGAACCTGCGGTTGCCGCGTTCATGGGTATGGTGGTGTTGAACGAGCATCTGAACCTCTGGCAATGGGTGGTCATTTTCTGCATCATCTGCGCAGCAACGGGCAGCGCCTTCACCCTGCCCTCCAGAGCAGCAAATGAGGCCGATCTTTCAACCACCGATCACTGATCTCAGAACTTCCTCATAACCCTTGGAAGCCACCATGAAATGACCAGCCGCCGCGCATGTCAAGATTCGATGTTGACGGCTGCCGAGCCAGGATGGCGGGTGTTCGCCGTAATGCCAGCCACTGTGGAGTTCTGGCAGGGCGCAACGGACAGGTTGCACCAACGGCTTCGGTGGCCCAAAACGGAAAAGGAAGGCCTCTGGCAAAAGCAGATGCTATGGCGCTGAAAACCAGAAAGCCCCAAACGCATTCAATCAATGCGTTGCCATGAATGCATGGTGGTAGGTCACGATGCCGACAGGCACTGCAGGGCCAAATGACACCACCATGAGGTATTCGGGCGGAACACCGGGCAAGAGAAGGCCTGGCTCATTTTTGAAACCAAATCGCGCGTAGTACAAAGGATCACCCAGAACCACGCAACCGGACGCCCCCTGGTCTCTGAGCGCATCCAAGGCTTGGTGCACCAGCTTTGACCCCATGCTTCTGCCTTGCAGCGCAGGAATGACCGACACCGGCCCGATGCCAAACCAGCCCACCGAGCCACCGGCAATGGAGACTGGCGAAACAGCAATGTGCCCGGCCACGGCGGCATCCACCTCTGCAACGAAAGAAAGGTGGAGCACACCCGCGTCACGAAGGGCCGCAACAATGAACTGCTCGTTATGGCCTGAGTGCGGAGCATCAAGAAAGGCAGCAGCCGTCACGGACGCGATGGCTGCATGGTCTGCGGGCCTTTCGGGGCGGATCATCGATTTCATCCTGCCGAGTGTATCGTCCGCCACATACAGGCCAGGGCCGGTATGTGGCCAGTGACGCTGGCCGGGCTCTGTAAGGCATTGTGCGATGCAGCTTGGCCCGGATGCTGCATGTTCTGCTCAACCGCACGGACCAGAACCTTTCCTCGTTCTTCCCGCGCCCTTGCAACACTTGAAGGGCAAGCATATAATCCAATAAAAGTTGAAATATTGAAGTATGCAAGAAACCCAAGCCATTCGCTCTCTCGCCGCTCTGGCCCAGGAGGCGCGCTTGCGTGCATTCCGCGCGCTGGTGGTTGCAGGCCCTGAAGGACTGACACCCAGCACACTGGCGGAGCAGTTGGGCATTGCCGCCAACACCTTGTCATTTCATCTCAAAGAACTGACGAATGCTGGGTTGATTACGCAGGAGCGCCAAGGGCGCAATCTGGTGTATCGCGCCTCGTTTGACACCATGAACGCCCTGCTGGGCTATCTCACAGAAAACTGCTGCCACGGCGCCGCCTGCAGCCCTGCCCCTGCCGCTTCCTGCAATTGCTGAAGACCCCACGATGAAGCGCTTTCACGTTCACATGCATGTCGATGATCTGGCCCAGAACATCGCCTTCTATTCCAGGCTGTTTGGTGCCGAGCCCACCCGCGCAGAAAGCGACTACGCCAAGTGGATGCTGGAAGACCCGCGTATCAATTTCGCCATCTCCACCCGCGGTGATGCCAAGGCAGGACTCGATCACCTGGGCTTCCAAGTCGATGACGCCGCCGAGCTGGATACACTCAAGGCGCAGGCAGAAGCGGCCGACATGGCGATGCTTGATGAAGGCGAAACCACCTGCTGCTATGCCCGCAGCGAAAAGCACTGGATCACCGATCCGCAAGGCATGGCGTGGGAGCACTTCCATTCGCTGGGCAGCATCCCTTTGTTCCATGAATCGGTAGTTTCTGCAGCGCCTGCGCCTGCGACTGCCGCCTGCTGCATCCCCGCAACCACTGCCCCTGCTGCAGCACCCAGCTGCTGCGAACCGCGCGCTGCCACCAACACCGCCAAGGCTTGCTGCTGAGTCACCATGACCCATACCGCTTCGCCCCTGAACGTGCTGTTCCTGTGCACCCACAATTCGGCGCGCAGCATCGTGGCCGAGGCCCTGCTCAACCACATGGGACAAGGCCGCTTCAAGGCCTACTCGGCTGGCAGCAGCCCGCGCGCGAACCAGCAACCCAACCCGCTGGGTCTGGAAGTATTGCAGCGCGCAGGTATTGCCGTGGAGGGCCTGCGCAGCAAAAGCTGGGATGAATTCACCCAGCCCGATGCCCCTCAGATGGACTTGGTGATTACCGTGTGCGACAACGCCAAGGGCGAGATGTGCCCCCTTTGGCCCGGCCATCCGGCCACCGCCCACTGGGGGTATGCCGATCCGTCCGAAGGCGATGCGCCGCCTGAGGCGAAGCTGGAAGCCTTTCGGCAGACCATGCACCGAATGCGGCAGCGCCTGGAGCTGTTGGTGAACCTGCCCGCTGACAAGCTCCATCAGGAGGCCTTGCAGCACACGGCCCGCGAACTCTCCGCACCAGACAACGCCATGAACCCAACCTGTGACGTTGCCTCCCTGCAGGCGAGCGGCGCTTCGATGGGCGTCTTCGAGTGCTACCTCACGGTCTGGGTATTCCTGTGCATCGTTGCGGGCATCGCCTTGGGTCACCTGTTTCCTGCCCCGGTCCAGGCCATCGGCGCCATGGAAGTGGCGCGGGTCAATTTGCCGGTGGGCCTGCTGATCTGGGTGATGGTCATCCCCATGCTGCTTAAGGTGGACTTTGGTGCGCTGGGCGAAGTTCGCCACCACATGAAGGGCATCGGCGTCACCCTGTTCGTGAACTGGTTGGTCAAACCATTCTCCATGGCCTTGCTGGGCTGGATTTTCATTCGCCATGCGTTTGCGCCGTGGCTTCCGGCCGAGCAGATCGACAGTTACATCGCCGGGCTGATCCTGCTGGCTGCCGCGCCCTGCACGGCCATGGTGTTTGTATGGAGCCGTCTCACCGGGGGTGATCCGCTGTTCACGCTCTCGCAAGTCGCCCTCAACGACGCAATCATGATCATCGCGTTCGCCCCGCTGGTGGGCCTGCTGCTCGGCCTCTCCGCCATTACGGTGCCATGGGCAACGCTGCTGGTATCGGTGCTGCTCTACATCGTGGTGCCGGTGATCCTTGCGCAGTGGCTGCGCCGCAGGCTGCTGGCCAAGGGGCAGGCGTCGTTTGATCGCGCGCTGGCAGCCATCGGCCCGTGGTCGATGGTGGCGCTGCTGGCAACGCTGGTGCTGCTGTTCGCGTTTCAGGGCAAGGCCATCCTGCAGCAGCCGTTGGTGATTGCGCTGCTGGCCGTGCCCATTCTGATTCAGGTGTTCTTCAATTCTGCTTTGGCGTATTGGCTGAACCGGGTGGTGGGCGAGAAGCACAGCATCGCCTGCCCGTCGGCCTTGATCGGTGCGTCCAACTTCTTCGAGCTGGCTGTAGCGACAGCCATCAGCCTGTTCGGCCTGCAATCGGGTGCCGCCTTGGCTACTGTGGTGGGTGTGCTGGTTGAAGTCCCGATCATGCTGCTGGTGGTGCGCGTCGTGAACCAGACACGGGGTTGGTACGAGACATAGGCATTCGGGATGAACGCCCAAGAATAGCGGTGGGACATCTACAATGCGCAGCCAGCCAGTGGCAAGCTGACAGGACTGATCAGGGTGAAGACAGCCTTGCATTGCCGGAGGGCACATGCCGCGCGCCATTGCCAGGCTGACCAGCCCTTTGCAGGAACGGCGTGGCAAAGTCAGGAAAATCACGCCATGGAAACGGTCACGCAGTGCCTGGAGGCCCCGATGAAGCGCCTGTATCTGTTTATAGCCCTGCTATGGCTCGGCATGGCACCTGGTTTGGCCCGTGCAGCGCCGCCGAGTTACCAGGACCTGTATGCGAATCCGGCCCGCACCATGCCGATGCAGCCTACCTGGCAATTGCAGCCGGTGCAAACACAGGCACCCCCGTGGGACGACATCTTCGCATTCACCATCGGCATTGCGCCCAACCTGATTGAACGGCTGCGCTGGCTGAGCCTGAATCCAAACCGATACAGCGAGCTTGCCCCTGCGCTGTTCGACGCCTTTGACGGGCGTACGCTTTCGCTGTCTCCGTCAGCTCGCAGCTTCTGCGAAGGCCGCTGGCAGGTCGTACGGTTGGAATATATCTCTCTGAACACCGAATACCAGCCATCGCTCAAGGTGTGGCTGGTGGAGCAGCGCCCCGGGGGCGGGCTGCGAACCACCACGGCCGTTGGGCGCATGGATGCGCAAGGCCAGTGGGCCGTTCCACCCGTCAGCTGCGATGGCAAGACCACCATGTCCATCGAATCCTCCACCGCTCTCTCCTACCTGATGCCGGAAGAATCCAGGCCAATGCCTTCCGAGCTGCAGGTGGACACGGTGTATGCACAGCACGGCTTGCGCGATGCGCAGGGACAGTGGCGTACCCCTGCCCCGCCACGGGATATCGCCACGGCACAGTGGATGGACTACCTGCTGCAAATAGTGACGCCAGGCTCCACCGGCTCGGGCCTCATCGACGCGCGCGGAAAGGTGGTGATTCCATTCATCTTTGGCAATTTACCCGATGCAACAGCCCAGCGGCGCATACGGCTGTGCACTTCCGTGGGGCTCAATCGCCAGCGCAATGCCAGCACGCCACGCGCATGCCGCTGGCAAAGGCTGCGCGGCAGCCAAGGCGGCGCTGCACTGCGCCCGGTCAAAGACACCAGCACCAGCCGCTGGGGCTACCAAAACGCGCAAGGCCAATGGGTGATCGCGCCGCAGTTTCATGAGGCGCGCCCTTTCCGCCACGGCTATGCTGTCGTGGCAGGCGCCTTTCCCGAGGACTGGCGGCCACCAGGGTGGCAAGACAGCCAGCCGATCATCCGGCAGTTCTATCGGATGGGCCGTTTTTGGGTGGCCGAAGCGCTGGTGCGCAACGCTTCCACAGACGGGCGGTGGGTCATCCGCGACGGCCTTTTGAACGATGCGGGGCAATGGCTTGTCCCTGTGCGGCAGCCCGCGCTGCACATCACCGTACCGTTTGCACAGGGCGGTCGCACCAGCCACTATGCCCAGATGCTGGCTACGCATCTGCCCAACCTGTTGGGGCGCAGCGTGCTGGTCGACCATGTACCGCCAACCACCTTGACCGATGACCCCAGGCTGATGACGGAGGGCGGCAACACCAGGGCTATGCTCGCGGCCGTGCGCCTGCCGCGGGGGGGCATCCAGGGTGTGCACCGGGGCCCACCGATCGACGCGCTGCTGCAATCCCTCCTCCCCGTCACGCTGCTGGCGTCCGAGCCCCTGGTTCTGGTGATGGACAGCGAGAAGGCCGACACGCTGGGCATTCATAGCACCGATGACCTGCTTGCCTACGCACGTGCCCACCCTGGCAGCCTGCGCATCGGTACGGGCGATGATGGCTGGACGGGCCATCTCGCCTTCAACCAGTTGCTCGCCATGAGCGGCGCCGACATGCAACGCGTGGTCTTCAGGCGCATGTACCCCGACTCCGATGTGATCACCAAAGAGCATGCGGTAGACCTGCTGTTTGCACCCGCAAACGGGGTGAAAGTTGCAGTAGAGCGTGGCCAGTTGCGTGTACTGGGCACCACCGCCGCCCCGGAGCACCCGCAAAGCTACCAAGGGGTGCAGTGGCCGACCCTGGCGTCGAGCGCAGCTTTGACCGGCTACACCGCGTATGACCACTTCAGCCTTTGGGCGCCAGCCGATTCAGATGCCGCATCCAATCGCCTGCTGCAGAACGCCATAGCCCAGGTGCTTGCCAAGCCCGAGGTGCGCAAGCATCTGCAAGACCTCCAGGCCGTCGGCGGCGGTGGCTCGCCGGAGAATTTGCTGGAGCTGGAAGATGAGGAGCACAAGCGCTGGGTGCGTGCGCTTTCATCCCATGCACGCTGATTGGCGTACCTGAAACCTTGCTTGCGACGTTGGAGACAGGCCACGCGCTCCAGCAAAGGTATTCCGGATGAAGCCCTGCCCTCAGGCAAACACTTTTATCCGGCAATGCGCTTCATAAAAAATGCCTGGCAATCTGCCAGGCATCGTGATCCACACTTTCGGGATTCAGGCGGCAGCGCTGGCGGCTGCCGCAGCCCGCACGCCAAAGCGATCGATGATCGATTTCTGGATTCCGGCCGCATCCAGCCCTTGCAGCGCCATCAGCTTGGCGGGGTCTCCGTGTTCGATGAATTCGTCCTTCAGGCCCAGTTGCAGCACTGGCACCTCCAGGCGCAGGGCCTGTAGTGCTTCGAGCACGGCGCTGCCTGCACCGCCCATCACGCAACCGTCTTCCACGGTCACCAGGGCATCGTGGGTTTGCGCAATCTGCTGCAGCAGCTCGGTATCCAACGGCTTGGCCCAGCGCATGTTGACAACGGTGGCATTGATCTGCTCAGCCGCCTGCAAGGCCGGATACAGCAAGCTGCCGAACGACAGAATGGCGATGCGCGGCGCACCCGCCACTGCGGGCTGGGCCTGGCGGCGGATTTCGCCCTTGCCAAAAGGCAGGCCCTCCAGCGACTCCAGCGGTGCCACGCCAACGCCTGCGCCACGCGGGTAGCGCACGGTCACGGGGTGGTTCTGCGCATAGGCGGTGCTCAGCAGCTGGCGGCATTCGCGCTCATCGGCCGGGCAGGCCACGCTCATGTTGGGAATGCAGCGGGTGAATGCAATGTCGTAATTGCCCGCGTGCGTGGCGCCATCGGCACCGACAAGGCCTGCGCGGTCCAGCGCAAACACCACGGGCAGATTCTGCAGCGCCACGTCATGGATCAGTTGGTCGTACGCGCGCTGCAGAAAGGTGGAATAGATGGCGACCACCGGCTTGAGGCCTTCGCAGGCCAGCCCCCCGGCAAAGGTGACCGAGTGCTGCTCCGCAATGCCCACATCGAAGTAGCGCTTGGGAAAGCGCTTGTGGTACTCCACCATGCCCGAGCCTTCGCGCATGGCTGGCGTGATGGCCACCAGGCGCTCATCGTGGGCCGCCATGTCGCACAGCCAGCAGCCAAATACCTGGGTAAAGGTCTGCTTGGGCGGTGTGGCAGGTTTGACGAGGCCAATGGCCGGGTCGAACTTGCCCGGGCCGTGGTAGGCCACCGGGTCGGCCTCGGCCAGTTTGTAGCCCTGGCCTTTCTTGGTGACGACGTGCAGAAACTGCGGCCCCTTGAGCTGGCGGATGTTCTCCAGCGTGGGAATGAGCGAATCAAGATCATGCCCATCGATGGGGCCGATGTAGTTGAAGCCGAAATTCTCGAACAACGTGGCGGGCACCACCATGCCCTTGGCCTGCTGCTCCAGGCGCTTGGCAAGCTCCAGCAGCGGCGGCACCTGCTTGAGCACGCTCTTGCCTACGCCACGCGCCTTGGCATAGAACTGGCCGCTCATCAACTGCGCCAGGTAGCGGTTGAGCGCGCCCACTGGCGGGCTGATGCTCATGTCGTTGTCGTTCAGAATCACAAGCAGGTTCGCATCGCTGACCCCGGCGTTGTTCAAAGCCTCAAACGCCATGCCAGCCGTCATGGCGCCATCGCCGATGATGGCCACTGCCTGGCGGCTTTCGCCCTTGAGCTTGGAGGCCTCGGCCATGCCCAGGGCCGCCGAGATGCTGGTGGACGAATGCGCGGTGCCAAAAGCGTCGTATTCGCTCTCGGTACGCAGCGGAAAGCCCGAAATTCCGCCCATCTGGCGCAGGCCGGTCATGCGGTCACGGCGTCCTGTCAGAATCTTGTGCGGATAGGTCTGGTGGCCCACGTCCCACACGAAGCGGTCATGGGGCGTGTCGTAGACTGCGTGCAAAGCAATGGTCAGCTCGACGGTGCCCAGGTTGGAGCTCAGGTGTCCGCCTGTCTGCGACACGCTCTCCAGAACGAACTCCCGCAGCTCGCGCGCCAGCGTCTTGAGCTCGGCGCGCGACAGCTTGCGCAGATCGGCCGGATCGTTGATGGTGGCGAGCAGTGGAAAATTCTTCGTGGGCATACTACTGTTTCGATAGCTGACTGCGCATGCCAGACAATCGCTGGCGCAGTTTTTTGTTCAAATCGCAATGGTCTATGGTAGCGCCTTGGGCAAATTGACCAACATCAAGGCACTTTTTGCAACATGCCTCAATGGCTGCGGCGCACCACCATATCGGCCAACGCGGCCAGCGCGCGCGGTTGCGCAAGGCCACTGCCTGCCAGCGCCAGCTGCGCCTCGGCCAACAAATCATTGGCGTAGGCACGGGCGGCATCCAGGCCCATCAGCGATACATAGGTAGGCTTGTCATTGTCCGCATCCTTACCTGCCGTCTTGCCCAAGGTGGCGGAATCCGCCACCACATCAAGCACATCGTCGATGACCTGAAAGGCCAGGCCCAGTGCCGCGCCGTATTGCCGCAGCGCTGCCAGTGCAGCGCCGGTAATACCGGCGCAGGTGGCGCCCATTTCCACACTGGACTGCAGCAGCGCACCCGTCTTGAGCTTGTGCATCTGCTGCAACTGGGGCTGTGTCAGGCTCTTGCCAACGCTTGCCAGATCGATCGCCTGCCCCCCTGCCATGCCGTTGTAGCCTGCAGCGAGTGCCAACTGGCGGCACAACCGCGCCTGCATGACGTCGGGAATATCGCGCCCCTCGGGCACCAGCAATTCAAACGCCAAAGCCTGCAGAGCGTCGCCCGCCAGTAGCGCCTGGGCCTCGCCAAACTGCACATGCACCGTGGGTTTACCCCGGCGCAGCACATCGTTGTCCATGCAGGGCATGTCATCGTGCACCAGCGAATAGGCATGGATCAGCTCTACCGCACAGCCCGCGCGCAAGGCGGCTTCGGCCTGCGGCACGCCCAGCGGACCTGCGGACTGGGCAGCGGCCAGCACCAGCAGGGGGCGCAGGCGCTTTCCACCATCGAGCACGGCGTAGCGCATGGGCTCGCCCAGATTGGCTGGAGCATCCGCCACGATCCATTGGTTCAAGGCCGCTTCCACGCGGGCGAGTTCATCGCTGCACCACTGTGCAAAATTTTCGTGCGCTGCTGTCATTGTTCTCTTTATTCCTCGCTCGCCCAGGGCTTGAGCTGTCCGTTATCCAGTACCTTGATCTGGTCCTGCACGGCTTCGAGCTTGCCACGGCAGTAGGCCAGCAACACGGCGCCGCGCTGGTATGCGGCCAGCATGTCGTCGAGCGGCAACTGGCCCGATTCGATGCGCGCCACCAAGCCTTCGAGCTCCTGCAAGGCGCTTTCATAGTTGGCGGGTTCGGGCAAATCTGGCGTGGCAGACGCCTTGGAGGCTGTGGCCTTGGGCATGGGCATGCGGGGCAACCGGAGTTGCCGCTAAAACGGAATGGAAAGCGATGATTTTAGGCGCTGCGCGCGCCACCACGAACACAGCTCCCGCTGTCCCTGCAAGGCGCAGACCAGCGGGCCATCATATCCAGTTCTCCAGACAGGGCTTTCGCCCAACTAGAGCGCGCATTCAGCTATCAATTTGATAGAATTTTGAAGCCAGTATGGAAAGGCAGTTCCGTTCTGTAGCCGAGAATTGCTCTCAATTCACGCATGAACGGAACGGGAATAACCCCACTGGGTATAATCCCATTGTTCGCGAAACCGGTATTCTTCTAGGGTAGCCGGTTTTATTTTTTCTCTGCGCATGCACGCGCAACCTCCCTGTGGGGAGTCTTTAGGTCAGGTCACCCATGTCTGATTTAAGTCTTCAACTGCAGCAGGCCGCAAGCCAACTTCCAGTTTCAAGCTATTTCGATCAAGCGCTCTTTGAGCGCGAGATGCAAACCATCTTCCAGCACGGCCCCAAGTATGTCGGCCACCAGCTGGCGATCCCCGAGATTGGCGACTACTATGCCCTTCCGCATGAAAAGGAGGGGCGCGCCCTCGTGCGCAGCGCCTCCGGCCAGGCCGAGCTGATCTCCAACGTCTGCCGCCACCGCCAGGCGGTCATGCTCAAAGGTCGGGGTTCGCTCCATCACCAGCAAAAAGGCAGTGCAGGCGGCAACATCGTCTGCCCGCTGCACCGCTGGACCTACAGCCCCAGCGGCGAGCTGCTGGGCGCTCCACATTTCGCGCAAGACCCTTGTCTCAACCTCAACAACTACCGTTTGCGCGAATGGAACGGCCTGCTGTTTGAAGACAATGGCCGTGACATCCTGGCTGACCTCGCTGGCATGGGCCCCGCCGCTGCGCTCAGCTTTGACGGCTTTGTGCTCAACCACGTGGAAATGCACGAGTGCAACTACAACTGGAAGACCTTCATCGAGGTCTATCTGGAGGACTACCACGTCGGCCCCTTCCATCCTGGACTGGGCAATTTCGTCACCTGTGACGATCTCAAGTGGGAGTTCGGCAAGGAGTACTCGGTGCAGACCGTGGGCATTGCGCCCGGCTTTGCCCGCCCCGGCTCCGACACCTACAAAAAGTGGCACGAAGTGCTGCTGGCCTACCGTGGCGGGCAGATGCCCGAGCATGGCGCCATCTGGCTCACCTACTACCCGCACATCATGGTCGAGTGGTATCCGCATGTGCTGACCGTCTCGACCCTGCACCCGATCAGCCCGGAAAAGACCATGAACGTGGTCGAGTTCTATTACCCGGAGGAAATCAGCGCCTTCGAGCCCGAGTTCGTGCAGGCCCAGCGTGCGGCCTATATGGAAACCGCCATTGAAGACGACGAGATCGGCGAGCGCATGGACGCGGGCCGTCGGGCCCTCTGGGAGCGCGGCGACAACGAAGTCGGCCCCTACCAGAGTCCCATGGAAGACGGCATGCAGCACTTTCATGAGTGGTATCGCAGTATGATGAAAGACGCTGTTTTGGCGAAGTAATTCCTCTCAATTACTATCAAATCAATAGCTGCTCGCGCTTAATCAATAAGCGCAAGCAGCTTTTTTATTACAGAGTCATTCCGATGCAAGCCCTGTGGATGGTGGCCGCCGCCTTTTGTTTCGCACTCATGGGCGTGTGCATCAAATTCGCATCTGCCCACTACAACGCGGCAGAGATCATCTTCTACCGCGGCCTCATCAGCATGGCCTTGCTGTGGTGGCTGGCCCGGCGCAAGAGCATCACCCTGGGCACCCAGTACCCGCTGATGCACGCCTGGCGCAGCTTCATCGGCGTGCTCTCGATGGGCTTCTGGTTCTACTCCATCGGCAAGCTGCCGCTGGCCACTGCCATGACGCTCAACTACATGAGCAGCCTCTGGATTGCGGCCTTTGTGGTGGGCGGCGCGCTCATGGCCTGGCGGCCCAAGGCGGCAGGCGACCAGCCAGCACTCAATATTCCGCTGGTGCTCACCGTCCTCATCGGCTTTGCCGGCGTGCTGCTGATGCTGCGCCCCAGCATGGATGCCGAGCAGCTGTTTGCCGGCATCATCGGCCTGCTGTCAGGCCTGATGTCTGCCTTTGCCTACATGCAAGTGGTGGCGCTGTCGCGCATCGGAGAGTCCGAGCAGCGCGTGGTCTTCTACTTTGCGGTGGGCTCCGCTGTTGCAGGCGGGCTGACCATGTTGTTCACCGGCGCCTCGCCCTTCCCCGGCTGGCCCGCACTCTGGCACATACCCATCGGCATTCTGGCCACAGCAGGCCAGCTGTTCATGACCATGGCCTACGCCAGTGCCATCACGCGCCGCGCGACCCTGGTCGTAGCCAACCTCCAGTACTCGGGCATCGTGTTCGGGGGGCTGGCCAGCATTGTGGTGTTTGGCGACCAGATCCCGGCCATCGGCTGGATCGGCATGGCGCTGATCGTGGGCAGCGGCATTGCCGCCACCGTGCTGCGCAAAGGATAGCTGACAGCGCACACCAGCAATGCGCTAGCCGCATTTCTATCCATAAGGCCCTGCGCTAGTGGCGCTGCACCATAATGGCTGAAAGCGACTCTTTTCGGGCTTGAGCGGGTCTTGTCCGGCCTGCATCAGCCGTATTTTTGGAGCACTGCAATGGCAACCCCCCCCTATACCACCCTCATCACCCCCGCCCAGCTGCAGGCCCTGCAGCAAAGCTCGCCCGGCAGCGTCATGGTGTTCGACTGCACCTTCGAGCTGGCCCAACCCCTGGCGGGCGAAGCACTGTATGACGAAGTGCACATTGCCGGCGCGATCTACGCCAACCTCGACAAGAACCTCAGCGCCCCGCATGACGGCGCTGGCCGGGTGATTTCTGCGGCATCCGGCGGCCGCCACCCCCTGCCCACGCGCGAAACCTTTGCCACGTGGCTGTCGCAGGTCGGCTTTCGCAACGACATGCAGGCCGTGGTGTATGACCGCAATGGCGTCAACTACGCAGGCCGCCTGTGGTGGATGCTGAAATGGGCAGGCCACGATGCCGTCGCCGTGCTCGACGGTGGCCTGCAGGCCTGGCAAGCCACGGGCGGAGCGGTGGAGAGTGGCAAGCCCACCAGCCATTTCCAGAGCAATTTCGAGTTGAAAGCCCCATTGCGCGAGCTGCGCACCGCAGGCCAGGTGCTGCAAGCGCTGGGCAGTACGCAGACCGTGATCGATGCCCGCGCGCCCGCCCGCTACCGCGGCGAGGTGGAGCCGCTCGATCCGGTGGCCGGCCACATTCCTGGGGCGCTCAACCGCCTGTTCAGCACCAACATCGGCGCGGATGGGCGCTTCAAACCTGCTGCCGAATTGCGGGCCGAATTTGACGCACTGCTGGGCGACCGCGATCCTGGCACCGTCGTTCACCAATGCGGCAGCGGCGTGAGCGCCCTGCCCAATCTGATTGCCATGGAAATCGCAGGCTACGCGCCCACGGCCTTGTTTGCAGGCAGCTGGAGCGAATGGTGCAGCGATGCGGCACGGCCGGTGGAGCGCGGGTGAAACGCCGGCACGAAACTTTCATCCCTGCACTGGGCCTGAAACGGGATCAATACGATTCAGCTCCAAAAAATCCAGACCAAAAATAAAAGCACGGCCTAGAGGCCGTGCTTTTATACCCAAGCCATGCGCATACGCATTTACTGGCTACTCCATACATAGTAGCTGGTTCCCTCGAATCGGAGGTGGGTGTAATTTGCGATCACAAAGTCTCGCTCCGAGACATTGATGGTGTAGAAGTGGGAGCCGGTATTCATATTGTAGAAACGGTACATTGCAATACTGCCCTCCCCTTCCGTTTTTCGTGCATACCAGGAAATACCTTCTTCCCTGAAAGCCGGGTAATTGGCGATCACGCTCCTGCGCTCGTCCTCATTGATCGTATAGAAATGGGAGTTAGCGCTGGTGTTATAGAAGCGATACACCGCATCGGGAGCCGTTACCGACTGTTTGGAAGCATAGAAAGCAATGTTTTCATACTGGAACACCGGGCTGTTGGCAATCAAATGGTTCCTCTCGCTCGCATCGGCTGTAAAAAAGTGGGAACCCGTCTGGGTGTTAAGAAAGCGGTAGACGGGCACACGTGCCGGATCAGAATTTGGTTTGGCATTGGCATCAACCAGCCATTTGCGCAGTTCTGGAAAAACGCTGCTCAAGCTTGGGTAAATGCTAGTGGCGTCAGAAGCTGGACAGCTCGCAGTCGATCCACCTGACAGAACACCCGTGACCAACCCTTGGTAGAACAACGGCGAGCCGCTGCTACCGGGCTGGGTCAATCCCTGACTCCACTGCACGTAGTAATAATTGCCGGTACTTCCCCCTATGGAGCAGTTGAAATTGCCACCCCTAGGGGTGCAGTTGGCACGAAGCGGTGTCACGCCCATGCTGATTTTCTGCAGTCCCCCATCGGGGTGATGAATGCCAACCACACTGCTGCTCAATGGAACAGGATTGCTATCCCAACCCAGAAAATAGGCACCCGCAGGAGGCACATCATTGAGCTTTAACAGCGTGACATCCGGATTGGCGCTGGAATACAGCAATTGCGCACCATTGCGCAGATTCACGCTATTGGGCGACAGGCTATTGCTGCCGCAACTGCTGGAAGAATAGAACCAATCGGTCTCCAGTGCAGAAGCCAGGGTCTGGGAGGAAATGCAGTGGGCCGCAGTCAGGAAATACGGTGTCCGGGAAGACTGGTAGTCATTGAGCAAGGCGCCGGTGCACAGGCCATAGGAATAGCTGCCATCTGCCCCTCTTTCGGTGATATAGGCCATGCGGGCAACGCCGCGGCGCTGCATATCGTATTGGCTGTAGCAAGTGGCATCCAAATGGCAGGTAAGCGGATTGCCAAGCGGCATGGTCTTTTCATCGATCGCCGCGCCAGCCTCGTCGCCAATGGGCAAGGACAGGTTTTCATAGATATGCATCACGCGTGGCAATGCAATCTTCAGCGCCTCTCGCAACGTGCCAGCTGGCAGTTCAATCTCCAGGGTTACCTGATCGCCCGAATTGCTGGGCGTCCACCACGTGCGGCCCGCTTCGCTGCGGTCGCCTGCGTCCAGATTGGCCTGGAGAATCTGCATGACACGCTGGCCGGCAATTTCGAACACAGCGTTGGGCTGATGGTCGGTGTAGAGGCGCAGCAACGCGTTGCCGGGTAACTGATCCACCACAACGCCTAGGCGCATCCCCTCGGCGCCTCCTGAACGAACACTGATGGCCGCCACCGATCCGCCATTGGCAGAAGCGCGCCATTGCAGCATCGAACTCAATGCTTGTGTCGATTGCGTCTGACTGATCTCCCGCGACTGGCCTACCAGGAGCATCGGACCCTGGGAAACAGATTTAAGGCCACTCCATTCGCCCAGATCAATGTGAACCGGCTCAACTGCCAGACCCGCCTGCATGCCTTTGGTGAGAACAAACTCTTGGGGCGTGTTCAGCGGCTGCTGATACGCGTTGACTCGAAAACCATCAGCAGGCACCGTTTGCTGAGCAAAGGCCACACCAGCCAGTGATATCAGCCCCAGAGCCCACACGGAGACGCAATGACGTAATTTCATATTCATTAACCAATAAGCCAAAGAAAATTTCCAACAAACATTTTTTACAGATGTAAATTCCCTCAACCCGTATTGCGTAATGCCGCCGCGATGCCGTTGATCGAGATATGGATGCCGGTTTTCACACGCTCGTTGTCCTCGCCGCTGCGCCAGCGGCGGATGAGCTCGACCTGCAGGTGGTGCAGCGGATCGATGTAGGGGAAGCGGTGGCGGATGGAGCGCTCCAGCGCCGGATTGTTGGCCAAGCGGTTCTGTTCGCCAGTGATCTGGGCCAGGGCATGCGCGGTGCTCTTCCATTCGGTCTCGATCGCCTGGAACACGCGCTTGCGCAGGCGTGTGTCGGCCACCAGTTCGCTGTAGCGCGAAGCGAGCGCCAGGTCGCTCTTGGCCAGCACCATGTCCATGTTGGACAGCAGGGTGCGAAAGAATGGCCACTGGCGGTACATTTTCTGCAGCAGGGCCCACTGCGCTTTGGGAGACTTGCCTTCCTGGTTCACGAAAGCCTGCACCGCCGTGCCAAAGCCATACCAGCCTGGCAAGGTGAGGCGGCATTGGCCCCAGCTGAAGCCCCAGGGGATGGCGCGCAGGTCTTCAATGCGCTGGTTGGCCTTGCGCGATGCGGGGCGCGAGCCGATGTTCAGCTCGGCAATTTCGCGGATCGGGGTGGAGCTGAAGAAGTAGCTCTCGAACCCCTTGGTGCCATAAACCAGTTCGCGGTACGCGGCCATGCTGGCCGCCGACAAGTCGGCGGCTGCTGCCAGAAACGCTTGCGTAGCGGGCTTGGTGGGCTGCAGCAAGGTGGCTTCCAGCGTGGCGGCGACCAAGGTTTCCAGATTGCGGCGGCCGATTTCGGGATTGGCGTATTTGGAAGCGATCACCTCCCCTTGCTCGGTGAGGCGAATCTGGCCACGCACCGTGCCCGGCGGCTGCGCAAGAATGGCCTGATAGCTGGGCCCACCGCCACGGCCAACGGTACCGCCTCGGCCATGGAACAGCCGCAGTTGCACCCTGTGCGGCTTGCTGAGTTCGTCAAACAACGCCACCAATGCAATCTCGGCCTGGTACAGCTCCCAATTGCTGGTGAAGATGCCGCCATCCTTGTTGCTGTCGCTGTAGCCGAGCATGATGTCCTGCTCCGCCCCACTGCGCTGGATGAGAGACGCAATATGCGGCAGCGCATAGTATTCACGCATGATGCTGGCGGCGTTGCGCAGGTCGTCGATGGTCTCGAAGAGCGGGCTCACGATCAGCGCGGCCTGCGATTGGCCGTCGTTGATACGCCCGGTCAGCAGGCCCACCTCCTTTTGCAGCAGCAGCACTTCGAGCAGGTCGCTCACCGCTTCGGTGTGGCTGATGATGTAGTGCCGGATGGCATCGCGCCCATACAGCTTCACCGATTGGCAGGCCCGCTCAAAGATGGCCATCTCGCTCTGGGTCTTGTCGCTGTACCGGGCCCCTACCACACGCAGCGGGCGCGCGTCGCACAGCAGGCTGATCAGCAGCTCGCGCTTGGCAGCTTCAGGCAACTGGGCGTAATCGGCTTCCAGCCCCCCAGTGGCCAGCAATTCTGCCACTACGGCCTCATGCTGATCGGAGCTTTGGCGCAGATCCACCGTGGCGAGGTGAAAGCCAAATACCTGCACCGCACGGATCAGCGGTGACAGCCGCTGCTCGGCAAGCGCACGGCCATGGTTGTCGCGCAGCGAGTCTTCGATGACGCGCAGGTCTTCCAGAAACTCATCGCTCGTCGTATACGGGTTTTGCGGCGCCACGGCATGGCGCGCCGCATCGCCGCCGCTGAGGTTCTTGAGCGTTGCGGCAAGCCGCGCATACATGCCGATCAACGCGCGGCGATAGGGTTCGTCCTCGCGGTGCTCGCTGGTGTCGGGCGATCGCCCGGCCAGGGCCTGCAGTGCGGGCGTAGTGCCTGCAAGGCGTTGCGACATGGATAGCTCCCCGCCCAGGTAATGCACTTCCTTGAGGTAGTGGCGCAGCACCAGGTCAGCCTGGCGGCGCAAGGCCTCTTGCAGGCTGTGCGCGGTCACGTTGGGGTTGCCATCGCGGTCGCCGCCAATCCACTGGCCCATGCGCAGGAATGTTGCCAGATCGCGCTCGCCCAACTCGCGCTCCAGCGCCGCGTAGAGCTTGGGAATCTCGGTGAGGAACGTGGCCTGGTAGTACGACAGCGCGTTGTCGATTTCGTCCTCTACCGTCAGCTTGGAAAAGCGCAGCAAGCGCGTTTGCCACAGCTGCGTTACCTGCGCACGCAGCAGCAGTTCGTTGTCGGCCAGTTGCCTGGGCGTGAGCGTGTCCTTGCTGCTGTTGAAGAGCTGGGCACGGGCTGCAATGTCATCACGCGCCACCAGCAAGGCGGCAATCGCGCGCTCGGCGTCCAGAATGCTCTTGCGCTGCACTTCGGTCGGGTGCGCGGTCAGCACCGGCGATACCAGGCTGTGCGACAGGGTATCGGCCACCGACTTGACCGGAATCCCCGCCCAGCGCAGCCGCGCCAGCGCCACTTCAATGCTGCCTTCCTGAGTGTTGCCTGCGCGCTCGTGCACCTCGCGGCGGCGGATGTGGTGGCGGTCTTCCGCCAGATTGGCCAGGTGCGAGAAGTAGGTGAAGGCGCGGATTACGCTCACCGTCTGGTCGCCCGACAGATGCTTGAGCAGGGTTTTGAGCGATTTTTCCGCGTCCTGGTCGTCATTGCGCCGGTAGGCCACCGAGAGCTGGCGCACCTGCTCGATCAGGTCGAACGCGGCCTGGCCCTCCTGTTCGCGGATCACATCGCCCAGAATGCGGCCCAGCAGACGGATGTCCTCGATCAGCGGCTGGTCCTTGTCGGCGCGGCGGCCGGTCGGCTGGCTTGCAGCGCTGTCGGCAAGCCTGGTCTTGCGCGTTGCGGTCTTGGCAACTGCATGCGCTGCAGGAGAGTCTTTTTTGCTGGCAGTAGTCATGGCAAAGGAAAACGGGTGGCAAAACAAAGAGCAGAGGGCAGAGCGCGCTACGCAGGGCGAATCCGCACTGCGCCAATCACGGCGCAGCACATGCTAGCATCGAAGATTGCATTTTGTGACCTATTTTGAGTCGCTTTTTTCGCTGTAGTGGTGGGGAATCCGCCGCGGGTCAGCGCAGAAGACGGTGCCCAAGCCCATGACCTCTCTATCCCTGACCATCGCCACCCGTGAAAGCCAGCTCGCCCTGTGGCAGGCCCGGCATGTACAGCAGTTGCTGCAAAACCTGGGCCACCAGGCCTCGCTGCTGGGCATGACCACGCGCGGCGACCAGATCCTGGACCGCACACTCTCCAAGGTGGGTGGCAAGGGCCTGTTCGTCAAAGAGCTGGAGACCGCGCTGGAGACCGGCGCCGCCGATCTGGCCGTGCATTCACTCAAAGACGTACCGATGGAGCTGCCCGAAGGCTTTGCGCTAGCCGCCGTGCTGGAGCGCGAAGACCCGCGCGATGCCTGGGTGTCCAACCGCTATGCGCGGCTGGATGACGTGCCCCAGGGCGCGGTTGTCGGCACCTCCAGCCTGCGCCGCCAGGTACTGCTCAAGGCATTGCGGCCAGACCTGGACATTCAGCCACTGCGCGGCAATGTGAACACCCGTCTGCGCAAACTCGACGATGGTCAATACGATGGCATCGTGCTGGCGGCGGCGGGCCTCAAACGCCTGGACATGCACGATCGCATCCGCCACGAATTCGATACCGACACCATGCTGCCCGCCGCGGGCCAGGGCGCATTGGGCATTGAAATCCGCGCAGACCGGCAAGACCTGATGGCACTGTTTGCCAGCATGGCCGATGCCCGTAGCTGGAGGGCAGTGACGGCCGAGCGCGCTGTCAGCCGCTGCATGGGCGGCAGCTGCTCCATGCCGCTGGCCGCGCACGGACAGTGGCAAGGCGACACCCTGCACCTGCGCGCCGCCTGGGGCGACGAGCTTCAGCCTGACGCGCCACTCGTGCGCACTGCTGCCAGCGCGCAAGTCACTGACCTGGCCAGTGCCGACGCCCTGGGCCAGCAAGTGGCGCAGCTGTTGCAAGCCGCAGGTGCCAAGCAGCGATGAGCCGCCGGCGCGGGTAGTGCACAGCATCATGGATGAATGATATGACCCTGCCCTGCATCATCGTCACCCGCCCGCAACCTGAAGCGGACGCATGGGTGTCGCAACTGCAAGCCCATGGCGTGCCCGCACTGGCCTTGCCGCTGATCGAGATCGGGGCAGCCACCCTGCCTGCCGACCAGCAGGCAGCCAACCAGGCCCGGGCCGATTGCCAAAACAGCGGCCCCTATGGCGCCATCATGCTGGTCAGCGGCAATGCGGCGCAGTTCTTTATCGATCAAAAAATGGCTCAGGCGCTTTCCTGTCAACCACCAGTGGCTATCAAAACAAGAGTATGGTGCCCCGGCCCCGGCACGGCGCGCACAGCCATGGCGCATGGCATTCCCGCCGCACTGATCGACCAGCCTGCGCCGGGTGCTGCGCAGTTTGATTCTGAATCGCTATGGGCCCAGGTTGCCCCACAGGTACCTGCGATGGCGGAGGCAGGCCTGCGCGTCCTGGTTGTACGTGGCGCGTCCGAGGGCGACGGTGGGTCTGGCGAAAACTACGCCCCCGGCGGAAAGGGCCGCCAATGGCTGGCCACGCAGTTGCAGGCCGCTGGTGTGGGGGTGGATTTTGTCGCGGTGTACGAGCGACGAATGCCGCACTGGTCGCCCGAGCAGATGGCACAGGCCCGCACCGCGCTCGCCGATGGCAGCCTCTGGCTGTTCAGCAGTTCGCAGGCAGTGATGCATTTACGCAACATTTTTTCACCCGCAGAACTGGCATCCGTATCGGCTATCGCCACCCATCCACGCATAGCGCAGGCCGCACAGAATGCGGGATTTGCCTCTGTCAAGCCATGCCGGCCCACCATGACGGATGTCATAGCGTCGTTAGAATCCAGGCTATGACGCCGCCAGAGCAGACACCGGCCCCCCACCCTACGCCAGCACCCGCCTCTCCCGTGACTGACAGCACTGCAAGCATCGCAGGCGCTGCGGCTGCGGGGCCTGCCATTTCGAGCGGCGGTGCGAGCGGTGCCTCGAATGCATGGGTATGGACTACGGTCGTGCTGGGCACTGCGGCGACCGTCGCGGTGGTCAGCAGCGTGCTGCTGTGGCAGCGGCTGGGCAATATCCAGCAGCAGTTGGCCCTGCAAAGTGCCGATTCGCGCGGCCAGGCGGTGGAAGCGCGCACCCTGGCGCGCCAGGCCGAAGATGTATCGCGGGACGCGGCCTCGCGCATGTCGGTACTCGAAGCGCGCGTGGGCGAAGTGGCGCTGCAGCGCGGCCAGCTCGAAGAGCTGATGCACAGCCTCTCGCGCAGCCGCGATGACAACCTCGTGGGCGATATTGAAGGTGCGATCCGCTTTGCCATGCAGCAAAGCCAGCTCAGCGGCAGCCCGGACCCGGTGGTGAGTGCGCTCAAAACGGCGCAGCAGCGCGTCGTGGCTTCTGCCCAGCCGCGCCTGGCGCCCGTCGAACGCGCCATTGCCCGCGATCTGGATCGCTTTGCCAGCAGCAAATCGCTCGACACCGCTGGTCTTTTGGCGCGACTGGACGATCTGCTGCGCCAGGTGGACGAATTGCCGCTACAGAACGACGTGGCCACCAACACGGGCCGCCGCGCCGCACCTGCCCGCGCCAAGAATGCATCCCACGGCAAAGACGTGGCCAGCAAGGACGACGCCGCGGATGAACCGCAGAGCTGGTGGTCCACCGCGTTCTCCACCGTATGGAACGCCGTGCATGACGAGGCACGCAGCCTGGTGCGCGTTCGCCGCATCGACTACCCCGATGCCGTGCTGCTCTCCCCGAGCGAGGCTTTCTTCCTGCGCGAAAACCTCAAGCTGCGCATCATGAACGCACGCCTGGCCCTGCTGGCGCGCCAGATGCCCGCATCGCGCAATGACCTCGCATCGGCTGGCGACACCATCCGCAAGTACTTCGACCCCTCATCGCGCCGCACGCAGCAGGCCAGCCAGCAACTGCTGCAGCTGCAGCAGGCCATGCGCGACGTGGAAATCCCCCGTGCCAGCGACACGCTGGCGGCCCTGGCCACTGCGGCTGCAGGACGCTAAGCCATGCGCGCCGCCATCTGGTTGATCGGTCTCTTTGCGATTGCCGTCGCCGCTGCCTTGTTTGCAGGCAGCAACCAGGGCAGCGTCACCCTGTACTGGCCGCCCTACCGCATTGATTTTTCGCTCAACATGGTGGTGGTATTGCTGCTGCTGGGCTTTGTGGTGCTCTATGGCGCGCTGCGCGGCATCAGCGTCATGTTCGAGCTGCCCAAGCAGGCCAAGCGCTGGCGCGTGCAGCAAAAGGAACGCGCCATGCATGGCGCGGCGCTTGATGCCGTCACCCAGCTGCAGGCAGGCCGCTTCGTGCGGGCCCGCAAGGCAGCGCTGTCGGCCCTGGCGCAGGAAAAGGCCCTGCACGACACTGGCGAAGCCATGCCACACGGCCTGCAACTGCGCGTGCTGTCGCACGTGCTGGCCGCTGAAAGCTCCCATGCGCTGCAGGACCAGACCCAGCGCGATCGCCATTGGGACCTGGCCATGCAGGAAGCGGCCAGCCCGGACGCCAGACACCTGCCCGAATTGCGCGAAGGCACCCAGCTGCGCGCCGCGCAATGGGCGCTGGACGACCACGACGCCCATGCCGCGCTCGACAACCTGGCTCAGTTGCCGCAGGGCGCCGCGCGCCGCACGCTGGCGCTTCGCCTCAAGCTCAAGGCTGCGCGCCAGTTGCAACAGGCCCTGCCAGCGCTCGATACCGCGCGCCTGCTGGCCAAGCACCGTGCATTCTCGGCCGCTGCGGCGCAAAGCATCGTCAAAGGCCTGGCGATGGAGTTGATCAACGACGCGCACGACCCCGAGCAGCTGATGCAGGCCTGGCGCAGCCTGGATGTGGCTGAACGCGCCATGCCCGAAGTGGGCATCCACGCAGCGCGCCGCCTGCACACCCTGGCCGGATCACCCGCCCAGATGCGCGAATGGCTGCTGCCTGCCTGGGAGCGGTTCACGGGTGGCAGCAAAAGCCTACCCAGCCTGCAAACCGAGCGCCTGGTGCGCGTGCTGGAAGACAGCATGCTGGATCTGGACGGCGAATGGCTGGCCCGGATCGAAAATGCCCATCGCAAGCGCCCGCACGACGAGCATCTGCAGTACCTCGCCGGTTGCGCCTGCCTGGAGCGCCAGCTGTGGGGCAAGGCCCAGCAGTGGTTGCAGCAGGCCGCCCCTGCCCTGCAGGACACCGAGCTGCGCCGCAGGGCCTGGCACCACCTCGCTCGCCTGGCAGAGCATCGCGGTGACGACGCGGCAGCGGCGCAGGCCTGGAAGCAGGCGGCACTCAGCGTTCTTCCATCCATCGCTATCGATAAAAACAATAGCAGGTAGCGATTGCTTCGCCTGGTTTTTTGGTGTTTCTACCCTTAAAAACCAATGCAATAAAGACGCTGAACACTATGGCCTTTGCAGGGTTGCAAGGCTTACAGCTGTGGTTCGCCCTTCACTGCTCGATCCCGAGCCTGGCAATCCAGCGCTCTCGCTGCTGCACCGCTGCAAGCGCGCCATCGCCCAGCAACTGAGCGGCTGTGTTCACCAGCGCTTCGCACACCACCAGATGCGCCACAAGGCTGTTGCTGACAAAGGCCGAGGTATGCGATACATAAATGGCGTGCTGGGCAGCAGCGGCCAGAGGCGATGCCCGGTGGTCGGTCAAGGCCACCACCACCAACCCCTGCTCGCGCGCAGCGCGTGCCACATCCACCACCATGCGGGTATAGGGCGCCACGCTGGTCACCACCAGCACATCGCCGCTCGCCAATTGCGCCAAGCCCTCGGCTACGGCCATGTTGCTGCCGCCCAGCACGCACACATCTGGGCGTAGCAGACCCAGGCCATAGCTTAAATAGCTGGCAACGCTGTGCATCTGCCGCAGGCCAAAACAGGCCACCCGGGGCGCGGCAGCCAATTGCTGCGCCACCTGCTCGATCTGCTGCGCATGGCCTTCGCTGCCCAGCGCATGGATGTTGTCGATGGCGCTCTGGGCCATGGCAGCCAGCACGGCGGCGGCTGCGCCACCGGGCTGTTGCAGGTCGACTGCCTGCCTGGTCTGGCGCGCATAGAAATACGGCGTCTGCTGCGCCAGATGCGCTTGGAACACCGCCTGAAAATCTGCAAACCCCTGGTAGCCAAGCCGGGTGGCAAGACGTGTCCACGTCGATGCGCTGATGCCGTGGCGCGTCGCTGCCTGCGTGATGCTGAGCAGCGCAAAATCAGCGGGCGCAGCCAATGCCTGCGCCAGCGCCGTCATGGCCTTGCGACCCAGCTGCACATCGCCCGTGCCTTGCGCCAGGCGATCAACCAGCTGGGCCAAGGCATGCAGGCTGGCAGGTGCAGCGGTGCCGGTCAACTCTGGCGTGGCTGGCGGGTTCATGCCGCCTGGGCGTTCACAAAGCGCATCACCGGCGCGCGCCCGCCATCTTCCAGTACCTCCCAATGGATGGCATCTGCCCCCACCGCCATGAAGGCCGTCGCCATGGTGTTTTCATCGTCGCTGTCATCGGCCGCATTGCGCAGAATCGGAAATGCGCTGTTGTGCTGGTCTGCCAGGATCGACAGCGCATCCCGCACGCCCTCCCGCAACAGCTGCTCGCCGCGCTCCTGCCGAAAACCCGATGAATTGGTGACCAGCTGCGGATGGTGGCGCATGGCTGTGTGCACCAGATGGTTGGCATGCAGCGCTGGCGCGGTGACTAGCTCCATCGACACCCGGTGTGCCGTGAACTCCACACTGGCAATGGCCGCCACACCCGCCTGTGCCACCGAAAAGTGAAAGCCTCCCGCGCGCGGCACTTCTTCGAGCATATGCTGCACCGCCACGGCGCTGTCCAGATTGAGCGCCGCGCGGCCCAGCACCATGCGGGGCACGCCAGCGCTGACGAGCCGCGTGCGCACGTTGTTGACGGTGATGCCCAGCCCCCGGGCATTCACGGCAAACGTATGGCCCGGAATCGAGCCCGGGTAGGCGAACGACACCACATCGCTGTGGCCCCGCACACTGGCACGCACGATGGCGCAGTGGTTCTTGAAGAACGGCAGGCCATCCTCGTTGTGCGCCAGCCGGGCAGGCACTCCGCCTTCGCCGGGCAACAGCACGGTGGTGCAGCCATCGGGCGCCATAGCCCACAGGTCGCCCCGGCAGTTCCAGATGAACACATCGGCCAGCGGCAGCTCCAGGCCAGCGGCCAGGCCTTCGATTTCCTGCCAGATCGCGGGAAACCGCTCCTGCGTGAGCTGCTGCATGGCCGCAACCTCTGCACTGCCGCGCCACGCCATCAGGCTGACCCATGCAGCGCTTGGCAGGAGCAAATCGTGCACCGCCTGCTTGCCAAAGCGGCCCAACGCCAGGCCCAACTCGTAGGGCGAACCTTCCACTTCCAGATACTTCAACATAAAGCTACTCCACGTGCTGCAGAAAATCGCGCAGGCGCGGATTGGTGGGGTTGTCGATCATCTCCACCGGATTGCCATCGACCGAGATGTGGCCATGCTCCATGAAGATGAGGCGCGTACCCACCTTGCGGGCAAATGCAATCTCGTGCGTCACCACAATCATGGTCATGCCGCTTTCAGCCAGGTTCTGCATCACTTTGAGCACCTCCTGGCGCAGTTCGGGATCGAGGGCCGAGGTAGGCTCGTCAAACAGCATCAGCTTGGGTTTGACTGCCAGCGCACGCGCAATCGCCACACGCTGCTGCTGGCCGCCCGATAACTCCGAAGGGTAGTGGCCCTTGCGCTCGGCAAGGCCCACCTGGGCCAGCAGTTGCTCGGCCTCCTGCATGGCCTGCGCCTTGGCCGTGCCGCGCACCTGGCGCGGGCCAAAGGCAACGTTCTGCTGCGCCGTCATCTGCGGAAACAGGTTGAACTGCTGGAACACCATGCCCGCTTCGCGGCGGATCTCGCGCACCGTGCGCTCGCCGCCCTTCACGCTCAGGCCATCCACCAGCAGATCGCCACCGTCGATTTTTTCCAGCGCATTGATGCAGCGCAGCAAGGTGGATTTGCCCGAGCCCGAAGGCCCGATCAGCACCACGACCTCGCCCTTTTCGATCTGCAGATCCACACCATCGAGCACCACGGTCTTGCCAAACCGCTTGCTGACTTTCTTGAATTCGACCATGCTCATAGGATGCGCATCCTTTTCTCCAATTGGCGCAGGCCAAAGGTCAGCACGCCCACGAGAGCCAGGTAAATCAGTGCCACGGCGGTCCAGATCTCCACCGCCCGGAAATTGGTGGCGATGATCTCCTGGCCCTGGCGCGTCAATTCACCCACGCCGATCACGATGAAGAGCGAGGTGTCCTTCAAACTGACGATAAACTGGTTGCCCAGCGCGGGAACGGCGCGGCGGAAAGCCACCGGCCCCACCACGAAGAGCAGCACGCGCCACATCGGCATGCCCATGGCCTGACCCGCTTCGCTCAGGCCCTTGGGCACCGACAGAAATGCGCCACGCACGATCTCGGCAATATAGGCGCCGGAGTTGACCATGATGGCCAGCACCGATGCGGCAATCGGATCGATGCGCAGGCCCGCCAGCAGCGGCAGCACAAAGTACAGGAACATCACCTGCACGACGATGGGCGTGCCGCGAATGGCCTCGATATACACCAGCGCAATGCCGCTCAGCAGTTTGTTGCCATAGGCTCGCATCAGGCCCGCCAGCAGTCCCAGCACCAGGCCACCCAGCAGCCCCAGGATGGCAATGTAAAGCGTGAGCCGCGTGCCCTTCATCAGCTCGGGCATGGCGCTCCAGATCACTGACCAGTCGAAATCCATGAGTTTCTTTCTTCAATGAACGCACAAGCCCTTGCCGCCTCTTGCAGCAACGGTGCCGCCCTCCCCGGCGCAAGGCGCCCGAGAGGGAGGAAAGGCGCGTGGCGCCTCAGGGACAGTTACTTCTTGGGAGGCTCCACACCGAACCACTTTTTGTAGATGGTGGTGTAGCGGCCATCGGCCTTGATCTTGGCCAATGCACCATTGACCTTGGGCACCAGCTCGCTGCCCTTGGGAAAGCCGATCCCGTATTCCTGCGCCATCATCTGCTTGCCCACCACCTTGACCTTGCCCTTGCCAGTGGTGTTGGCGTAATAGAGGACATTGGGCGTGTCATGCATGGCCGCATCCACGCGACCCGTCATCAGCTCCATGTAGGCGTTGTCGATGTTGGGGAACAGGCGCAGCTCGGTTTTCTTGAAATTCTCCTTGGCGTAGTCGACAGCCGAAGTGCCTGTCTTCATCGCCATCTGCTTGCCATCAAGGTCTTCGCCGCCGTTGATCTTGCTGTTGGCGGGCACCATGATCATGAAGCCGCTGTCGTAATAACCATCCGAGAAGTCGATGACCTTTTTGCGCTCATCCTTGATGGTGATGCCGGCCAGCGCCACATCCACATTCTTGGTCTGCAGCGCAGGCAGAATGCCGTTGAAATCCATTGGCTGCAGACGGTAGTCGAGCTTGAGTTCCTTGGCAATCGCATCCCACAGATCGATGTCAAAACCGACGTACTTGTCGCCCTGCTTGAATTCAAAAGGCACAAAAGCCGTATCCGTGGCCACTACCAGCTGTGCGGCCTGCGAGGCACCCGCAGCAGCCAGCGACATAAGGCCCACGGCCAGCAGTTTCTTGAACTTGAATTTCATCGCAACCCTTTCTCAGGCATGTTGAAGATCAGGCGCTTGGCCATTCGCAAAAGCTGCCCTCGCTGCGGCCCGATCGCACTACCCAACCCCGAAGGCGAGGCGTGCGCTGAATAGGCCCATCACCAAAAGCAATAAATATTTGCATGCAAAGCGTCAATGCAAATTTATTTGCATATCTAAAAGCCGTCCATGGGGTTTACCCGTTTTGTTTGTCAGGGCTTGTACCAAGTCAACCATGCTGCAGAGCCGTGTTGCGCAAATAGCCAACCGGCATTTGCATATGGCAATTGGTTCTGGAACTTTGTGTGGCTCCGGCCAGTCAATTCAATTCTTTTGAACTTCAACATCAATCAGGCTGAACTTTCGCAACTCGCGCAGCTCCTACACTGGCTCCCATTGATGACCGCTGCCGCTTGTAGCGCAGCGCTTTTTTTATGTCCTCTGCTCCAACTACTTCGCAACGCTATACCGGCACCGCCATCGCACTGCACTGGATTTTGGCCCTGGCCCTGATCGGCATCTTTGCCTTTGGCCTGTACATGACCAGCCTGCCGTTCTCGCCCGCCCGGCTCAAATACTTCAACTGGCACAAATGGGCCGGTATGACGATCCTGATCCTGTCGGCGCTGCGCATTCTGTGGCGCATTACGCACCGCCCCCCTGCGCTGCCAGAGGCTGTCAGCCGCAGCATGCCAGCGTGGCAGCACATCGCCCACCATGGCGTGCACCACCTGATGTATGTGCTGTTCTTCGCCATTCCGCTGGTCGGCTGGGCCTACAGCTCTGCCGCCGGGTTCCCGATCGTTCTCTTTGGCATGCTGCCTCTGCCTGATCTGGTGAGCAAGAGCCCCGAGCTGGCCGAGACCCTCAAGCCCTGGCATGCCTACCTGGCCTATGCCCTGGCAGCCCTGGTGGTACTGCATGTGGCAGCGCTCCTCAAGCACCAGTTGATCGACCGTGATGGCCTGCTGGCCCGCATGCTGCCCGGCAAAGCCTGATATTCCCCATTCTCTGGAGTCCGAACCCATGTCTTCCTTCTTCAAAACCACCCTCATCGCCACTGCCCTGGGCGCAGCTGCCTTTGCCGTCCCCGCATTCGCCCAGCAAGCCCTGGTGCCGGCGCAAAGCGCCGTCAATTTCGAAGCCAAGCAGATGGGCGTGCCAATCAAGGGCCACTTCCAGAAGTTTGATGCCAAGATCGCGTTCGACGCAGCCAAGCCCGAAGCGAGCAAGATCCATTTCACGGTCGATACCGGCAGCGCCACCATGGGCGCCAAGGAAACCGATGCCGAGCTGCCCAAGGCGGAGTGGTTCAACGTTGCCAAATTCCCGCAGGCTACGTTCGACTCCAGCGCCGTCAAGGCGCTGGGTGGCGGCAAGTTCCAGGTGGACGGCACGCTCACCATCAAGGGCAATGCCCAGAAGGTCAGCCTGCCCGTGACGCTGGCGCAATCGGGCACCACCACCACGGCCACCGGCACGTTGCCACTCAAGCGCCTGGCCTTCAAGATTGGCGATGGCGACTGGGCCGACACCTCGATGGTGGCCGATGAAGTGAACGTGCAGTTCAAGCTGGCCTTGACCGGCGTCGGCAAGATTTGAACGAAATTGGCTGCTGGTGCTTATCCATCAAGCGCCAGTAGCTCTCATTTTTGAAATCCACATTCCAACAAGGAGTTTTCACCATGCGTACCACCGTTTTTGCCCTGGCCGCTGCCGCTCTGTTTGCCACCGCCGCACAGGCAGCGCCCGCTACCTACGCCATCGATCCGACCCACACCTTCGCCACGTTCGAGATCGACCACTTCGGCGCCTCCACCAACCGAGCCCGTTTCGACAAGAAGAGCGGCTCGGTCGAGTTCGACAAGCAAGGCAAGAGCGGCAAAGTGGAAGTGGAACTGGACATGACTTCGGTCAACTCCGGCACGCCATCGTTCAACAAGCACCTGCAAAGCGCCGACATTTTTGACGTGGAGAAATTCCCCACCGCCAAGTTCGTGTCGGACAAGTTCGTGTTTGACGGCGACAAGCTCAAGGAAGTGACCGGCCAGCTCACCCTCAAGGGCAAGACCGCACCAATGACCATCAAGGCCAACAAGTTCACTTGCTACGAAAGCCCCATGCTGCAAAAGCGCGAAGTTTGCGGCGGCGACTTTGAAGCCACCATCGACCGCACCCAGTGGGGCCTGGACTACGGCATTGCCTACGGTTTCCCCAAGAATGTGCGCCTGGTACTGCAGATCGAAGCCGTAAAGCAATAAGCTCAAATTTCAGATAAAAATAGCTGCCAGCGCTTGATGCATAAGCGCTGGCAGCTATTTTTTTGGGAGTACATACCGCAGTCGCAACCAACCTGCCACGGCCCACATGCCCACGCAGCCCATTCCCGCCAGCGGGCGGGCTAAAATCAAGCCATCTGTCTGATTGCTATAGAACGGCATCCCCACCCGCGATGCCGTTTTCCATTGATAACACCATGAGCGAAACCAATTCCACAACGGTCTCCCAGCCGGGCCTCGACAGCCTCTCCAAGTCGTTTGAGCCTTCGTCCATCGAAGCCCACTGGGGCCCCGAGTGGGAAAAGCGCGGTTATGGCAACGCAGGCTATCGTGGCACCGGTCAGCCGGACGCCCAGGCCACTGCGGAGCACAAGAACTTCGCCATCCAGCTCCCCCCCCCCAATGTGACGGGCACGCTGCACATGGGCCATGCGTTCAACCAGACCATCATGGACTCCCTCACGCGCTACCACCGCATGAAGGGCTACAACACCGCCTGGATTCCCGGCACCGACCACGCTGGCATCGCCACGCAGATCGTGGTGGAGCGCCAGCTGCAGGAACAAGGCCGGAGCCGCTACGACCTGGGCCGCCCCGACTTCGTCAAGAAAGTCTGGGAGTGGAAGGAAAAGAGCGGCAACACCATCACCACGCAGATGCGCCGCATGGGCGATACCGTGGACTGGAGCCGCGAATACTTCACGATGGACGACAAGCTGTCCACCGTGGTGACCGACACCTTCGTCAAGCTTTATGAGCAGGGCCTGATCTACCGCGGCAAGCGCCTAGTGAACTGGGATCCGGTGCTGCAATCGGCCGTGTCCGACCTGGAAGTCGAAAACCAGGAAAAGGACGGCAGCCTCTGGCATATTGCCTACCCGCTCACCAGCGGCGAAGGTAATCTGGTGGTCGCCACTACCCGCCCCGAAACCATGCTGGGCGACGTGGCCGTCATGGTGCACCCCGAGGACGAGCGCTACAAGCACCTGATCGGCCAGACCGTGACCCTGCCGTTGGTGGGCCGCCAGATCCCCATCATTGCCGATGAGTACGTCGACCGCGAGTTCGGCACCGGCGTGGTGAAGGTCACCCCTGCACACGATCAGAACGACTACCAGGTGGGCCAGCGCCATGGCCTGCCCATGATCACGGTGCTGACGCTGACCGCCAAGATCAACGACGAGGCGCCCGAAAAATACCGTGGCATGGACCGCTTTGTGGCCCGCAAGGCCATCGTGGCCGACCTGGAGGCGCAAGGCCTGCTGATAGAGACCAAGAAGCACAAGCTCATGGTGCCAATCTGCGACCGTACCGGCCAGGTGATCGAGCCCATGCTGACAGACCAGTGGTTCATCGCCATGAGCAAGGTCAGCGACCAGGACCCTACGGGCAAGAGCATTGCACAAAAGGCGATCGACGCCGTGGCCTCGGGCCGGGTGGAGTTCGTGCCCGAAAACTGGGTCAACACCTATAACCAGTGGATGAACAACATCCAGGACTGGTGCATCTCGCGCCAGCTGTGGTGGGGCCACCAGATTCCGGCGTGGTACGACGAAGAAGGCAATATCTATGTTGCCAAGACCGAAGCCGAAGCCCAGGCCCAGGCCGACAAGGTTGCGCCGGGCAAGAAGCTCTCCCGCGATCCCGATGTGCTCGACACCTGGTACTCGTCGGCCATGGTACCGTTCTCGACGATGGGCTGGCCTGCCCAGACCGACGCGGCCGACGACGACTACAACCTCTACCTGCCCTCTTCGGTGCTGGTGACCGGCTACGACATCATCTTCTTCTGGGTCGCCCGGATGATCATGATGACCACGCACTTCACCGGCCGCGTGCCGTTCAAGCATGTGTACATCCACGGCCTGGTGCGCGACGCGCAAGGCAAGAAAATGTCCAAATCTGAAGGCAACGTGCTCGACCCGGTGGACCTGATCGACGGCATTGCGCTTGAACCCCTGCTGGACAAGCGCACCATCGGACTGCGCCGCCCCGAGACTGCGCCCACCGTGCGCAAGAACACGCAAAAGGAATTCCCCGACGGCATTCCCGCCTACGGCGCCGATGCATTGCGCTTCACCTTCGCTGCGTTAGCGTCGCTGGGCCGCAGCATCAACTTCGACAGCAAGCGCTGCGAAGGCTACCGCAACTTCTGCAACAAGCTCTGGAACGCCTCGCGCTTCGTGCTGATGAACTGCGAAGGCCATGACTGCGGCCTGCTGGAACACACCAAGGAACAATGTGCCACCGGCGAGTACCTGCAATTCAGTCAGCCGGACCGCTGGATCGTCTCCCAATTGCAGAAAGTCGAGGCCGAGGTGGCCAAGGGCTTTGCGGAGTTCCGCCTCGACAACGTGGCCAACACCATCTACGACTTCGTCTGGAACGAATTTTGTGACTGGTACCTGGAAATCGCCAAGGTGCAGATCCAGACCGGCAACGAAGCTGCGCAGCGCGGCACGCGCCGCACACTGATCCGCGTGCTCGAAGCGATCCTGCGTCTGGCGCACCCCATCATCCCGTTCGTGACGGAAGAGCTGTGGCAGCAAGTGGCACCGGTGGCCGGCCTCCAGGGCGAATCCATCGCCATTGCGCGCTACCCCGAGGCCCAGCCCGAAAAGATCGACGAAGCCGCCATCGCCTACGTAGCCCGCATCAAGCAGATGGTGGACGCCTGCCGGGCGCTGCGCGGCGAGATGGGCATCTCTCCAGCCCAGCGCGTGCCGCTGCTGGCAACGGCAGGTTCCGCCGACGAGCTGCAGTTCCTGCACAGCAATGCCCAGGTGCTCAAGAGCCTGGCCAAACTCAGTGATGTCAAGGTCTTCGAAGACGAAGCCGCCTGGGCTGCAGACGCGCAGAACGCACCCGCTTCGGTGGTGGGCAATGCGCGCCTGGCACTGTTCGTCGAAATCGATGTGGCTGCCGAAAAAGTCCGCCTGACCAAGGAAATCACCCGGCTGGAGGCTGAACTCTCCAGCTCGCAAAAGAAACTCGGCAACGAGGCTTTTGTCGCCAAGGCGCCGCCCGCAGTGCTGGAGCAGGAGCGCACCCGCGTGGCCGAAAAGAGCGCCACCCTGGCCAAACTGCAGGAACAGTTGCAGCGCCTGGGCTGAACCGGGAGGCTGACCCGAATAGCCATGCGCAAATCGTCAGATAATGCGCCATGACAGTGCACAAGGCGCAGCATGCTGCGCCTTTGTCACATCTGCCTTATCAAACTGAGCACCTATGATCACTCCAACTCGTGTCCGCAAAGCAGTTTTTCCGGTAGCTGGCCTGGGCACCCGCTTCTTGCCTGCAACCAAGGCATCCCCCAAGGAAATGCTGCCCGTGGTGGACAAGCCGCTGATCCAGTACGCAGTGGAGGAGGCCTATGAAGCTGGCATCCGCGACATGATCTTTGTCACTGGCCGTAGCAAGCGCGCAATCGAAGACCATTTCGACACCGCCTACGAACTGGAGAACGAACTCGAACGCGCCGGCAAGCAAGCCATGCTGGAGTTGGTGCGCAGCGTCAGCCCCGATGACATGAATTGCCTCTTCGTGCGCCAGCCGCGCTCGCTGGGCCTGGGCCACGCCGTGCTGTGCGCCGAGCCGCTGGTAGGCAATGAGCCATTTGCCGTGCTGCTGGCCGACGACCTGATGACCGGCTCTGCCGGTGGCCAGGGCGTGATGGCGCAAATGACGGCGGCTTTCCTCAAGCAAGGCCGTTCGCTGCTGGCCGTGCAAGAAGTACCGCTGGAGCACACCAAGCGCTACGGCATCGTCAAGGGCGAGCCCGCAGGTGGCCCCTTGATGCGCATTGATGAGATCGTGGAGAAACCCGCCCCAGAAAAGGCACCATCGCGCATGGGCGTTGCAGGCCGCTATGTGCTCACCCCCGGAATCTTCGACCAGATCCGCAACCAACCCCAAGGCGTGGGCGGAGAGATTCAACTGACCGATGCGATTGAGCGCCTGATGGCGCACGAGACGGTGTACGCCTTCCGCTACAACGGCAAACGCTATGACTGCGGCAGCAAGGAAGGCTTTCTGGAGGCTACGGTCGAGCTCGCGCTGCAGCACCCTGATGTGGGCGAGAGCTTTCGCGAATACCTCAAAAACCTGAGCATCTGATGGGATCCACAGTGGCCCCATCGGGGGACATGTGGATTTCAAATACGAAAAGGCCTGCAAATGCAGGCTTTTTTGCGCAAAATGCTACCTTATCGATAGCAAAAAGAATCCATGGTCAAGCCGCTGCTACATTGCTGCATCGCCACAAGCCGATGCGGTCGCCTGGGCCCCTCTCATCGTCTGCGCAGGATATGGATGAACTCCTCGCCCACCGTCTGCTGCTCTATCAGTTCGTTGCCCGTTTGTTTGGCAAAGGCCTGAAAATCCCGGATCGAGCCGGTATCGGTAGCCACCACCTTCAGCAGTTGGCCGCTTTGCATGGCTGCAAGCGCCTTCTTCGCCTTCAGAATGGGCAGCGGACAGTTCAGGCCGCGGGTATCTACTTCTTGGTCAACTTCCATCGTGCACTCTCTCTGCAGCGCGGGGGCGCTGCGTCATCACTCCAATTATCCCAACCCACCTCGCGGCCCATGGCATCGCCATGGAGCAAAGCCATCAATGACCGCTGCAAGCCTAGTCCAAAGCAGGCGCTACTACAAAGCGGCCATCCTCGTCCCAGTAGCGCACGGGCCATTTGGCGGGGTCTGGCTCCGGGTTCTGGCCAGGGCGGAATGCCCCAAAACGCACAGGCTCGCCCTTGCTCTTGATCCACTCGGCCAGCGCGTAGCCTGTGCCAGCCGGCCAGCACTGCGCCTGCTGCGCGGTCTTCCACTGGTAATCGGCCAGCTCGGGCGACAGGCGCACATCGCCGGGCTTGCCATGCACACGCACATGGTAGGCAATCAGCACCTGGTTCATCCGCAGAAACTCCCAGCAACCAATCAGGCGCAGCGCCTTGGCACGCAGGCCCGTCTCTTCAAGCACTTCCCGTGTAATGCCTGCTTCGGGCGATTCGCCCGCTTCCATGAAACCGGTGATCAGCCCGAACACACCTTCCTGCCACAGCGCATTGCGGGCGAGCAATACCTGTCCATCATCGTTCTCCACCACGGCAGCCAGCACAGGCGTGGGATTGCCCCAGTGCGTCCAGCCACAGGCCGGACAGCGCAGACGGCTGACATCACCGCTGTCTTCGGCCGTCACGATCCATTGCAGTGGGGTGGCGCAGTTCACGCAGAATTTGGTTTCGTATTGCATAACGCTTTCAAAGGAATAACCGCAGCCGCTGAGGAACCACGCGCTATCGATCCATCAGGCCGGAAATACCCCGGTCGACAAATAGCGGTCTCCGCGGTCACAGACAACGAACACAATCGTAGCGTTGCGCTCGCGGCGTGCAATTTCCTGCGCGACATGGCAGGCGCCAGCAGCAGAGATGCCTGCAAAAATGCCTTCTTCGCGTGCCAGGCGCCGCGCCATGTCTTCTGCGTCGTCCTGCGTCACATACACCAGTTCATCGACCAGGCTGGCATCGTAGATGGCAGGCAGGTATTCCTCAGGCCATTTGCGAATACCGGGAATGCGCGAGCCCTCGGTAGGCTGCGCCCCGATGATGCGCACGGCGGGGTTCTTTTCCTTCAGGTACTTCGCAACACCTGTGATGGTGCCCGTGGTGCCCATGGCGCTGACAAAATGGGTGATCTTGCCGCCAGTCTGCTGCCAGATCTCAGGACCGGTGGCTTCGTAGTGCGCACGTGGGTTGTCTGGATTGGCAAACTGGTCAAGCACCTTGCCCTTTCCATCGGCCACCATCTTGTCGGCCAGATCGCGCGCATATTCCATGCCACCGCTCTTGGGCGTAAGGATCAGCTCGGCGCCATAGGCCTTCATAGTCTGTGCCCGCTCGATCGACAGATCCTCAGGCATGATCAACACCATGCGATAGCCCTTGATGGCCGCAGCCATGGCCAGGGCAATGCCCGTGTTGCCCGATGTCGCCTCGATCAAGGTATCGCCAGGCTTGATCTCGCCGCGCTCCTGCGCGCGCTGGATCATCGAGATGGCCGGGCGGTCCTTCACCGAACCAGCGGGGTTATTGCCTTCCAGCTTGCCCAGCACCACATTGCCGTGCGGCTCGTTATAGTCCGCACCAATGCGCTGCAACGCAACCAAAGGGGTGTTGCCGATAGCGTCTTCGATCGTTGGATATCTTTTCATGGCCGAATTTTGTGTCATAATTTTGGTCTGCGAGATACACAGCCCGGGTGGTGAAATTGGTAGACGCAGGGGACTCAAAATCCCCCGCCGCAAGGCGTGCCGGTTCGATTCCGGCCCCGGGCACCAACCTGAAAGCCGTTAAGTTTTAATAACTTAACGGCTTTTTTATTTTTCTGGCTGGTCGCATTCATTTCATCGTTTCCTCATAAGTTTCCGCATCGTTTCCGCGAAAAACTATAGCAACCAGCATTCTATCTACGAGGAAAGGCCTTGCTTGTCTCCTTGCCTAGTCTCGAAACGCCAGCTATAGCAAAGACACCAGCCAAGCTTGGATGAACTCAGGAGCGCGACCCTCTATCACCAAACCTGCCGCACAAGCCAGAGCTGAGCAAACTCGTACACCTCGCCGTCAATCACAGCGATCTCGTAACCGCGCCAAACTGCACCCTGTTCTGTGAACTCTTGCAATACAGGATCAACAAGCACGCAGGCACTGACTGGAACGGTGTGCGACTTTGTATCGAACAAATCGAACACCTTGCGGCTTCTCATCGGATTCTTATCGTTCCGGTATGTAAAGGACACCCAATCACTGAATGCAACCGCTGATGGCTTGCGGCTGCGCAACACCATCCTATAAAGACCGCCCTCAGAAACCACAGTAAGTTGTTGATTTCCCATAGAGGTACTCACTGAGTGAGTACCCTTCTGATGGTCGGAAAGCATGCGCGCTGCATTAGACGCGTCACGAAATTCCAGCGCCCTCGCCACATCGGCGGCAACAAACCATGGTTCAGCATTCCGCATCACAACGCGCACTTGGTGTTCGCCGAAGTTGAAGACGGGTTGGCTACTAACTTGAATATCGGTACAATTCGACATGTTGATTCCTTGTGTGAGAACTTGGGGTTTGACACTCAACGCCTCGGTTGCTGCAACTTCCGGGGCGTTTCCTTTTTCAGGCTGCCTGCTCATTGCCTGCCTCCTGCGCCTTTCGACTCTGCTCACGTCGCATTACCAGTTCAGCAGTTACGCTACGCCGTGCTGCACTAGCTTGGTCCTTCAGCCACTCCTTTAGCTCTTGCGGAATGCGGACATTGGTTTGTTCGTCTTTACGTGCCATTTGTGACTCCTTTCGTATAGCACGGTGCTAATGTAGCACGGTACTAGCCAACTTGCAAGCACCGTGATGCAATAATTCACTCATGGCCCGTACCGACCCCCAACTCAACTTCCGAATCCCTGCTGAGCTCAAGGAGCGTCTTGAGGCTGCTGCTGTGGGCAACAAGCGCACATTGACAGCGGAGCTGGTGGCCAGACTAGAGAATTCGTTCCGCTCAGAACTCCCGCCCCTTGTTGCGGTGAAGCAGGCCTCATCCTTACCGGAGGATGGATCATTCAGCCCTCAGCAAATGCAAGAGGTCTTTTCAAGGCTTGCCAAGAACGCTCAAGAGGTGTCCGCTCTAGCAGGGCTCCTGAAGGGACTCGCCGAGGGCTTCACAATCTCAGATGAAGACGGAATCGAAATTGCACGAGTCCCGCCATTCCAACGGTCGAAGGGGAACTCCAAGTAGCCCTCCATTGGCAACGCCAATTGGTTCAATGTCTGCCATGCTCGGGCGTCAAATAAAAAAGGCCCACGCGAAAGCGTGAGCCCATAAAAAAAGCCCGCCGAAACGAGCTATGGAACTATGTGCCACTATGCCATCCTTGTCGTCATAGGCATGGTTGCGTAAGATCGTCTTGTCGTAGCTCGGATACCAACCAGAGATATATGTTCCTAGAAAATAGAAAATCCGTTTTCAAATTATGTACATTTATTGCGATCTCTAGTCTTCTCTATGGCTGCGAATCAGCGGTATTGATCATGGGCTTTGCGACTGCTCCAGCTCGCACCGAAATGGCCAATAGGGAAAGGCAAGTTCTTGACTCCTATCTAGATGATGTTTTTGAAAAGGATCGCCCAATTATTTTAAGAACAATAAATCATAAAGCTGAATCTGGAGGCTATGGTGCGTGCCTGCTAGATATAGCAATAAGACGCAAAAGGTTTGATATAGTTAGAAAGGCATTAATTGCTGGGGCTCGTCCTAGTAAATGTGAGACTGGCTCATCAACTTTCCGCATCGCCCTTGTCCAAACAGAACCTCAAGACCTTCCTCAACTTGCGGGACTTTTGAATGATTACAAAGCTCTTACCGGGTTCAATAAATCATTAATCATATATTCAGCCATAATGTCAAACAGTCCCGCGTTGATAGATTTTGGCGTCTTAGTTGGTGCAGACGTAAATAATCCAATAGATATATATCAATTCCCCAGCTACAAACGCGATCCGCTCTTCCAAACACCTCTTTATATTGCCGTAAGAGAATATCAGCCACGCCAAAATTCCACACTAAAAATAATAGAAAAAATTTTTAAATATGGGGCCAAATACGATGACTCTATCGAAATCGTTTTAAGTAAAAAGAAGAGCTCCAGCGATAAAGATCCAACTTGGCAGGAGCTAAATGATATCTTGTATGCAGAAAAAAACAAAGGATAGCTCCAGCACCCCAAGATGGGTAATCTTTAAAGTAATTTTGCCTGTGCCTCAAATAGAAAAACCCGCACTTGGCGGGTTCGGACGTAAAAAAACCGCCTCGGGGGCGGCGGGTGCGTTGTTTTTAAGACCTGCTGGGCCTTTCATTGAAGAGGCCTGTGATCTTTGTGACTTGACCAACAGCTACTTGTTTACCTCCTTCATGGCAGTAAAACATTGAGCCGACAGCCAGACGCTCTCGATAGACTTCCATCCTCAACTAATCATTCAATACCGTCATCCGAGCAGCTAGGTTGACACCTACAGGAAGTAACTCGTCAGTAGGCAACGAGTTCCCTTGCTCATCCATGAAATCAGGCCAGAACATCCACAAATGCTTAGCTGGTGCGTCCTCTGCATAGCAAAAATCCCAGCGGATACCGTTGAATGGTGGTGACTGCCGCCCACCCTCCTCAAAGGACAGGATTCTGATGGACACCTTGAAGTCGTCTGGAACTTTGTAAAGTCGATGCATAGGCTGTCAATATACGCGGATACGTTCTGGGAGTTTTGAGCGTCTTAACTATTGCTGAGTTTGAACGACGACTACAACACATTCACCTCCATCAACATCAATCGACTTGCGCCAGGCATTTTTGATGTTTGAGACAGGTGTGAACTCGCCATACGCTTTCAAAGCAAGTTCTTTCATGAGTGCGGGGGTCAAAGCCGGGAGCGCGCCGGACGGGATGTTTGAACACCAAGTAGAAATAAATCCGCGATAGTTGCTGTGACTTCCTTGCGCTATGTGGGTAGCGCCTTTGTAGGAGACGACGTAGGTATACAAGGGCATCAAAACGCTTTCGCAAGATTGCAAAGTTGTTCAGCGCGGCGGGAGGCCTTTAAGGGTCCGCTCCGAGCCTGCTCTAGACAACTTATCGTCTCCTTCACGATCTGGACTACCTGTAGTCGGGCAGACGAACTCCGCCTATTTTGGGCCGGCTGATTGCGGCTGCTCATAAGTCTCAGAGTTAAGGAGTTCAGATAGTTCTTCGGGTGGAAGTCTCTTCATGAGCGCCTCGATCTCACGCGAGTAGCCGCGGTCATTCGGCTCCACTCCTCGCTGCGCCCTACGACCGTATTGCTGCACAAACGTAGACAGCTCAGCGGACAACCGGTTTCTCCGATGAGACATGTTTGCAGATCCTTGCTAGGTGTAGACATTGGTCATATTAGCAGGGACTTTTGCTTTGATTGCATGGCAAGTCCCCCCAAGACGAGCCCACTGATGTGGGCTTTTTTGTTCAACGTGTCTGAGCAAGAGCGTCCAATCCTGCCGAGACAATTCAAGAAGGTGCCTAGCGTCGCGCAAACAAGTTCACAATGAAGATGATTGGCCAACCAAACATAAAAATGAGAAGTGATCCAATGAAACCACCGAAAAGACATAACTCAACAAAGCTATCCAAGCCACATCCGTGACAACCAGCCCCTGTGTCACATCTACAACCTGGAACATTCGCTGTGATATAGGTAGCTACTAAAAATGCTAGTGCTGGCATGATCACTAAAAATAGCCACACAATGATACCGATTGATCGCCCTTTAGCTTGGGAAGTCAATTCCATTACTCAACACCGTTTTTCTCACCAGTTTTGGGCCGACAGTTCTGACAACACACTTGTAAGTTGCGATCAGGACAACAGTTGACAGAATGACTGATAGCAAAAATGCATACCATCCCCATTCGTGCGATGGACCTTTAAATAAGTAGGGCGATGCCGCGAAGACTACACCCCACGTTGCAGCACTAAGTAAGACTGCACATAGTGTGGCGAAAAATCGGACTTTGGTTTCTGATAATCGCATAAACCCTTCAATATCGGTTCCTGTCGCTATTCAATCACAAGATCACCGTCCACGCCTAGCCGACTTCAGCCATTCTACCGAGTGCGCCCCACCTTGACAGAGCGAAGCGCCCTTCCCGCTCCCGCCCTACCATCACCTTGCCTCTGGGAGCGGAGGCGCTTTGCTGTAAGTGCTTTGCCCGCATGATGCGCTACTGACTTAACGCCGGATGGAGCGCACAAATGAATCGTGCAAGGCCCACTTGGGATCCCAAATGGTCTCAAATTCGAGTGGTACAACGGCCTTTGACTGGACCTTTTGGACAGCGTCGATAAAGTTACGCCCAGACTGAGTGTAATAAACCCACTGGCGTTTGTTGTTCCCTGTAGAAACAGACACCAACGTGGCCAAATTCGCCGATAGGCCATCGACCGCGTCTTCCAAAGCATCCATAGACTTCTGTTCTGAAGCCGTAGGAAGTCCCTTTTGCCCGCTGAACCGCCAGGAAACTACAACTCGATCAGGCTGACTCTGCTTCTGGAACTCTGGGATCATGCGATCAGCAACTCGATATATCAAGACCCAGCCATCAGAGGCTCTTGTCGCAGTAGCTGTGCTCCAAATCTCTACCGGAGGTGCGGCTGAGGTTGCGCTTGATACAGCAAGCAGCGTCGCACTAAAAAAAGTTTTCATAAATAGGATACACATTTGAAGCAATCGATCCTATTCTATAGAGAACCCCTTGCTGGACTGCTTACCTCTCGCCCCAGCCCTCTCCGGAGGGCTTTTTTGCGCCAATTGGTTCGATATCTGCCATGTTTGGGCCTCAAATAAAAAAGGCCCACGCGAAAACGTGAGCCCATGAAAAAAGCCTCCGACTCAGGGTCAAGAGGCTTGCAGATGAAAAGACTGGAGATCTATTCCAGGATCTAGCGCACAACGACTGTGCTGTTCTTCTCTGAGCGCATGAATACTTGGCAGTGAACGCCTCCGGGGATGAAAAGCCTCACGTCATTGCGCGTGAACTTGCCCTCTAGAAAGAATGGTGCGGCATCGCTGTACCACTTCCAGTAGACATTGGCATTTGCCTGGACGCTGTATTCCTCCCAGCGCGGCCATACCTTCATCCAGAATTTTTCCACTTGAACCCATCTGTTATTACGGAGTTCGACCTTCCTTGCTTTGCTAGTTGGCATGGCTTTCTCCCTTTACAGAAAGTGAATCAAAATTCATGTGAGTAGCACTCGGCCCCGGAATGATCTCGTACTCAGTGTCGTCATGGAAATTTTGCTTGCGGTCCAGTGTGTGTGAATTTTCACCAATGCTGAATGCCATCAACGCTCTAACAAGCAACTCGTCCTCTGTTTCAACCGGGAAATACTTAGACGGTATGAATTTCCTTGCCTGCTCAAATTTAATTTCGAGTGAGCCGAATGTGGGGAATTTATCGAAGATTGGCTTCAAATCTTCAACCCCCTTCAGAGGATATGAGATGCCAACTTTTCGCGCCGCATAGACTAAATGAGTGGCTGAGAAAAGAGTTGGATGCAACTCAAGAGCTGCATTCAAGATATCCAGATCATTTATGACAAACTGCTTCTTCATAAACGCCTCCTATCATTGATGGAGTCTGCATCTTTCTCCTGAAGATTGGGCTCTTCCGTAGGACAACGTCCCGAGATCACTATCTAGGCGATTTTTACATTTACAAACTCACAGTGAACTCTTCCACTTTGTACGCAACTTTCAACCGCATAGATCTATCACCGCGTAGATTGTTTCTTGGCGGGTTCGGGCGTAAAAAAACTCGCCTCGGCGAGCTATAAAGAAGGGCCTCCAGAAGTTATTCCAAAAGGCCTAACACTAGAAAACTAGGTGTTGAAAGTCTGGTGAACTCACCTCATAGACGCATCCCCAACCAAATAACAAACTCAGTCGATGCCGCCACAATTGGGATAAGCACTCTTGGCCAAAACTGACCTACATCAAGATGCACTTCCGATTGTTCAAGGTGCAGCATCTCATCATTAACAATCTTTGAAATTGCTACAACCGCTGCTTCGTCCTGACCGTCAAGTGCTCGAAGCTGGCTCTGTAGATGGCCTAGTACAACACGCTCCACGGCAGCAGTAGTTGCCGCTATGGCTTTGAGGCCAAAGAGAGCGGTGATGAAGCCGAGCACATACCCGCCAATACCGCACAGCATGTAGCTTCGACAACGGCGTACCCCGCGTCTCTGAAGCTCGCTCCAGAAGATCGCGCGGTGCTCCTGTTCATGAGTCTTGAACTCCTTGAGTTTGCCGACCATTGACGGCGCGGTGACTCGTGCCACCACTATTTGAGCCGCATAGATATTCACAGCTCCATTCTCACCCGCATGATTGACCTTCAGTGTCCGCTCGGCCAATGTTGTTGCTTTCATAGGTTCAACTCTTACTGTAGCCAGCCACCTACCATAGCAGTATTGCACCACTGACCTCCACTGCCCCCAAGACGATCCCACTGATGTGGGCTTTTTGCTGGGTGCATCGCATGCATGTGCTCAAGAACAGCTACTGCCGTCACTACAACTGGCATCTCCACTACCCCCATCGGCAACGCCACCCTTCGTCGCGTAATTCTTTAGAGGCTCGGCCGGATAAGGCCTTACTAGTTTGGCATCCTCTGATGCTTTCCTGCCAAGTCGCCATTGATCCCAAGCAAGGAACAACCCAAGAGGAACGATGAGCAGAAGAATTGCGGTGAGAAAGAAGTTCATCGTCAACACACCTTAGAAGCATGAGTCTCTGTGGTTGCACCATGCCGATCTGTGGCTGTCACTGAACGCCCCAAAGCAGCTGTTGAGCAACTATCCGATTAGGCCAACTGTCCTTAACTCTGCTGAGGATTCGAGTTCACCGTAAACAAGCGCCACTCTAGTTGCTGTCGAGTTCAAGAAAGAAAGCGGAAGCAAGTGAGGCCGCAGGTATTCGTACAGTGCATTCGCGTCGGCCCCGCGAAATATAGCTTCACAATCTCCTCCATCAATCGCCATGTCATCCCCAACAAACTCACCTGCTCCACTGCAGTCGAGTTCAAGCCGCAAGCGTTCAATGAATTCGCACCATGGGATGAGGTCTTGAATCTTGTGATTGAAGTAAACGATAACGTGCTGCATTGACTTTACATTGAAATTTCGATTGCTAGCCAACCTGCGACTGTCACTGAACAACCCGAAGCTGGCAGTCAATTAGCGAAGTTACTTCTCAAGAGTTTCCACTAGCTGCGATAGCCGTTGAACCACTATTGTCCCTGCTCTCTCTCCACTTGGTTCTGAATATGCGGTGCCATAAATCGGTCAGCTCTGAAAACCTGCATATAGGGCGCGTAGTAGGCTTCGGGGCGAAGCGACGAAGGGGAATTTCATAGGTGTTCGGGTAAGTTGCGGACCCAAAACTGCATGGTTCCAAGTGCTCGGCGTTCATCGCTTCCGAGGTCCTCGGCTTCAAGCAAGTGTAAGGTACTAGCTACAGCTTCCTTGCCACATAGATACATGAGGTACTGAGGCAGTTGCTCGACGCTGAGCTCGTACTTTGATATGGCCGAGCGTAGTAACTGTTCCAGTTCGACGTTGCCTTTGGGTGCAAGCGCGACAAGCAACCGGCCAGCCAACTCTTGTGCTGCAGTACCTTCTGGGGGAGGCGAGCCTTCAGTGAACACCAAAAGCAGCCCCGCGAGCACCGTCTCTTCTGGTAGCAATCTCAACCGAGATGCGCAAAACTGAAGTTGCTGAGAGTTATCGAAACCGAATTTTTTGGCTCGATCAGAAACAAACGATGCGATTTCTGGCGCCTGCATAGAGAAGCCTAACTAGATTTAGAAGACATGCAGTTTGCACGGCTAGTTCGCCTAATACTACATGAGCTTGCTGTTCGATAGGCAAATTTGCTATCGCCGCTTTTAGACAGGCCTAAAATTTTTGATCTCGGTCTCCGGTACAAAGGTCCGAATATGGCTAATAGAGACTGTACCAGTTCGACCCAATGATGGCCTTCACGCAAAGCAAATCACCCATTCTCCCCAAAATCAGCTCGTCTATGGAGTCACGTTGATTTTGAGTAATTCGCTACCTTGCTTCTTCCGACTTGGCCAGTCTGGTTAACATTATTTGAGCCATTTCGGAGGGGCAACGGCGATAGGACTCGGCGAGCAATGCATCGTATTCGTATGGCAGGCTTTCAATTCCATGGACAATCGACCAAAGGACGCCTGCGCCATCATCGTCAGGGAATCTTTCAAATACGCCAAAAAGAACTGACAACGACTCTAGCGGTGGAGTTCCGAGTGACCACAACTCCTTCAGTAAGTCATCGAATGGTAGCCACTGACCATCGACAGGGTGGAACTGGTTTATGTCATGGAGTACTTGTGCTGCTTGGCGCATTGGCGTGAAAATCTCAGTTGATAAGAGCTGCGTGGTCAACTTCCGCTTCTGGCCGATTGCGGTTGTCGCTGCTCGCCTCTAACTCGCCATTCGATATTGCCGAGAGACAAAGCTGCGTGGGGACGTGATGACTTTACTCAACCAGCAAGTCATAGGTCACTGCTTGCATCATTGTTGGCAGCACCCCTCCAAAGTTCAATACATGCTTACCTTTGGTTAAAGGCCCCACTGCGACATAGTATCCATCCGCGACTGCGTCCTGACCCTGCCCATCGACTAAGCTGAAGCACGGGGTCTTGAGCCGATGGGCGGCAAGCCCTTCATACCGTCTGCCATCTATTTCCAGAATAAGTGCAGACGGCTCATCCGTTAGCGTTGCCGCCTGCTTCGCCAAGGTTGCGCAACTCGCGCTGGAACCCTGGGGCCTGAAAGTCATGTAATTGATTAGAGGGAAGAAAAGAGTTTTTCCCGCGGGAACCTTACAGTGCCGTTGCGTGCGCTTGGTCCCATAGGTGCCGGCAAGAAACCAAACTTCTCCTTCTTGCCGGCTTGCGCACATTTCCCCTGTCTGGTCGGTAATGGGGCTACGCATCCTGTCAAACGAAAAAGCCCATTGCCACCATCTTGCGGCCCACTCAGTCTGAGTTTTGCCTGCTATTGTTTTTTGACTTGTGACTAGCGCGCTATCCTGAGCATTTGCACTCTCGGAAAGAAAAAGCAGTGTCAGAGAAAGGCAAAATATTAATTTCTTCATTGAGGCTTTCTAGGCGGTTGCAGAGTCTTCTGATTGGGAAACGTCCAAGCGTCCGCTTCTGGCCGGTTTGCCTCTATCGCATAGTGGCCAAAAACCGTTCAACGCGCAAACACTCGGTTTCATTTGCTAGAAGACAATACATTCAACGATTGAACTGGCCCACCGCACGTTGTCCGCAATAGGCCCTAACGTGCCCCGCCTCCAACACTATGGAAAAATTCGATTGCTGAAATTCGAACCGCTTCCATGGTATAGCAATACTTCGCTCCTCATCAAATAGATAGAAGTCTGGCAGAGCAATCAGCGAGCAGTCTCCAGGCAGTCCGCACGGCGCTCCGTGGAGAGAGTCGTCACTTTCGCTAGCTTTTAGAAATCCATCCACTCGCAAAAGTCGAGTGCAGGAAAACTCAAACACAACATCTGCACGGGCATTCCCTGGCTCACCCCAACTTGTTGGCTCATTCACAGGCAACTGCGTGAATTGCCCAAGAATCGCAAGTTGGTCGAACTGTGCACGCCAAGCATGCGGAGCGAACGTGCTGAGCGGTGGCGGGCTCCCGCCATAGGGGCCGAGTACGGCCTTTGGCTCAGTGAGAAGCGAGGTCCATTCGATGGTTGATATGGTATGCATCAAGGTTTGGTAGTTATCGGCATCGTCTTTTAAATTATGACCTCTACCCTGTCTTTGAGCGGGTTGTCCCTTCTCACCCCTCCATCCTACCGAGTGCGCACCGCCTTGACCCATCTCAAAACACCCTCCCTCCCCTTGCCCTCCCATCACCTTGCCTCTGGGAGCGGAGGCACCATGGCACTATGCTGTAAGTGCTTTGCCACCCTAGAGGTGGCATTTTTTTGCCTGCGATGTAGCATGCACGTAGAAGGACAGCATGAACGGGCAGCCACCTGCGCGGCCAATGACCACTCCGAAGAGCTTCTTTGCAAGGATCCAAATTCCAACGGTTGGAATACAAAGCAAAAGGCGCTAGAGCTTTAATAGCACTAGCGCCTTTGTTTATTTGGGGTGGCTGATGGGGCTCGAACCCACGACAACAGGAATCACAATCCTGGACTCTACCAACTGAGCTACAGCCACCGTGTTGGTGAAGACATGATTATAGCGGTTAATTTACCGATCTAAACGAAAACAAGGATTTTTATGAAGCCTTGGATTCTTGTGGACGCGGCACCTTGATCTGCACCTTGAATCGCTCCTTGAGCAACTCATAGTACGCCATGGTTTCTGCATAAGCCTCAAGCCGCTCGAACTCTTGCTTCTGGGCCAGACGCTTTTCCGCAGTGTCTTCAGCACGAGGCACAGTTTTGTTGACGCGCACCACGGCGTAGCCGTCCTTGCCCAGGTCCACACCTGTCCATACAGCAGCGCCATCCAGTTTGGAGCGCATCACCGCATTGATGAGCGCCAGCGGCTGTCCCTTCACATCCTGACGCGACACCACGATGGGAGCTGCCAGATTGGCACCTGTGGCATCTGTCTTCCATGCTGCCAGCTTTGCCTCGCCTTCCTTGCGTGCCAGTTCTGTGGCCTGCTGTGCAACATACAAGTCATGCACCTTGGCCTTGACTTCTTCAAATGGCAGCACGCGTGCATCCTGGTGCGAGACGATGCGACCCGATGCCAACATGCTGGTGCCAACCTCAATGGCCTCCGTATTGCGCTTGTTCTGCAGGGAGTCGTTCGAGAACAGTGCTTCCAGGAATGTAGGATTGGCCAATGCGCCTGTGGCACCAGCAGCTGGTGTACGGGTGATGTGCTCGGCTTTTTCGATCTTCAGACCCAGCTTTTCGGCCACGGGCTTGAGGCTGTCCGATTGCTCGAACACGGTGTTGGAAAAAATCTCGGCAGCTTCTGCATACTTCTTCTGCACCTGCTGGGCACGCACTTCTTCTTCAAGCTTGCTGTGCAGCTCTTCAAAAGTGGGGGTACGAGGGGTTTTGATTTCACCCATCTTGATGATGTGGAAACCGTATTCGGTGCTGATCACATCACTGATATCACCCGTCTTCATGGCAAATGCGGCGTCCTCAAACGGCTTGACCATGTCACCTTTCTTGAAGGCCGGCAGTGCGCCGCCGTTGACAGCAGAGCTGGTGTCCTGCGAATTCTTCTTGGCCAGTTCTGCAAACTGCGCGGGGTTGGCCTTCGCTTCTGCCTGCAGCGCCTCGGCACGCTGCTTGGCCTTTGCGCGATCGGCGGCGGCCATGGATTGCGGTGCGTTGATCAGGATGTGGCTGGCCGTGCGTGTCTCCGGCCCCACGAAGCGGTTCAGGTTTTCCTTGTAATAGGTGCGCAAGTCATCTTCGCTCGGCTTGATCATGCCCTTGACGGTGTCGGCGTTCAGCACGACGTATTCGATGCTGGCTTCTTCCTGCTGGCGGAACAACTCCTGGTTGGACTTGTAGAAAGCTTCCAGATCGGCATCATTCACCTTGACCTGCGATGCAAAGCTCTTCGTGTCAAAGCGCGCAATCTGGATCTCGCGTTGCTGGTAGAGCGCGTCGATAGCGGACTTGGTTTGTGCGTCAGTCACAAAAGCCGTGTTCGAGACCCCACCCAGAACCTGGCGCAGCGCCAAATCGCGGCGCATGCCCGCTTCAAAGCCCTCGGGAGTCATGCCTTGCGCACCTACCAAGGCGCGATAGGCTTCCACATCCAGGCTGCCATCGGGCTTTTTCAAAGCGGCAATCTGCGGAATCTCCATCAGCGCGCGGCCCAGAGCGGCATTGTCTACGGTCAGATGCATTTTTTGCACGGCGGCATCCAGCACCCGATCACGCACAACCCGCTCCAGCGTGAGGTAACGGGCTTCGGGGCCGTCCATCCACTTGGCATCCATGTTGGGATTTTGCTGACGCATGCGATCAGTCTCCATGCGGTGCGCATTGTCCCAATCCATCTGAGTGATTTCTTTGCCGTTGACCTTGGCGACAACGGGGCTCTTTTCGCCGAAATAGTTCTGGTTCACTCCTACCAGAACAAATGACAGAATGATCAGCAAGAACAGCGGATACATCAGCACCTTGGAGTACTTGCGGATGGATTCAAACATCGTCTAACTTTCTGAGCAAGAAAAAAGAAAAGGCGAACTTTCGTTCGCCTTTATTCGGTGGTGGTGGGTGCTGACGGGGTCGAACCGCCGACCTACGCCTTGTAAGGGATTATCGCATCTTTATAAATCAAAGAGTTAAAACCCTTACCCACTTCTACCACCAACTATAGGGCAAATTTCGCTTTCGATTCTACCTGTAGGGGTGCGCTCGGCGAAATCGAGAGACCTCCAATAGCAACACCTTTTCTGCAAACCTGTGTCACTGGCCGGATGGGATAGCTACCAATGCCAAGATCACAGGAACCCAATCCTCCGCACCCGCAGCGCACGTAGAGCTGTAACTATTTCCTCCGGGGGAATTCAGGATATGGCGGCCGTTTGACCTTCATGTATTGCTTCTCAAGCCAAGGGCTCAGGATCTTTAGACTGCTCGCGATCTCAGCAGGCGAAGGTGCGCAGATCCAAATCTGAGGCCATTGCTGCAACTCTGCCTCATCCCACTCGATACCGCGAAGCAAGAGCACATTGTCCCGCTCCTTCCACACCTCTGCATGCTCCAAAGCCTGGCAAAGCAATTTGTCAGGATCTTCGCGGTCTACCAAACAGGTGCAGTCAGAACCATCATAGGCGCGGGTTGTGACCAAATTTCCATGCAGCCTTGGTCTGAATTGCAGCAGATAGACAGGAAGAATCACGCCAGCATGCTGCAGCCTCAGTACACAGGATGGATAGCCCGCCTTTTTCTTGGCTGCAATGTACCCATCAGTTCCAGGAGAGGCCCTGCCCTGATTAAACCTGCCAGGCAAATCCCCGACTTCAAAGTGTGCAAATGATTCCATGGCAACTCCATATTACTGTATAAATATACAGTGTTTTGGAGATCAACATGATTGGATCAAGATACTGGCAATGGCACATCAAGCCACAAGATCAATGGATCAAGACGCCGGAGCATGAGCGCGCGGACAGCATCAAGCCGTCGCACCCTGAGACTATGCCTATCCTGGGCTCAATGATCTGGCGCTGCGCACCAACACCTGCGGAAATGCGGGAAGTCTGCCGCGATCTAGGGCCGGATGTGCCGTTTTGACGGTAGTTCTTCGTCAACCTTCAACCCCAAAACTGCCCATGCAACAGCTTCAGCTTGGAGGCCAGCGTCTCCGAGTCGTTCTGCATGTGCAGGACGGGTGTGGTTCCGATGCTCACATGCTCATACCAGATGTGAAACGCTTTGGCCTTGGGGATCATGCGGGCGGCGTCTCGGATCGCGCCAGCAATGCAACTCGATGTGAAGCTCAGGGCTTCTGAGTGTTCATTCATGACCCGGGCCAGATACTGACCGGGCGCGCTTTTTTTCAATGTGCAGGCTCTGGATCATTTTTTCGCTTCGGGGACGAATTGAATGGTGCCTATTTTCTCCGCCGCCATGTCGCTGGGTGTAGGCCGAATCCAATGGTTCCAGAGCCCTTTCATCCAGGCCAGGGCGTAGAGCACACTCACTACGAATATGCCCCACTGCTCAGCATTCCATGAGGCGTAGAACCAGAATGGTTGCCCAAGCATGCCAAAGATGCATGCCCACCGCCTGAAAGCCTCCGAGCGCGCCTGAGACAGCCAGGCAGCAGCAGCCCCAAGCACGGCAATTGCGATCTGATCAATCTGCATGGGCCACCCTTAAATACTGTTCAAAAATACAGTATAACGAACATGCAATGGGTTCTCCATACAAGAAAAAACCTCTCCAGTGCCGTAGTGGCGCCGGGGAGGCTCTTAGTTTGGGCTAGATGGCCTATCTAAGCCCTATAGAAGTCGGCTATTTCAGCCTATTCTTCACGATTTGAAGTGCTCAGTATCGGCCACCACCATGACCGCCTGCGCCATAGCCAACATCACTACGGCCACTTGCGCGGAAACCGTTATCGCCATATCCACCAGAGTTTCTGGACTCTTCACGGGGGCGAGCAAGGTTGACAATAATTTGTCGTCCGTCAACGGACATGCCATTCAGGCCTTTAATCGCGGCCTGTGCAACATCAGCTGATGCCATCTCTACAAAGCCGAAGCCTTTGGAGCGACCAGTATCACGATCCATCATCACCTTGGCAGATGACACTTCACCGAATTCAGCAAAGTTGTCCTTCAGGCTGGAATCGGTTACGGAGTAGGGCAAGTTGCCCACATAAATTTTGTTGCTCATGGTGGAGCCTTTCTTGATTAGTGTGCGCTAAGAAGTGACGCACTGGCCGAATACAGACGCGAAAATTAGCGCTGGATTGCGATGGGATTGGATCTGTGGTCACCAGATCATCAACATGCAGGCGGGTTAGGCATGCTCGACTGAAGCCAGCCCTGGGTGACTGCAAACATTCGAGCGGCTTCGCGAGAGGCGAAGGTTTTGTCAAAGCGGAACACGCGGCAGTAGTTTCCATTGCCTTGTGAACGCTGAACCGAAAAAGAGGCGCTGAAACGGCCACTGACGGTTTGATGAGTCGCGGGCGAAACGACGTACTTGCCCATGGGAATAGAAGACTTAAAAATGAAGATCAATCAGAAGCACAAGCCTCGTCGGCCTGGAGGGCTTAAAAGTACTCTGTTGACTGCAGCCCTACAAGTCAACATGGCGAATTTCGCAGAGGACGCTTTGGGGTGGCGTTGAGCCACCAAGAAGCGAACAAATAGGCACTGCACATTGAGTACACGCTTCTTTGTGTAGCCCACTATACATCAATTGCCATAAAGTCCGCTATCTTTATTATTTTCAACAATGAAACAACACTACCCGTTGCGCCTTGGCAATCTGAACCAGAGAAGAGTCTCTACACGTAAGTCTTTGTGTAATCAGGATTTAGGGGATTAAAGAGAGTACTGTGGGTCTAGGCAATCCATCTCGATGCGCCGCAATAGACCGGAGGTCTACATGTTCAACTTCTCAGCCTATCCTTCAGCTTCCTTCTGGGCCAAAACCAAGCGAATGCTCCACATGTCAGGTATCCCATCCCCGCAAGAGCAAGGGAAAAAGCCACCTACTGACAAGGAGAAACAGGATCAGGAGCAAGGCCAGCAAGCCTCTCCTTCCTTGGCATACAAGCTTGCTTAAAAGCGCTCCAACACACTCCATATTCCGCCTTCCGGGCGGTTTTTTATTGTCCTCTACACGCCCGATCGCCCGCATCACCGTTCAACCCGCGCTCGATGCTCACCTGGTCGCACAGCGCTGCTACTTCGGCGTCTCTCTGTTTAAGAGCGCCTCCGAGTTCCGCGACCACTCCGACGCCCTCTGCAAGCTGGCGATCGAGGGCAGAGGCCTTATCTGCAAGATCGCGGCGGGCAGTGGCGTCGGCTTCGGCTTGCGCGCGATAAGTGGCGGCTCGGCTGTCGGCGCTGAGCTGCAGCCGGTGAGCGCGCTCAAGCTCAGAGCGCACATCAACAGCAATGCCAGTTTTGAGGGTGGCCAGCTTGTCAGCATTGTAGATCGTGCTTTGTGCATGTTTACTCTCCAGTTGAGCGGTTTGGGTTTCGTCGGTGCGGGCGGCCTCGGCGCGACTGGCACGCCCGTTCGCCTCCTTTGTTTCCACCTGGGACACCTGCGCACCAAGGCGCCAAGATTGAACATTCCAGGCAGCGATAGAACCAAGGGTGAGCCCAAGCAATCCGACGGCCACATAGGTGTAAAGGCGAATTGGCTTGACGATCATGGCTTGGCCTCCGCAGTGATGAGCCCCGCACTGAAGTGCCCGTCCCGCCCCCATTCGGAACACAACTCGGCCGTCGTGCCGCGGCGATCAACAAGACCACGCAACCTCACCTTTTGCCCATTGACCGTCCCCAGAACATACTCAGTCATCTTTTGACATGCGAGGCCCAGCGCGCCGGAGTTGGCAAGCGCTGGAATGCTACCTGCGTTCACCGTGCGCGCACCCATATTGAAATAGGCGTCGATGAAACTGGCCTGGATGTAGGGGTTGTAAGTCGCCCAATGCTTGAGCGCAGCCTTGGCCTCCCGCTCCGATTTCTGGTAGCGCGGCAACTCCAGACGCTTGCAATCTTCTGGCGTGTAGTACCTGCCAGCCACAACTTCTTTGCCCGTGATTCCATTGCAGACTGTTAGCGGGCGCCCCTTTCCGGCATTGTCAATGTAGGGCGTTCCAATATGGCGGCTGCTACTTTCATAGTAAGAGCCCACCTCCATGGCCAGTAGCACGGCAGGCGATGGCTTTTCTGCTTCTGTGTATGCCGCTACACCGGCAGCTCCGGCAGCAATAGCAACCGCGGTTTCGATCAATCGGCGCTTGAGAACTTCCGGCATGCTCATGATCTACCTCCTTTGATTGCCGCCCAAAATGAAAGCAGAGCGGTGGCCAGCACAACGATGTAACCCAACGGCTTGGCCAACCGGCCCAGCCAATTGAGGACCTTGAATGCGCCACGCATGGCATTCAGGAACTCAACCAGCATGGCCACATCACGCGCCATGCTCTCTGTGGCCTTTGTGTTTTTGTCCAAGCCTTCCTCAAGGCGCCCCATGCGTGAATCACCCGCGTCAAGACGCTTGACAATCTCCGACTGGCTGGGCAACAAATCTCCATAGTCATCTTGCATAGTCACCCTTCTAGATTTCGATCAGTTCCATAGGCAGATCGGGCGCAGGCCCCTCTACAACACCATCACGGATAAACACTCGCTGCCCAACTTCAGCAACGCCGATTACCTTGATCTCGCCCCCGCCCAGCAAGGCAACAGTGACAACATCACCCACGGAGATCACATCTCCAACCTGGCGAGGCTTTCCGCCAACCAGCCTTTTCAACTCGGTATAAAGGTTTCTCATGCGAACTCCGGGACTTCCAAGGTGATGGATTGGCGCAGCTTTGCGTCCCCTTGCCAGTCAACACTGGTGCTGCGAACAAGGCCCAAATGAGCACCAGAGGGCAGGACATAGCGCACAAAGGAGCCAGGCTTGATAACACCGGTTTGCGGCAATATCTGCAGGCTCAGCCGAATCTGCTGCTGGCGGCCAGAAGGCGCCAGTTCCGCTATTCCGCGCTGACGTGCAGCATCTGCATGTGTAATCAACGGATGCGTCACCATTGGAGCCACCAGATCACCAGCGGTGCCCATGCGGGTGACCTGACCCAGCACGCCCACCCCCTCACCGCTTACGAAGATGCGGTTGTATTCAGCGTTCTGCAGCCACTCAATACCCTCGACAGACACAGCATTGGACGGCAAGCTGTAGTCCGGCGTGACCACCCCCCACCTCCATGGCGCAGATGGATAGCGAGGCAGAATTCGCAAGGTTGTATCCGTGTTGTGCGGCTGTAGATAGCCCCCCACAGAGGATGCAATGTCGGTCAGCGCCTGGATGTAGCTGCCCTGCATCGACCAAGCACCTGCGGGGACAAGCCAGTCATTCAGCTGCCAGTCAATACCCCAGCCGTTGGGCACACCATTGATCGTGAGCACCTGCTCAGCGAGCTGCCGTGCGGTCATCTCAGAGTCAACGGAATAGTTCAGCGCGGGAGAAAATGGCGAATCCAGCACAGCGGATCGGCCGCGTCCGGAGACATTGATTCGGGTGCTTGCGAATGTTCGTTCCCGAGAAAATCCATCGATCAGCAGACGATATGGGACGCTATTGATTGCCACCACCACTTCAACCGGCTGGCCATCTTCTGGCTGTATCTGGGCCAATGCCGAGCTGTGCAGGCTGGCCTGCCAGCTCCAGGTCCAGCTTCCCACGTCAAGACTCATTCCAAAGCTGTATGCAGGAATGACTGCGTTGTCACGCACACGGCGCATGTAAATGCTATTGAGCACGATGTATACCTTCTGAACAGGGACAACGATGGTTTCGCCGCCAGGCTCCTGCCTGTCACAGCAATGGAAATACAGCCGGGCAGGCAGCGTGCCGGTCGCAGGTAGCTCGAAGCACAGCAGCGCTGGCAGATCCGGGTGGCAAGGCTTTGGCCCCTCTGGCTTGAATGGAGGCCGCACGCCCAGCCCTGGGTATGTTGCTTGCTGCGTGCGCTCGGCATGGTGCAGGAGCAACTGCACTGCAGAGCCACCAGCGTGACGGGCCAGCACCCGCAGACGGTCTGCCTGCTGAATGCGCTCACCCGCAACCGTGCGCAGCTGACCGGCATCCTCAAACGCCTCTTCAGCGAGCTGAGCGAGCCTGTCTGCCGCCTGGGTGCGGGAGGCCAGCGAGATCACCAGTTGGCCCGCGTCAGAGAACGCCTCCGACATTGCAGCTGCTAGGCGCAATGCCTGCTGTTGCCGCTGCGCCATGGCGGTGGTCAACTGCCTGCTGTCTTGCCACCTGCCGGTCATGAGACCTGACAGGCGCAGCGCCTGCTGCTGGTGCTGCTGCACATGCACCTGGGCCCGCTCGCTATCTTGCCAGCGGTCCGAGGACTGCAGCGCTGCCTTGGCAGCTGCCTGCACATGCTGCTTGGTCTGCCCTACTAGGGGGCGCTCGACATTCACGTCATAGCGGCCCGACATATACCCGCGCAGCCCGGAAATACGCCCACCACCGCCCAGCCGGACACCCACGCGGCCACGAACGAAGCCGCGCAGGCCCGACAGCCTGGCGCTGCTGTGGAGGGTGACGTTGTCGCCACCCTCGCCCGAGTCACCAAACACCAGACGCGCGGGCAGGCCATCGTCCGTGTGGCGCCTAAAGACAAGGCGTGCAGGCAGAGCGGGAAGATCGGACATATCAGGTCAGAATCAATGTGCCGAACACGACGAGGCCGCCCGCCTGCAGCAGCGGTGTGGTCTCGCCATCGGGCGTCGTACCGCCCGACAGACGAAACGCGCCGTCGCCCAGCGTATTGCTCACCGTGCCTGCGGCCACCAGCTTGCCGTCAGAGCGCACCCACCTCGCCCAGCGGGCAAAGCCGTTGGTCAGGATCATGGTGCCGCCCGCGCTGGCTGGCTGCAGGGTGAATGACTCGCCAGCGACCGAGCCGCAGGGCTTGGCAAGCGCGATATCGGCCAGGGCGCTGCCCGCCGGAACATCACGCGGCTGCGCAGGCAATGCGCTGTAGAGCACGATATGGCTCGCACCGCTGGCAGCATCGGCAAATGCAAGGCTTGCCAGCAGCTGGGCGTTTATATGCTCGGGACCCAGATACAACTCGCTCATGGAGCACCCCCTGGCAGCTTGGGAAAGTGCTCAGCGCCGCAGGGGTGCATCAGCCCTGCAGGGTCCTGCGCCACGGCAATGAACTTCGTTGCGAGATCCAGGCCCGTGAACTCGCCGGTGCCGCTTGCCGTGGACCAGGCCTCACGCACCACCAGCTTGTCACGGGCGCGCAGCAAGGTTACGCGCGCCTTTTGAGAATCGGGCAAGCCCTCCACCGTGAAGGGGTAGACCCCAGGCCCACCAAACTCCAGATCGCGGCCCAGCAGGCCGCTGGCTTCGGAGATGGTGGCGTCAGCCTGGGGCGCAGAAGAGCCGCACAGGCCCGCAGCCAGGCGCGTGCCCCCTGCGCCATCAGTGGGGTAGCGGTAGCCTGCAAAGCCCACCGATGCCACCGCGACACCCCCGTTGCAAACAGCGTCATAGCTGGGGTGGTTCGTGCCAATGGCCGAGCCCTCCCGCAGCAGCCCGATGGCAGGCGCGGCTGGCGGCGTGAATGCAGCGGTGCGGATGGGCACGGTGCGGACCTTCATATCCACGATGGCCGCTGACAGGAAACTGGCGTTCCCGTCCCAGCCGTTGCGGCCCAGCAAAAGGCCATTGGCTTCAAAGTTCCACGCAGCGTTACTGGTGCCCGACCCCTTGAGCGCGCCGTTTTGCCAGATGCGGACAAGCGAGCCTACTTTGTTGACTACGATGTGTTCCAGCTTCCCCTGGGGCATGACATCCGAAAGGCACAACGGATTGCCTGCTGCTTCATAAACGTTGCTACCGGTGATCGCGCTGAAACCACCGACTGCAAGTTTTCTGCGAACGTCAGTCTGGGGTACACCATCGCCGAACACCATGATGTAAAACGAACTGGACACAAAGCTGGACGTGGCGTTACCCACGACCGTTCCATAGTTGGATGTGAAATCGAGCATGCGCAGCCAGAACTCGATCTCCCAGTTGCCCGTCCCAAAGTTGAAGCTGGGGACTGCCATTTCAGCGTGCCCAAGGCCCGGTCAGATCCAGCGCAACGACGCCCGGCGCGACAGCACCCGTAGGCGGTGCCACGCGCAGCAAGAGGAGCTTGCGGCCTGCCAGGTCATCGGTGCCGTCAATCGTGATACCTACACCAACATCTTGGCCGACCGAGTTTCGGATGTGGTACAGGCCCGGCAGCGTGCCCCGCAGGCCCAGGCTCCACAGTTCAGGCTTTGTGAGCAGCAGCCCGTTGTTGGGCTGGTTGGGGTACGCTGCGCCCGAGTAGCCCGAGCCCCCGGAATAGACTGCCGAAGCCGTGCCGTTGTGCGCCGCGCCCATGCGATTGGCGGCAACTGATCCGCCTGTGGCCGAATGCGCGCGGGCGATGTAGGCGCCAGAGCGGGCATCCCGGTTGGAGAAGCCGCAGCAGCCGTCCGGCGTAGTGGTCAGGTTGGTCTGATCGCTTTGATTGCCTGCAACCATGGCCGCCCAGGCATCGCCACTTTTAACGCTGGCGAAGTCGCCGCCAAACACCAGCGTGTAACGGCCAGTGCTCAGCGGATCTGCGGCAAAGTAAAAGCCCCGGTCATCGGCGATCAGAACCCAGGGCCGCGCCGTGGCATTGGCAGCACCGCTCTTGGGCCAGTACAGACCACCCGACACTTGGCTGTCGAGTGGTGTCGGCCCCGTGCCGGTGCTGGCATCGCTCATCGTCTCGTACAAGCGGATACGGGCATTGAGCGCACCAGCGTCATCGACACGCAGAAACAGGCCCGTGGCTTCCACTGCGCTGGATTTGAATACCGACACACTCCCTGTCGTGTAGACCTCCGTCCAGCCCGCAGGGGCGATATCGGTGGAGATGCTGCCAGAGACAACACCATCCGGCGTGCCAGGCACTGCGAATGTGACAGCACTGGCGGTCACAGAGAGCACCAGGCGCTCGCCGTTGACCGTGGATGCGCCTGCGCCCGTCACACGCAGCACCTTGCCCACCTCATAGGCATGGGCGGTGGCATAGACTGCGGTCGCAATGCCAGCACTCACGGTGAGCGACTGCACCGCCTTGGAGCCATAGCCGGTCACCAGGCAGGCACGAATGAGCTGCTGCAGCGACTGCGCAACGCCCGTGAGCACTGGCGCTGCCGCACTCACCGAGGAATAGTTTTTAACGGGGAAAGCCATGGAATACCTTTCTGTGTGCTCTGTGGTCAGGCTGGCAGGCGGTCAACATCGACCCGGCCCACGAGCTGGAACTGGTGATCAATCACCTCGGGAGAGCCCGCCTGCACCACCATGGCTGCGGCCAGGCTGTAGAGGCTGCTGACGGTGTTGAAGCGGATGACATTGCCAGCGCCCCAATTGAGGCCAAATCCCGCCTTAGGCAGCGTCCAGTACGGAACTCCGGCAAACGGGTTGAGCGGCGCGCAATTGGTGTTGATATCGCCTGTGGCGATCACCCCCAGGTGCTCTCCCATCACATAGAACTGGGTAGTGCTGGTAAAGACCAGCGCCCAGCGCTCCGTGATGCCGCCCGCGTTGGTCATGGCGAGTTTGTTGTTCAGGAAGTCGTAGCTGGCGGTGGGCTTGTTGCCAATGGGCGAATCTGCCCACACGTTGGTCCAGCTGGCCTGCGTGAAGTTGGCCGAGACGTTGGCCTCCAGGTCGCCAGCGACCAACGCGCTGGAGAGCACGCTGCCCATCGGGAAGTCGTGTGCGATATCGGAGTCCAGGGTGATGACACCATTGATCTGCACATCGGGCAGTCGGAACAGCTGCTCAATCGCGTGGCGCACTGTCACTGGCTGCGCCCAGCCGGTTGTGTCCTGGATCGAGATGGCCCCCATGTTGAGGTCTGCCACATAGCCGGTGTGTATCAGCTCGCCATGGGCGTCAATCAGATGCACCCGCGAGAGGCGTTCCCGCCCGACATCGATCAGGTTGCCAGCCGTGAGCACCGCCGGGGCCATGTCGGTGGTGTGGCTAAGCGCCGCATAGTAGCCACGGCGGAAGATCGGCACGCGCCCATCGGGCGGCAAGGTGGTGGCCTGCAGGCCCACGATGCTGGAATCAATGGGCAGGTAGACGTAGGTGACGCTATTGATGCGGATGGACTGAGGGTCCACTGGCCAGGGGCGCCAGATCTTGCCCGGCTGCACCGCGCCCACGTCGGCTGCGCTGTACCACCACTCGGCCTTATCGGCGGCCGTGAGGGCACTATCGAGCACCCAATCGCCCAGCAGTACCTGCCCGCAGCCGCTCTGGTAATCAAAGGTGCCCCAGGCATGGTCGCCCGTGAGCTTGCCTTGGCTGTCGCCCTGCACGGAAATGTTGCCACCATGCACGTCGACGAGGTTGATGATCACCGAGGTGGGCTTGACGGGCGCAGCCTGCGTGCGGAAGAAAATGGAAGCGGTCTTCCATTTGCCCTTGCGGGTGTAGAGGCTCACGATGTTCACGGTCTGCGGGTTGGGCCCCACGACATAGTCATACATCATTGCCTTGCCGCCCTCGTAGTCCATATTGCCGGAGGGAACCCCCACATCGGTGTCCGTGCGGTTGCGGTAGATGACGCCTTCGAAGTCGTCATAGGTCTGCCCCATCCAGACAAAGCGCACCGAGCCTGGCACGACCGTGTCGCTGGTCAGCGGACACAGGTCGAGCACGATGGCGTCGGGCTGGTAGGTGAACGACTTGTTCTGCGGTGCAGCGGGCGCCACACGATAGGTCGCCACGACGCTGGATGCTGCCAGCACTTCTTCGCCAACGCTGGCCGTGCTGTAGGAGCCACCCTTGAGGCCATTGCTGGAGCTGTTGCCCGAGCCGTCCCCCACCGCCACATCAAAATTCTTGGCGTCTTCATAGTCCTGCTGGTAGGCCTCGGTCGTGCGGTCAAAGCGCACTGCCTTGAAATTGGCTGACTTGCTGGCATAGCTCACGGTGCCCATGCCGCCGATGAAATTGCCTGCGCCATCGTCTGTCAGGTCATGGATGACCAGCAGCTTGTTGTCCGAGGTCTGCGCCACCTGCGTGGTGTAGGTGCTGGAATTGCCCGCCGTCTTGGTGACAGTAAACGGGCGTTGTTCGTATTTGATTGCCATAGATCAGCCCTTTATCAGCCCTTTGTGTCCGTGCGTACTGCGTCGTAGGGGTTCACCTTGGGATAGGTGATGGTTGCGCCCGTGCTAGCTGTCGCCTGCTCAGCTGGGGCGTAGTACTCCGGCACCGAGCGGATGGTGTAGGTGACATCAACATCCTTGATCGCATTGGTAGTGGTCTGGTTGGCACCCGAGGTGCCAGAGACGCTGCGCGCGGTCACCCAACGCAGCTGCAGGCTGCGCGCCGCTGGCTGCTGAGCGAGGTTGACGGTCACAAAACCACCGGCATCCACTGCCGAGGGCGTGAGCAGCTCGGTGATCACGTTGTCCACCTGGTACTCCATTGCGAACTCAGCCCCCGGATCTGGCATCTTGAGCGGGCGCAGGAGCATGGTGCTGCTGGGCGCATCAAAGACGCCCGTAGCATCGCCACTAACGTCGCCAGTTGCGCTGACGGTCGCCAGTGCCGTGGTCGAGCCGCTGGGCCACAGGATGGTCATGGTCTCGGGCATCACACCCTGGTCGGGCAGCACAAAGCAGTATTCGGGCGGCGCCAGATTGATCGATCCGCCCGAGCGGTTGGTGAAACCGATGTTGTCCGCCCACTGGATAAGGATGAAACTCCCAACGTCGGGCACCGCCGCAAAATCCATGGCGAGGCTTCCGGTCTGCACGTTGTAGCGGCCCACGCCCGCGCCATCGCTGGTGAGGTTGCCGTCGCCCTGGTCGCGCAGCTCATACCAATTGCCGCCAGCGCGGTAGGACACGGTGACTGAGCCGCGCGCGGGCACGGGACGCATCTGCCGTACAAAGCTGTAGCCCTGGTTGGCAGCCGTCACCAGAATGCGGTCCGTGTGGGCGGCCGTACCGATTTCTACGAGGCGCGGAGTGGTTGCCAGGGTGAGCGTGCGGGCCGCTGCGGGGCGCTGGTCGATGGACGAGCGCTCCGAGCGGGTGTTAGGCACGATCTGCCCAAAGATGGAGTCCACCCGCACGGTGCGGTCGCCCAATTGTGCGGGAGTCGTGAGGTAGGACGCGCCATAGAAGTCGGCAGAGTCTGCAACAGAGGCAGAACGCACGCGCGTCTTGCTGGTGTCGCGCCCAAATGAACGGCTGGGCGGGCTACCCGGCCAGAAGTCTTGCAGCGGGTCAGCGAGGTCACACTTGGACTTGAGCGCGTCGTAGTCCTCAAAGCCGCCATTGATAGAGACCGTGCCCTTGATAGGCTCGGTTGCCACGCGAGTGATGCGGATGGGCTCGACACGCTCGGTCGGCTTGCCCTCGTCAATCGTCAGGAACAGCGTGTCATTGACGCCAGGCGGCTGGGTGCCTGGGCGGTGGAACAGGTCGATGGAGCGCGAGCCCTTCACATGGTCTTCAAGCAGATAGGGGCCGATCTCGACAGAGCGGACCAGGTAGCCCTCGATGGCCTTGGCAATCTGGGCGCGCGTAGCAAAGGTGCTGCACTTTACCAGGACCACCGACACATTGGGGTCCGTGGGCGGCTTGGAGATGAACAGGTGCACGCCCAAGGCCGGGTCTGCATTGGGGCTTTGGATGCCCAGGAAGATCTGCCGAATCTGCACCCGCCCGCCAGCGCGATCGATAGCAGAGAGGTCGCGGAAAATGTTGTTGTTGCCGCCAAACGGGATCAACTCACTGCCGGGGCCACCGCCTCCGTTGTCGGTATCGTCCATCTTGATGGACTTGCGCAGAACGATGTCTGATTCGAGGATGGTCATACGGTTATCAATTTGAAGGTTGCGACATAGTCCCAATCGAACGGGGGCAACGCGGGGCGGCCAATCCGACGGGCTGTAATGGCGTCATCACTGGCGTCAAACTGCACATCGAACTCACGGCCATCGGCGAGAATGAGTCGATGGGTGGCCACAGGGTCACTGGCCAGGACGCAGATCTGATTGAGAACACCAAGAGAGATCCAGCCCGCGTCGTCATCTGCCTGGAGGGTGATGGGGCGCCCTGCTTGCTTGACACTCACATCCAGCAGCAAAGCACCTTCAACGCTGTATTCCTTGCTTTTTTGCACTGGAAGCCAGTCGTGCTCATCAATCCAGATCATTCCGCGCGGAACCACAATTCCGCCAAGGCTGTGATGCTCATTACTCATTGCGCCACCTTTGCAGCAAAATCCAATTTCTTGAGCAGTCGCTGCAGATCGGAGTCAGTACCGTTGACGGTCTCGACACCGAATTTCTCCTGCTGGCCGTTATAGATAAGCGTGATGTTGTTGATCACTGAGGAACTGGTGCGCGAAGGAGAGGCAGCCGTAGCAGCTGTAGGCGCAGGTGTGGGCACTGCGGAAACCAGTTCCTTTGACTTGTTGGCTTCCGCCTGGGCCAGATCTTTGCCCTTGCCATTGAGAAAATAGTCCTGAATCAGGTTTCCGATGGCCGCATCAAGCGTGTTACCACGCCACTTCTTCTGACCTGCGTTGTTGTAAAAGGTGACATTCCCCATAGCATCAACGAAGTCGCCAGCGCCCTTGCGGGCAGACTCTTCATCGAGGCCATTGCTTTTGAGATCGTTATATATGGATAGCCATGTTTTACCGCCAGCACTGCGCGTGTCATGGCCCATGTTGTCGGTGCGTTGCGTAGCGAGCTTCTGCCGCTCAGCAGCCCGCTCCGCCTTCTCACCTGCTGCCTCCGCCTCATCACCCATTTGCTGGTAGCCAGCTGCTGCCTCTCGCGCTGCATCCCCTACAGCACGTGTTGACCGCTCAGCACCATCCATCTCCTGCCCACCCGTTGATCCAGCAACTTTTGCCGCATCACGTAATTTGTAGATGGAGCCTTCCGTTTTAAGAGCAGAGTCTTCCACCCCCTTATTCGCGGCAATTGCCTTTTTAGAATAGGCTTCCCAGGCGTTGGCAATATCCTCCGGCGTACTCGTGCCGGCATCGCGGATAGTTTCAAAGGATTTGCGAGCATTTGCCGCGGCAGTTTTAAGTTGGGCAGTACTAACAACACCGAGGTCAGTGAAGGCGTTTACCACTGCCTCAGATGTTGCGGACGCCTGTGCAGCCTGCTCTTTCATTGCACCGGTAGTGCCCTGAAAAGCGGCTTTCATTTGGCCTTGAAGCTCAGCCATACGCTGAACATCCCCACTCTTGGCAGCTTCTGCATACTGCGCTCGGAGGTCGGCCAGGGCAGCTTTCTTGTCCACTATGGCTGCGGTAGTCTTTTGTGCAGCCGCGTATTCTTTGTCCATTTGCGCCTGGCCAGCGTCAGCCATGGCAAGCGCATCTTTGTATGCCCTGTTGTTATCAACAACAGCCGCAGTATTGTCCTCTATGGTTCCGGTAATTTTCTCAAAGCCTTCACGAGCGGTCTGCGCTCCATCGGCCATACCAGCGAAGGATTCTCGCGCCTTTGCCTCTAGCGCCTCTGCAACTGCACCCAATCCCTCTGTTTCGATCTTGATGCGATCAGCTTCTTCCTTGAAACGCTTGGACATGTCGCCAAACGAAATCTTCGAGAAGAACTCCAGCACCTTCTGGTGTACCAGTGAAACATTCTCTAGCAGCCGTGTGAATGCACCACCAAGAAGATAGACGGCCGTCATCACGCCACTGGCGCCCGCGGACATAATTCCGTATGCGGTCTGGACTATACCGCCGGCTACTGCAGCCTTGTTACCAAAGTCCGTCATTGCTGCACCAGCACGGTCAGCAAAACCACTGACCTTGGCGGTCAGTGCATCCAGATCAAACGAAGCAATGAACTGCTGGACCCATTTAATTCCTGCTTCAAAAGTCTTGGCTATGGAATCACCCAACTTGCCGATGGTGCCATCTGCCACCCAAGCCCGAAAGGTTTCAGCCAACTTGTCGACACCCGACTGCAGAATGGGGAGTACAGGTTTCCCAAGAGCATTGGTGAGAGCCGTCCATGCCTGGTTCAAAGCACTCAGGCTGCCATTAAGGTTAGAGCGCAGAATGTCGCCAAACGACTTCGCACTTCCGCCTGCGTTCTGCAGTTCGGTCTTGAGACCTGTAAGTGCACCCATACCCTGGTTGAGCAGGCTCCGCAATGCAGGGCCAGACTCCAGACCAACGGCATTGATGGCCTTGCTCGCTGCCGGCCCAGCGGCAGCCATCTGTTTGAGCGCTTCTTCAAAGCTATTGGTCGTAATACCTGCGGCGCGAAGCTCCTGTTTGAACTTGCTGGCTGGGTCGGCAAACTGACTCATCATGCTGTTGAGTGCAGTACCTGCCCGGCTCGCATCAATACCAGCATCGGCCAATTTACCGATCATGGCTACAGTGCCTTCAAGGCTGACCCCCAGCGTGCGAGCAATGGGTGCCGTATAACTCAGCGCTTGCCCCAGGCCCTCAACACTGGTGTTGGTTGCATTGGCACCCTTAGCCAGTACATCAGCAACACGAGCAGCATCGCTCCACGCCAAGCCCATGCCCATGACCACCTTGGTCATAATGTCCGACGAAGCAGCTAGATCGAGGTTGCCAGCAGACGCCAAGGCAACCACAGGCGCGAGTGTCTGCATTGCATCTGTTGCTGACAGACCTGCCTTGCCAAGGTTTTCCAACGAACCAGCCGCATCGATCGCAGTAAATGCAGTCCCGGCAATCGCCTTGTCGGCGGCACCTTCCATAGCCTGCATCTCGCCCCTGGTCGCGCCAGTGGCAGCCTGCACCTTCGACATGGCCGCTTCGAGGTCGGCAGCACCTTTGACTACTCCGGCAAACGCATTGATACCGAAGTAGGCCGCGACAGCAACACCTACGGTCTTGATCCGAGCAGACAAGCCATCGATCACCTTGGATGCTTCATCCTTGGCGCCGATAATGATTTGAATGGGTTTGAATGCCATGCCGTTTGCTGCTTTGGTTTGCGCTAAGGTCAGTGCTGCTAACCACAGGGCAAACCACCCCGGAAGGCATGGCCATTCCGGGAGATCTGTTTAGGGGTACTTACAAGACGCCGGGCACGGGACGCCCACCAACATACACGGCTTCGCCATTAGCAGGCTTGAGAACTTCGAGCCCAAACTCCATCTGAGCGAAGTCGGTACTGGAGCCCTCGGTGATAATGGGCAACTCACCATCGGGAGTGAGTACTACCGAAGGGAAGTACATATCGCGGTTCGCGCCCACAGCGTTATCAGGCACGATGCGCAGTCGCCCCTTTAGCTCGGAAACACCGCCGGACTTGATCAGCTCGTAGACGCCTGCCACGGGCGTGTATGCCAGCTTGACCTTGGTCTTGTCTGCGATGGCACCACCCACGGTGATCTGGATGCGGCCAAGCTTGGGGTCTGCTTCGTAGTCGGTGCCCAGCTCATACGTGGTCAATCCGTCTTCGCTCTTGACTGCCAGGCCAGTGACATCGCGCACGCCGATGGGGTTCTCTGCCGTCTGTCCGAGCTGGTAGAAGTAACCTTGGCTGACCATGACTACTTCGTCCGCAACTGGCGTCGCTTGCTGCGCAATGCGCGTCAGCGAGCCGGACAGGTAGCGGGCATAATTCTCGCCCGAGAAGTTGTCGCAGGTCAGCTTGCCCGAGCGCTCCACCTTGATCGGCACAGTCTTATCCTTTTGCGCAATGCCGGTGCGACTGTCGTAGTGGTCTGCCTTGTCAGCGCTGATGCTGATGTTGGCCTCCGGGCAATTGCCCATCGGGAACTCTCCGGCGTAGCCGCCCTCGGGCAACTCCAAATCAAAAAATACTTCCCCGCGCGGCATCAGCAGCTGGGTTTCTTCACGCTTGAAAGCCATGGTGGGCTCCTCTATCGTTTGCCGCTATAGATCGCGGCTGTTTGGAAATACATTGACAGGCCGAAAACGCCGTCATCAATACCTTCTGCAGGCTCTGTGCTCTGGTACGCCAGTTGCATCCACTGGCGGCCCCCGGCAGGCTGAGGCGACCAACCATGCAGCCCAGACATAACCTCTGCAAAGCAGCGATCGAGCAGACCTGCGGCAATCGGTGCACGCTTGGTGCGCAGCTCAATCCACCAGCCCAAATTGACCGCTGCGGCCACCTTGGAGACCGGCCCCATGGGCGTACCGGCCAAGCGCACGATGATCAGCACCCTGCCTTGTGCGGCCTTGCGGTCGCCGTCCTCGCTCCAGCCCTTGACCTCGGTTCTCAGGTCGGGCTGTAGCGGATCGAGCAAAGCCCGCAAGCGCTCAACAATCACTGGCTCCAGAGCCAACATCACTCACCCCCCTTGATCAGCTGCAAGCGCACAAAGCCGTCGCCATCGGGCTCGGCGCTCTCGACGCTGTAGAGCTGGCCACCGATGACGATCTCGTCGTCACGCTCCAACTCCCCTAACTTCTCAACAGAGCCAACGCACACAGGCGCACGTCCGTCGATCACGCTGCCATAGCCTTCGCGGAAGGGCGTCTCGAACATCACGCCAAACGGTTCGCCAGCCCCGATGCGTGCAATGGCGTTCGACAATGTCTGCAGCACTGCAGCATTGGTCTGCTCCATCAGGTCAGCAAAAGGGGCAAGCGCTTGCGTCATGGGATTAGCCGTTGAGCTGCACCTGCGCCGTTGCAACGCCCGCGTCTGCGGGGTAGGCCGCATAGCCCGCTGGCGTGTTGCTGGTCGAGGTTTTGGTGATCAGGCCCTCAGCATTGAGGTACACCAGATCACCCTGGGTAAGAGCGTCGCCCTCCACCTTGGGCAGCGTGGCCACACCACTGACGCGCAAAGCGCCCTGCTCGTTGGCAGCCAGTGACTTGACCACCACGCCTACGCGCTTGCCAATGGCAACCGCAGTACCGCCCGCTACCGGGGCCGAGGGGGTGTAGTCCAGTACATCCCCCACTTGCACGAAATTCTTCATGGATCTCTCCTATCAAAGGATGCGCCCGGCGCTAGCCAGGCACGGTTGGGGATTACTGGCCGGGGTTCTTGGCCAACGCGCGGAAGTCCAGCGGCGACACGCCAGCATCGATGCGCACCTTGAACTCAGTGCCGTCCACATGCCAGCCCTGCTTTTGCTCCAGGTAAGGCGTTTGGTTGCCGTCCAGGTAGTTCACCTCCACGGTGTCAAACATGTTCTGGTCGGCAGCGCCGTACCAAGCCTTTTTGCTGGCCTTGTCCAAGCGAGCATCCGAAACCACCTCAAAGGTATCGCGGACGATATTGGGGATGGTGTTGTTTTTGGCCGTCGCGCCGACTGCGAACTCCGAAGCACGCACCACATTGGCAGTTCCGCGCAGCGAGACAGGCACCAGGAGGTACTTCATGCCGATGTTCGTGACATGGCCGTCACGTGTCTCTTGCAGCGCCATGGCCGCTTGCATGGCCTCCACGCTATCGGTGCTGATGCCAGCTGCTGTCAGCAGGTTTTTATGATCGGCGTGGAACAGCGTCTTGCCGTCCTCATCCATCAGTGGCTCACCGGTCAACAGCGCATACACCATGTCACCAACGGTGCGGATGGCAGCGCGCCCCATGGCGCGGGGGATAGCAGTAAAGGCGCCCAAATCGTCATTGATGATGGCCTGGCGGGTGATAGAGAACAACTTGCCGTAAGTAGCCAGTGCCACCTTTTGACCGCCTTCACCGATGGTTCCGTACTTGTATTCCGCACCTTCGGCCACCTTGTCCAGACCAGCAAATGCACCCAGTGATACACGCTTGGATTCACGGAAGTCGGTCAAGGTGCCTGCACGCGTCCACAACTGGAAAGTCTCGGCTGCCTCTTCGTAGCCCTGCATCAGGGAGCGACGCGCCACATCGGAGAGCAGTAGCGGGAAATCGCTGGTAGCGTGTGTAAACGCGCTGCCCACCACCGCCATCTTGTCGCCAGAACCCAGGCCAGCGCGGCCTGCTGATGCACGGGCCAGCTCCATCAACGTATAGCCACGGAAGGGGTTGGCAGCGTCTTGCTTGACCATGCCTGCGCGGGCCAGCAACGCCTGAGTTTGTGCCTGGCGGTGTTTATCCGCCTCATCCTGCAACACCACCACATTGCCCGCAACAGAGCTGGCACCTTGCGCCATGTGGGCCAGCAGCTTTTGGCCGGCGGCAACGGCGGTGATAGTCACATCGTCCTCGCAGCTGCGCTGCAAGGCAACCACGCCTTCTTGCGCAGCAAATGGCGCAAACTGCGCGGCAATCGACTGGCGGCGTTCAGTATCTTCGCGCAAGGCTGCGGCACGAATGGCTGCAGCATCTGGCACAGCAGCCGCGGCAGGAGCGGCGGCTGCGACAGGAGTCTGCACCGCCTGGTTTTCGGTCTTATCCATGGATGGTTCCTTGGGTTGTTTCACGGCGGTGGCCGCACGAGGTTGCGCTACAGCGACCGGATGGCGGCTGTAGCGGGCTTGCGCTGCCTCGCGCACATGGGCGGAGGCGGCAATGGGGAGTGGGTCGGAGATTTCGTCAATCAGGCCGTTGGCCAGGGCTTCTTCGGCGGTGAAGTAATGGTCTTTGCCATCGGCGAGCCAGGCCTTGATGTCGGCTTCGGCCACACCTTTAGCCACAAAGCTAGATACCAATGCCACGCTGGTCTGATCCAGCAAATCAGCGGCACCCCGCAGGTAAATTGCATTTCCACTAACGCCGATTAGAGGTGCATGCACCATCATCAGGGCATTAGCGGCCATACGACGCTTGTCACCCGCCTGTGCAATCAAACTACTGATACTGTATGCACACCCATCTACCTCGGTAATCACATGAGCCTTGTGCCTCTTGATGGCGTTGTGAATGGCAACGCCATCCGTCACACTGCCGCCGTAGCTATTGATGCGCACTGTTAGTTCAGTTACATCCAGCGCCGCGATATCGCGCACAAAGTCCTTTGCGGCTATGGTTTCATCCCACCAGCTTTCACCAATGTCGCCATAGATCATCACCTCAGCAGCGCTTTGCACACCCGATGCAGCAGCAGCCACGGCAGTTTTTTGCCGGATGTTGTACCAAGGTGCAGTGTGTGCAGCAGACATTTAATGAGCCCATTGATTGCAATGGGATCTAGTCTCAACAAACGCTTGTGAAATGAATACCGCAGAAATTTCACTTTCTGCTCAAGCCTAATCGGCGGCGGGTGCATCCTTCTTGTTTTTGGTTGCCGAATCGTCTCCGCTATCGCTGCCGCCGTCATTGCTGGCCAAAGCTCCACCGCCAGTCATGCTGGCAGCGTTGCTGGTAAAGCGCAGACCACGCCGCGCTGCATCTTTACGCCACTGCTCGGTCTGGTCCATCACGTCGCGCGGGTTCTGCCCACGCTTGCGGATGGCCTCTACCTCGCTTGCAAAACCAGCTTGCACCAACTTTTCCATGGCAACCGCTTCTTTGTAGGGATCGATCCAAGGCATGGCCTGTCCGATGTAGAGCGCGTCGTCGCTGTTTTCAAGCGGCACTTCCTTGGGGCAACGCACTACACCAGACAAATGGGCCGCGCGCACAAAGGCCTCCCAAACGGGTTGCACCAGCATGCCCACAAACTCATCAGCCAGCACGGCATAGTGCACCCATTGCTCCACCAACTCTTGCCGCTGCGCGCTGTAGGTGCCGTCGTAGTCGCGGCTGATGCTGCTGTAGCTGGCTCCCATGCCTGCTGCCACTGCCTTGAGCTGACCTGCACGCCATGCAACCAGGTTAGGGTTGGGTCGCTTGGTGTCAATCATGCCGATTTCTTCGCCCACCTGTAGGGTGTCAATAATCATCCCGGGCATCATTTCCAACTCGCGATGAGGACGTTTGTCTTCATCATCGTCCCCGTTGACCTTTGGCACATCGTTGCCAGTAAACGCCTCGGTGCGCTTCACATAGGCCGTCAGGCTGGCGGCCACCTTGGCGGCAATACGTTCGCTTTCCTCAAAGTCCTTCAGATCCTCCAGGCGCGTTATGACGCTGGACAGTTCACTCATGCCACGGTACTGATGCAAGCGGTCAATCGTGGCTACATGCAACATGCGCTCGGCGGGAATGGTCTTGGTCGCCAGCTGGTAGGTTTCGCGCGGGTCGCCCTTGTAGCAGTGGTAGGCCACGGGCTGGCCCCATGCATTGCACTGGATACCCTGGCGCAGATTGCGCTCAGGATCGGTCAAGTCCAGCGGGATGAAGTCGGGTTCCATCATCTCCAGCGAGAAAGGCACCGACGTGGAGTGGCGCAGGTAATCCACCGGACCACTCAGCATCTGACCAAAGGCCTCACCGTCTCGCAGCCAGGTGTAGGCAGTTAAGCGCTGCAACATGCCCCAGTGGTAGCGACGCGTTACTTCAGGGCGCCGCTGCCACAGAGCCCATGCACTACGCAACTGCGCGGCATAGTCTTCGTGCACCTCGCCATTGGTCATGCGCGGTTGCGGCTCTACACCGATGCCCGCAGCGCCCACCACGTTGTTTACCAACACGCGTAAGGCGCCGCGCACAATGTCATGGTTACGCTCCAGATCACGCGCCTGCGCGCGGATTGAGCCAGCGCTAGCTTGGATGCTGGTGTTGATGGAAGCGTTGCTGTTGTGTGATATGCGCTGCTTACTGGGCCGGGCGGCCTCATAGTGGGCCAGCACATGGCGACTATGGGCGCGCTGCATCGCCCAACGCGGGCTGATGCTGGCAATGGTTTGTTCGATCCAATTCATAGACGGCGCCCGAATGTAGCCACAGCAAAGCCTTTGCCGCCGATGCTGGGTGAGCCTGCGCCTTCTTCGGCTTGGACTTTCTTCTCCCATTCCTGCCGACCCTTGCGGATTTCGGACAGGTCAGCGCGACTGACGGTACGGCCATTGAAGGTAATGCTCTGGCCGGACAGCACCGCAGACTCTGCCTGCAGGTACTTAGCCAGCATCTCGGTGGCGTTGCTCATGTGTTGATCCTTGCTCTACTGCCCGCGCGGGCTATGTATCGCGCTGAGCGTATACGCACGCTTATGAAATGCGTACCGCAAAAATTTCAATTACTGCGCTGCCTTGCAATCTGGTAGATGCGCCTGGGGGTAAGCCCATACTTTCGCGTCAACGCAGGCAGGCTTGCCGGACCGCAGAATTCGCGGCGTATTGCTTCATCCCTCGCCCGACGCCCGCTGCTGGGAACCGGGATATAGCACCAGGCGCCCCCAAGGCGACTGCGCATCCCTTGCACCAACTCTGCCGCTCGGGTCGAAGCTTCGCTGGCGGTGTAACCCATGTCATCGCGCAGTATGTTTGCGAACTCCGACTCCAACTGCACAGCAATGTCTTCATTTTTACCTGGAGTGATTCTTTTGCGAATGGTGGTTTCTGTCATCTGCGGTTGATCCAGCCTTGGCTGGCAAATCGGTTACCGCGTGAGGAAGCACGCTGTGGTGTGGTCTCAGGTTTTGTTGGGCTGGGAGCCCTACCCTCTGCGGGGCTGGTGGGGACGGAGGCGCTCGCCTCTGCGGAGCGTTTGCTATATGTGATGCGGTCAGCGATAAGCTGCCAATCTGCCCGGCGCAAGCGGTGCAGGCGCAGTTCGGGGTGGTGGGCCGCAGCGAAGCTGTAGTTCCAGGTGTCCAGCGGCTCATTGCGCGCACCGCCGCGGGCTTTCTCAAAGCGATTCTTGGCGGGGTTGAATGTCTCTGACACCAGGCCCTGAAAATAGCTCAGCTCCAGATCTGCGCTGAAATGGGTCTGCCGATCCTCGGGCAGCTTGTCCGCATCCACCGACAGACGGCCATACAGCCAGTGTTTGCCGGCCACCGTGCCCACGGTGTAGAGCATCACGCCCTTTTTGTCCACGCGGCCATTGCGCATCACGTCCACCGCCTTGCTCTTGCTGAGCAGCGGAGCATTGTTGGGCACCGCGCCAAAGATGGCCATTGGCCGACGGATGCGGCGCTCGGCCACGTAGGCCTTGACATATTCGCCCCGGTGGCCACCGGTGTCGATCGCGGTGGCCTCGACATGCAGCATGGCGCCGCTGGCGTGTTCGATGGGCCGATTGAGCAGATCGGTCAGCGATGCCCACACCGCGCCGTCGGCGGGATCGCCGGGCAACTCCACATAGTCGAGTGTCCAGAAAGCCATACCCGCGCCCCAGCCAGTGATGTGCACAGCCAGGCGATTGTCCTGTGTATCCACGCCGGCTGTGATTACCAGCACCCCTGCCGGCGCCGCGCGCAGCGCGTAGGGCTCGGCCCGGTCGGCAATGGCGTTATGCCGCACCGAGCGCATGGCAGCGTCTTCCCAGGGCTCGGCCAGCCGGTCATTGACGAAGGTCTTCATGCGGGCCGGGTCGCCCTGCACCTCACGCCAACGCTCTGCCAGCTCGATCCAGCGCGGGCCCATGCCGAACTGGTAGTACAGACAGTTGATGTGGTAGCCCCTAATCTTGGCGCTCGGGTTCTCGGCCACCCATTCGCCCGCGGCGATCATTGCCGTTTTGTGGTGCTCTTCTATGTGCGCGCCGCAGTCATTGCACACATACCAAACCTCTGTGCATGCAGTGTTCCAGTGCAGTCCAGACCATTGCAAATGCTGGCTGTGGCCGCAGTGCGGGCACGGCACGTGGTAGCGCCGCTGGTCGCTGGCGTTCCACTTCGCCTCGATGCGCGAGAGCCCCTTGATCTGTGGCGTGCTGATGTAAAGCTTTTGGCTGGTGGCCGGGAAGGCGCTGGTACGTCCGTCCAGCATTTCCAGCGGATCGTCACCGCCGGTGAGGTTGTTGGCAAACTCGTCGGCCTCATCGACGATCAACTTGCGCACCGTGGTCGACTTCAGGCGTGAGGGGCTGCCCGCGTGCTCCAGATACAGCTGGCCGCCCGCAAAGTCCTTGAATGTGCGGGTGTTCGCGCTGTCGCGGCTGGCCACGCTGGCCAGGGCGTTTTTCATGGCCGGCGTTTCATCCAGCGCCGGGTTGAGCTTTTGCGCCACCCACTTGTTCATGCTCACTTCGGACGGCAGGCAAACCATGATAGGGCACGGGTCCTCATCCATCGTGTACCCCAGGGCATTGATGGCCACCTCGGTTTTGCCGAACTGGATGGGGAACATCAGCGCCACTTCGCGCGCGCCTCCTTTGGCGCTCATGCAGTCCATGGGCTCGCGCAGCGGCGGGTTGCGGTCGGTGCGCCACTTGCCGGCCAGCGCGCTGCCCTTGGCCGAGAGGCGCCGCTCTGCATCGGCCCACTCGCTCACTGTGCGGCGCTTGCGCGGCGCCAGGGCCCGCGCCATGCTCAGCAGTGGCTGCGCAGCAGATGCGTATCCATCAAGCCGCATGCCCGCTCCACTCCTGCGCGGCCTTGGCGATGCGGGCGGCCAGCTCGCCACGCAACTCTTCGGCGTAATCTTGAAGCGCATTGCGAATCGCCAGTTCATCGCGCCCCACCAGTTGCGGTGCCAGGGTGGGTGCCATGGCATCAAGCCCGGCGCCCAGTAAGGCTGCAGCGTCGGCAAAGGCGCTCTTGGCCTCGGCCACCTCGATCAGCTCACCAGCCTCCCTGCGGTATTCGTTCTCTTCGCGTGCCGCTGCGAAGTGCTCGCGCTTGGCCTTGCTCGACTGGAAATCGTAGCCACCGGCGAGGCCTTCGGCATCCTGAGCTCCGGCACCACCCGCCAACTCGTCGTCGGCGTCATCGTCAGGCAACTGCGTCATGCCAGCGCCACGCGCAGCGGCATGGCGCGCCACCACCCCGGCCTTGCTGGGGTCCTTGGTGTCCTGCACCCGTTGCATGCTCGCGCGCAGCCATACGCGCTTGCTGCCATCATCAGCCGGCACCAGGCGCCCTTCCTTGCGGAGCTGGTAGGCGTAGGTGCGCTTGCAACCCAGGGCCTGCGACAGGTCGGCCAGGCTCACCAGTTTGTCATCGGTGGTGTTGCTCATACGCCTGCGGCCTCCCGGAAGCGGAAGCGAATGCGCCGGTCCAGGTAGCTTTCGAGCTGGGCCTTTTGCACGACCTTGTCCATCGACAGGCGCGACGAATAGCTTGGCGCACGCACAAACATCAGCACCGGCCGGATGTTGGAGCCATGCGTGCCAGATGCCGCCCAGATGCCCGGGGCCAGGTGGCCGCTCTTGGCGTCGCCGCGCATGCGGCCGTAGGCCACAAAGTAGCGCCTGCCCTCGGCTTTCTTGCCGCCGCGGTGGAGATTGCCGCGCACCTTGTCCGTCATGTTGGCGCGGTAGCCCTGCTCGCCAAATGCACGCATGTACGACAGCAGCTGCGTGATGAACGCGCCCTTGATGTTGCCGAACTGGTCGACGCTGCCAGGAAACGGGTCCTCGGGGATCACAGTCTGGTAACCGTTGGGAAGAATGCCCACGCGCCGTAGCGCCACCTCAGAGCGCTTGTCGCGGCGCCGGCCGCCGAACTCTTGCGCCTGCAAAACCCGTTGGGGATCGATGCCCTTGCCGCCGTAGTAGGTCGGCTCGATGGTGACCGACAGCCGCTCAGCGGTAGCCATCTTTACGCGCACGCTTTTCTGGATGTAGGGCGTGACCTGGTTGAACACCTCGCCGAACTCCTTTTGCATGGCAGCGCGCCCTGCAAAACCCACATCGTTGAGCGCTTTGGCATACGCACGCGCTGCGCCACCACGGCTCAAGCCCAGCAGGGTCGCCAGCACTTCATCAGCGCCCGTCATGCGCGCATCAAACCGCATTGCCATCATTACCCCCCTTTGCACACTCAGAACGCGCCACGCGGGCAAGCAAGCCGTTTTCTCCGATCAGGCTACCCACACCCCCATCTACAAACTGCTGATCGCCTGTGAGCGTGATTTGCATGCCCCGCAAACCAGGGAACAGCCCTTGCTTTTGCAAGCTGGCAACCGTGGCAGCCAGGGACGGCCACTCACTAACCAGCTGCCGGAAGTCCGCCGCATTGCTTTCCGTACAACGCACCCTCGCTTGCTTCTCTCTTTCCATAACAGTCCTTTTTTCTTTGTGCGGTATGTGGGGTACGGGTGTGCGGTATGCGGCGCAAGCAAAACTGCATGGACAGTGGCGTGTGCGGTATGTGCGGTATGTGCGGTATCCGTGCACCCATGCACATGCGCACGCCTGCATGTGTATGTGTGTGCGGGTGTGTGCGCATGGGGTCGGACGCCAGATACCACACATACCGCACAATCATTAAAAATCAATGACTTAATACCGCACAACATACCGCACGGCATACCGCACATACCGCACAGAACAGGGCGAACGGGGGCCACGCGCATCACATCACCTTCCCGATGAAGTCGCGCACTGCGCGGTTGAACACATCGATGCGCTCGCTGAGCCATTCCTTTTCCACCGCGCCCACAGGCAGCTCGTGTCCGCCGCGGAAGTAGCTCACCGCCACCGGCCCGCGCTCGCGCAGTGAAAAGCCTTCGCTGTCTGTAACGGTGTAGCGCTTGCGATCCACCAGCACCTGATGCTTACGCTTGAGGTCTGCGGCAAAGCGCGGCTGGGCCAGTGCCTTGAGCCCTGTGCGGGCACACCATGCTTTGTAGAGCTCGTACAAATCGCTGCTGAGCATGGGCGACAAAAGCTTAGGCTCGCGCAAACCGGGGAAGCCGTCGATATCGCCGTCCTCAAACGCCTGCACAAACTTGCTGGGCGAATCCTTGGATAGGTCGATCAGGTCTCGCTTGGCCTCGGTCATCGGCGGCAGCGTGCCATCGTTGAAGTCTCCCAGGTCCAGGTGCAGCAAAAAGTCGTACAACGCCTGCACGCCGCCATTGGCGATCTCGTGCTTGAGCCCGGCGTAGAAATCCTGCGGCAACTTGGCCGGCGTCCAGATAACCGCATGGCGCCGGTCATCGGCTTCCAATACAACCGGAAGCGTCTCGTTGGACAGAAACACCAGGTTGGCGTGGTTCTGCTCGTCGTGCGCCGCTTTGTTCTTGGGGTTGATGCGTATCTTTTCGCCCGAGATGATCGTCTTAAGCTTGTTCTTGACGTGGTACAACTCGGCCCGCGCAACCACCTCATCAGCAATCAAGAACAGCTTGCGCATCGCCCAATCGTTGAATTGGCTCTCGATGGCGTTCTGGTCGATCACCCCACCATAGCGGCCATAGATGCGCATCACCGCCTCGAAAAACATGTTCTTGCCGGTGCCCTGGGGACCGTGCACAACGATAGTGGTTTTCATCTTGGCGCCCGGATGCTGCAGCGGGTACGCCAGCCAGCGCAGCACCCAGGTAAAGAGCTCCTGCGCATTCTTTTCCTCGCCGCACATGTACTCAAGCAGCTGCACCAGATGGTCGCACTTGCCCGCCTTGGGCTGCATGGGCCAGCCACCCCACAGGTTGCATTTGACTGCGGGGTCCGAGCCAGCCGGGTCGAAGCCCACATCCTCTTCTCGCACCACGCTCTTGTCGGGGTGGTCCTGCCAGGTGCGGTGCAGATCCTTACCGATGCACAAATTGCGCATGTCCACCATGGACACCAGAATGTGTTCCTGGTGATCAAACACCACGTCACCCAACCCGTACACCAGCGAATAGCGTTCAAGCAACTCATCCAGTGCGCTGATGGCTGTCAGATCCACCAGCTTCTCCCCCGCCCCCCGGCGTGGTGTGCGAGGCGCTGCGCTCGGAGCCCGCCAGTTCAACTCCAGCAGGCGGGCCTCGATCTGGCTGCGCACGGCTACAAGGCCCTCGGCCAGGTGCAGGTCGTTGAAATCGTTGGCCTTGCGGCCCTTAGTTATCCAAGCGATGCGAACGGCTGCCGGGTCTGCAAAGCGTGGAGCTATCCAAGCGCCGCTCACCTGCAGCGCTGCTGCGCTGGCGCAGCTTACGCCGGCATTAACTGCCTTATGCGGATGGCCACATACCTCGCACTCCTGTCCATCGGGCAGCCAAACCGGGGCCTTGCACAAGACTGTTCGCCCGGCTTCTATGGTTTTGCTTTCTTCGATAGCCTGGCATTTCTGGGTGTTGTCGTCGTCGGCCAGCACCAGGATCTTGACGCCCTTGTAGCGCTTGGCCAACGCAGCGCAAACCGGCGCTAGGTTGTTCGCGTCAAACGCCACGGCCGTGGCAATACCCGTCGCTTCGTAGGCACTGGCGCAGGTGGCATAGCCTTCGCCCACCAGCAACAGGCCCTGCGGAACGCCGCCGATCAGGTGGAAGTGGCCTTGCTTGACCAGGCCAGCCGGCCAGTATTCTTTTTCACGCCGCTCTTGGCCATCGGGAGATAGCACATCGCGCCCGCGAATGATCTGCAGGCCATGCACATTGCCCAGGGCATCGCACATCGGAATCACCATCGCGCCCTGGGGCGAGTAGCGCACGCCGTGGCCACCGATGCCCTTGCGGCTCAAGTACTCGCTGCTGCCCTGCTCGACCGCCGCCTTCCAGGCTCGGCTGGCCCGCTTCGCCGCGCGCTCTGCGTTAGCCCGGCGCGCGGCCTCTGCCCGGCGCTTATCTTGGGCTAGGCGCTCGCGCATGGCCGCCTGCTGTTCGCGGCTGAGGGTATTTTTTTTCAGCTCGACCTTTTGCGCGTTATTCTCTGCACCTCTCCATACGCCATAGCTACCAACCAGCACATCGGTGCCGTTGTCGAGCCGCAGCTCGTGCAGCATGTACCAGCCCTTGCGCTCACGGCCCTCGCCATCAACACGGCAACGTCGGAGCCTCCCGGTCTCCAGGCTGTCCACCTGCAGGCCAAACACCTGCAGTTGGCCCAACACATCATCGTAGTTGGCAGCCATGTCAGTAACTTTCAGGCCCACTGACTACCCAGGCGATGAGGCGCGAATTACCCTCATCGCCAAGAGCGGGGGAGTACCTTTTGCTGGTTCGCGTCTCGCGCTCCGATGCCGTTGTTACTGACACATGCGCGTGCATGCAGCCCTTCCCATACACCATGGGGGCCGGGGTTTGGAGGTGGTTCATAGTCTTGTAGTGCTTCGGTGCGGGTGTCTGGTCCGCCCTGCTTGTGGGATAGAAAGGCCCCACCACCCCTGCATGCGCAAAGGGCACAACTTCCTTTGTGCCTATGGCAGTTGCGCTGACTAAGACGCGTGCAGGGTGAGACATCCCTGCGCCCGCGCATGCATTGATCTGGAGTGGTGGGAAGAAACTCATGCGGCCAGTCGCTCTCTGTTACTGGTCCGCAAAGTGCTTGGGCGCCTTGCGCATACGGCGGCGCACCATAGCCACGGTGTGGCCAACCACGGCAATGAAGCGGCTGGCCATCTCATCTACCGCCCGCACCTGATTGGCCGTGCAATGTGGGCCATTGCCCAATGCCTGGCCCACGTAGTTCATAAAGTCGCCCTGCGCTATACCGAACTCGGCCATGGCCTGCACTGGATCACCTTCACTCTGGTCTGGTACAGCAGGGATGACCGTGTAGCCCAGGCGCGCTGCTATCGCTTGCAACAGTGCTGGGTTATCAGATAGTTCCATCATCTCCACCGCCTCACGCAATGTCAGGTGGTGGCTGTTGTTGTTGGGGTTCACTTTGTTCAGCAGGGTGCCGGGCACCACGCCCATGCGGACAGCCAAAGCAGACACACCGCCCAGATAGCCATGGGCGGTCTGGTACGCAACATCCAAGATGTCTTGGCCCGCAATGTGGGGCACATCGTCATCGCCAACATATGACGCGCGGCGGTTGATGCCCATACTTAGAGGCATGAACCGCCCCCAACTACCAACCACACTGCCACGCCAGTTACCACTGAAACAGCCCAAAGGACTAGGCCAAGTGCTACACATGCGCGCGGATCAGCGCGGCCTGTATCCACATCCACAACAAGCGCAAAAATCGCTAGGCCGATATATGCCAACAGGCCATGGAGCAAAGCCATGAACTCACGCATTGCAGCTCCCGGTATAGGTGCCCGCCCAACGTTGGCATACGATGGCAGCTCCTACACAACTACCAAAGAGAACGAGCATGAAAAACCAATTCCCAGCCAACGCCGAAACCATGAATGCCATCGTCAGCGGCATGGGGGCGTTAGCCCTCAGCATGGCGTACGCGCTAGAGCCAGAACAACGCGCCAAAATGGCCGAAGCCATAGCGCGACTGACCAAACAAGCCGAAGAACAAGGCAATACGACGTTAGAAACTCTGCTCATGGACATGCACCGCGTCATTCGGTAACTACAAAAGCGCGTTTTGTAGACCAGTTGGCAAAATGTTGTTCAAGCGCGGTATCTGCAGCGACGATGGGCGTGGAGTGGGTACGGAGCTTTTCCAAAGCTGCCATGGGCACCACGCCACCGACGATAAACAGCTTTCGAGCTACCCAGTGCGCGAACTTTTGGATCCGAATTGGATTACGCATTGACAGCCTCCTTAATGCTGCTGTCCTGCTGCAGCTCATCAATGACAAATTTGAGCGGCGAAGCATCCAATTGGAGAGTGCATCCCGCGTCAGCCAGATCGCGGTAGCCCGCCTCTACCAGCGCGGATGCATCGGCAGCGGACAGACGCAAACGAACGACCTCACCGTTTTCGGCCTCAAACGACACGCACCACCAACCGGTTTTGCGCATGGGGCTCACACCGCGCAAGAGAACGGGGGTGTAGTACTGCAGGTGGCCAGAGCTACCTGTGTTTTTTGGTTGTGCGCTTTCAACCATGACCCATCTCCTTTTGCTCAGGGGTGGGCGAAAGCGTGGGCAAGACTGCATCCAGCTTTTCGAGCGTGCGAATTCCTGGGTTTGGAATTAGCCCCCTCATGAATTGCGATAGCCACGAATGACTGACACCCGCCCTCTTAGCGATGTCTGGCCATTCACCTTTTTGAGCCTCGAGGCGACTACGGATTGCAGTGTCAAATTTCGTAGACATGCCCCATCTTAGCAATGTTTTGCTAAAACATCAAGCAACACTTTGCTAGCAAAGTTATGCAAACTTAAAGCATGAAAACCAGTCCACTTAACCAGGCATTAGCTGACAACTTGGCCTATCACATGGAAAAGCGCGGGCTCACTCAGATGGCGCTTGCAAAGAAATGTGGGATTGGCCAGACAACAATCAGCCTTTACTTGAACCCTGAGCGAAGAAAGCAGGGGAAAGATGCGAAGCCAGGGTCTGCAAAACTTACAGAAGTGGAAATGCTCGCCAATGCTCTGGATGTAGAGCCATGGGAGCTAGTGCGACCGCTTGATGGAATACAGCGTCTGGTGTACGAGAGAATCGAAGAGGCCTACAAAGCTTTGAGCAAGCAGCCTCTCACCAGCAACCCATCAAAACAGCAACAGCCTACGGCCGAGGCGAACGAGAAGGCAAAGAAACAGCACGCTTAAAGACAACCGCCAATTACAGCGGTTTGTGGCTACTGGACTTCTTTTTGATGAGAGACCAACGAAGTATCTATCATGAGCTTTCTGAGCAAGCTTCCTTGATAAGGCTCGCCAAATAGCAACAGATGAGCGCAGCAGCAATACAACGCAGCTAACTCACCAAGCTGAACAGCAGAAGGGCATGTTGCCCCTGTCTCCCAGGCAGAAACCGATTGCCTAGCCACATTCAGGAACTCAGCCACCTCAGCCTGAGAGAAGCCAAGTTTCTTGCGCTCTTCGCGCAAACGTGCCCCAAATAGCTGCCTGCGATCTTCAATCATTTGCCTTCTCCGTGCTTGTTGAAAAACTGTGTTTATATACAGTATTCCACATAGCCAGATGGCTTGCAACCGCAATTTTGGCTGGCATGCAAGCTGCACTGGCACTTCACCAAAAGTTGTAGCAGACAAGCTCAAGCCTACCTAACGATCTATTTTTCTAGCAAAGTTTTGCTTGCATGATTAGCAATACTTTGCTAAATTTATCCCATCGCAGCAAACAACGCGAAACGACCGAAGGGGTAGCGATCCGGCCCCTGAACCGACTCGATGCAAGAGGAAGGTCTAGCTCCAGTGGAGCGCAGTGGGAGTTGCAGAACGCGATGGGTGTGAAGTCATCGAGCCAGCACCTCAAGCTCATGCAGCCAGCACGGCTGGGTAAACACAGGGCACCGCAGGCGGTAGCGGGATAGAAAAGATCGTCGTGCGCTGTAGTCAGTACTGCTCTGCCCCCGGATGGGATCAGCAACAGGAACATCAAAGGTCACGCAAAGTCCAGACCCTGGGGCTGAATACGGGGGTGAGGCAAACGGGGTGCCAAGAAAAGAAACGCCCTGCGCTCTATGCGCTGACAGTCCGCAAAGACACGGACAAACAAAATCGCCGACCAATGGCCGACTTGCACCCGTAAGGTGCAGCCATCTGGTGAGCACCTCGCGGCATTTCACCCATCACTTGATGAAAAACAGCCCCTTCGTCGCAAGGTGCTCACCAGATGGCCTGCAGTGGCGCGCCACATGTCGCATGAAGACCCTAGTTCGCGGCATCCAAGGAAAGCTACTTAACGGTAGCTTTTTTTAGTTTAAGACTCAACAAATACTCTTTTGGAGATCAATATGAAGCCTTCCGTCATCTACTGCGCCCCACAAGGCAGCGGCAAAACTGCAAACCAGCAAGCGTTGCTAGAACGCTTTGGCCTCGAACAGGTTATCGACAATTGGGTCGGCCAGCGCATCCCCGACACAGGGACTCTGGCCTTGACACACCTTGTGCCCAGCTTGGCAGCCTTTAACTTGTCGATACGTAGCATGGATCTGACGATTATTGTTGAAGGTTGGGGAAAAAGCGCAATGTCTTCAATGAACGTTAAGCCAGCCACGACTGGGCTGACCAACCTTCAACTTCGGGCTGCTATCCGCGACACACAGAACGCACTCAGATTGAGCCACCTCGGCACGTCAGGATTAGCGGAGAAAACTAAGTGCCAGCTTGAAGATCATTTGACCAGTTTGATCGCCATTGAAGCCAGCCGCGCCAACGCTGACCAGAAGCCAATTAGCATTCAGCCCGATTAAAACCATGCCCACAAACCAAAAGCCTAGTAGCAACATCACTTCATTGCCCACTTCGCGCCAAGATGGGGCAGACCTCGACTACCAGCTCAGCAACCACCAGTTGCGCACAGCGATCATGAATACAGTCAACTGCCTACGCCCAAGCCTAGGAATTGGAAGCAGCATGTTGCCGCCAGAAACTACCAATCTTCTGAATCAACACTTGGCCGAACTGCAAGCCATCGAGCGCGAGCGCGCACGCATCGTGCTTTCGCCTACGGCGTAGTCATCTTTGGCCCCATCGTCCATAATGCCCTGTAGATACAACTGATTACGGGTGTTTTGGGATGAGGTACATAGTCAAATGCTTAGCCGCCTGGGTATTGATACTTTTTGCTGGCAGCACTCCTGCCCAAGTGAAGTGCACCATGCCAAATGGTAAGACTATCACTCTGCAGAATGCGCAGCGTTGCGCTTCTGACGCTACAAAATGGGAGACGCTTGATGGCCAAGACATAACCCCGCGCGGTGCACCCAAACCATCTGCGGAGTTACCGGCACCAACAGCCTCACCCAAGCAGCGCGAAACGTATGTGGTGCAACCAAAAGCACCAACACCGGAAATTGACACCAATCTGGCCGCCATCAACATTTGCCAGAAAATCGAACGCGATCTGAAATTGAGTTGTATGGTGCAAAAGTTCAACGACACCTTGCGAATCATGCCGGCCATCAAAGTATGGTGGCCTGGCGAGTCGGACAAGGCCCCTGGCCTGTGCCATGCAATTGCAACCATTGCCAGAAATGACACAGGCAATGCTTTTGACCCATTGTGGACTGTAAAAATCCAGTCCAAGCATTCAATCGATATCGCTTTAGCGTCATGCCCTATTAGGCAATAAGGACCAACATGCATCAGATTTCAAGATTGATAGCTGCTTGCGTATCATTGGTTTGCGCTGGCAGTGCCTTTGCAGTCAGTCGGTGCGATAGCGGGGGCCGTGTCACTTATCAAGATGGCCCCTGCGGATCTGGCAGCGCAGCGCGCTCGGTAGACACCCGCCCTGCATCTGGCTATGGGTACGGGCCACGACCGCACAACGGGCACTACGGCTACCACCGGCCAGCACGCTCATATCGCCAACCAAGCTACGGCCAAGAGGCATGGCGCTACCGCTCCCCAGCAGTAAATCCTTACAGCAGCAAAAACGGCCCCTGCCCGCTGAGCCACGAAGTGCACAACGCGGCAGTCTCAGCAAGCAGCATTGGCCTGACCCCATACGAGCGCGCCAGGCAGCAGGACAATGTGCGGATGATGGAGACCTGCAGATGAGCGAGATCTCAGAGCCAAATAAAGCAGCCCAATACTGTTATGTTTGTGCCCAGGTGGTAAAGGATCTCAAGGCCCACAAACTAAAGGCTCACACACCCTCCAAGGAATCTGAGCGTATAGGACCTATTGAGGCCAAGAACAAATTGATTCTGGAAAAGGCCCGTGAGACGTATTTGCGCACACAGATACTTTGCAGTGGATGTAAGAAACATATTGCCCTCAGTGATGTCCTTAAGCACTTCAAAGAGCAACACGCCGGCATTCCCAGCCCCGATATGCAAGATATCTTCAACATGGCGGACCCAATGCAGCACCTCAAACCAGCAAAAGCTAAAGTCAATACGCCAAAGCTACCCCGCCAACCACGAGGTGATGATGTTTTTGACAGAAACTTGGTCGTGAGCGGCGGAGCATATGGCCTAGGAAAAAATCGCAAACACTAACCCTTCTACTCTAACCAAGCCCACCACCCGGTGGGCTTTCTCGTTTCTGGAGCCCCGCAAATGATCCCCAGCAAACACCCCAAGTGCTGTCACCCCACAAAGGGGCTGAGCGATGACAACTTTCGCTACCAGCGCTGGTTTGATACCGACATCCGCAGGCGCTTCGCCCAGGAACGCGAAGACCTGCAGCGCCCACATTTCAAGCTGGTGGCATACGGCCCCAAGCCAACTGTGAAACCGGCTGCCAAGCAAGCCCAGGCCCGCTAGAACACTCCCTCCGCGCTGTAACTGCATTGCAGCCAGCGCGTTTGCCGCCAGCACACTCCAGCGCCCACACGCTTGCGAAGCGGCACTTTTACAACCCACTGGCCCGCCCATCACCTGATGCGCGGGCCGCTTTCATTGGAGCATCGCCATGCCCCGTTTTCTTGTACGCGTGGGTGAGCTGGAGTTCACCAGCAAAGCCCCCACCGGCTCCCTCGCAATCGTAGAGGCCTTGACGCATTTCACAGGCGCCACCGGCAAGGTCTCTGTCAAACGCCTGAATCTGCAGCATGCCCCATGATCGACACACCACAGCACCAACACCGACGGCGCGCCAGTAGCGGGCCGCGACCATTTTCTCAGACCAGCAAGGCCAACGCCCATACCGTGCCGACGGCGCGCGGGAAGATGCCAATACTCACCCCAGCCGAAAGAGCAGCGCGCAACCAGCCACGCGAGAGCAATGTAATTGCGTTTCCCGTTGACGAGCAGAACTCCTACGCCGGAACTGAGCTGCTGCAGAACCCAGGCATACCAGCGGCGCGCTTCGCTGCATATACCCTCCCCAGCCGTTCAGGCGACTGGCTCTACTACCCAGACGGCCAGGTGATGCCTTTCCCTAGCAGCGCAGCAGATCAAGCAACACAGGCCGCCATCAAAGCAGGCGAGCCATTGCCAAAACCTTAGCAGTCAGCGAAGGCATCGCTAGCTGGCGCACCCGATTTCCCAACCCGCACTAACCAAGAAGGAGTGCACCATGACAGCAGTAGACAGCACCGCAGCCGCCACCGACGTGGGCGAATTCATTACCGATCTGGACGGCGGACAGTTTGACCGCATGCTCTCCATCGCCTTGAGCCAAGTGGCCGCAGGCGTGGTGGACAACAAGCGCGTGGGCGAGGTGAACATCAAATTCCACATCGAGCATATCCCAGGCACGAGCCAGATCAACCTGAAGCACACGCTCAAATTCGCCCGCCCTACCGCTGACGGCAAGGCAGGCGAAGAAGCCACACGCACCACAGTGCTGCATGTCGGCAAATTCGGCAAGCTGACCTTGATGCCCGAAAACCAACTCAAGATGTTCGACAAGGCAACGGCCTAAGCCCCACGCCACATCCGTCGCGATCACTCCAACTTTCTGCCCGCCAGGCACACCGCCGGGGGGCATTTTTTATCGGAAGCAAATATGACACCCGAGAACACCGTGAATCAAGAGTTCGCAAATGCCACACTGGAGCAGTTCGGTATGCCCTCTGGAGCATGTGGCCAGATCCTGAGCCAGAACACTAATATCGAGCAGGCTAACGCCGCTCTGGCGAAGGCCACCAACAGCTCAGCCAAGGTCGTGGCAGTACAGGATGACTTTAAGGTCGAAGGCCTTGAGGCATATGCCCCATTCCGCCGTCGCCCCAAGGGCACCATGAGCACTCAGGTGATTCGCTCCTTTGCGGCCTATACCGAAAAGCACCAGGGCGAAGGCACCACCGTGTTTGTGGATGCTGACCACCTGCGCGCCACGGCTGTGCTTGATTTTGGCGATGCGAGCAACCCCGGCCACTGCGACAACCTCTGCAGCCTCACCCTGCGCACAACTGCGGCCTACGATGCACTGCTGCATGCCACTACCCGCAAATTGAGCCAGCGCGACTTTGCAGAATGGATCGAAAACTGGGCACCCCAGATTTCCATGGGCAGCAAGGCTGACGAAATGCCTTTGCATAAGGCACTGGCAGCGGTGCGCAACATCACTATCGAAAGCGCCGCCAGCGCACAGCACAAGGAAGAATCGCTCAGTTCTAGCCGCAGCGCCTTTGAAAGCGTCAAAGCCAAGAGCGATGAAGCCATCCCTACGGCACTCCTCTTCAGTTGCCGCCCAGCTCCTGAGTTGACCGAGCGGACGTACATCACACGCATCAGCGTCATTACCAGCGAGGCAAAGCCGCTGTTTCAGCTCAACATCATCGCACTGGAAACCCACCGCGAAGAGGCGGCCGAGGAAATGAGTGGACTGATCCGCCAGCAGATCCCCGAGGCTATCCCGGTGCTGATGGGCAGCTACTGCAAGCGATAAATCAACCCACCATCAATCAGACAGCCACCAGCGCATAGATTGAGCGCTCGGTGGCTTTTCTACTGGAGCAACATTATGGACCACAGTATCCGCCGCCGCACTATCCACCAATCGCCAGTGCTACCACAACAAAAGCAGTTGGCCAACATCCAGTTGCACACCTACGAAGTCATCACCGTTCCCGTCAACGTGCGGCCCGAAGATGTAGACATGCTGGCCGAGGCCAAGCGCCTGCCTCGCACCAGAATCAAGTCTGTCAGCGCAGATGCTGCCCGCAAAACCGCCATTCATGTGTTGCGCGACCGCGTGCACGATGTGTACCGTGTTGACTAGGTGGCAGCATGAGCACACCCCACCTCACTGAGGCATCCACCAAGCTGTTCGCACATTTACCCCGCCAGCCAATCGAGAAAGGGGCAGGATGCTTTACCTACTCCCAAGGCTGGCAACCCAGTAGCGATAGCCAGTTTGGCTTCTACATAGGCAGCACCAATGCCTACTCTAGCCACGTCTATATGGTACTAGAAGCAATCAATCGCGCAGAAGTGACATTTCACCTGCCAATCGAATTGCTACTACCTCTGGCGCGCGCCCTGGTAGATGCCCATCACCACCTCGCAATGCCGCCAAACGCGGCCAACTCAGAATGACCCAACTCCGCATCATCGGCCTGACGGGCCTGGAAGGCGCAGGCAAGGATAGCGCCGCTGAGATTCTGCTCCGGCATCGCATTGCATTTCCAGTGGCGTTTGCCGACTCATTGCGCCAGGAAGTCTCACGCAGCTTTACTGTTGACATGCACGAGTTGACATGCAGAGCCACCAAAGAGCTGCCGAGCGAATTGCTTGCTCTTTGGCGTAGCACGGATCTCAGCTTTGTCAGTGCGGTACTGGCCTCTCATCCTGAGACCGACCCGAACGAGCCACAGAGCCCACGCCAAATCATGCGCTGGTGGGGCACTGAGTACCGCCGCGCACAAGATCCAGAGTACTGGATCAAGGCCATGCGTGAGCGTATCGCCTGGGCTGATGGCATTCCACTGCCCGCACCAGCCATCGTGATCACTGATGTGCGCTTCGGGAACGAGGCTGATCTGATCCGCGAGATGGGAGGTCAAATTTGGCGCATCCACCGCCCAGGCCATGCCATCGCATCCAACCATGTGAGCACCGTGAGCGGCAAGGAATTCGCCCCCGATCAGACCGTGATCAACAGTGGCACCCTGGAAGAACTTGAACGCGCCGTGTTGCAGCACTGGTCACATGCACCTCTGTATTGGAGATAGCAATGAATATCGTCATGAATCGCGCACAGCGCCGAGCAGAAAGGAAAGGCCGCAAAGGAACGCAGGACCTCGCATTGAAGAAAGTCGCGGGCTCCTGCGCCCTATTTGCTCAGCTCGCAATGTGCAGAGGATACGGCGCTGGCCCAATCATCGGCGATACCACCAACATCCACCAGAGTGCAGAAAATGCACTTTCCCGCTCAATCATCAATGTTCGCGCAGCATTGTAACGTCTGATGGATGGCGTCTCAACGGAGATCGACGATCCGCTGATCGTTTCCGAGGCGCTTGGAGTGGCCTCTATTCGCGCTATCGATATTGGTGGCCCAGATGCCGCCAAAAATCCTCTGCTTGAAGCATTGCAGAATGGACAAAGAGCCTTGCAGTCAGTCAAAACACGACATGAACGCTTCGGCAAGCTTGAAGTCATTTCCGCAGAAACAGAGCGTCTGAAATACGCGGTCGACCTCTATGTCGACGTGATCCAGAGCAGCACCCCGCAGCAAATGGAAGACGCCATGAAGACTCGTCTTCGGATGCGCGACATGGCCAGGGCAGGAAAGCTTGTTAGCTGACCAAAAGAACCCGCGTCCCATCCTTGGCAACTAGCGCATTGCTCTCTCCGACTACGAGCTTGACGCCGTGGAACTCGTGGAAGTCATTG
>NZ_JACHKZ010000014.1 GCF_014207855.1 Comamonas odontotermitis | reverse complement strand
TGGCATTTGCAATTTGGAGAGGCCAGACCGCCTTTAATCCGGAGCAACTATTGCCGAAAGTCGCTTGACGCAAAACATAGAACCTAACACAACCCAGCAAATCGCAGATTCGCGGTTGAGACGAGGCGCCTGGCCGCGTCAGGCCGGGCCGCGTCAGGCGAAGCCGCAGGCAATACAGACGGACGACAAAGCTGGGCGCCCCCGACGAAGCAACGACGTATCAAGGGTTGTGTTAGCAGCTCTTATGCTCCCCCAAGGAGCGGCCAGCCCCATCATGGAGGGCCTCCGAAGCCAAGGCCTCAGTACTGAAACAAGGCGAGGACATTTGGCAGCCGCCCAGCTATAGTCTTCACCAAAATAGAAAAAACTATTTATTTTGGCTGCAATAATCAAATTTCCTTGGTTGCCGAACTCCTGCCATGCCATCCCCTTTCCCGTTCACAACGGTGCTGCCCCGCCGCCAAATGCTTGTTGCTACGCTCGCCGCCTTTGCGGTGCCTTCGCTGTATGCAAAGGCGCCGCTTAAAACAGGTGCGTCCCCATTGCGCGAGGTGCTTTTCCGAGGACTAGGAGACGATATGCAGGTGGCTCGGCTTTGGCTGCTGCTTGCCGAGCAGGCACAGCGCGCGGCGATCTTGTCGCGCTGCAAACTGGGCCAGCAACCACTCGCCGAACTGGAATGGGCGCCCGATTTCCAGGTCGCGCTGATGCAAGACTGTCGACAAATCCACACCTTGCCGATTTTTCAAAGGGTGTTTGTGCAGACCTGGCTCGAAGCCACGGATCAGGTGTGGGGAAAACTTTCCTCTCAGGAGCGCAGGCACTGGAGCAACTGGCTTGCAGCGCCGGACGCCTCATCTGCGATCCAAAGCATGCGCGCAGAGAGCCTTTTGAGCTACTGCACGGAACCGGACTGGAATGTAGATGCCCGCACAGGCACTCCAACAGCAATACCCATCGTTCTGGTGGTACAAGGGCTGCGTCAGGCAGGCGTTCTCCCCGTCGTCATTCAAGCCGTGACACAGACCCAGCCCGAGTTGGGGTCACAGTTGATGAAAATCAGCGCTCAGGATCTGAAAAATCCAAGAGCAAACAAGATGCTCTTGGATACCAGTAAAAAGTTGCCTCTATATGCCCAAGCGATTGGCAATCACTACATGGCCCTGGCAGACAAGCGGTGGCCTGCTCGCGCCAGTTGGGGAGATGGCCCTCTGGCAGATCACCCGCTGCAATGCGATTTCGTGTTGCAAGCGAAAATAGCCAAGATAGCGGGAGAAGATGCCATGAAATTGCGCCCCGCCGACTACGCTCCTGCAACGCTTGCCAAATACTGCAGTTAGCGCCTGTTTACAGCCGGTGCATCCGGTCGCCCTGCACAAAGCCTGCAGCATCCCAGAACGCCGCACCCTTGGCCAGCATGATGGCCTTGAAGAACTCGCCCATCTCGTGCTCCAGCATCAGCTTGGCGGCCTTGCTGCGGGCGATGACGTCGAGCTTCTCCATCTTGGCGGCCAACCCGCAGTTGATGAGGAAATGCGCCTGGCTGGTGTAGCCCAGCACCTCAAAGCCCGCATCCTGCGCGGCCACGGCAATGCCCGTGAAGTTGACGTGGGCCGTGATGTCCTTGAGGCCAATCAAGGCGAGCGGGTCGCTGTCCACCTGGTGCAGGTGGTGGCAGACCAGGGTGCCCATGTGGCGCTGCGGGTGGTAGTACTCGCTCTCGCCAAAACCATAGTCGATGAAGATGGCCGCGCCGCGCGTCATGCGGTCGCCCAGGGTGGCGACAAAGGCTTCGGCCTGGGGATGGATTTCGGTCAGATAGTCGGCATCGGCAGGCAGATCGGGCTCCACCGGCGGGCGCAGTGCGGTGGGGCGCTCGGCCCAGCCGAAGCTGATGGCGTCGCCCTCTTGCGCGGCCAACACCACGCCGCGCTCCAGCCAGACGCCCTGGCGGCGCAGCAGCAGCTTGACGGGCATGGCATCGAGCACCTCGTTGCCCACCACCACGCCTTGCAGTTGCGCAGGCAACTCACTCGCCCAACGCACCTTGTCGCCAAAGCGGGCCAGCCGCTCCTGCTGGCGCGCGCGCAGGCTTCCTGACAGATCGACAATGGTGTAGCCCGTGCAGGCATCGCCCAGCGCAGACAACATCTGCTCGGCCAGCGCACCCGTGCCCGCGCCAAACTCCCACACCTCGCTCGTCTGGGTATGGGCAAAGGCGTCCTGCACCTGCGCGGCCACCAGCTCGCCAAACACGGGCGAGAGCTCGGGCGCGGTGACAAAGTCGCTGCCCTCCTCAGGCATCACACCGAACTTGCTGCGCGTATTGGCGTAATAGCCCAGGCCCGGCTCGTACAACGCCATGCGCATGAACTCATCAAAAGCCAGCCAGCCGCCAGCCTGGGCAATAGCCTCAGCTGCGCGTTTGGCGAGCACAATCGTTAAACTAGAGGGTTCTGTATTCACCCCCCTATTGTCGCTGTTCATACAGTGCCTGCCATGCCTTTGCCCTCTTCGACCCCACGCACCGTACTGGTCACCGGCGCTGCCAAGCGCCTGGGGCGGGCCATTGCGCTCGATCTGGCCGCCCACGGCTGGCAGGTGGCCGTGCACTACCGGGGATCGAAGGCAGACGCTATCGAAACTGCTGCTGCTTGCGCAGCCCTATCGGGCGCCAGTGGCCATTTTGATGCAGATTTTGAGGACGAATCGGCCGTGCGCGCGCTGCTGCCCCGGGTGGTAGATCAGCTCGGGCCGGTCGATGCCGTGGTCAACAGCGCCTCGCTCTTCGAGCACGACACGGCTGCAGACTTTGGCTATGCCGCACTGGAGCGCCACATGCGCAGCAACACGGGCGCGCCGCTGGTGCTGGCCCAGGTGCTGCACCAGCATATCGCCCAGCGTGGCGACAATGCGCAAGGCGTGGTGGTCAACCTGCTCGACCAGAAGCTGTGGAACATGAACCCCGACTTCGTCAGCTACACGCTCAGCAAGGCCGCGCTGGAGGCAGCAGGCACCCTGCTCGCGCAGGCGCTCGCGCCGCTGCTGCGCGTGGTGGGTGTGGCCCCGGGCCTGACCCTGACCAGCGACTACCTGACAGACGACAAGTTCGAAGCCCTGCACCGCATGAGCCCGCTGGGCCGCTCCTCCACCCCGGACGATGTGGCCGCCACCGTGCGCTTTGCGCTGGAGAACCGGTCGATCACCGGCACCACCTTGCTGGTGGACGGCGGCCAGCACCTGATGCGGTTTGACCGCGATTTTTCGATGATGTGACGGCAACAACGCCACAACGTCTGCTTTTATGACAACATTTGACACCGGGTTGCAAACCCTGACGCTGACCGGCCTGCGCTTTGATGCCAATCTGGGCATCCTCGCGCACGAGAAGGTGGAGCCCCAGCCCATCCAGGTCGATGCCGAGCTGAACCTGGGCCAGCAGCCCCTGGCCCCCAGCGACGACGACATCATGCATGTGCTGGACTACCGCAAGGTGCGCCAGATCATCATCGACGAATGCACGGCTGAGCACGTGAACCTGCTGGAGACCTTGATTGGCAAACTGGCGCAGCGCCTGATGCTGCTGCCCAATGTGCGCGGCGTGCGCATCAAGATTGCCAAGCTGGAGATTTTTGACGATTGCGAAGTTGCAATCCGCACCGAAACCGGACAATGGTGACCCCATGAACGCACCCACTGACACCGCACAACTGCAAGCTGCCGCCAGCCAGGGCTGGAATTTTGACGACGAGGCCGACCAGGCCGAAGGCCAGGCGGGCGATGCCGTCTCGAACGAAAAGCGCCTGAAGATCCAGCGCGAGAACCACAAGCTGGAAAAGCGCCTGTGCCGCGAAGTGGCCCGCGCCATTGGCGACTACAACATGATCGAGGACGGCGACAAGGTCATGGTCTGCATGTCCGGCGGCAAGGACAGCTACACCCTGCTTGACATCCTGATGAAGCTGCGCGCCCGCGCACCGATCAAGTTCGACATCGTGGCCGTCAACCTTGACCAGAAGCAGCCCGGATTCCCCGAGCATGTGTTGCCCGAGTACCTCAAGAGCGTGGGCGTCGATTTCCACATCGAGAACCAGGACACCTACAGCGTCGTCAAGCGCGTGGTACCCGAGGGCAAGACCACCTGCGGCCTGTGCTCGCGCCTGCGCCGCGCCATCCTGTACAAGGTGGCCGACCAGCTGGGCTGCAACAAGGTGGCCCTGGGCCACCACCGCGACGACATCGTGCAGACCTTGATGCTCAACATGTTCCACGGCGGCATCATGAAGGCCATGCCGCCCAAGCTCGTGAGCGACGACGGCAAGCATGTGGTGATCCGCCCGCTTGCCTATGTGCCCGAGAAGGACACCGAGCGCTGGGCGCAGTACCGTGATTTCCCGATCATCCCCTGCAACCTGTGCGGCAGCCAGGAAAACCTGCAGCGCCAGATGATCGGCGACATGCTGCGCGAATGGGACAGAAAGCACCCCGGCCGCGTGAACAACATGTTCCGCGCGCTCCAGCACGTCATCCCCACCCATCTGGCAGACACCAAGCTGTACGACTTTCAGAACGCCAAGCCCACGGGCGTGGCCGATGAAAACGGCGACAAGGCGTTTGACCACGACGAATTGCCCATCGCCCCCAGCCTGCCCGGTGGCGTTCAGGTCGTCCAACTGGGCTGACCCGGCTGAGAAGCACCATGGCAAGGCTGCATACACGCACACCCCAGGTTGGCGTGTGCGCAGCGAACCCCTTCTTGTATCCCATGGCATGCGCCGCGCCTCTAAGAACGTGTTTACGATCTCCTCGCGCCGCGACAGTGGGTTTGGGGGCGCCCCTGACCGGGCGCCCCTAGCCGGGCGCCCCCAAACCCACTGTCGCGGCTGCGTAGAGATCGTAAACACGTTCTAAGGCCCGGCGCATTTGCTTTTGGTACTGGTGCAGATACGCACGGGGGGTTGGCATGCAGGCAGAGAATCTCCAGAATCGCGTCTTGAAGGAGGCAATATGAACTTGTCCGTACCTGGCCAGACAGGCACCTTGCAGCGCAACGCGCTTACCTGCGCATTGCTGCTTTGCACACTATGGCTGACCGGCTGCGCAGGCGTGCGCAACGTGGAAAGCGAAGTGCAAAGCTACTCGACATTGGCCGAATTGCCCAAGCCCCCCACCTACCGCCTCCAGCTCCTGCCATCGCAGCAGGCGCAGGGCACCGCCTTTGACAACGTGGTGCAGCAGGCGCAAACCTCGCTTGCCGGTGTAGGCCTGCAGCGCGATGATGCCCAGGGCACCCTGGTGGCCCAGATTTCCGCCGAGGCACGCTACATTCCTGACAGCTGGCTGCTGCCCGGCAGCCCCTATGCGCCCTACGGCCCCTATGGCGGCTTTGGCTGGGGGCCCGGGTTTGGCTGGCGTGGCGGCCTGATGTGGCGCGATACCGGCCCCTCGCTGCACTACCGCGCCGTACAGCTGACCTTGCGCGACTTCCAGTCGCAGCAGGTGGTGTACGAAACCTCGGCCCGGTACGAGGACGTATGGGTGGATGACAAGGTGATCTACCGCATCCTGTTCGACTCTGCGCTCAATGGCTTCCCCAAGCCGCCCGCAGGTGTGCGCAAGGTGACCGCCACCGTAGGAGCACCGCCCGCTGGCAACGCAGCCCCGGCAGCAACAAAGCCTTGATGCCATGAACGCAACCCGCATCATTGCCATTCGCCATGGCGAAACCGACTGGAATGTAGGCGCTCGCATCCAGGGCCACACCGATATCGCGCTCAACAGCACAGGCCACAGGCAGGCCCGGCAGATGGCAGCCGCGCTGGCCGACGAGCCGCTGCACCATATCTACAGCAGTGATCTGCAGCGGGCCCTCGCCACGGCGCAGGCCCTGGCAGACGCCAATGGCGCAAAACTGACCATCGACGCACGGCTGCGCGAACGCTGCTTTGGCAGCTATGAGGGCCAGCGCTTTGCCGATGTTGAAGCGGCGCAGCCGCAGGCTGCGCTGCGCTGGCGCAAGCGCGACCCAGCCTTTGCACCACCCAGCGGTGAATCCCTGCAGGCGCTGCAGGCACGCATTGCGCACGTCGTTCATGCACTGGCCAGCCAGCACATGGGCCAGCAGATTGCCCTGGTAGCCCATGGCGGCGTACTCGACACCCTCTACCGCCTGGCCACGCGCCAGGATCTGCAGGCCCCCCGCACCTGGGAGCTGGCCAACACCAGCATCAACCGCCTGCTCTGGACGCCCGACAGCGGCCTGGCGCTGGTGGGCTGGGGAGACACCAGCCACCTGCAGCAAACGGGCATGGATGAGTTAACCAATTGAAGCAGCGCAGTGGGCGAGCACCATTAATTATTAACAATCTTCAATGACCGATGCTTGCAGCCACTGCTTCTATAAGCATCTGAACGATCTGGGAATCAGAACGAAAAATCCGATTGAATTAGGACAATTTATCTCCAATGACGATTAGAAAACCGATGTATATTTGCAATTGAACGCAGGAATAACACTCAATTACTTTTGACAGAGACAGCATGACCACGCAGCGCCCAGGGCAACCGCGCTTGAACATGCCGTTTGTCGCACTGAACCGACCTGGCCTTTTATGACCGACGCTGAACTGCCTCGCAAATCTGCACCAACGCCCTCGCTGCGCCAGTTGAGCTGCTTCAAGGAGGTGGCCAACCACCGCAGCTTCAGCCGGGCTGCGCAGGCGCTCTCCATGAGCCAGCCCGCGTTGTCGTCGGCCATCCGCGAGCTGGAAAATCTGCTGGGAACGGCCCTGTTTGACCGCAGCACCCACCATGTGCGCATGACGCCCGCTGGCGAAGCCGTGCGCCCGCAGGTGGAATGGATGATCAACAACTTTGTGCAAGGCGTGCAGGATCTGCAGCAATTGCTCAAGTACCAGGCCGATACGGTGCGCGTCAGCTGCATTCCGTCTGCCATTCACCTGCTGGCGCCGTGGCTGGCCATCTGGCAAAAAGAGAATCCGATGGTCGACCTGCAACTGCAGGATCTGCGCAACGAAGATTTGCTGCAGTCAGTGGCCAGCGGGGGCTCCGATATCGGGCTGGGCCTGGAGTTCACCGTGCCCTCAACCGTGGAAACCCAGTTCGTCACCGAAGACGAAGTCATGGCGGTGATGCCCGCCAGCCACCGGCTGGCCAAGATGCCCGAGCTGCGCTGGACGGATCTGAACGACGAGCCGCTCGTCATCCTCTCGCGCGGCAGCACCTACGAAATGATCGTGTCGGTGCTGGAGCAGCAAGGGGTGGGTGTGAGCCACACCGAAACCCTGACCTACACCGAATCGCTGTACGCCCTGGTACGCAGCGGCCTGCGCATCGGCCTCATCTCCCGCCTCTACACCCAGTGCCATGTCGACAACGATCTGGTCACCATGCCGCTGAAGGCGCCTCTGCTCTCGCGCCGCATCTGCCTGATGACGCGCAATGCCAACGGCAACCGCCGCCCGGTGGTGCAGCAATGTTGGGACTACCTGTGCAGCAACATGGGCAGCAGCGTGCCCAGCCCCAAAACCGGCAAGCGAGGCAGCGCACTCTGAAACCAGGCTGCGGCGAAAGCCGCCACGCTGCGATCACACTTCCCGGTTGGTAAAGGCGCAGCTCGCCCGCCTACACGAGCGAGCCTTGGCCGCCCTGCCCCGGTGCATCTCCCCCCGCCAAACCCAGGTGGCGGTAGGCAGCCTGTGTGGCAATGCGGCCACGAGGCGTGCGCTGCAGAAAGCCTTGCTGGATCAGGTAAGGCTCGATCACATCCTCGATCGTGCCCGGCTCCTCGCCAATGCTCGCTGCAATATTGTCCAGCCCCACGGGCCCTCCGTCGAAGCGGTGGACAACCGCCTCCAGCAGCTTGCGGTCCATGATGTCGAAACCCAGCGGGTCCACATCCAGCATGGCGAGCGCGCGGCTGGCCATATCCTGCGTAATGCGCCCGTCGCCTTTGACATCGGCGTAATCGCGCACGCGGCGCAGCAGGCGGTTGGCAATGCGCGGCGTACCGCGCGAGCGCCGCGCAATCTCCTGCCCGCCTTCGTCGTCAATCGGCGTATTGAGCAGGCCGGCGCTGCGCATCACGATCCGGGTCAGCTCGGCTGTTGTGTAAAACTCAAGCCGTGCCACGATGCCAAAGCGATCGCGCAGCGGATTGGTGAGCATGCCGGCGCGCGTGGTGGCGCCCACCAGGGTAAAGGGCTGCAGATCGAGCTTGATGGAGCGGGCCGCCGGGCCTTCGCCAATCATGATGTCGATCTGGTAATCCTCCAGCGCCGGGTAGAGAATTTCCTCGACTACCGGGGAGAGGCGGTGGATTTCGTCGATGAAGAGCACATCGTTGCGCTCCAGGTTGGTGAGCAGCGCAGCCAGGTCCTTGGGCTTTTCCAGCACGGGGCCGCTCGTCTGGCGCAGGTTGACGCCCAGCTCCGCAGCCACAATGTGCGACAAGGTGGTTTTGCCCAGGCCCGGGGGGCCAAACAGCAGCACATGGTCCAGCGCTTCGCCACGCTTCTTGGCCGCGCCGATGAAGATCTCCAGCTGCTCGCGCGCCTTGGCCTGGCCGACATACTCGTCCAGCAGCTTGGGACGCAGCGCGCGCTCCAGCGCCTCCTCCTGCGAAGAAGTCTGGCTCGCAGAGATCACCCGGCTGTCGGGCAGGTTGTTGAGAGAGGTGTCGAAAGAATCAGTGTGGATGGTCATGTGTCAGCGGCGTACGCCGCGATCCGGTCACGGCGCAGCCCACACATAATAAGCCAGTCCGTCGTACAAAAGGTCTGGATTGCCCAGCCATGTATCGCGCACGGCAGGATCAGCCGTATAGTGATGGGCGCCGGTGCCGTACTGGTAGGAGCGATACATCGGCACGGCCCCATCGCCACCTTGCGCAGGCACCCACCAGGCAATGCCATCTTCTTGCCAGGACGGGTGGTATTGCCGCACGAACTGGCGTTCGGCCTCGCTGGTGGTGTAGAAATGGGCAACGACATCGGGATTGAAATACCGGTACACGGCCAGCATCCGGGGGCGCTGCTGCTCGGACGCATAAAAAGCAATCCCCTCATAGTTGATCGTGCCAGGCAGCCCGGCAATCACCGCATCGCGCTCCTGCGCCGAAATGGTGAAAAAATCCGCGCCGGATTTCGGAATATGGAAGCGATAGACGGGCGCCGCCGCACTGCTGTCCAATGCAAACGATGCGTTGCCGAGCCAGGGCGAAAAAGTGCTGGCAACAGCCTGGTCCAGCCGCCCATACACCACCCCCTTGGCAGGGCACCAGTTGTCGCCCCCGGTCAAGGTGCCCACCACACGGCCATTCACGAACAAGGCCGATCCGCTGCTCCCCCCCTCTATGCCGCCGCTGTCCACGGCCAGGCGGTAGAACCCGCCATCCTCCGCAGCCCCAGGGTCACAGCTCAGCGATGCACGGGAAGAGGTGTAGTCGAGATAGCAGGACGCCTGCTCCTGGATTCGGCCCTTGCTGATCATCAGCAGATCGCCGTGCGGATGGTGGAGGCCCGCTGCTGCCGTTGCCATAGGTACGGCAGAGGCATCCCAGCCCGCGAACAAGGCACCGGGCGGCGGGGCATCGTTGAGCTGGAGCAGCGTCATGTCATTGCCAAAGCTGGTCGCCAGCCAGCGCGCGCCGCCATAGCGCTCAGCGTAGTTGGCTGACAGGTTCTCGCTGTTGCACGACTGCGAGTAATAGAACCACATCGTCTGCAGCGTGGAGGCCGTAGCCTGGTCCCGCGCACAGTGCGCCGCCGTCAGCACATAAGGCGTTTGATCCTGCTTTGGGTTGTTGACCAGGGTGCCGGTGCATTGAAAGGTATTGGTCTCGCTCACATACACCATGCGCATCACCGCATCCCGCTGGTCCAGCAAGGCGGCCTGGCAGTTCACATCCTGCTGGCAATCGTTGGAGAGCCGCTTGGCGGGCTCCGCCTGCGCCAGGGGTGTGGGGGGCATCACCACTTGCGACACCCACGGCACAGCCATCGCCAGCTGCGCGTCGGCCACCGTGGCAGGCAACAGGATTTCCAGCACCGGCGTCGGGCCCAGGTCCGGCGTCCACCAGGTGCGCGCGCCGGTGGCAGGGTCGGGCGGCAGGCGCTCCAGCAGCGCTGCGCCGGTCACTTCGTAGCTGGCTGCGGCCTGCTGCGAGGCATACATGCGAAACACCGCAGCCTCGGGCAACGCGGCAAACACCACCCCCAGCCGCAGGCCAAAGGCGCCATCGGGCGCCCATTGCAGGGCAGCAGCCCGGCCTCCATTGGGCAAACCGTGCCATTCCAGCAGATTGCGCATTTGCTCTGGCGTCTGCAAGCTGGCAAGCGGGCGCCCTACACCGATCTGGCGTGCACCCTGCGATTCCAGCAACTGCGCCTTGGCCGCGTCCCAGGACGGCATCTCGACCAGGCTCACCTGGCTTGCCACCAGAGCAGCGGCCTGCCTGAGCTCGCCAGCGCGCTCCTTCGGCTCCATACGGAGCGCATCCACCTGCAAGACGGCCTGCGCTGCCCACGCCTGGCCCAGCAGCCACAACGCCACAAACAGCCCACAGCGGCGCAGGCCCGAAAACATTGCACAAAAGGACATAGCGGACTCCTTTTCCGTGCTCGCAGCGCTGCCTGCCCCTGCCCCTCCGCTATCGGAGCCGACCCGCCCATAGGGCTTAATCTAGACACAAGTCAAGATAATGGCAAGCCCTCACTCCAAAACAAGCCCCGTGCGCTGGTCAGGCAAAGAAAAAGGGCCCGCAGGCCCTTTTTGCATCCATCTCTGGGCGTTGACTGCGGCGTTCAGCCTGCCAGCCAGCTCCAGATATTGCTGTTGAACACCTTGTCGAAACGGCCATAGCTGTCTGCCGCGTTGGGCGCCTTGCACGAGCTGGAGCCGCCATACAGGGTGCCGATGACCCGGCCATCATTGAACAGGGCCGATCCACTGCTGCCGCCTTCGGTCACGCCCTGGCTCCAGCGCACGGAGTAGAAGTTGCTCTGCGCGTCGCCTGGAGAGCACGAGACACCGGTACCGCCGGTCGAGACGCAGTTCGTGAAGCCATTGATGGAGCCCACGCTGTACTTCAGCAGATCGCCGCTGGGGTGGTGCAGACCATAGATGGACGCGCCTTCCTTGGCGTTGTTGCGCGCATCCCAGCCCGCCAGCGTCACGCCTGCGGGCGGCGTGTCATTGAGCTTGAGGAAAGACGAATCCGTGCTGGCCGTGGCATAGAGCAAGGTGGCGCCACCGTTGCGGCTGGCAAAAGTGCCCGGAATGCCCGAGTTGCAGCTGCTGGAGCGGTAGAACCAGTTGGTCTGCAGCGTCGATGCCGAAGTCTGCGTCGAGATGCAGTGGTTCGCCGTGAGGAAATACGGGGTGTAATCCTTCTTGGTGTTGTTGACCAGCGTGCCGGTGCACAGATACGAAATGCCGTCGGCGGCCACGAACGTCATGCGCGCCACGGCATTGCGCTCCAGCTGGTAATTGCTGGTGCAGTTGGCATCCAGATTGCAGGCCCCGGCTTGCTGCGCCTTGGTCACATCGGCCAACTCTGCCTCGGTTGGCAGGGACAGGTTCTGGTAGATGTGCGAGACCGAAGGGATCGCAATGCGCACCGCATCGGCAGCCGTGCCCGCAGGCAGCACCACCTCCAGCGTGGCATTGCCAGCGCCCACGTCCGGCGTCCACCACGTGTCTGCCGCCTGACCGCTCTCGCCAGCCTTGTGGTTCTGCGCCAGCAATGCGTTGACCGAGGCGCCGCTCACCTGCACCACGGCATCGGGATGCTCATCGCTGTAGATGCGCAGTTGCGCTGCATCGGGCAGGCCACCGACCACCACGCCCATGCGCAGGCCATACGCGCCTTCCGAAGCAATATGCACGGCGGCAGCGGTACGCCCGTCCGGCAAGGGCTGCCACTGCAGCGCCGCTTGGGTCTTGGCGACCGATGTGGTCTGCGCCACCGCGCGCGGCACGCCGATCTGCATGGCTGGCTTGCCCAGACCCGCCTGCTCGGACTTGGTGGTGTCGAGCTGCGGCAGCACGATGCGCGTGCTGCGCAGCGTCACACCCAGCGGCTGCACCTGGGCTTCGGCCTTGGCCTTGGAGCCCGGCAACACGATCGAATCCAGCACAAAGGCAGTGGGGCTGGTGGGTGTTGTCGGATTGCCGCCATTGTCGTCGTCGCTGCTGGAGCCACCGCCGCACCCTGCGACGGCCATCGCCGCGGCAATGCCACAGGCCCACGCCAGGCCGCGAATCGCGTGCTTGGAATTCTTCATGGTCTTGCTACCTCTCGTTGTTGCCATATCAATGGAAATCTGTACCGAACCTGCGGGTTTGCGCGTCGCTTCAGAACGTGTTTACGATCTCCTCGCGCCGCGACAGTGATTTTGCGGGATGGGATGCGAGGGGCGCGCCTAGCGGCGTAGCGTGCAGCCAATAGCCACCTATTGGCAAGCGCTGCAACGACGCAGACCGCCCGCAAAATCACTGTCCCGGTCATTTTGCCAGGGCCTTGAGCGCCTGCTTGATGCCTTCGGCCACGCCGATGTCGGCCGGCAGCACCTTGAGCGCAGCGGCCGCATCCTTGTCACTGTAGCCCAGCGCGATCAGCGCCTGCAAAATATCGGCCTGCGCGTCGTTCACGGCCACCGCCTTGGCGCCAATGTCTGCGCCCAGCTTGCCCTTGAGCTCCAGCAGCAGGCGCTCGGCAGTCTTCTTGCCAATGCCTGGCACCTTCACCAGCCGCCCGGCCTCCTGCAGCGACACGGCCTGCGCGAGGTCGTTCACCCCCAGGCCGCTCAGGATGGACAGCGCCGTGCGCGGCCCCACGCCCGATATCTTGATCAGCTCGCGGAAAGTCTGGCGCTCCTGCGCAGTACCAAAGCCGTAGAGCAGCTGCGCGTCCTCGCGCACGATGAACTGGGTCAGCAGCACCACCTTCTCGCCCACAACGGGCAGGTTGTAGAAGGTACTCATCGGCACCTGCACCTCGTAACCCACGCCGTTGCAATCCACCATCACTTCAGGGGGGTTCTTTTCCACCAGGGTTCCGCTCAATCGGCCTATCATTCGTATCTTTCCTTGTTACGGCTCATGCAAACCAGGCCCCGGCAGGACGGCTGCCTGATGACAACGGACAATGCGCTGCGTGCATTCTGGTTTGCCTGAGTTCCGTCTGTTTTGCGCCAAGGCACAAGCATACTGATTTTTGGATGGAACCCACGCGTGATCCTGCGCCACACCTTTACGCCCCACGACAACAACCGCCTGGCCAACCTGTGCGGCCCGGCCGACGCCCATCTGCGCCAGATCGAAACCCACCTGGCCGTGAAGATTGCGCACCGCCACGAGCAATTCAAGATCGACGGCCCCAAGGCCGCTGCGAATGAGGCGCTGGAGCTGCTACAGGCGCTGTATGAGATGGCGGACGGCCCGATCAGCGAAGACCATATCCAGCTGATGCTGGCGGGCGACGCCGAGCTGATGACCGCGCCCGAAGGCGCCATGGTGCTCAATACCCGCCGCGCCGACCTGCGCGCGCGCACCCCCAACCAGAACACCTACCTGGAAAACATCGCCGCGCACGACATCACCTTCGGCATCGGCCCTGCCGGAACCGGCAAGACCTACCTGGCCGTGGCCTGCGCAGTCGATGCGCTTGAGCGCAGCAACGTGCAGCGCATCGTGCTCACGCGCCCCGCTGTCGAGGCGGGCGAGCGCCTGGGCTTTCTGCCGGGCGACCTGTCACAGAAGGTTGACCCCTACCTGCGCCCGCTGTACGACGCCCTGTACGACCTGATGGGTTACGACAAGGTGCAAAAGGCCTTCGAGCGCAACGCCATCGAGATTGCGCCACTGGCCTTCATGCGCGGCCGCACCCTCAACAACTCCTTCATCATCCTGGACGAGGCGCAGAACACCACGCCCGAGCAGATGAAAATGTTCCTCACCCGCATTGGCTTTGGCGCCAAGGCCGTGGTGACGGGCGATGTGAGCCAGATCGACCTGCCCAAGGGCCAGATGAGCGGCCTGATCGACGCCGAGCGCGTGCTCAAGCGCGTCAAAGGCATTGCCGTGACCCGCTTTACCAGTGCCGATGTGGTACGCCATCCGCTGGTGGCCCGCATTGTGGACGCCTACGACAAGCAAAGCCGCCCGGTGCGCGCGCACGGCCGCGGAGACTGAGGACTCATAAATTAATCGCTGACCGCGCAGAACCCACCTGCGCCAGCCGCCAAAAAAACATTCAAAAGAACCATGGCCCTGAACCAACTCACCCTCTCCCTGCAGTTTGCCCGCTTCGACGGCGTAGCTGAGCACCGCGCCGCGCTCGGGCGCAGCCAGGTCACGCGCTGGATCCGCCACGCACTGGCCGGCGACGCCGAAATCACCGTGCGCATCGTGGATGCGCAAGAAGGCCAGGCGCTCAACCGCGAATACCGCAAGAAGGACTACGCCACCAATGTGCTGACCTTCGACTACCAGCAGGAGCCCACCGTGCTGGCCGATCTGGTGCTGTGCGCCCCGGTGGTCGCGCGCGAAGCCAAGGAGCAGAACAAAACGCTTGAAGAGCACTACGCCCACCTTCTGGTACATGGCACCCTGCACGCCCAAGGCTGGGACCACGAAACCAGCGAGCAGGACGCCCAGGAGATGGAAGACTACGAAACCGCCATCATGCAGGAGCTGGGGTTTGAAGACCCTTACAAAAAATAGGCCTGCAGCGCGCGCCACCCAGCGCATCAACTCCTGATTCAGTAGCAGCCGCAGGCCCGTAGCCTGCAGCATTCAGCCCGGGTAACGGTAAGCAGTAGTGACTTTTGCGCGACCAATCCAACGGTTTCAGTGCAGCATCCGCACCTAGAATCCTCCTAAAACAGCCTACGCCCAGCGCCCTCCTGCCCAAAGAAGGCGCTGGGAAGCGGCCCGCTGCGCACTGCAGGTGCATACCAGGCACATGGCACCAGGCCTCTGCGCAGCCCTACAACAGGAGACTCCCCATGGCCGATATCGCAATCCTGCTGGCTGCCGCCTTTGTGGCTGGTGCACTCAACGCCGTAGCCGGTGGCGGCAGCTTTCTGACCTTGCCAGCACTCGTGTTGACCGGCGTGCCGCCGGTGTTGGCCAACGCCACAGGCACCGTTGCACTGCTGCCGGGCTATGCGGCGGGTGCCTGGGGCTTCAAGGATGACATGGCATCGCCGCCGGGCCTGTCCATGAAGGCCGTGGTGGCACTGGCGCTGACAGGGGGCGCGCTGGGCGCGGCGCTGCTGCTGTTCACCCCCGACGCTACGTTTCGCAAGATCGTGCCATGGCTGCTGCTGGCTGCCACGGCCATGTTCGCCTTTGGGCCGCAGCTGCGCGCCTGGGCTTCGCGCCGCAATGGCAGTGGCGCGGGCTCGCCATCGGCGATGAAGGCCGCGCTCGGCATGCTGGCCGTCTCCATCTACGGGGGCTACTTCAATGGCGGCCTGGGTATTTTGCTGCTGGCGCTGCTCGGCCTGCTGGGCCAGACCAACCTGCACGCCATGAACGGCACCAAGAACCTCGTCTCCGCGCTCCTGACCGCGATTGCCGTGGCCATCTATGCCGCAGGCGGCGTGGTGCAGTGGAAGCAGGCGCTGATCATGATGGTGGCGGCCACGCTGGGCGGCTACCTCGGCGCGCGCGTGGCACGCAAGATTCCCCCCTCGTGGCTGCGGGGCGGCATCGTGGCCACCGGCCTCGTCATGGCTGCTCTTTTTTTCTGACAGAGGTGTTGGCCGCCACTTTATAGACTGACGCTGGCTCGGCCGCGATGGCCTCTGCCTTGCCGTGCACCTTGGCGAACGTCAGAATCACTTCGCGCACCACCTTGCGCTGCGGCGGCGGCAACTGCAGGAATGCATCAAAAGCCTCGCGCTCCAGATAGCCAACGCCCACATCCCAGCGCTGCCGGTGCTCCTGTGCAGAGCGGCGCACATCTTCCCCAAAGCGCAGCACCTCCGGCTCGATCTTGAGCAGGCTCGCCAGCACCACCAGCTTGTCCTGCGCAGGGATTGACTCACCCTTGAGCCACCGCGACACCGCCTGAAACGTGACGGAGCGGCCCCAATAGCGGGTATTGAACAGCGTCAACAGCACGCCGGGCCTCGGCTCCAAGCCCGCTGCTTGCATCGCATCACGCAGCCTCTGGGCAAATTCAAGCTTGTTATCCATCCTCCGAAATTAAAGTTCTGTAGAATACAAATTAAACTTTTTGTTAAACAATAAATTGAATTATCACTTTAATCGATAAATCGCGCACCCTCTCTCAATCGAATGCCAGCAGGGCCGCTTCGCTTCCATGGCCAAGTCACTCATTGAACAGCTTCCAGACATCATCGCCCAGGGACGCGCTCAAGCCGAACGCATCCTGGAAAGCCTCGGCACCCGCGAATGCGTTCGCCTGCAGACGCGCGAAGTAGTGTTGCCACCTGGGCAGGGCGCCTGCCCGGAGGCCGGCGCACCGGGCGCGCGCTGGATGAACCGCCTCATCCATGGCGACAACCTGCTGGCCATGGCAGCCCTGCTGGCGGGCGACGAAGAGACCCCCAGCCTGCGCGGCAAGGTCGATCTGATCTACTCCGACCCGCCTTTTGACAGCAAGGCCGATTACCGCACCAAGGCCACCCTGCCCGGCATCGAACAGGAACACCGCCCCACCGTCATCGAGCAACTGGCCTTCTCGGACTCCTGGAACGACGGCACGGCCTCCTACCTCGCCATGATCACTCCGCGCTTGATTCTGATGCGCGAGCTGCTGGCCGATACCGGCTCGATCTATGTGCACCTGGACTGGCATGTGGGGCACTACGTCAAGATCGTGATGGACGAAGTCTTTGGCAAGGACGCCTTCCTCAACGAAAACATCTGGCACCGAACGGCAAACGCCGGGCGGCGTGGGGCCGACCGGCAAAAAAGATTCGACACCGTCACCGACGGCATCTACCTCTACACCAAGAGCGGGCGCCACACCTTCAACCAGCTGCGCCGCACGCTCACCAGCCAGCAGCAGTCCGCATACAACAGGGTGGAAGCGGCGACCGGGCGCAGGTTCAAGCTGGTAACGCTGGGCAACTACTCGCAGGCAAGCATCCAAAGCCTGCATGCGCAAGGCCTGATCCACCAAACATCGACAGGCAGCCGCTACAAGAAGTACTACCTGGACGAAGCCAGCGAGGTGATTGGCAACCTCTGGACGGACATCAGCACCTCCACGGCATCGCGCGCGAGCGAAAGCGTTCACTACGCCACCCAAAAGCCTGCCAAGCTGCTGGAGCGGATCATTCAGGCATCTTCTGCCGAGGGCGCCCTCGTCTTTGACGGATTCGGCGGCTCGGGCACCACTGCAGCCGTCGCCCAAAGGCTGGGCCGCCGCTGGATCAGCGTCGACATCGGCAAACCCTCGTGCACGGTTACCCGCAAGCGCCTGATGGGCGAAGGCGCCCAGCCATTTGTCTACCAGACCATCGCCAACTACCCGGTGGAAGCCGCCAAGGCCTACTTTGGCAGGCGCGACCTCTGCACCGACACGCTCTCACAGATCGTGCTGTCGCTGTATGGCGCAACTGCGCTGCCATCGGGCCTGCATCCGCAATACCAGCTGGGGCAAATCGTGCGCCGCAGCGTACCGGACGGGCAGGTGAGCAAAACACTGGTGCTGGCCAACTCCCCCGCCCAGACGACAGGGGCTGCCACATTGCAAACCGCCCGCTCCCTGCGCGATCACCTGCTTGGCAACTGGAGCCAATGGGGCCCCTGGGACCGGGTGGTGGTACTGGGCTGGAACTTCGAGCCCTCGATCGGCCAGGTGATCACGGCGCTCAACGACAACCGCCTTGAAGTGCTGGCCATTCCGCCCGATCTGCTCGACGGTCTGCACAGGAAGGGCGGCATCGACAGACTGCGCAGCCCGCTCCATTTCTCGTCGCTGGCACACCTGACATTGCACCCGGTAGAGTGCCGCTCGCAAGGCCTGCAGGACATTCTGTCGGTGCGCCTGAAGAACTATGCACTGCTCTCGCCAGACGCCATCCACCTGCAAGGCACCAACCGCGCCAAGCTCCAGAGCGTGGCCCGTGCGCTGCCGCTGGCATTGATCGAGTACTGGGCCGTCGACCCCGACTATGACGGCCACGTCTTCCGATCCGTCTGGCACGACTACCGGGGCAACACCGCCCACGCGGCCTGCGGCGCGGGTAGCGGCGATGCGCTGCGGGTGAACGCGCAGGCGGAGCTGGCCGTGCCCGCCAAGGCACAGCCGCGCGTGGTGTGCGTGCGGGCTGTGGATATATTGGGGTTTGAGACAGAAATCACCACCACCGTGGGCGCGCGGCCCTAAGCCTTGCCCAGCGGCAGCAGGGCCGGAATGCAGCAGTGCAGCAACAGAGGCTACTGCGCTGCGGGCAACTGATCCTCTGGCACAGGCCCGCGCACCACGTCAATGAACGCCTGCAGCGGCGCCGACACCACCTGCGGATGCCACACAAAAGCCCCCGCCGTATGCGCGGCCAGACTGTTGCTGCTTTGCAGCGGCACAAAGCGCACACCCGCCATGCCCGCACGCTGCAGGCACGAAGGCACCAGCGCCACGCCCTGGCCGATGGCCACGAGGGCAATCACCGTGAGCCACTGGCGCACCGCATGGCTGGTGCGCGGGTGAATGCCTGCGTTGTGCAGGCAGGCGATGACATTGTCGTAATTGGCGGGGCTGACCTCGCGCACAAACATCACAAAACGCTCATGCGCGAGGCTGCGCAGGTCAATGCTGGCCTGCTGCGCCTGGGGGTGCGCCTCGGGCAGGCAGCACACCAGGGTGTCGGGGGCCAGGGGCCATAGCGCCAGCCCCGGCGCGGGCGTGATGATGTTGACAAAACCGCCCTGCAGCTGGCCGCGTGCAATGGCTGCCTGCTGCTCGGTGGTAGACATTTCGTGCAAGGTAATGTCGATATCGGGCCGCTGGGCGCCAAAGGTCTGCATCACGCGCGGCAGGTCGCGGTAGATCATCGATCCGGTCACGCCAATGGCCAGCTGCCCCTGCTTGCCCTGCGCCACGTTGCGCGCCACGTCGGCGGCGCGCTGTATCTGGCCCAGCACCAGACGGGCCTCGATCAGAAACGCAGCGCCCGCATCGGTCAACCGAACCTGCTTGGCATCGCGCTCCAGCAGGCGCACGCCCAGGTCCTCTTCCAGCGACTTGATGGCAACCGACAGCGGCGGCTGGGTGATGGCCAGGCGCTCGGCGGCACGGCCAAAATGCAGCTCTTCGGCCAGCACCACAAAGTAACGCAGCAGATGGGTTTTCATCTGCGTATCATGCCCCAGCCTGTGCAGCCCCGCTGTTTTCCGCAGGTTTGGAGGCGGCGCGGCGCGCGTATCCATCGTGCTCGGCACCGCTCTGGCGTAGCAGCAATCAATACGACTGATCCGTACGACTTGATCAGTACGACTTGGGCAGGCCCAGCACCTTCTCGGCAATGAAGCACAGAATGAGCTGCGGGCTCACCGGCGCCAGGCGCGGAATCCAGCTCTCGCGCATGTAGCGCTCCACATGGAATTCCTTCGCATAGCCCATGCCGCCGTGCGTGAAGATCGCCGTCTCGCAAGCGCGAAACCCCGCCTCGGCACCGAAGTACTTGGCCGCATTGGCCTCGGCGCCGCAAGGCTTGTGCTGGTCGTACAGCCAGGCGGCTTTCATGGCCAGCAGAAAGGCCGCTTCCAGCTCGATCCAGCGCTCTGCCAGCGGGTGCTGAATGCCCTGGTTCTTGCCGATGGGGCGGTTGAACACCTCGCGCTCGCCGGCGTACTTGGCAGCGCGCGAGAGCGCGGCGCGCCCCAGGCCGATGGCCTCGCAGGCAATCAGGATGCGCTCGGGGTTCATGCCGTGCAGGATGTACTCGAAGCCACGCCCCTCCTCCCCAATGCGGTCTTCCACCGGAATGCGCAGCCCGTCGATGAAGAGCTGGTTCGTGTCCACGCACTTGCGGCCCATTTTGGGAATCTCGTGCACCTCGATCTTGCTGCGGTCGAAGTTGGTGTAGAACAGTGACAGGCCTTCGGTGCCCTTGCACTCTTCCACCGGCTTGGTGCGCGCCAGCAACAAAATCTTGCTCGCCTCCTGCGCCGTGGAGATGAACACCTTCTGGCCGTGCACCAGGTAGTGATCGCCTTCGCTGTCCGTGCCGCGCACGGCGCGGGTCTTGAGCTTGAGCGTGTTGAGGCCGGTGTTGGGCTCGGTCACGCCAAAGCAGGCCTTGTCCTTGCCTGCGATCAAGGGCGGCAGCATGCGCGCCTTCTGCTCCTGCGTGCCGTAGACCACGACCGGGTGCAGGCCAAAGATGTTCATGTGCACGGCAGAGGCCCCCGAGAGGCCCGCGCCCGTGGCAGAGATGGTGTGCATCATCAGCGCCGCCTCGGTGATGCCTAAGCCCGCGCCGCCAAACTCCTCGGGCATGGCAATGCCCAGCCAGCCCGCGTCGGCCAGCGCGCGGTAGAAGGCCTCGGGGAACTCGCCGTCGTCGTCGCGTGCATGCCAGTAATCGGCATCAAACGGTGCGCAGACTTTTTCGATGGCATCGACGATCTGCTGCTGCTCTTCGGTCAGTGCGAAATCCATGGTGTGTTCCTCAATATCCAATCAGTGGCCGGAGCCTTCAGGCCGACGGACGCGCGCCGGGTTCTCGCCGTAGGGCGGGCTGTAGATCACCAGCAGCTTCGCGGGCGTATCGCTGGTGGTCTGGAAGATGTGCATGGCGTCCGCCGGAAAAAAGCAGGTATCGCCAGGCACCATCTCGAACGATTCGCCCTCGACCTCGACATGCGCCGTGCCGTCCAGCAGGTAGCAGGCCTGCTCCATGCCCGGGTGGGCATGCGGCAGCGCGCCGCCGCCCTTGGCGATTTCGCCCAGCACCACCTCCATGTGCTGCGCCCCCACATTGGCGCTGCTGACGAGGCGGCGGTTGAAGGTGCCGGTGTGGTTGGCCGGGCTGTACGCGGGCACATCGGCGGCGCGGATCAAATACTTGGATGCCATGGCGGTAACTACCAAATCAATAGCAAAAGTGCTTAGTAAGAAAGCACCAAAGGCTGTTTCATTCAAAAATCACTGCGCAGGAATGTCGGCCTGCTTGACCAGCTTGCCCCAGTACTGCAGCTGGTCGGCCACATAGGTGGCGAACTCCTGCGGCGTCTTGGTGGGCCAGACTTCGAAGCCGATCACCGCCAGCTGCTTCTGCACCTCGGTGTCGGCCAGCACAGCCTGCAGCTCGGTATTGAGCTTGTTCACTATCGCGGGCGGCGTGCCCGCCGGGGCGAAGATGCCGTTCCATGAAGTGATGTCAAAGCCCTGCAGGGTTTTTCCGATGGGGGGTACCCCCGGCAGCTGGGACGAGCCCTTGGCCGCCGTCACGCCCAACGCGCGCACCTTGCCTGCCTTGAGCATGCTGCCGCCCGAGCCCAGGTCCACCACATACATCTGTACCTGGTTGCCCATCAGGTCGGTCAGCGCCTGCGGGCTTGATTTGTACGGCACGCCCACGATGTCGGTCTTGGTCAGAAAGCGCAGCGTCTCGGACGCCACGAGCGAGGTGCTATTGGGCGTGGCGTACGAAATCTTGCCCGGATGGGCCTTGGCGTAGTCGATCAGATCCTGCACCGACTTGACGGGCGAATCCACATTCACCGCCAGCGCGAACGGCAACTCGCCCACACGGGCGATGGGCGTGAAATCCTTGATCGGGTCGTACTTGAGGTTCTTGACCAGCCAGGGATTGGCCGAATGCGAGGTGTTGGTGGTCATGAACAGCGTCTGCCCGTCCGGCTTGGCCTTGAGCACTGCTGCCACGGCAATCTGCGCATTCGCGCCCGCGCGGTTGTCCACAATCACCGGCTGCCCCAGCCGCTCGCCCAGCTTCTGCCCCACGGCGCGCGCCACCGCGTCGGTGCCGCTGCCTGCCGCGAACGGCACAATCATCGTGATCGGAGCGCTCGGGTAGCTCCCCTGGGCGCGGCTCACCGGCGCAGCCACAGCCGCAGCCAGCGCGGCGGCTGCCCATACCATTGTCTGGCGTCGTTGCATCGTGTTGTCTCCTGTGCAGTTGTGCTTGAGCCTCTGTGGGCTTCATGCATGGTGCAAGGTTTGACGATTCGCGTCCAATGTTTTGTACGGATGGTTTGATTCACAAATCGAATGGTTGATCGACTGTCCTGCCAGCAAAAAAAAAGCGCCCTCCAGGGGCGCTGCTTCATTCAAGTGGCCAGACGGTCAGGCCGTGGCTCGCCGCACAAAGCGGCCGCCGCGCTGGGGCAAGGCGCCATCTTGCTCCGTATAGCTGAGCACCCCGTTGACCCACACGGCCTCCACCCCCGCGCTCAGTTGCTTGGGGTCTTCAAACGTGGCGCGGTCCTGGATGCGCGCCGGGTCGAACACCACCACATCGGCTGCCTTGCCAGCGGCCAGCACGCCGCGCCCGGCCAGGCGAAAGCGCTGGGCCGACAGCCCCGTCATCTTGTGGATGGCCTGCGCGAGGCTCAGCACGCCCTTGTCGCGCCAGTACATGGCCAGCACGCGCGGAAACGCACCCCACAGGCGCGGGTGCGGGCGCTCGTCGTTGGGCAGGCCGTCAGAGCCGATCATCGACAACGGGTGCGTGATGACGCGCTGCACATCGTCCTCGCGCATCTGGAAATAGCAGGCATTGCCGGGCTTGAGCTGCACGCAGGTGTCGTACTCGCTCTGCCCCCACGCAGCCGCAATATCGCGCAGGTAGCGGCCCGCCACCTCGGGGTGCGTTTCGCTGCGGGTAATGAGGATGTCGATCACGCCGTCCACCAGGTCTTCTCGCAGCACGGTGGAGCCCGCCGTGTACGGGTACACGTCCATCGACAGCTCCTGCTGCTGCGCCAGCTTTTCGGCCAGCGGCAGGGTCTGCAGCGTGCGGCCCCAGTTGGCCGAGCCCGCGCATTTGTGGTGCGACAAAACCAGCGGCAGCCCCGATTGCTGCGCCGTGCCTGCGGCCTCCAGCATGGCCTCCAGAATGCCTTCGAGCTCATCGCGGATGTGCGTGGCGTACACGCCGCCATGGCGGGCCGCCTCGGTGGCCACGGCCACCAGCTCCTGCATATCGGCCGCATAGGCCTCGCGGTAGAAAATGCCGCTCGACAGACCCAGTGCCCCCGCCTCCATCGCTTCACGCATATCCGCAGCCATTGCCGCACGCTCGGCCTCATTGGCGGGCCGGTTCAAATCGGCCATGTGCTTGATACGCAGCGCCGTGTGCCCCAACAAAGCCGCAATATTGATGGCAGGCTGCGCTGCATCCACGGCCGCTGCATAGTCTTTCATGGTGGAAAAGCGGAACTGCCGATCACCCAGCAGCGACAGCGGCGCCATCGGCGCATCGGTCACCACCGGCGCCAGCGAGATGCCGCAGTTGCCGGCAATCACCGTCGTCACCCCTTGCGAGAGCTTGGGCAGCATGCCCGGGTTGTTCAGCGCGGCAGCGTCGTCGTGGGTGTGCACATCGATGAAGCCCGGGGCAATCACCTTGCCGGTGCAGTCGATGGTCTGCGGGCCTTCTTGCTGCCAGGCTGCAACGGCGCGGGCCAGGGCCGCATCGGCGGGTGCATCTTTCGCAAGCACGCACACGATGCGATCGCCTTGCAACCATACGTCGCCCACAAATTCGGCGCTGCCGGTGCCATCCACCACCAGGCCGTTCCTCAACCACACTTTGCGATCCATGCTGTGCTTTCCAAAAGCTCTCTTCAATCCTGCTTGCGCGACTGCTTGCTGCCCTGGCCGCCGCCCTTTTTGGCACTGGCGCCTTTCTTGCGCGGCACGGGCGCGGGCTCTGCGCCCAGTGCCGCACTGCGGCGCTGCTGCGCGGGCTGCTGAAAACCCATGTATTCGTAGCTGTCAAAACCATGGGTTTCGAGCAGCCGCTTGTACTGCTGCATGCCGGTGATGACGCGCGGGCCCAGAATCTGCGCCAGCCGCACCATCAAAATCTCGATCACCACCAGGTGCGCCAGATAGGCCTCGGTGCCCACGCGCATCACCGCATCCTGCGGCACGGTAACGGCCAGCACATGGTCTGCCAGCTCGGCCAGCGGCGTGCCCGGCTGGGTCAGCGCCACCACCGTGGCACCCTGCTGGCGGGCAAACTGCGCGGCCTCCAGCGTGAAGGGCATGCGCCCGACGTGCGAGATGACAAAGGCCACGCCCTTCTTGCCCAGCGTCGAGGCCGACACCAGTTGCTGGTGCGCATCAAAGATCGCGTTCGACGTCAGCCCCAGGCGGAACAGGCGGCTTTGCAGCTCCTGCGCCATGAAGGACGATGCAGCCCCCACCGAATAACAGTCGATGCGCGTGGCCGCTGCCATCTTGGCCGCCACCTCGTCGATCAACGCAGCATCGAGCTTTTGCCCCAGATTGGCGATCGCGCCCGCTGCGGCATGCACGATCTTGCTGACCACATCGCCCGTGGAATCGTCCTCGCGCACACTGCGGTGCAGGTGCGAGCCCGACACCGCCAGCGTCTGCGCCAGCGCCACCATGAATTCGCGCACCGAGTCATAGCCAAAGCGGCGGCACATGCGCACGATGGTGGGCATGGACACATGGGCCTGCGCGGCCAGCTGCTCCACCGTGGCGAGCACGGCAGCGCCCGGGTCCTGCAGGATGACATCAATCACCTGGCGCTGCGCCAGCGGCAGCGCGGATTGCTGCTGCTGCAGCACCTGCAGGGTGAGAACGGGCCGTGAGGTGGGCATTTCAGAACCTCGTTTCAATGGCATCCACCAGGTTCCAGGCGTCGTCCACCACGGCAATCCAGCGCCATTTGTCAAACGTGGTGCAAGGGTGCGATATGCCCAGCGACACGCGGTCGCCCACGGCGGGCGCGCCCTGTGCGGGATCGAACCGCAGGTAGGCGTGCTGGTCGTTGAGTGCACTGATCTTCCAGCCCGCAGGCGCGGCCTGCGCCGTGGTGCTGCCGCGCACGGCAATGCGCTGCACCGAAGGCATCTCCAGGTCGTACGAGATATCGCGGCGGCCGCAGGTCAGCAACGCCAGGCCCGGCTCGGGCACGGACTGCACCACGGACCAGACCTCCAGCGCCGCCTGCAGCGAATCCTGCAGGCCTTCGCGCTGCTCCACCAGCTTGAGCAGGCGCTGGTAGTTGCCATGGTCGTGGGTGATGTAGCAGCCCGAGCGCAGCACGCCCATGAAGCTGCGCGACAGGCCCGCGCCCTGCAGCAGCGGCACCACCAGGTCAAAAATGGCCGAGCCGCCCGCGCTCAGAATCGGCTGTGCATCGGGCAGCAGGCCCTGCGCATCGCAGGCCTTGGCAATATCCACCACGCGGCGCACCATCTCCGCCACCGCAGGCACATCATGTGCCGAGTTGCATTGGGCCAGGCCCCCTTCATAGCATTCGATGCCGCCCAGGCGCGCCGCAGGCGATGCATGCACGGCCTGCGCCAGCGCCACGGCTTCGTCCAGCGTGCGCACGCCGGTGCGCTGGCCGGGGATGCCCACTTCGATCAGCACATCGAAGGCGCGCTGGCTGCCGCGCGCCTTGGCCCAGTCTTCGATGCAGCGCAGCTGCGCAATCGAATCGACGAGAAACCACACCCGCAGATCGCTGTGCCGCGCCAGCAGGGCATCGAGCCCATCCAGATCGGCAGGCGCCACCACCTGGTTGGCGATGATGGCGCGGCGCATGCCCGCTTCCACCCCGACCGACAACTGGTAGATCGTGGCAAAGGTCAGGCCCCAGGCGCCGCCCTTGAGCTGCATGTCAAACAGCTGGGGCGACATGGTGGTCTTGCCGTGCGGCGCAAACTGGATGTTGCGGCGCGCGGCGTAATCCTGCATCCAACGCGCATTGTGCTCCAGCGCCGACCGGCGGATGACGGCCAGCGGGTACGGCAGGTCATCGCGCAGCACGTTCCAGCCGCGCGCGGCCAGTTGCGAGGCCTGCATGGGCGCGGCGGTCGGTGGATAGCTCTTGCAGCGGTGGTCCACAACAAAATCGGGTTGCATCTCAAACTCCTCAGTCTTGTACTTTCCAGCAGGCCTGCAGGTGGCCCGTATGGCTGCCGCCCACTGCACGCAGCTGCATATCGGCCTGCGCACATTGGCTCTCCGCCTGCGGGCAGCGGGTACGGAACACGCAGCCGCTGGGCGGATTCTTGGGGCTGGGCAGATCGCCGGACAGCAGCGGAATTGTGCGGCGTTGCGCCGGATCAGGAATTGGCGCAGCCGCCAGCAGCGCCTGTGTATACGGATGGCGTGGCCGGGCGTACAGGGCCTCGGTGGGAGCAACCTCCACCACACGGCCCAGGTACAGCACCACCACGCGATCACACAGGTATTCCACCACATCCAGATCGTGGGAAATGAACAACAAGGTCAGCCCCAAACGGTCTTTCAGATCACCCAGCAGGTTGACCACCTGCGCCTGGATCGACACATCGAGCGCCGACAGCGGCTCGTCCGCCACGATGAAGCGCGGCTGCACGGCCAGCGCGCGGGCAATGCCAATGCGCTGGCGCTGTCCGCCCGAAAACTCGTGCGGAAAGCGCTCGGCATGCTCGGGCCGCAGGCCCACCTGCTCCAGCAGCTCCTCGATACGCTTTTGCCGCGCCGCGCCAGTCGCCATACCGTGGGTGGACAAGGCCTCGCCCAGCACATCGCGGATGCGCATGCGCGGGTTCAGGCTGGCATACGGGTCCTGAAAAATGATCTGGATATCGGAGCGCAAGGGCCGCAGCTCGCGCTGGCTCAGGTGCGCCAGATCCACCACCTGGCCATCCTTGCGGTATTGCAGGCTGCCAGCGGTAGGCTCGATCAGGCGTGTGAGCAGGCGGCCAATCGTGCTCTTGCCCGAGCCCGACTCGCCCACCAGGCCCAAGGTTTCGCCTGGAAAGATGTCGAACGAGACGTTGTCGACCGCGCGCACCGGGTGCGCGCCCGAGCCAAATTGCTTGCTCAGCTGCTGGATACGGACCAGCGGTTCTGCGGCGGCGGCATCGGCCGCGCTGCCAGCGGTGCGTTCCAGGGTATCGGTCATGCTCATGCGCTTTCTCCCGCGCGGATGCAGCGCACCTGGCGCGCCGGCCAGCTGTCTGCGTTCAATACATCCAGACCCGGCATGGCGGCTTCGCAGGCGGGCAACTTCTGGCTGCAGCGCGGCGCAAAGGCGCAGCCAGGGGGCGGACTCAGCAGGCTGGAGACCTGGCCGGGAATGGCGTCGAGCCTGCGCTTGGGCATGAAGGCAGGTTTGCCACCCGCGCGCGTGGCAGAGGCGGCAGCCTCCAGCTCACGCTTGCGCGCCATGCCTGGCAGGCAGCCCAGCAGCCCCTGGGTGTATGGGTGCTTGGGCGCGGCAAACAAATCGTGCACGCTGGCGGTCTCGACAATGCGGCCGGCATACATCACCGCAATCGCATCGGCGTACTGCGCCACCACACCCAGGTTGTGGGTCACAAACAGAATGCTCATGCCCGTCTCCTTCTGCAACCGCCCCATCAGCGCCAGAATCTGGGCCTGGATCGTCACATCAAGCGCCGTGGTGGGCTCGTCGGCAATCAGCAAGGTCGGGTTGCAGGCCATGGCCAGCGCAATCATCACGCGCTGGCGCATGCCGCCCGAGAGCTGGTGCGGATACTCATGCACGCGCTGAGCCGCCGCCGGAATCTCGACCAGCTCCAGCATGCGCTGCGCATGCTTCAGCGCCCCCGCCTTGTCCAGCCCCATGTGCAGGCGCACCGATTCTGCGATCTGCTCGCCCACGGTAAGCACCGGGTTCAGGCTGGTCATCGGCTCCTGAAAAACCATGGCCATCTCATTGCCGCGCAGCGCGCGCAGCGCGGCATGCTCCAGCCGGAGCAGATCGACCGTGCGGCCATCGCGCAGCACAAAGTGCGCCTCGCCCTGCACCTGTGCGTGCGAGGTCTTGGCGTGCAGGCCCATCAGCGACAGGCTGGTGACGGATTTGCCCGAGCCCGATTCGCCCACCAGGGCCAGCGTCTGGCCCGGCATGATGCGAAAGCTCACGTCCGAGACGCTCTGCACCCGGCCGCCATCGGTGGCGAACGAGGTCGACAGCGAGCGCACATCGAGCCGTGGCGTGGCCATGGCGGGCTGCTGGGCGTGGGCTGCGTGGGCTGCATTGGCAGCGGTTTGCGTGGCGGTGCTCATCATGATTTCTTCTTCAGCTTGGGGTCGAGCAGGTCGCGCACGCCGTCGCCCAGCAGTTGCAGCGACAGGGCCGTGAGCACAATGGCGATACCGGGCGTCAGGATCGTCCAGAACGCCTTGTCGGCGTATTCCAGGCTGCCGGCAATCATGGTGCCCCAGGTGGGAATCTCGGGCGGCACGCCCACCCCCAGGAACGACAGACCCGCCTCGGCAAGGATGGCATAGGCAAAGATGAAGGTGACCTGCACCAGCACCGGCGAGAGCAGGTTGGGCAGGATGTGGCGCCACAGAATCATTGGCGTGCTCACGCCCAGCGCCTTGGCTGCATCGACAAACAGCAGCTCGCGCAGCACCAGGGTCGATGCGCGCACCACGCGCGCCACCCGGGGCGTATAGACGATGGTGAGCGCGAGGATCACGTTCCACAGCGAAGCGCCCAGGATGGACACGAGCGCAATGCCCAGCAGAATGTCAGGGAAAGCCATCATCGCGTCCACCAGGCGCATCAGCGGCGCATCGAGCCTGCGAAAGTAGCCTGCTAACATGCCGATGAGGGTTCCCAGCACCACTGCGCCCAGCGCGGTGAAGAAGCCGATCATCAGCGAATAGCGCGCGCCAAAGATGATGCGCGCCATCACATCGCGGCCCAGCTCGTCGTTGCCCGCCCAGTGCGCCCACGACGGTGCATGCAGGCGCATGCTGATGTTCATGTCATTGGGGTCGGCATCGGTCAGCAGCGGATAGCACACGGCAGTCGCCACGATCAGAAACAGCACGATGGCGCTGGCCAGCACGATCTTGCGGGCAAACAGGCGCTTCAAGGTTTTCACCCATGCAGCGCTCGCCCAGCCTGCGCCAGAAGTTGCAGAAACAGGAGTGGATGCGGAAGAGGTTGGTGCGTTCATCACTTGCTCTCCAGGCGGATGCGCGGATCGACCACGGTGTACAGCAGGTCGATGGCCAGGTTGATGAACACGTAGATGGCAGCAATCACCAGCAAGGTGCCCTGGATGACCGGGTAATCGCGCCGCAGCACGGCGCGCACCACCAGGTTGCCCACGCCCGGCAGGTTGAACACGGTCTCGGTCACCACGGTGCCGCCAATCATCAGCGCGAGCGTGAGACCCAGCACGGTGACGATGGGCACCAGCGCGTTGCGCAGCACATGCTTGCACAGCACCACGCCCTCGGCCAGGCCCTTGGCGCGGGCAGTGCGCACATAGTCTTCACCCAGAATGTCGAGCACCGAGGCGCGGGTGAAGCGGATGATCAGCGCCGAGTTGAGCACACCCAGCACCAGCGCGGGCAGCAGCAGGTGCTGCAGGCGCTGGCCCAGCGTGGAATCCGGGTCGCCATAGCCCGATGCCGGAAACCAGCCCAGGTGCACGGCAAAGATCTGGATCAGAATGAGCCCGAACCAGAAGCTGGGAATGCTGGCCCCCAGCATGGCCACGGTGCTGACGATCTGGTCTGCCCAGCTGCCGCGCCACACGGCAGCGGCCATGCCGCAAGGCACGCCGATCAGCGCCGCAATCGATACCGCAAACAGCGCGAGGAACAAGGTGGGCTCGGCACGTTCGAGCAGCGCATGGGTGACTGGCATCTGCAGAAACAGCGACTGCCCCAGGTTGCCCTGCAGCACCTGGCCGATCCACAGCACGAACTGCGTGGTAAGCGGCTTGTCCAGCCCGTACTGCACGCGGGCGGCGGCAATATCGGCGGCAGTGGCCTGATCGCCCAGCAGCAGGGCCACCGGGTCACCCGACGCAAGGCGCGTGAGCAGAAACACCAGCACGGCGACGATGGCGAGCACCACCAGCGCGCCGCCCAGGCGCTTGAGTAAGAAATGCAGCATGGGAAACCTCTGGGCGCGCTTTTTACTTGGCGAGCGACGTGTTCCAGAAGAACGGCCACGGCATGGCGGTATAGCCTTGCAGCTTGGACGAGCGCGCCGACAGCGCGTTGAACTTGCCCACTTCCACAAACGGCACTTCGTCGTAGATCAGGCCCTGCACCTTGCCCCACAGCGGGCCGCGCTTGGCAACGTCTGGCTCGCTGTTGAACGCGGTGAGCGCCGCCTTTTTGGTGTCGGTTTCCCACCAGCCGGGGGCGCCGCTGCCCATTTGCGGGGGCGAGAGCATGGGCTCGGGGAACAGGCCCGAGTGCGTCACGTACACATCCCACAGCTTGGCGTCGTTGCGGCGCTGCACCAGCGTTGCCCAATCCACCACCTGCAGATCGGTCTTGAAGCCTGCACGCTTGAGGTGCTCGGCCATCACCAGCGCCATGTTGTAGTGGAACTCGTACTGGCGGCTGGCCATGATGCGGATCGGCTCAGCCTTGTAGCCCGCTTTGGCGGCCTGGTCCTTGGCCACTTGTGGATTCTTCTGGTTGTACTGCTTGGCGCCGGCGTCCGAGTAATACGGCGTGCCCTTGGGGAAGAAATTGGGCTCGGCGGTGAAGAAGCGCTTGTCGCCAAAACCGGCCTGCAGCATCTCGGCCGGGCCCATGGCTGTCTGCACCGCCTGGCGCAGCTCCTTCTTGGCGAGCACGCCTTCCTTGGTGTTGAAGACGATGTAGGGGAAGCCGAAGTTCTGCGTCACGATGGGCACCACGTTCGGCGCACCCTTTTCGATGCGGCCCATCGACTCGACCTGCAGCAGATCGGAGTACTGGAACTGGCCCGACAGCACGCCCTCCACCCGCGTCGTGGCGTTAGGCACGGGCACAAAGCGCAACTCATCAAGCAGTGCTTCGCGCTTGCCCGCATAGCCGCTTGCAGGCTCGCTGCGGGCTGCGTACTTGTCAAAGCGCGCCAGCACGGTGAACTGGTCTGGCTTGCGCTCCTTGAGCTTGTAGGGGCCCGTGCCGATGAAATCCTTGAGCACCGGCGCAATCGCCTCCTTGGGCATGATGCCTGCCATGCCGCTGGGCATGGCCAGATGCGCCAGCAGCGGCGCATACACGGCCTTGAGCTTGATCTCCACGGTGTTTGCATTCTTGGCCGTCATGCTGGCAATCTCCTGCGCCACGGCCTTGCCGCGCGCCGACACATCCATCCAGCGCTGCAGCGATGCGACCACGTCGTCGGCCGTCATGTCCTTGTCGTTGTGAAACTTGACGCCCTTGCGCAGGGCAATGGTGTAGGTGAGGCCATCGGCCGAGATGGTGGGCATGCCTTCGGCCAGCATCGGCTTGATGTTCCACTGCGCATCAAAGGTGTAGAGCGGCTCGAACACGTGCTGCATGATGGTGCCCACCAGATCGGTGGAGCTGACCATCGGGTCGAGGCTCTGCGGCTCGCCGATCATCGCCAGGTTGGCCGCACCGCCCTTGGCGCCCGCCTGCGCCCAGGCGCTGCCCGCCGGCAGGCTGGCGCAGCCTGCCGCCACCAGGGCGGCGGCCAGCAGTTGGCGACGTGATGTCCGGGGAAGCAGTGCGAAGGCGTTCATGGTGCGGGCTTTCATCAAGGGCGTTTAATAAGGAAAATTCTTTACATCACAACCCCTAAAAACCGGCCTTTCGTCAAAACATTGACAGTTTTTGGTGTTGTTGATGTAATATCTTTACACAAAGGAGATGAAACCATGCCAGTAGTTACCCTAGGCCAATCCCCCGTCGCGTCCGACCGCCTGGCGCGCCCGCTCTCGCCCGCCGTGCGCGCTGGCGACTTTGTTTTCGTATCGGGCACCGTGCCGACCGACGACCAGGGCCAGGTCGTGCAAGGCGGCATCGAAGCGCAGACGCGCCAGGTCTTCAAGCGCCTGGAAGAGGCACTGGCGCTGGCTGGCTGCACGCTGCAAGACGTCGCCAAGGTCAATGTCTGGCTCGACGATCCGCGCGATTTCGGCAGCTTCAACCGCGTGTACATGGAATGCTTTGGCGAGCACCGCCCCGCGCGCTCCACGGTCGAATCGCGCCTGATGATCGACGCCAAGGTCGAGATCGATGTAACGGCGTACAAGCCGCTGTGATGCACCACTGGCAACGCGACCCAGCAGCGCTGTAAGGGTCTTACACGCGACGCCGCTTTGCACCCCCCGCTTCTACAATCCGCACCAGCGCCTGCACCGCACGCTGGTGCGTTGTTTTTTCTGACCGCGACCTCCATGCCCCGCCCACCCACATTCACCGCCCGCGCGCCGGGCGACAACCGTCCGCGCCTCATTGCCATCGACTGGGGAACCACTTCGCTGCGCGGTGTGCTCATCGACGCGCAAGGCCACATTGCGCAGCAAAGGGCCTTGCCGCAAGGCATTCTGCAGGTAGAGCCCGGCGGCTTTGCTGCTGCGTTTGACAGGCACTTTGGCGACTGGCTTGCGCTGCAGCCCGATATGTGCCTGCTCTCGGGCATGGTCGGCAGCCGCCAGGGCTGGCAGGAAGCCGCCTATTGCCCCTGCCCCGCAGGCTTTGGCGCGCTCTGCAACCAGCTGCTGTGGCTGGAGGGGGCGCACGGCATTCCCACCGCCATCGTGCCGGGCATGAGCGTGGTGCCGCAGGCCAGTGTGGATGCAGCGCATGGCGTGCCCGATGTGATGCGTGGCGAAGAGATTCAGGTGATGGGCGCGCTGCACCTGATGGGGCAGGACAGCGGCCTGCTGGTGCTGCCCGGTACACACAGCAAATGGGTGCAGGCACAGGGGCGCAGCATCACCGGCTTCAAGACTTTCATGACCGGCGAGCTGTTTGCCGTGCTGGCCCAGCACTCCATTCTGGGCAAGACGCTGGACAGCAGCGCGCCGCTGGATGAAACCGCATTTGCACAGGGCCTGGAGCGGGCGCGCAGCAGCGATGCGCTCAGCCACCTGCTGTTTGGCACACGCGCCCTCAGCCTGTTTGGGGCGCTGAGCCCCGCGCAATCGGCCAGCTACCTCTCGGGCCTGTTGATCGGCCAGGAAATGGCCACCATGCAACCTGCTGCCGGTACGCGCGTGGCGCTGATCGGCTCTGCCGCACTCGTGCAACGCTATACGCTGGCATTGCGCCACGCGGGCTGCGAGGCCGTGGCCTTTGGCGATGAAGCCACCTGGGCCGGCCACCAGGCCATCTACCAATATCTGACAGGCACCTCCTCATGAATTTGCTCACCCGTTTTCAGGCACTGCAGGCGCAGCTGCCGCTAATCGCCATTCTGCGCGGCCTGCAACCTGCCGATGCTGTCGAAGTAGGCACCGCGTTGCACGCCGGTGGCTTTGGCCTGTGGGAGGTGCCGCTGAACTCGCCCGACCCGCTTCGCAGCATTGCTGCCATGCGCGCCGCTTATCCCCAAGTACTGGTGGGCGCAGGCACGGTGCTGACGGTGCAGCAGGTGCGCGATGTGCATGCTGCAGGCGGCCAGCTCGTCATCTCGCCCAACTGCAACCCGGCGGTGATTGATGAATCGGTCAAGCTCGGCCTCATCAGCCTGCCGGGCGTGCTTACGCCCACCGAGGCGTTCACGGCGCTGGCGCATGGCGCGCATGGCCTGAAAATCTTTCCCGCCGAGCTGGCTTCGCCCGCCGTGGTCAAAGCCCTGCTGGCCGTGCTGCCACCAGGCACCGGCATCTACCCCGTGGGCGGCATCTCGCCCGACAACATGGCGCCCTGGCTGGAGGCAGGTGCGGCTGGTTTTGGCATCGGTTCGTCGCTGTTCAAGCCTGGCAAGACGGCAGCGCAGGTGGCCGCCGCTGCGCAGGCATTTGCCAACAACTACCGGGCGCTGCGCAAGGCCTGAGCCTTCGCTTTCCAATAAAAAGGCCCGCTGCGCTGGTAAAGCGCGCGGGCCTTGCTTCAAAAGAAGTGGATTACTGCATCGACTGCAGATTGCCGATACGCACCAGCATTTCGGTGAACATCTGCATGTCGGCCTGCAGGTCAGGCAGCTCCTTGTATTCGAGCGCGTTGTGCGCGGTGTACTTCTTGCCGGGCATGGCGGGGCCAAAGTTGATGGCGTTGGGCATCAGCTTGGCGGTGGTGCTGCCAGCGGTCGGCACCGGCTTGGCGTCCAGCCCCGTGGTGTCGCCAAAGATATTCAGCAAGGTTGTCAGCCACGCGCCCTTGGGGTCGCGCGCCATCCAGTTGCCTTGGGTGTAGTCGATCTTCACCGGCACCTTGGCAGCGGCACTCCAGTTGGCAATGCCCTTTTCCACTTCGGCCTTGAGCTGCTCGGGCGTCTTGCCGCGCGGCATGCGGGCGTTGGCCGTCACCTCCAACTGGCCGCCCGCCGCCTTGATGAAGTTGGGCGAAATGGTGAGCGGGCCCATGAAGTCATCGGCATACGCCAGCCCCAGGCCCTTGCCAAAATAATCCAGCCCGTACACGCCGTTGATATAGCGCACTGCATCGCTGTACTGGTTGCGCGCCAAGAGCGGCTGCGCGCCGTCTTCCATCAGGCTCTGCTGCAGGAACATCGCCAGGCGCGGCACCGGGTTCACGCCTTCTTCGGGACGGGAGCCGTGTGCCGAGCTGCCGGTGACCTTGATGTCGATCTTGTTGGCGGCAGGCGCAATATCGATGCTGAACTTGCCGTACTGCTGGTTCTGCGTCACATAGGCATCCTTGGCCGCCTGCAATTTCTGCGCAACGGCTGCCAGCGCAGCGGCGTTACCCGCCTCGATGCTGGCCGTTGCGGTCTGCGCAATCGCGTTCGACGAGGCCGCGCCCACCATGGCGGTGATTGCGGGCTGCTGGCCATCGGTCTTCACATCGGCAAAGAAGGCCTTGATCGCGCCGGTGCCCTTTTCGGCCACCACAGCCGGGTATTTGCTGTCGAGCACGATGTTGTACTCGGGCAGTTGGGTCTTGGTGCGGTAGTACTTCATCGCGTCGCCACCGGTTTCCTCGGTGGTTTCGATCATGAGGCGAATGCCGCGCTGCAGCGGCAGCTTGGCATCCTTCACCGCCTTCATGGCAAACAGCACGGTGGCAATCGATCCCTTGTCGTCAATCGTGCCGCGCCCATACAGCTTGTCGCCAATGCGGGTGACCTTGAAAGGATCGAGCTGCTTGCCCTCGATCACCCATTCCGCAGGCACCACGGGCACCACATCGGCGTGGGTGAGGATGCCGAACTCCTGGCCCCCTGCCTGCGGCGCCGTCGCGGGCAGGGTCACTTCAAAAATACGGTTGTCCACGTTGCGGTACTGCAGGCCAAAGTCCTTGGCCATCTTTTCCACCAGGGCGCCAAAATCGATGATGGCCTGGCTGTCGTGCGGAGCAATCTTGGCGTCGCGCACGGTTGGCAGCGCCACCATTTGCGTGATGCTGCCCAGTACCTGGGTTTCCTGCGTCAGCCGCGTGTACAGCCCCAAGAGACGCGCCACATTGGTCAGGTCGTCGCCCTGCAGCGCCTCACCAGCCGTGTAGCGTTGCACAGCACTTGCCACGCTCGCATCCTGCTTGGCAGCGTTCTGCAGAAACTGCGGGAAGGTCGCTGGCGTCTTGATCGCCTCGGCGGCAATCGCATCCAGCGCGGGCTTTTTCAAGGTGTCGGCCTGGGCTGCGGCACAGGCCAGCGCAATGCTGATGGCAAGCGCTGTGTGGCGAAATACGGTCTTCATAGGATCGGTCTCTTATGGTGAAAGCGAAAGAATAGCGGCTTTGCACCGCCCATGAGGGAAAAATGCCCGGTTTTATCCGCTGCGGGCGGTGCTCCATCGCCGCAGCGCATGCCACACCTCAGGCAGTCGCGCTGCGCCAGGGCGCTGCCGCAAATGCCTGCGCCAGCCATTGCTTGAGCGCCGCCATGGCCGCTGTGCTGTATTGCGCCGATGGGCGCACAAGGTAGATGCCGCCTGCGTCTCCAAGCGTCCATTGCGGCAGGATGCGAACGAGCGCGCCTGCCTGCACGGCAGGCATCAGGTGCCAATCGCTGCCCGAGACGATGCCAACGCCCTTGAGCGCCGCGTGCAGCAGTGCCTCGTTGTCGTTGCTCGTCATGGAGCCGGTCACTCGCACCGATTCTGCAAGCCTCGCCCTGCCCTTTGCAGCGGGCTGCACCAGCGTCCATTCCGGAAAGGAGCGCAGCCCGGTGTAGCCCAGGCAGTTGTGGCAGGCCAGGTCTGCCGGTGTCTTGGGCGCTTCGTGGCGAGCCAGGTAGCTGGCCGAGGCGCACAGAATGCGGTGCTGGTCGCACAGCCGCGTGGCCACCAGCCCGCTGTCAGGCAGATGGCCGATGCGGATGGCGGCATCAAAGCGCTCCCCCACCACATCGGCGATCCGCTCGCTGTACTCCACCTCCAGCGCAACCTGCGGATGGGCCAGGGCAAAATCCGCCAGCATCGGGCTGATCCAGCGCCGCCCCATCGTGGCGGGCATCGACAGGCGCAGACGCCCCCGCATGTCGCGCGCGCCCTGCGCCGCCTCCTGCTCGGCGTCGCGGATCAGGGCCGTGGCCTGCCGCACCTTGTCGACCAGCAGCCTGCCTTCGCTGGTGAAGTGCAGCTGCCGCGTGGTGCGCTCCACCAGCCGCACGCCCAGCCTGCGCTCCAGGGCCTGCATACGTTTGGAGAGCACCGAAGGGTGGCGCTCCAGCGCACGCCCTGCCGCCGCAAACGAGCCCTTGTCTGCCAACGCTAGCAATGTAGCCAACTCATCGGCGTGCTGGCTGTCGAGCATCTCCATGGTGTCCTTCCACAATCAGGGTTTGAGAACGATCGCGCCTTGCGAGCGCCCTTGCTCCAGATCCGTGTGTGCCTGCGCCGCTTCTGCCAGCGCATAGCTTTTCCAGATGCGGGGCGTGAGTATGCCATTCGACACGGCGCTCAAAACATCGTGCGCGCGGCTCTGGTATTCCTCTGCCGTGGCCGTATGGGCAGCCAATGAGGGACGGGTGAGAAACAGCGAACCCTTGGCGTTGAGCGTTCCCACCTCGATTGCGGGCGGCAGGCCCGAAGTCGCGCCCAGCGACACCATCAGCCCGCGAGGGCGCAGGCAGTCAAGCGATGTGAGAAAGGTTGCCTTGCCAATGGAGTCGTACACCACATCCACCTTCTGGCCCTGCGTGGCTTGCGCCACCTGCGCGGCGAGCGTCTGCGCATCGAAAACAAACACCTCGTCGCAGCCTGCCGCCCGCGCGCGCTCCACACTGGCCGCCTTGGACACCACGCCCAGCACATGCGCGCCCAGGTGCTGCGCCCAGGCGCACATGAGCTGCCCCAGGGCACCCGCCGCGCCATAAATCAACACCCGCGAGCCCTGCCCGACCTGCCCGGTAGCCTTGAGCAGGTACTGGGCCGTGATGCCCTTGAACAGCACCGCCGCAGCGGCATCGTCGCCAAGAGCATCAGGCAGCTTGACCAACCGCTCTGCAGGAAACAGACGCGCACTTGCATATGCGCCCAAGGGGCCGGTGGCGTAACCCACGCGGTCGCCCACATGCAAGCCCTGGACCCCCGCGCCAACGGCGGTGACCGTTGCAGCCCCTTCCAGCCCCAACCCGGAAGGCAGCGCAATCGCAACCGCCCCTTTGCGCTGGCTGACATCCAGCGGGTTGACGCCGATGGCGGTCTGCGCAAGCAATACCTCGCCCGGCCCTGGCGATGAAAGATGCACCTCTTCCATCTGCATGACATCAGGCGCACCTGTGCTGTGAATTCGAATCGCTACGGCCATGGCTTCTATCCCTGAAAAACAATGAGAAGGTGATCCTATGCACATCGAATTTATGCATCAATATAGCCAGTTGCAAATGATAAATGCACTATATGCAGCAATAAAGACATGCAGAAATGGCCGTCGTCCTACCTCAAAATCGAGCCGGGCACGTGATGGTCATGACTGATGGAGATAAAGAATGGGGAAGATTTTCAAATCTGTTGCCGATGCCGCGCTGCGCAGCGTGGAGGGCGAGGTATGCCAGCAGTGCGAACGCCGCGAGGTGCCCGCTTACCGCTACAGCGGCGAGATCATCGATCCCCGAAAAGCTGCTGACACCCTGCTGGCGCAAGAAGAGCCCGAAGTGCATTACCTGTGCGCAGAGTGCATCCATGGCGGCAACGTGCGGCGAACCGACACCTGGGCTGTCGAGCACACCGTCCAGCGCCTGGCTCAAGACCCGCAAAAGGCGTGGCGCGAATTTCACCAGTTGCCCGATGCGCCGCTTTTTCTTCAGGGAAGGTTGGACTGGCCGCTCTGTTGCGACACCTGGTGCGAATTTATCGCCTGCCCAGCCAGCTTGCAGGAGCTGCTTGCCGTGCAGCAAACCCACCAGTACTGGGAGAATGGCCCCGGTGCCAAGCCCCGAGACTTTCGCGCTAGCGGCCCGCCCGAATCGCTGCGAGAAATATCCCTGTTTGCCTGCGCCTCTTGCGCCCGCCATTACTACACCGATCAGTACAGCTGAGAAGGCGCTGAATGCGCGTTGCGCCCGCGCTGTATAACGCTTTGCAAAATACCGGGCATGATATTTGAGGCAATGGCTAGGGGCGCCCCTCCACTTTCTGAAAAATCGCCCCTCTATACTGCCTTCCAAACCATGGGAGACAACGTGCCAGACACCCGCAATCCGATTCTGCAAAAAACCATCGCTGCCGCCGCAATGGCATTCACTCTGGCAGCCAGTACCGCCAGCTGGGCCGCACGCGACTTCACGCCCCAGACGGGCACCTGGGTCATCAGCGAAGAGCTGAATGGCAAACCCGGCCGGGGCCTAGCGATTGACGTGCAAGGCAACACCTTCTTCATGCAGGTGTTTGGGTACGAGAACAATGGCGACGCCACCTTCTACACCGCCACCGGCCAGATGCAAGGCAATGGCGTAACAGCGCCGCTCATGCGCTACCAGGGCGGGCGCAGCTTTGGCAGCGAGGCGCGCGATGCCGTGGAAGACAAATCGCTGGGCCATGTGACGGTAAGCTTCAAAAACGGCCTCACGGGCACGATCCAGTTCCCCAACGAGCCAGCCATGGCGATCGAGCGACTCCTGGTGCAAAGTGATGAGCCCGCAGCCACCAACCCACGCATGCAAAACGGCATCCGCGTCGTGCAGTTGCTGGTACAGAATCCACAAGGAGATGTTGCCTACGACTGGCGGCTGGACATGCTCCGGAACGAGGACAACAGTTTCCACCTGTATTTGTCGCAGCCCGCCGATCGAAGGACTGACCGGGTTGTCTACACCACGTTTCAAGAGATGGCGTGCCAATTGGTCGGCACACGCGCCCGTTTTTCATGCACCGCCATTGGCAAGCCTCCTTATATCAATACCAATATGTCTCCAGAGCCCGTAGCTGGCCCCTGGGTGGACCGCATGCAATTCGAGCTGGTGGGCTATGAAGTCACCGGCACGGTGCACATGGGGGACAAGCAAGCTGGCATATCGATGCCAACTACCGGCTACAACGCAGGGGCAGATGCATTCGGCCCTCAGAACGGTAGCGATACCACGCTGTGGAATACGCATGTTCAACAAAACTACCTGCAAAGTCATTTCTCGTGGGGAGGCGCTACCTGTCCCGTCTGTGTGCCCAATAAATACCTCCACACCTTGATGCCCATCAACGGCACCTGGGTCGTGGAGGACGAGCTGACCGGCAAGCCGGGGCGAGGTCTGGCTGTGGATATCCAGGGCAGTACGGCCATCCTGCAGGTCTACAACTACCGCGCCGATGCACGGCCCACATTTCACATGGGAAGCGCTGCGTACCTGAGCAAAGGTGCGAGCTCACCGGCAACAGCCGCCACCATTCCCATGGAAGAATATGCGGGAGGCCGCAGCCTGGGCGGAGCCAGACAGTCGGCGCAGCTTCGCAATCGCGCAGGCGACGCGCAACTGGAGTTCGCCTACCAGCGATCCGACGACAAACCCCTGGAAGAATGGATGTGGTGGACGGTAGGCCAGTTGCAACTGCCACAGGAAGCCCCCGTGCGCATTCGCCGGCTGCAGCTTGAAAGACCGGCCAATTTCGCAGAAGAGATGCTGGGGCAATGGTTTCTGCCGCTGGTTCAGAAAACTATCACCCTCACCCGCGCAGATGGCGACACCGTGACGTCGGCAGACGGCCTGGTGGTCTGCACACCCATCACCAACCGCAAAGGCGTCGATGCGAGCTGCGGGCAGCCGGGGGAAAACGGCGCATGGGTGTGGCACCAGTTTTTGAGCAAGCCACTGATGAACCGTGGCGGCACCATGGTCCGCTTGCGCGACCGCCATGGCAATGCGGTGGGGTTGGGGCAGTTGGATTGAGTGCAGATCTAGTTCGGCCTATTGAGGACGCTGGTGCACGGCCGTACTTTTGTTGAGGGATAGCAATTGGCCGATTGCTACCGTCACAGAATGACCTCACGCATGTTGTCGTAGATGCCTAATTTGTTGAATTTCAGGTTCGCTTTTCTAGCCTTTGAAAGGTCCGAATGCTCAGAATGCATACAAGCGAAGCAAAGATTGCGCTACCCGTCGTTGATCCAAAGGAGCGATTGGAGAAGGATGGCTGAAAAAGCGCCCGATATACAGTTCCTGCCAGGGAACGATTCTCTAGGGCAATCCAATGCACGCCGCCGCTCTGTACATGCAATGAGCAAAGCAAAAGCAGCACCAAGCATGAAATCAAACCAAACATACTGCTCCAGACGGCGATTTCTGCAGCACTCTTTGATTTTTTGAAATAAGCGAACAAGAGCGGCAAAAAGAGCATAAGGCCGGGTTGAACGCAGACCTTCAAAGTCCCAATTCCAGGCTGATACTCATTAAATAGAGATGCTGTTGCCGCGTGAAAATAAACACCTATAACATAAGAAAATAATAAGGAAAAAATGACTATCACCTTACAGCAAGGTGTTGATGATGATTCATTTTCGAGCGGCATTCCTCAATTATCGAAGCGACTGCCCTTCGAAATATGAAGTCAGTGTGAACTTCCATTTTTGCCTTCGGTAGAGGCTTCTTGTCGACTCCAATCTGCCACTGAAATTTATGAAGGTCTGCTGAGAAATATGCGTTCAGTACCGCTCCATCTTGTACAGGTAATCTGTGACAGCTGATTCCCAGAGTACAGGCTGGGAGTGAATAAAGTGCCCATTGCCGCTATACAGTGGCGCGAATTCCATAAATTCGCCTTTGCCACCCGCAGCGGTAAATGCATCGAAATTCTTGCGGCTGTGACTCAAAGAGTAGAAGGGATCATGCGCCCCATACAGCCACAGGGTAGGCCGTGGAAACATCGCACCGCGAACAAAGGAGACGGCGTTCACCTTGTCAGCGTCCTTGCAACGATCCCCTACCCAGCCTCCCACGAAGTTCAGCACACCAAGAAATTGGGGCTGTACCCGTGTGCCTGCATACGCAACCGAAAGAATGCCTCCACGCGATACGCCTCCGATCAACAAGCGCTTGGCATCTACATCCATCCGTGTGAGCAGGTGCGCCATCACTGCATCAAGATCCGTCATGGCGCGCTCCAGCCCGGGTAGCGAGAGTTCAGCTTTGCATGCATAGCGCGAGCGGTCTGGCTCGAAGCCCTCGTCGTACACACCATCGGACCTCCCCCTTCCACGCCGCTGCGGAAAGACTACTTGCCAGCCTCTGTCGACGAAATAGTGTCCCACCTCCGGACTTGCCCAGGTTTGGGCAAATAGTTCGGGCCTGTCTCCTTCGCCCGTGGAGCCATGGTTGAATACAAGCGTCGGGAACGGGCCTGCGCCTGGCGGTCGATAAACCACCATTTCAAGAGTCTGCGCGCGTCCATCTTGCTGCCAAGGCGTCGGTATGTGTTCAACGGTTCGCGCATAGGGAAACGGCTTTTTGGTTAACACGCCCAGGCTGATAAGTTGCTGTGCGTTCCTCCACAGCGACATTTCCATATCGCCATCTTCACGCAAACGAAGCAATAAAGTTGCTCCTGCCTGCAGTTTCATCTGCATTTCGTTGTTGACAAACTTGGCCTCACCGCGCTCGGTGGTGCGCTGTGTAGTACTTGCTGCAGCATAGACTACAGTGGCCGTGTCCGCCGACAGCTTCTCAATCGCAACCTTCACATCGCACTGTGCCGAAAAGCAAGCCCAGCCCTGCCAAATTCCACTCCAGCGGGCCAACGCTCCAACACCGGCTGGTTCGACAGCCACATCCGGCAGCAGTTGTGCGGCAACGCTGCTTTCAGAAGGCCCCGCACGAAGTTGAGACATCACGGGCGGCCAGATAGGCCCATCGTTCTGCGCTTGTGCAAAATTTCCCATAAGAAACAGGGATGATCCGAGCATCCCGCGAGCCAGAAAATGTCTCAATTTTGTATAAAAGTTGATGGGTATTACTTGCTTAAAACAGCAGCCTCGATGATTTGGGTGGCGGCCGGTTTCTGGCCAACAACCACCCTTCCCTCACCCCCCAGCCACCGGCGCCACCCGCAGCGGAATCGTCACCGGACCGTCGTTCATCAAATACACCTTCATATCCGCCGCAAAGCGGCCTGTGGCAACTACCGGGTGCGCTGCGCGGGCCTGGGCTACCACGTAGTTGTACAGGCGCTCTCCTTCGGCGGGCGGCGCTGCGTTGGTGAAGCTCGGGCGGTTGCCTCCGCTGGTGTCGGCGGCCAGGGTGAACTGGCTCACGATGAGCAGGCCCCCCGCCACATCCTGCACGCTTTTGTTCATCTTGCCGGCCTCGTCCTGAAAGATGCGCAGTTTGAGCATCTTGGCCAGCAGTTTTTCGGCCTCGGCTTCGGTATCGCCTTTTTCGGCGCATACCAGGGCCAGCAGGCCATGGCCAATCTGGCCAATCACCTCGCCATCGACTTCGACGCGCGCCTCGCGCACGCGCTGCAATACGCTGATCATTCCAACTCCTCTGGCAAGAGCGTGCGATCTGCGCACTACAGGTATGCGCAGCTTTTTGCTTCAATCGAATGCTCTGCTATTGATAGCCTATAGCACTTACACAGTAAGCGCTAAGGCATGTTTTGCTCTGCAACCTCGCTCTGCGTCTGCACGCCAATGGGCAGTACTTCAACAGTGATGCGGGCATTGGGTACGTCGCGCAGCAGGGCTGCTTCGAGCTCCATGCGCAGGCGGGTGGCGTGGGCCAGGCTCCAGTCGCCGGGCATGTGCAGGTGCAGATCGATGAAGTTGAGCGCACCGGCGCGGCGTGTGTTGAGCCTGTCGCAGTGCACGGCGCCGCCTCTTTCGGCTTCAAACCGGCGCACGCAGGCATCTATGGTGGTCAGGGTTTCGGCGTCGATGGCTTCGTCCATCAGGCCTTGCGAAGAGGTCCACACCAGCTTGCCGCCTTCCTTGAGGATGTGCAGCGCCACGGCAATGCCCAGCACGGCGTCCAGCCAGTGCCAGCCGGTCCACATGGCCAGCAGCAGGCCCAGCACCACGCCAACAGATGTCCATACGTCAGTCAGCAGGTGGCGGCCATCGCCCTCCAGCGCGGCAGAGCGGTGCTGCCGGGCCGCACGCAGCATGACCATGGCCAGGCCGCCGTTGAGCGCGGTGCTGATGAGCGAGAGCACCAGGCCCCAGCCCAGTTGATCGAGCGGCTGCGGGTGCAGCAGCCGCTCGACCGATGCCCACAGGATTGCCATGGCCGCACCGAAGATCAGCAGGCCTTCAAAGCCGGCCGAGAAGTATTCGGCCTTGGTGTGGCCGTAGGGGTGGTCGTCATCTGCCGGGCGCTTGGCAATGGTGACCATGCCCAGCGCAAACAGCGCGCCCACCAGGTTGACGAGCGACTCCAGCGCATCGGACAGCAGGCCGACAGAGCCGCTGACAGCCCAGGCCACGGTTTTGAATGCGATGGTGGCAATGGCCACGACGACCGAGATGCGCAACAGGTTCTCGGGCGTGGTCCAGCGGGATGGAGGGGCGTCGGTCATTAAAAATGATAGCTATTCGCGCTTGCGGGGTAAGCGCCAGCAGCTAATTTACAACAAACGCGCCTTCACGCTCTTGCCTTTGACGCGGCCGCTGTTGAGTTTGTTCACGGCCTGCTGGGCAATGCCGCGTGCCACGGCCACATAGGTGGAGAAATCGTTGACGCTGATCTTGCCGATCTGCTCCTTGGTGTAGCCAAAGTCGCGCGTCATCGCGCCCAGCACGTCACCCGCGCGGATTTTCTCCTTGCGCCCGCCGATGATCTGGATGGTGCGCATCGCAGGCACCATGGGTTCGCCCGATGCCGGTTTCAGCTCCGACAGCGGGTGCCACTCCGATTCCCGGCCCTGCAGCAGCTCGATCTTGCCGACCGAGCCCATCTCGTCCATGCTGGCGAGCGATAGCGCCAGCCCTTCGGCGTCGCCCCGGCCCGTGCGGCCGATGCGGTGGATATGCACTTCGGGGTCTGGCGTGGTGTCAACGTTGATCACCGCTTCAAGGTTGGCGATGTCGAGGCCGCGCGCGGCCACATCGGTGGCCACCAGCACGCTGCAGCTGCGGTTGGCAAACTGCACCAGCACTTCGTCGCGTTCGCGCTGCTCCAGCTCGCCAAACAGGGCCAGCGCGCTCACGCCCTGGGCCTGCAGCACGTCCACGAGGTCGCGGCACTGCTGCTTGGTGTTGCAGAAGGCGATGGACGATTCGGGCCGAAAATGCGCCAGCAGCTGCGATACCGCGTGCAGGCGCTCGCCTTCGCTTACCTCGTACCAGCGCTGCGCGATCTTGTGCGCACTGTGCTGCGATGCGACCTTGACTGTCTGCGGGTCGCGCATGAAGCGCTGAGCCAGCTGGGCGATGCCTTCGGGGTAGGTGGCAGAGAACAGCAAGGTCTGACGCTCTGCCGGGCATTGGCTGGCTACGGTCACGATGTCGGCATAAAAGCCCATGTCCAGCATGCGGTCGGCTTCGTCCAGCACCAGGGTGTTCAGCCCGGCGAGGTCGATCACGCCGCGCTCCAGCAGGTCCATCACCCGGCCGGGCGTGCCGACGATGATGTGGGCGCCGTTTTCCAGGCTGGCAATCTGGTTGCGGGAAGGCACACCGCCATAGACGGTGACGACCTTGATGTTTTCTTCAGCCCGCGCCAGGCGCCGGATTTCGGTGGCCACCTGGTCGGCCAGCTCGCGCGTGGGGCACAGCACCAGGGTCTGCACGGCAAACCAGCGCGGGTTCAGGCGCGCTAGCAGCGCCAGACCAAAGGCGGCCGTCTTGCCGCTGCCAGTGCTGGCCTGGGCGATCACATCCTTGCCCTGCAGCGCCAGCGGCACGCTGGCGGCCTGGATGGCAGTCATCTGCGTGTAGCCCAGCTGCTGCAGGTTGGCCTGCATGGTGGCGCCCAGCGGTAATTGGCTGAAGGAGGTGGCGTCCGCTGCATGGGCGGGCGTGTTGGATGGTGCGTTCATGCCGCAATTATCCCGTGTGGGCGGTTTTCGGGCCTGCCCGCTGGCGCTTATCCCTGCATCTGTCAGCAAGCACCCCTGGCCCCATGCCACCGTTTTGTCATGCGGGGCACCCCCGGCCGTTGCACAATGGTGCATGACCCATACCAAACCTGCTTTTATCGCACCGACCAGCCACCGCACGGCGGAAGCCGCGCTGGCGCAGGTGCAGGCGATTTACGCCGAACAGATCAATTTCCTGCGCGCGGCCATGCAGCGCTTTGTGGCAGGCGAGACGCCCGCCGCACCCTACCGCGCCTGCTACCCCTTTGTGCGCCTGCACACACGCACGGTGGCACGCGCCGACAGCAAGCTCGCCTATGGCTTTGTCGAAGGCCCGGGCCACTACGAGACCACGCTGACGCGGCCCGACCTGTTTGACAACTACTACGCCGAGCAGTTTCGCCTGCTGATCGCCAACCATGGCGTGGAGCTGGAAGTGGGCACCAGCAACCAGCCCATTCCCATTCACTTTTCCTTTGCCGACAATGACCATATCGAAGGCCAGCTGAGCGCCGAGCGGCGGCTGCTGATGCGCGACGTGTTCGACCTGCCCGACCTGCACGCCATGGACGACGGCATTGCCAATGGCACCTGGGAGCCGCTGGCGGGTGATCCGCAGCCGCTGTCGCTCTTTACCGCGCCGCGGGTGGATTACTCGCTGCAGCGCCTGCGCCACTACACCGGCACCTTGCCCGAGTGGTTCCAGAACTTCGTGTTGTTCACCAACTACCAGTTCTACATTGACGAGTTCATCCGCCTGGGCCGCGCCGAGATGGAGAACCCGGACAGCGAGTTCATTGCCTTCATCGAACCAGGCAACGTGGTGACGCGCCGTGTGGGCTTGCCCGCCCAAAGTGCAGATGCGCTGGGCACCCCACCGCCGCGCCTGCCGCAGATGCCGGCCTATCACCTGGTGCGCGCCGACCAATCGGGCACCACCATGGTCAATATCGGCGTAGGCCCGGCCAATGCCAAAACGATTACCGACCATATCGCCGTGCTGCGCCCGCACGCCTGGATGATGCTGGGCCACTGCGCGGGCCTGCGCAACAGCCAGCAGCTGGGCGACTATGTGCTGGCCCACGCCTATGTGCGCGAAGACCATGTGCTCGATGAGGAGCTGCCGCTGTGGGTGCCGATTCCTGCGTTGGCCGAAATTCAGCAGGCGCTGCAGCAGGCCGTGGCCGATGTGACGCAGGTGCCCGAGGCCGACCTCAAGCGCTTCATGCGCACCGGCACCGTGGCCAGCACCGACAACCGCAACTGGGAGCTGCTGCCCAACAATACGCCGCAGCGCCGCTTCAGCCAGAGCCGTGCCGTTGCACTCGACATGGAAAGCGCCACCATCGCGGCCAACGGCTTTCGCTTTCGCGTGCCTTACGGCACCTTGCTGTGCGTGAGCGACAAGCCCTTGCATGGCGAGATCAAGCTGCCCGGCATGGCCAACCACTTCTACCGCGAGCGGGTGGACCAGCACCTGCGCATCGGCCTGCGCGCAGTGGGCATCCTGCGCGCTGGCGGGGTGGACCGCCTTCACAGCCGCAAGCTGCGCAGCTTTGCAGAAGTGGCTTTCCAGTAACACTGCCTGCACCGCAAAATCACTCACAAAAAATGAGCTGCTCGCGCTGATGGATAAAGCGCCAGCAGCTTTTTGTTAATCATTTTTACGCCCCCCGTGTGGGTGGCACATGCGTTGGCTGCAAACGACTGGGCGGCAAACCCTGTGGAATTCTGCCCCCCGCCGCTCCACAATGGCGCGTGGGCAACCCTGCCCAATATCTAGGGAACCTGGGGCTCCTCTGCAAATTTCTCTGCCGTGGTCTGGCCGCGGTTTCTGCAGAGGTTCCCTGGACAAACACAACAATTCAGGAATCGCCTGTGTCCAACCATCCATCCCCCGCTTTTCGCCTGCTGGCCGTTGCCAGCGCCGCGCTTGCGCTGACTGCCTGCAGCACCGCCCGTTTTGATGCCAGCGCCCTGTCGGGCCAGCAGGTTGCGGCCGACAAGATCGGCCTGCCCACCAGCGGCGCCACGGTCACCAAGGTCGAAGCCGTTACGGCCGCCGATCCGGCCAAAGGCCCGCAGCCGCCCGCAGCCTTGCGGGCCGATGTGAGCATTGCACCCGTTGACCCGGCAGCGCCTGCCATCAAGATGGCGCTCATCTTGCCGCAGGAGTGGAATGGCAAGGTCGTGATGCTGGGCGGCGGCGGCTACAACGGCACGCTGCCCAATCTCTTCAGCTACCCGGCAGCCCCCGCCAGCCAGGGGCCGTATCCGCTGCTCTCGCAGGGCTACGCAGTGTTTGCCAGTGATTCGGGCCACCAGGCGGGCCCCGCTGGCAGCCGCGATGGCAGCTTTGGCATGAATGACGAGGCAATCGCCAATTTCTCGGGAGCCGCGCTCAAGAAGGTGAGCGACGTGGGTGATGCGCTCGTCACCCGCTTCTATGGCAAAAAGCCCAGCAAGCGGTATTTCATTGGCGGCTCCACCGGCGGGCGCGAAGCACTGGCCGTGGCCCAGAAGTGGCCCAGGGACTGGGATGGCATCGTCGCCTGGTACCCGGCCTGGAATGCTGCCAGCCTGGATCTGCAGTTTGGCCGCATCAGCCGCGCCTTTGCCCAGCCCGGCGCCTACCCCAGCCTGGCCCAGCGCAAGCTGCTGCGCCAGGCTGCCATTGCACAGTGCGACGGACTCGACGGCGTGACCGACGGTCTGATCAGTAACGTGCCTGCCTGCAATGCGCAGTTCGACCCGGCCAAGGTCCAGTTCGAGGGCAAGCCGCTGCGTTGCGCCAGCGGCGGCAACGAAGGCGACCAGTGCCTGAGCGACGCCATGATTGCCGCATTGAAGGTCTACGACAGCGAAATCCGCTTTGGTGCCAAGTTGGGCAGCGGAGAGACGCAGTACCCCGGCTTCAATATCTGGGGAACGGAGCTGGGCGAGGAAGGCACAAGCCCGCTGCAACCCACGGTGAACATGCTGGCCATGAACACTACGGCCCCCGCAAGCCCCGCGCCGCTCACCGCGCCGTACTGGGCCGTGTTCTGGGACCAGTGGGTGCGCTACTTCGTCACGCGCGACGAGCGCTTCAACAGCCTCACCCTCGACCCGCAGAACCCCGGCCCCTGGGCTGAGCGCATCAACCAGCTGACCCAACTGCAGGACATCAACAACACCGACCTGACGGCCTTCAACAAGCATGGCGGCAAGGTGCTGATGGCGCATGGCGCGGCGGATGCCCTGGTCAGCACCCGCGCAACCGAGCAGTATTTCGACCGGGTCATCAACAAGATGGGCCGCCAGGTGGTGCGCCAGTTTGTGCGTTACTACGAGGTGCCGGGCTATGGCCACGCTGTCAGCACCACCTTCAACGCCAACTGGGATTCGCTGGCCGCGCTGGACCAGTGGAGCACCACGAGCAAGCCACCGGAAAACCCCGTGGTGACCGATGCAAGCGGCGTGCCTGGCCGCACCCGTCCATTGTGCGAATACCCGTTCTGGCCGCGCTACAAGGGCACGGGTGATGTGAACAAGGCCGAGAGCTTTATGTGCTGGATGGATTAATTCAGCTTCAATCCTTGTTGATCCGAAAGCTGCATGGCGCCCTATTCCCCCTATGGCTAAGGGTAAGGGGGCAAGGGCCATGCAGCTTTTTTGCAGCGCTGCGGGAAGAAACGCATTACCAAATTTGTGACAATATGATGCAATTGATGCAGTACCTATCTGCATTGATAGTTCATGACAATTGGTTATTAAATTTCAATTAAATAATAGACCGCATCAGCAATTGATTTGCAGCAATCCTGGCGGCTTGCTTGCATGCCATTGCATCTTTGCTCATTTTTGTTATTGATCAGGTAAGTTATGACCCATCCTTTCTTCCTGCGTGATGGCATGCGCCCAGCGCTGCCAGCCGCAGCGCTGCTTGCGCTGTGCTTGGCCAGTGGCGGCGTCCATGCCCAAACCATCACCTATACCCCTGCGGCCCCGCAAGCAGCACCTGATGTGGTGCCCGCTGGCGTTGGCGCCATCAAGGTCATCGTCAGGGGTGGCGCGGGCGGCGCGGGCGCCTATGACGGGGTTGTGGGCGGCAAGGGCGCTGCGGGCTCCCAGGTGGACGCCATCATCCGTGTGCAGCCAGGCCAAACCATTACGGCAGGAGCCGGTAGTGGCGGGCAAGGCGGAGCCACCTATGCGCGCAGCTCCAGCCTCAGTGGCGGTGCGGGTGGCAACGGTGCGGGAAGCGGCGGCAACGGCGCTGCCATGGGCCCCAGTTTTGTCAGCGGCGGCGGCGCGGGCGGTGGTGGCGCATCGTTTCTGAACGTAGGTGGCGCCTGGGTGCGTGCTGGCGGCGGCGGCGGTGGTGGTGGCGATTCCTTCCAGGCCGCCCCTGTGGCTGATGCATCGGCAGTCGCGCTGTTCACGCCCGAAGTAGCTGCATGCGCAACGCCCGCTCCAGGCAGCGCGGGCCTGCAAGGCCCGGGTGATGGCGGCGGCGGCGGTGGCGGTGGCGGCGGCTACCAGGGCGCCGCAGGTACCGGCGGCAACTATGGCGTCGACACGGCGCAAAGCGCTGGCTCTGGCGGCATGGGCGGCTCCTGCACCTACAGCACTGCCCCCAATACCATCAGCAGCCCGGTGGCAACGGTTCCAGGCTCGCCCACAGCACCGATTCCCAATACCGACCCATCTCCCAACGGCGTCGATGGCCTGGTATCGTTTGAATACATCTACCAGCCTACCGTCACCATCGCGTGCGATAAATCAGCACTGACGGACAGCGCCAACCAGCAATCGGTCTGCACGGTCACGGCCAGCACCCCCGCCCCGACCGGTGGTCTGTCCGTTCCGTTCACCATTTCTGCTGCAGATCCGCAGTACACCACTCAAAGCTGCAGCAGCCCGGTCGTGATCCCCGAGGGCCAGACCCAGGCGCCCGCATGCACCATCATTGCGAACGACAACCAGGTGGCGGGCGAAACGCCAGTGACGGTCACCCTGCAAATCACCGGCAGCAACGACTTTCTCACCGGCACCCCTGCGCAGGCCAGCGTTGTCATCACCAATGACGACAATGGCACGGTCACTCCACCTGTGGCAACGCCGCAGCCCGTTCCGTCGCTCGGGGGCTGGGCCACGTTGCTGCTGACTGGCGTGTTGGGTGCGCTCGTATGGATGCGCCGCAAGGCATTCATGAACCTCTGACCGAGGACGCTGCCAAGCAGATAGCTGCCTGTGCCCCATCAATGGGCGCCAGGCAGCTATTTTTATATGCACCAACCCGTTCCTGAGAGACCGCGCTTCTTGCGTTTTCTGGTCGTGCTGGCTGCAGATGTCTCCGCTCCCGCTTACGCCGCCACGCGGGGGCGAACCAGCGCAGCCGCCTTCTTGGCGTTGTCACGCGCGGCATCCGTGTCGGCGGCGCGCGCCAGCGCCACACCCATGCGGCGGCGCTCAAAGCTCTCGGGTTTGCCAAACAGGCGCACTTCGGTGCCCGGGATCTGCAGCGCAGCGTCCACGCCATCGAACACAATGCCCTGCGCCTCGACGCCGCCATAGATCACAGCGCTGGCACCGGCCGTTTTCAGGCTGGTGTCCACCGGCAGGCCCAGGATGGCGCGGGCATGCAGCTCGAACTCGTTCTGCCACTGGGTGATCATGGTCACCATGCCGGTATCGTGCGGGCGGGGGCTGACTTCGCTGAACCAGACCTGATCGCCCTTGACGAACAGTTCCACGCCAAACAGACCCAGGCCAGCAGGCTCGCCATTCAAACCACGGCCCAGATCGGTGGTGATCTCGCGGGCAATATCCTGTGCCAGTGTGAGCGCAGCAGGCGCCATGCGGGCGGGCTGCCAGCTCTCCACATAATCGCCCTTGACCTGCACGTGGCCGATGGGTTCGCAGAAATGGGTTTCGATCTGACCGGCGGCATTTTTTGCGCGCACGGTCAGCAGGGTGATCTCGTAGTCAAAGTCGATGAAGCCTTCCACGATGATGCGGCCACCCTGCACGCGGCCGCCTTCCATGGCGTAGTTCCAGGCTTTTTCCACATCGGCGTGGCCGTCGATCTTGCTCTGGCCCTTGCCCGAGCTGCTCATCACCGGCTTGACGACGCAGGGATAACCGATACCGTTGTCGATGGCGGCCTGCAGCTCGGCCAGCGAATCGCAGAACTGGTAGGGGCTGGTGGGCAGGCCCAGGGTTTCGGCGGCCAGGCGGCGGATACCTTCGCGGTCCATCGTCAGGCGCGTGGCGCGGGCGGTGGGCACCACGCGCACGGAGCCAGCAGCCTCCAGCGTCTGCAGCGCAGGGGTTGCAATGGCCTCGATCTCAGGCACCACCATATCCGGCTTCTCGGCCTCGATCAGCGCCGTCAGCTGGGCCGCATCGCTCATGGCGATGGTGCGCGCATGGTGGGCCACCTGCTGGCCGGGGGCGTTGTCGTAGCGGTCCACGGCGATGGTCTCCACACCCAGGCGCTGCAGCGCAATCAGCACTTCCTTGCCCAGCTCGCCGCTGCCCAGCAGCATGACTTTGGTTGCGTTTTTGGAAAGCGGGGTGCCGAAGGTGGTCATATCTAGCCTTGTCGATGAAGGGCTGCAGTGCAGCGATGCGGGCGATTTTAGGGCCTGCACTTACCCCCGCAGCCCTGTCACCCAGTTTATGCGGCAGTGCAGCAGGGGCCGCTATGATGCTGGCGATGGCGGCGCAGCCGCTTTGGCCCAACAGCAAATCCAAAGGAAGACAGATGACGATCCAGACCGTAGGCGTGATTGGTGCAGGCACCATGGGCAATGGCATTGCGCAGACCTGCGCGGTGGCGGGCCTGCAGGTGGTGATGGTGGACATCTCCGATGCCGCCGTGCAAAAGGGTCTGGCCACGGTGGGCTCCAGCCTGGACCGCCTGATCAAGAAGGAAAAGATCACCGAAGCCGACAAGGCCGCTGCACTCGCCCGCATCAAGGGCTCGACCCGCTACGACGACCTGAAGGCCGCGCAGCTGGTGATCGAGGCCGCAACCGAGAACTACGAGCTCAAGCTCAAGATTCTCAAGCAGGTCGACGACCTGCTGGCCCCCGATGTGCTGCTGGCATCGAACACCTCGTCCATCTCCATCACCCAGCTGGGCGCAGCCACCAAGCGTGCGGACAAGTTCATTGGCATGCACTTCTTCAACCCCGTGCCGATGATGGCGCTGGTGGAAGTGATCCGCGGCCTGCAGACCAGCGACGCCACGCATGACGCCGTCAAGGCCATGGCCGTGCAGCTGGGCAAGTCGCCCATCACCGTGAAGAACTCTCCGGGCTTTGTCGTCAACCGCATTCTGGTGCCGATGATCAACGAAGCCTTCTACGTGCTGGCCGAAGGCATTGCCTCGGCGCAAGACATCGACGACGGCATGAAGCTCGGCTGCAGCCACCCCATCGGCCCGCTGGCGCTGGCCGACATGATTGGCCTCGATGTGTGCCTGGCCGTGATGGAGGTGTACCTCAAGGATTTTGGCGACAGCAAATACCGCCCCTGCCCGCTGCTCAAGGAAATGGTGGCCGCCGGCCACCTGGGCCGCAAGACCGGCAAGGGCGTGTACCAATACTGACCAGGGCCTGCCTTGGCGCATGCGCCGGGCACCATCGTTAAGCAATGACCGCAAACGGCAAGCCATCCACTCTGCGCAAAGGAGTTCGGCTTGCCGTTGTGCTATTGGTGCTGGCGGGGCTGCTCGCAGGCTTTCGCGTCTGGAAAACCTCGCTGGAAAATGCCCCGGTGGATGCCAGCTACCGCGATTTTCTGGAGTTTGTCACCGCGCAATCGCCTGCGGCTCGGCTCTACCTGGGCCGCTATTACCAGCGGTATGCGCGGGATACCGTCGCTGCGCGCCACTTCTACCAGGTGTGCAGCAGCGTCACCCACCTGGCAGACCGCGACGGCGTGGATCTGCGAGGCAGCGCCTGGCACACCATGACCGATGCCTGCCGCAGGCCGATGACGGACGATGACATCCACATCCTGCCCTGACACCAACAGACAACGAAACCAGGCGGTGAAACCAGACAGTGAAGACGACCGGAGACAAGCCATGCCCAACAAGAACCTCTTCAAGCACGCACTGGCCGCAGGCCAGACCCAGATCGGCCTGTGGTCGGCTTTCCCATCGCCTTACGTCACCGAGCTGCTCGGCGGCAGCGGCTATGACTGGGTCATGCTCGACACCGAGCACGCGCCCAACGATGTGCCGCAGGTGATGGCGCAGCTGCAGGCGCTGGGCGCCGCGCGCCAGCCGCGCCCCACCAGCGCCGTGGTGCGCCCAGCGTGGAACGATCCGGTGCTCATCAAACGCTACCTCGACATTGGCGCGCAGACCTTGCTGCTGCCCTTTGTGCAGAACGCCCAGGAGGCGCAAGCCGCCGTGGACGCCATGCGCTACGGCCCCGTGGGCATACGCGGCATGGGCGGATCGACCCGCGCCAGCAACTTTGGCCGCGATGGCGCCTATATCGCCGACGCGCACCGCGAGCTGTGCCTGCTGGTGCAGGTGGAGACCCAGCAAGCGCTCAGCCAGATCGAAGCCATTGCCGCCGTTGATGGTGTGGACGGCATCTTCATCGGCCCCGCCGATCTCTCGGCCAGCATGGGCTACCCGGGGCAGATGCGCCACCCCGAGGTGGACGCCGCCATCAACCAGGCCATTGGCCGCATCCGCGCGGCGGGTAAGGCGCCCGGCATTCTGATGGTGGACGAGGCCCGCGCCCGCGAATGCATGGCGCTGGGCGCCCAGTTTGTAGCCGTCGGCATGGACCTGATCCTGCTGCGCACCGCAGCCGACGCCGTGGCCGCCAGGTTCCAAGACAGCAGCGGCCTGGTGGTGCAGACCGCATACTGACACCCGCACCGGCGCCAGTCACCCCACCGCTCAGTCGCAAAGTCGCAAAGAGCGGAATAGGTTGCTGGCTGGGGGTACCGGGCAGGCCGGGCCGCCTGTCCGCAAACATGCCACAACGTGCTTCTAACAACCGAAAGGAACGCTGCCTGCGAGCGCCGCATCGCCCCTTTTCACCCCATGGTTTTTCCTAATTAAATTTCACACAATTTAATTGCCAGCAATAATAGATCCCATGTCCAATGCCACACCCTCTACATCCAACGCGCTGCTGCTTGACCACCAGCTGTGCTTTGCGCTGTATTCCAGCTCGCTGGCAATGACCAAGCTCTACAAGCCCTTGCTGGAACCGTTGGGTTTGACCTACCCGCAGTACCTCGCCCTGCTGGTACTGTGGGAGCACGATGGCTGCATGGTTTCGCAGTTGGGCGAGCGTTTGTTTCTCGACTCGGGCACCCTCACCCCGCTACTCAAGCGCATGGAGGCTGCCGGTTGGCTGCAGCGCCAGCGCGATGCGCAGGATGAGCGGCGCGTGCGCGTCACCCTCACGGATGCGGGCCGCGCCCTCAAAACCCAGGCTGCCAGCGTACCCGCCTGCGTGCTGGCGCGCAGCCAGTGCACCGTGCAGGAGCTGCAGGCCCTGACCCAACAGATCCAACAGCTGCGCGATCGTCTGACCGCACAGCCGTCCACCGCTTCGTTGTGAAGCACTTCTCGCCCATCCTCAACCAGGAGTTCACCATGGCCAATCTCGACAAAGTTCTGTACACCGCACGCGCCCACAGCACCGGCGGACGCGAAGGCGTCTCGCGCAGCGACGACGGCAAGCTCGACATCACCCTGACCGCCCCTGGCGGCAAGGGCGTCAACCCCGAGCAGCTGTTTGCCAGCGGCTACTCGGCCTGCTTTCTGGGCGCGATGAAGGCAGTCGCTGGTCGCCAGAAGATCACCCTGCCGGCCGACACCTCGATTGACGCCGAAGTCGATCTGGGCCCCGTGGGCGATGTGTTCGGCATTGCCGTGCGCATGACCATCCACCTGCCCGGCATGGACAAGGCCGCTGCCGAAAAACTGGTGCACGATGCCGACTTGGTCTGCCCCTACTCCAACGCCACACGCGGCAACATCAACAAGACCTTGACCGTGGGCTGATAGCCAGCCAGCGCTAAGAACGTGTTTACGATCTCCTCGCGCCGCGACAGTGGCGTTGCGGGGCGCCCCTAGCCGGGCGCCCCCAAACCCACTGTCCCTCCGGGTTGGAGTGAAATCGGGCGATTTCTGCGCGCTCGCCCTTGCTTGCACCCCGGTGCAAGCTGCGGCCCATCGCTTCGAACGCATCCCGATTGCACTCCAACGCAGCTGCGTAGAAATCGTAAACACGTTCTAAACTCTCAAATCAATAGCAGTCTGCGATTGCCTTTTGGGCGGTGCAGGCCTTTTTTGTTCAAATTTTTTGCCCTGCACGCCCATGTCCCTCTTCACTCCTGCGCACGGCGCAAGCGCCCCATGAGCTGGGTGTATCTGCTCACCGCCATCGTGGCAGAAGTCATTGCCACATCGGCCCTCAAGGCAAGCGATGGTTTCAGCCGGCTGTGGCCTTCGGTCATCACCGTGGCGGGCTACATGGTCGCGTTCTACTGCCTGTCGCTCACCCTGCGCACCATTCCGGTGGGCATTGCCTACGCCATCTGGTCGGGCCTGGGCGTGGTGCTCATCACCATTGCAGCCTGGGTGCTATTCGGCCAGAAGCTGGATCTGCCTGCGCTCATCGGCATGGGGTTGATCGTGGCGGGCGTGGTGGTGATGAATGTCTTCTCCAAGGCTGTGGGGCATTGATCGCCCCGATTCCCTTCAAGCGTTTCTCGACAGTTGGCCTGCCATGCCGCGGCAAGATGGCGGCATGAATGACATCAGTTTTGACGATTTTCTGAAAGTGGAGCTGCGCGTGGGCCGTGTGCTCGCCGCCGAGGTGTTTGCCGAGGCACGCAAGCCCGCCTACAAGCTGCAGGTCGATTTCGGCCCCGAGATCGGCATCCGCAAATCCAGCGCGCAGATCACCCAGCTCTACCAGCCGCACGATCTGGTGGGCAGGCTGGTGGTGGGCGTGGTCAACTTTCCCAAAAAGCAGATCGGGCCGCTCATGAGCGAATGCCTCATCACCGGCTTTCACAACGCCGACGGCCATGTTGCGCTGTGCGTGCCCGATGGCGATGTGCCCCTGGGCACGCGCCTCCTGTAGCGCTGTTGTCCTTGCACGACAGCCGGGTGGCAGCTGAGAGCGCCCTTCTACAATACAGCCACACTATCCACAACAAGGATTGCATATGCCGTATCTGGGCGCGGGCGCACACATCATCATTGCCATTTTCTTTGCCATTCATGCCGTGCGCACCGGGCAAAACAACTACTGGCTGTTCATCCTGCTGGCGTTTCCGTTTCTGGGCAGCGTGGTGTATTTCTTCGCCATCTTCCTGCCCAGCTCGCGCCTGCAGCGCCATGCCCGCCAGCTGGCCAGCAGCGCTGTCAAGGCGCTGGATCCGACGCGCGAAGTGCGCGAAGCCCAGGCCGCCTACGACTACAGCCCCACGGCGCAGCATGAAATACGCCTGGCCCAGGCACAGCTGGCTGTTGGCAATGCGCAGCAATCGCTGCGCCACTTTGAAGCGGCGATGAAAGGCCCGTTCGCGGCCGACCAGGACATCCGCTGGGGCGCGGCGCAAGCCGCCTACCATGCGGGGGAGCCCCGCACGGCGCTGCAATACCTCAAGACCATTGCGCAGACCGATGTGCACTACCGCGCAGAGCCCGTGGGCCTGCTGATTGCCAAGTCCTACGCGATGCTGGGCGACCAGGAGATGGCGCGCAAGAGCTTCGATTTCGTGCGCGAGCAATCGGGCGGCTTCGATGTGATCGCCGAATACGCGATCTGGGCCGCAGAGCAGGGCGACTGGGCCACGGCCAACCGCCTCAAGGCCGACGCCGACAAGGCCATGACGCACTGGAGCGGCCAGCAGCGCCTGCTGAACAAGGAAATGCTGCATCGCCTCAAAGCGGCGGTTGCCAAGCAGGGCAAGTAAAGTCCACCAGCCACTCTGGCCTGTCTTTTACCCTGCCTTTTGGGTTGGTAGTGCTTATCCACAAAGCGGTACCAGCTATGGTTTTTGATATTACGAAACGCCCGTGCTTTGCGCTTGCGCAGCACAGGCCGCAATGCCCTCGGTAAAATCGGCGGCTATGGCAAAAATCATTGTTCTGGCCCTGGTGCTGCTCTTCTTTGGCTGCGGCCTGTACATGCACCTGCGCGGCAAGGTGCGGCACAAGGTGCTGCGCCAGCTGTTTGACCACTCCACTTTTACGGCGCCATTCAACGTCTTCATGTTGATGTTTAGCAAGGTGCCACGCACGCCCTACCTGCCCACCAGCACCTTCCCCGAGCTGGCGCCGCTGCAGGCCAACTGGCGCGAAATCCGCGAAGAAGCCGTTAACCTGCAGAAAAACATGCAGATCAAGGCAGCGGCCAACAACGACGACGCGGGCTTCAACTCCTTCTTCAAGACCGGCTGGAAGCGCTTCTACCTCAAGTGGTATGGCGACGCCCACCCCTCGGCCATGGAGCTGTGCCCCAAGACCACGGCGCTGGTCAAGGCCATTCCCAATGTGAAGGCCGCCATGTTTGCCGAGCTGCCGCCCGGCGCCAAGCTCAACCTGCACCGCGATCCGTATGCGGGCTCGCTGCGCTACCACCTGGCCGTGCTGGCCCCCAACGACGACCGCTGCATGATCGAAGTCGATGGCCAGCCCTACAGCTGGCGCGAAGGCGAAGGCGTGATCTTTGACGAAACCTATATGCACTGGGCCGAAAACCGCAGCGAAGGCAACCGCATCGTGCTCTTCTGCGATGTGGAGCGCCCCATGACCAACGGCTTTGCCCAGTGGCTGAACCACTGGCTGGGCAAGAATGTGGTCGCTGCCGCGAGCTCGCCCAACAATGAGGGCGATCCACGCGGTTTCATCAGCCGCATCTTCAAAATCTCGTTCTACATGGGCCAGTGGCGCCGCCGCTACAAGGCCTGGAACAAGACCGCCTACAAGCTCACCAAGTTCGGCCTGATGCTGGCCGTGGCAGCGCTGTTTGTATGGTGGCTGTGGCCCGCCTGATTGGCCCAATCTTGATCACTGCAAAAAGCCACTGATGCGGAAACGCCCAGCGGCTTTTTCTTTTATATGATTGGCTTGGCCCCCAGTGCCTCCCTGGAGACTCCATGCGTTCCTTTTGTCTTACGTTGTTGTTGATTGCAATCTACCCGTTCGCAGGTGCGCAGACACTGTACAAATCAGTGGGAGCCGACGGCAAGGTCGTCTACAGCGACCGGCCACCTGCCGAAGGCAACGCCCAGGCCCTGCAGCAGGAGCAGTTGCCGATCAGCATCGTGCCGGGCATGCCACCAGAGCCCGCAGGCAAAGCGGCCCCGAAAAAGGTGGCGGTGCAGCATGGCCAGGCCGTGCTGTACATGGCGCAATGGTGCGGCTACTGCAGGCTCGCACGCGCCTATCTGGCCAAGAACCAGATCGCTTACCGCGAAATCGATATCGACACGCCCGACGGCAAGGCCGCTTTTGCGGAGATTGGTGGCAGGGGCGTTCCGGTGCTGCTGGCAGACGGCCAGCGGCTGGCGGGGTTCCGCGAATCCAGCTACGACGCGCTGTTTGCCAAGCGCAGGGCAGCATCTGGTAAAAAATAAGACAGACTGGCCAGTAGCGGCCATCCATCAAACGCAATTCGCTATATAAACAATAGCAATTTATAAGGTCTTGCGCAGGCTGGCCGCCGGAATGCGCAAGGCCTCGCGGTATTTGGCGACAGTGCGGCGCGCGCACTCGATGCCCTGCTCCTGCAGCAGATCGGCAATCTTGGCATCGGACAGCGGCTTTTTCGGGTTTTCATCGTCCAGCAACTGCTTGATCAGCGCCTTCACCGCCGTGCTGGAGGCGCTGCCCCCGGTTTCGGTGCCCAGGCCCGAGCCAAAAAAGTACTTGAGCTCAACCGTACCCTGTGGCGTGGCCATGTACTTGGCCGTGGTCACCCGGCTGATGGTGGATTCGTGCAGGCCCAGCTCGTCGGCAATCTCGCGCAGCACCATGGGGCGCATGGCCAGCTCGCCATGCACGAAGAAGTTGCGCTGGCGCTCCACAATCGCCTGCGACACCCGCAGGATGGTGTCGAAACGCTGCTGGATGTTCTTGATGAACCAGCGGGCCTCCTGCAGGCGTTGCTGCAGCGCCCCATGGCCTTCGCTGCCCTTGTGGCTGCGCAGGGCGTTGGCATACACCTCCTGCACACGCAGGCGCGGCATCACCTCGGCATTGAGCTGCACGCTGAAGCCCGGCACGGGCAGGCCGCGCTCGTTGCTGGGGCGCACGATGATGTCGGGAATGATGGCGTTGCGGTCAACGTCCGCATAGGGGCGGCCCGGCCGTGGCTCCAGCTTTGCAATCACCGCCAGCGCGCTGCGCACGGCGGCCTCGCTGCAGCCCGTCAGCTGCGTGAGCTTGCGCACATCGCGGCGCGCCAGCAGGTCGAGCGATTCCTGGCACACGAGCAGCGCAGTCTCCAGGGCCAGCGCATCGGCCTCGGGGTCGGCGGAGCCTTCGTCGTCCAGCAGACGCTGGCGGGCCTTGATCTGCAGGGCCAGGCATTCTGCCAGTGTGCGGGCGCCCACGCCCACCGGCTCCAGGCTTTGCAGCAGGCGCAGCGCCACGGTCAGGTGGTGCAGCAGCGCGTCATAAGCGTCTGGATCACTGGCGTCCCCAAAGCTCTGGGCCAGCTCGGCCAGGGTCTCTTCGAGGTAGCCGTCGTCGTTCAGCGATTCGATCAGGAAGTACAGCGCAGCGCGGTCTTCCGGGCACAGCCGCAGCGACAGCGCCTGGCGGTGCAGCACATCCTGCAGGCTGATGTGGACCGAGCTGCGGTCCGATGCGGGAGTTTCTTCTTCGTCATCTGCCGCGCTGGCACGGGCTGGCACATCGCCGCCCCATTCTTCCCAGTCGGATGCAGAGTCGCCCGCAGCCGCTTCGGCGTCGGCACCGGTTTCCTTGCCTGCGGCAAAGTCCAGGGTTTCGCCGCCAGCGTAATCTGGTTCAAAATCAGATTCAGTGCTTGCTGAATCTGCAGAAGAAGCTACTTTTTCAGGAGCATTTTCTGCGCGATCATCGCCTGCGTCCGCGCTGGCGCCCGGCACATCGGCAGGTGCCGCTGCAGCGTCCGGCTCCGCAGCAGCCTCGTCCGCATCCCGCTCCAGGAACGGGTTTTCGTCGAGCATCTGCTCCACTTCCTGCGACAGCTCCTGGGTGGACAGTTGCAGCAGTCGGATGGACTGCTGTAGCTGCGGCGTGAGCGTGAGGTTCTGCGAGACGCGCAGTGACAGCGAGGGCATCATAGCCAGCCCCTTGGCACGGCAATGTATGCGCTTGCTACGAAATGGTTGCGTGGCCAGCCAACCGCCGCGCCAACAACGCGCAGCCTGCTGGCTCTCCGTGCATCACATGCGGAAATGCTCACCCAGGTACACCCTCCTCACATCGGCGTTTTCCACAATCTCTTGCGGCGTCCCTGCTGCCAGCACCTTGCCATCACTGATGATGCAGGCGTGGTCGCAAATGCCCAGGGTTTCGCGCACGTTGTGGTCGGTAATCAGCACGCCAATGCCACGGTCTCTCAAAAACGCAACGATACGCTGGATCTCGATCACTGCAATCGGGTCAATGCCCGCAAACGGCTCGTCCAGCAGAATGAAACGGGGCTGCGTGGCAAGCGCCCGTGCAATTTCGACACGGCGGCGCTCGCCGCCGGACAGCGCAATGGCGGGCGATTCGCGCAGGTGCTCCACGCGCAGCTCCTGCAAAAGCGCGGTCAGCTGGCGCTCCACCTCGTCGCGCGGCAAGGGCTTGCCATTGGGGCCCTTTTGCAGCTCCAACACGGCGCGCACGTTGTCCTGCACGCTCAGCTTGCGGAAGATCGACGCTTCCTGCGGCAGATACGACAGGCCCAGCTGCGAGCGCTGGTGGATCGGCATGTTGGCCACCGAGTGACCGTCAATGCGGATATCGCCGCCATCGCTGCGCACCAGACCGACGATCATGTAGAAAGAGGTTGTTTTGCCCGCGCCATTGGGGCCGAGCAGACCGACGACCTCGCCCTTGCGCACCGACAGCGACACATCCTTGACGACCTTGCGGCTGCCGTAGGATTTTTCGAGGTGCAGCACTTCGAGCTGGCTGCGATGGTCGCTGGCCGCCGCCTTGGCGTTGACCGAGATTCCCGACGAAGTTTCAGTCACGATCACTTGGCTCCGTCATTGAGTTGGGTGCTCGGGCGCAGCTTTTCCTTGTCGTCGGGAGCAGGCTTGGGCTTGCTCGCTTCGGTCTTCGCATCAGCCTTTTCATCGGCCTTGGGCGTCAGGATCACGCGCACGCGGCCATTCTTGGGAGCGCCGGGCTTGGTTTCTGCCGTCTGCTCGCCCTTCTGGCCATTCACGGTAAAGGTGTCGGTCAGGTTGTTGTAGACGATGACCGAGCCGCTGACCTGGTCGGTCAAAGTGGTTTCACGGTAGCGGCGAAGCTCGCCCCGGCGCTCAAAGTGCACGGTATCGTCGCGGCCGTTGTAGGTGATGACTTCGCCTTCGCCTTCAACAAACTCGGAAGGCGCGCCGGGCGCGGTGTCGCGCTTCTGGCGGAAGAACGCCAGCTTGCCGGGCGCCGCCGTCACCACACCATGCTGGTAACCATCGCGGTCCTGACTGACGGTCAGCTGGGCGCCACGGATGATGATGGTGCCCTTGGTCACCACCACATTTCCGGTGAAGACGCTGGTCTGCTTGAGCTCATCGTGCGTACCATTGTCCGCCTCGATGTTCATGGGCTTGGTGCGGTCGGCGCGCTCGGCGTGCGACAGCAATGGCAGCGCCAGAACAGCCGCCATCAACAGGGTGGAAAAAATACTAGGTCTCATAAGGCATGAATCTTGCTCTTCCCCATTGTAGCCATGCTGGCGGCCCAACCGCCAGCACCATGGAAATGGCCTGCCCACATTCCTCGGCTGACGGAGCACCGCCCCCGCTCCGCGGTGCCGGCAACCGTCGAAATTTCATCAAAAAAGTGCCTGGCAAGCCATGATTTTCCGCCGCAGCTGGGGCCAGCCTTCGTGCTTGTGGGCGGTAGCGCAAGTCTTGCAGGCCTGGCCTGATGTGGCCAAGAAAAAGCCCGCATGCAGCGCAGCGGGCCTGAGAGTCAGAGCAGCAGGGACGGGGTATCGGATCAGCCCTGGGCTGCCAGGAACTCCACTACCTGCAGCACATTGGTCATCGAGCCTGCGCGCGTTCCGTCGGTGTAGTACTTGCCGGCCACGCCCATGGCTGGCACGCCTTCCACGCCGTAGGATTCCTGCAACTGCGTTGCCTTGCGCACCTGGTTGGTGACCGAGAACGAGTTGTAGATGTCCTTGAACTTCTTGATGTCGACGCCGTTCTTCTCCATCCAGGCGAAGATTTCGTCGTCCTTGTTCAGGCGCTGGCGCTCCACGTGGATGGCGCGGAAAACCTTGACATGCACGTCAGGGATCAGGCCCATGGTTTCCAGCGTGTAATAAATTTTTTGCTGAGGAATGAAGGTGTTGTTGAATGCCACGGGCACGCGACGCACCTGCAGGTTCTTGGGCGCCGTCTTGGCCCAGGCTTCGAACTGGGGCTCAAATGCGTTGCAATGCGGGCAGCTGTACCAGAAGAACTCGATCACATCGACCTTGCCGGCTGGCGCATCGGGGTTCACAGGCTTGGCCAGCTTGAGGTAGTCCTTGCCTTCCTTGAACTTGGCCTGGGCTTGTGCGCCGGTGGCAAAAGGCAGGCTGATGGCAGAGGCGGCCACTGCCGAAGCAGCGGTAGCGGAAAACGCACGACGTTTCATGTTTTGTTATCTCCAGTAGCAGGTTGCGAGGTAGGAGTCACTGTGGTTTGAAAAAGTTCAACGCTGCACGCGCACAATTTGTGCGTCGACACCCGCGCCATCCAGTTTACCTTTGAGGCCATCCGCATCGTCGCGCTTGTTGAAGGGGCCCACGCGCACACGGTAGACCGTGCGACCGTTGACTTCGCGCTCGGTCACGCGGGCTTCCCAGCCCATCATGGCCAGCTTGGCGCGCTGGGCGTCGCCATCGGACTGGGTGCGGAAAGCCCCTGCCTGCACAAAGTACTGGAAGCCATCCGAGCCATCCGCCCCGCGCGACTTGGCCAGATCACCCAGCGGATCGACGGTCTGTCCGGCCTTGGGATCGAGCTTGGCCACCTGGGTCTTGTCTGCGGGCTTGTCCACAGGCTTGTCGGCAGGTTTGCCATCGGCAGTGGTCGTCTTGCTGTCGGGCAGCACCACTTCGGGCTTGGGCGGCTTGGTGTCGGCAGGCGGCTTGGTGTTTTCCGTCACCGTCTTGGGAGGCTCCGGCACAACCACGCCCTGCGCGGCAGGGGCTGTGGGCGCTGGGTTTCTGGCCGGGTTCTTGCCATACAGCGGCGAGTTGGGGTCCCAGTTCTGGTTGCGCTCGGCTTCGGCCTTGTCCTTGGCTTCGCCACGCACATTGCCTTTGTTGACAAACGGCACCGGTACGTTGGTCACATAGACGGCCACGGCCAGGGCCGCGCCTACGCCAATCAGCAGCCCCAGAATCAGGCCCAGAATCGTTCCACCACGTTGATGTCGTCGCATTGCAGTTTTTACCTTTGTTCGCAAAATCACATGCGTTCTGGCGCACCCACGCCCAGCACTGCGAGGCCATTGCGCAACACCTGCGCCGTGGCAGCCACCAGCGCCAGGCGGGCCAGCTTCACGGGCTCGTCGTCCACCAGAATGCGTTCAGCATCATAGTAGCTGTGGTAGCTGGCAGCCAGATCACGCAGGTAGAACGTAACATCGTGTGGCGCATTACCGTCAGCGGCGGCAATCAGCATCTCCGGGTACTTGGCGAGCAGCTGCATCAGCGCCTGTGCCTGCGGGCCCTGCAGGGCCGACAGATCCACATCCTTCAATGCCGCAACCACCGCACCAGATTCCTGCCAGGCGCGCAGCACCGAGCAGATGCGCGCATGGGCGTACTGCACGTAGTACACGGGGTTGTCGTTGTTCTGGGCCACAGCCAGGTCGACATCGAAGGTGTATTCGGTATCGGGCTTGCGCGAGAGCAGGAAGAATCGCACGGCGTCCTTGCTGGTCCACTCGATCAGGTCGCGCAGGGTGACGTAGCTGCCTGCGCGCTTGCTGATCTTGACTTCTTCACCATTGCGCACCACGCGCACCATGGTATGCAGCACGTAATCGGGATAGCCCTGCGGAATGCCGACGTTGGCAGCCTGAAGGCCAGCGCGCACGCGGGCGATGGTGCCATGGTGGTCGGTGCCCTGGATGTTCACCACCTTGCCGTAGCCACGCTTGAACTTCTGGATGTGGTAGGCCACATCGGGCAGAAAATAGGTGTAGTGGCCGTCGGACTTGCGCATGACGCGGTCCTTGTCGTCACCGAACTCGGTGGACTTGAGCCACAGCGCCCCGTCCTGCTCATAGGTGTAACCACTGTCGATCAGGCGTTTGACGGTGTCTTCCACATAGCCATTGGTGTACAGGCTCGACTCCAGGTAGTACTCGTCGAACTTGAGGTTGAAGGCCTGCAGGTCCTTGTCCTGCTCGTTGCGCAGATAGGCCACGGCGAAGTTGCGGATGTTGTCGTAATCCTCAACATCGCCATTCGCGGTGAATTCACGGTCGTCGGCCTTGACGGTTTCCTTGTTCAGGAAAGCCTGGGCGATGTCGGCAATGTAGTCACCGTTGTAGAAATTCTTGGCCAGTGGGTTCTCGGCATCGGTCGGCCAGCACTCGTCGCCGGGCTTGAAGCCCTTGGCGCGCAGCTGTGTGCTCTTGGTGAGCGTGTCGATCTGCACACCAGCGTCGTTGTAATAGAACTCGCGGTGCACCTTCCAGCCCTGGGTGGAATACAGGTTGCTGATGGCATCACCAATGGCGGCCTGGCGGCCATGGCCTACGTGCAGCGGCCCGGTGGGGTTGGCCGAGACGAACTCGACGAGTACGTTCTGGCCACGGTCTGCCTGGTAGCCGAAGCGGTCGCCCTGCGCGAGCACTTCGCGCACGATCTGCTGCTTGGCAGCGGGCTTGAGGCGCAGGTTCAAGAAGCCGGGGCCAGCGATTTCCACCGCGTCCACCCATTGCTGGAAGGGCGCCGTAGCCTCCAGCGCTGCCTTCAATTGCTCGCCCAGCGCGCGCGGGTTGGCCTTGAGCGGCTTGGCCAGCTGCATGGCAGCGGTCACGGCATAGTCGCCATGAGCGGCCACCTTGGGCGTCTCGAACGCGGCGCGCTCACCCGCGCCGGGCGACAATTTATCCAGCTCGCCAGCCAGGGCTGCGAGCAAATCCTTTTTGACTTGCAACATATTTAGATATTCTTGGGAAGCTGGCAGCCAGCTGGGCTACCAACCCCGGGCATAAAACACGGCCACTGCGGCGATCACGGCAATCAGGTGGGCCTGCCACATGATCCACTTGCGGGTGGACTGCACCTCGGCTGCCGCAGGCAAGCTGCCATTGTCGCGCAATTGGCGTAACCAGCGCCGAAACACGACTGTCGGCTTGAAGGAGAGCAGAGCCCCGGTGATGAACAAGGCCATCTTCAAATGGAACAGCGGCTGCGATACATACCAGCTCGCGCCCTTGGCGCCGAGAAACACGCGCATCAGGCCGGTGGCCAGCACGGCAACAGCGGCAATGCCAAAGATCATGTCCAGCCGCGCCAGGCGTTGCACGACGGCTGCGTTCATCCACTCGGTACGGCACAGCGCCGCCTCGCTGGAGAGAAAAACCACCATCGTGAGCAAGGCCAGCAGGTGAATACAGGCCAGAAAAGCTTCCAAAGTCATCGTGATACTCCGTTTTTCCAGAAATCGGCTTGCTCGTAGTGGTGCTTGACGAAATCGATCCACAGGCGCACGCGCAGTGCCAGGTGCTTGCGCTGCTGAAACACCACGTAGATACCGTTGGGCGGCGCGGCAAACTCCTCCAGCACCGGCACCAGGCGGCCTGCGGCAATTTCGGCCTCCACCTCCCAGGTGCTGCGCCATGCAATGCCCCAGCCCTGCAGGCACCAGTCGTGCAGCACCTGGCCGTCGGAGCAATCCAGCGGCCCGCCCGGCTTGAAATGCACCACTTCGCCCGTTCCGCCATCGGCTGGCATGCGAAATGCCCAGCCCCGGGTCTGCGAGGCCTCACTCGACAGCGTGAGACAGTCGTGCTGGGCCAGATCGCTCGGGTGGCGGGGCGTGCCACGGCGGCGCAGGTACTCGGGCGTGGCCACGCATAGGCGCCGGTTGTCGGCCACGCGCACGCTCACAAGCGATGAATCGGGCAGGTCGCCGACGCGGATCGCGCAGTCATAGCCCTCGCCAGCCAGATCCACCAGGCGGTCGCTCAGGTTGAGCGAGGCGGTGACCTCCGGATGACGGGCATGGTAGAGCGGCAAGAGCGGCGCCACATGGCGACGGCCAAAACCCGCCGGGGCAGTGACGCGCAAATGCCCGGTGGCCTTGACGCCGCCGGCGCTCACGCTGGCCTCGACATTGGCCAGATCGGTAAGCAGGCGCTGGCAGTCTTCGAGAAAGGCGATGCCTTCATGCGTGAGAGTGAGCTTGCGCGTGGTGCGCACCAGCAGCTTGACGCCCAGGCGCTCCTCCAGCGCATCGAGACGACGGCCCATGATGGCGGGTGCCACGCCCTCGGCCTTGGCGGCAGCCGTGAGGCTGCCACGCGTAGCAATGGCGACAAATGATTCGAGCTGCTTGAGACGATCCATAGCAAGATTGGCCCGGGCCGTGCCAACCATGGCAACGCGCCCCCGGTCTGCCTATTATCATCGGGGCTCCAAACCGCACCAGCCTGCGCGGCGAACTTTGTACGCCCTATCAGCCGCGCTGTTGCGCCCTCGCTTTCAATCACCATGTCCGCCAGCTCCAGCACCCCACTGAACACCAACGCCGATGCCCTGTGGTTTGCCCCCGCGCAACTGCTGCGCCTGTTTGGCAGCAGCCCGGTTGCCATGGCCTACTGGGGGCACGACCAGCGCCTGCGGCTGGCTACGCCTCAGTGGTGTGAGTGGTTCGGCATTCCCAGCACCGGCGTGGCAGGCCAGCTATTGACCGAAGCCTTGCCCGCCGCCTTTCTGGAGACCCACCGCGACACGCTGCAGGCCGCAGCCCTCGGCCAGCGCCAGCAGTTTGACGCCAGCAAGACCGATGCCCACGGCGTCACCGCCTGGCGCCGCATCAGCCTGTCGCCATATATCTGGCAGGGCAAGGCCAGCCGCAAGACTGCCGATGGCGTGCTGATGCTCATGCAGGACTGCACTGCCGAGTACCACGCCCGCGCAGAGGCCACCGTGCTGCATGCGCAACTGGCCGCGCTGTCATCCACCGAGCAGGAGCGCACCGAAGAAAAAGGCGAGCTGCTCAAGCTGCGCACCCTGCTGGACTGGCGCACCGCCATGCTGGCCGAGCACAGCGATATGCTCCAGCTTCTCTCGCATGAGATCCGCCAGCCGCTCAACAATGCCTCGGCGGCCATGCAGGCCACGATGAAGGCGATTGCCGATCTGCATCTGGAACAGGCCACCCCCGCCAGCAAAGCCTTGCTGCGGGCCGAGCATGTGCTCCAGCAGGTGATCGGCACCCTGGACAACACGCTGGCAGCCGGCACCATTTTGGCCGTGGGCGGCAAGGCCGGCGCCTCTACCGACACCGACCTGCCCACCCTCATCAACCTGGTGCTGCACGATATTGCAGCGGACAACCGCCCGCGCATCCAGGTGGTGTGGGACGCCGATGTGCGCACGGTGCAGCTGCACCCGGCACTCATGCGGCTGACCATCCGCAACCTCTTGAACAATGCGCTCAACTACGCGCCCGCCGATACGCCCGTGCTGCTGCGCATTGCCGAATCGGACGATCCGCTGGCACTGATCATCGAGGTGATCGACCAGGGGCCAGGGATTTCCGAAGAGCTGCGGCCGCGCCTGTTCGAGAAAGGCTCGCGCGGCGCAGAGCACCGCCACCGCGCAGGTGCCGGGCTGGGTTTGTTCATCGTGCGCTCTGTGGTGCAATTGCACCAGGGCATGGTGCAAGCCTTGCCGCGCGAACCGCATGGCACCATCATGCGGCTGGAATTGCCCCAAGGTCTGGACGACTGATCTCCCACTACTAAAGACACCATGCTCCCTGCCACGCTCGCCCTGGTCGACGACGACACTGAATACTGCGAATTCCTCGCCCAGCACCTGCGCAACCAGGGCGTGAAGGTACAGGCTTATGGCGACAGCAGCGACCTGCTGGCCGACATCGAGCCCTATCGCTTCGATTTCTATGTGCTGGACTTGATGCTGCCCGGTGTGGATGGCGCAGAGCTCATCCGCATTCTGCGCAAGCGCACGCAGGCCGGAGTGCTGATTGTCTCGGGGCGCCTGGGGCCGGAGGTGTTTGCCGAAGTCATCAACGCAGGCGCCGACATGTACCTGACCAAGCCAGTCACCTTCGAGCAGGTGGAACTGGCCATCCGCGCTGTGCATCGTCGCATCATGACCACGGCCAAGACCGCTACCGCCTGGAAGCTCGACAGCCGCCGCAGCGTGCTCACCGCACCTGACGGCCAGATCGTGGAACTGAGCCCGACGGACCTGCTGCTGATGGAATGCTTTCTGCGCGCCCAGGGCGAAGTGGTCAGCCGCGATCAGATCCGCGACCTGCTGGGCCACAACAACGCCGCTGATTCGGACAACAGCCTGCATGCCACCATCTACCGCCTGCGCCGCCGCATCGAAAAGGTCACCCCGCTGGCCGTGCCGCTGCAATCACAGCAAAAAGTCGGCTACCAGTTTCGCGCGCCACTCGTGGCGGCATGACAGCTGGCGTGATTGTGTCAATTTTTTAGAAAATAGCAGCTAGTGCCCATCCATACTGCACTGCTCGCTATCAAAATAGATGCCGCGCAATGCAAAAAAGCGAGCCAAAGGCTCGCTTTTTTTGACCCGGCACAACCCGGGCTATCGACCCATTACATGGTCATCTTGCTTTCCACATCTGCCACCTTGCGGCGAGCCAGGGCCAGGTTGGCACGGGCGTTGTCCAGCACGTAATACACGAAGATGCCCGACAGGCGCTGCGATGGGCGGATCAAGTGGTATTGCTTGCCCAGGGTGATCAGAATGTCTTCAATACTGTCGTTCAGACCCAAGGCCTTCATCGTCTTCATCTTGGCGCGCACCACTTCGGTGTTGCCGGCGGCTGCCAGCTCCAGATCCACACCGGTACCGATGCTGCCCAGCATCATGCCGCTGTTGTAATCCACCACGGCGGCACACATGGCGCCGTCCATCGTCATCAGATCATTCAAGCTGTCGTTCAGATTTGCCATGGTTTCCCCACTTTGTTTGATGTAGATCAGTTACGTCACCTTGTTCAGGTGATAGTGATTTTATTAAGTCACTTCTGACCAGATCAATCATTGAAGATGTTTTGCATTCGGCAATCCGGCGCCTTGGGGCTATGGATTGCTGAATTTGATAGCAGCTTGGCAAACCCAGACATGCTTGCGGATCGGATTGTCACACTGCAACATAGCGTATCGCAATCGTAACAAAGCGTGTGTTATTTACGACGATGTGCGCAAGAGCCTATGACCCTACATGCAGCGCGGTGCGAGGAATGCCCGCACCGCACCACGTGAATGCCAACGCCAGGCGCAGAGCGCTATGTTTTTGAAAGCAATAAAACAAATAAAAACGGGCCCTAGGGCCCGCTTGAAGAATGACAGGGCAATGCCCAAGCCATTACATGGTCATTGCACCTTCCACATCGGAGACCTTGCGGCGAGCAAGTGCCAGGTTGGCACGCTTGTTGTCCAGCACGTAGTACACGAAGATGCCGGCCAGCTTGGCCGCTGGACGAATGATGTGGTATTGCTTGCCCAGGGTGATCAGAATGTCGTCAATGTTCTCGTTCAGGCCCAGAGCCTTCATGGTCTTCATCTTGGCGCGCACCACTTCAGTATTACCTGCGGCGGCCAGTTCCATGTCGACGCCAGAGCCAGCGCTCGCCAGCATCATGCCGCTGTTGTAATCCACCACGGCTGCACACAAGGCGCCGTCGAGGGACATCAGATCGTTCAAGCTATCGTTCAGATTTGCCATGATTTTTTTCTCCTGTGGGATGAGCGAACTCTGCGAAAAATTACTTTGACTCAATGAAAGTGATCATATCTGATCATTTCTGATCTGTATCAATAAATACATTGTTTTGCGGTTCATTCTTTGCTTGCAATGCATTAAAGATTCAATTTTTATAGCAATAAATCTAATAAATAAGCCAATTTTTCCAGTATTTTCTGACCTCTCTGGCTCTGTCTGATTCACGACACAGGCCGCCGCAAGGCACAAAAATGAGCTTTTTATCCGTCGTCATGATCAGAACTGATCACCGACATGGATCGGGCTATGACAACGAAGATGCAATTACGTACTTAAAAGTCATGTATCTACGTTTTTTTTGTAGATTGATCACTACGCAGGTATGCAATACAGTGGTCTGACAGGGTGCCGACAGGTACCGTTTGCTTAAGAGACATTGACCGAGGTAGAGACATGACCGATCGCACCACCATCCACGGCCTGCAAGTGGCCACCGAGCTGTACAACTTCATCAACCAGGATGTGTTGCCTGGCACCGGCGTGGACCAGGCCGCTTTCTGGCAAGGCTTCGACGCCATCGTGGCCGATCTGGCACCCAAGAATGCTGCGCTGCTGGCTGAACGCGACCGCCTGCAATCCGAATTGGACACCTGGCACAAGGCCAATCCCGGCCCAATCAAAGACATGCAGGGCTACCGCAAGTTTCTGGAAACCATTGGCTACCTGGTGCCGCAACCCCAAGGTGCAAAAGCCACGACCGAGAACGTGGACGCCGAGCTGGCTATCCAGGCCGGCCCGCAGCTCGTGGTGCCGATCCTCAACGCCCGCTACGCCCTCAACGCCGCCAATGCACGCTGGGGCTCGCTGTACGACGCGCTGTACGGCACCGACGTAATCAGCGAAGAAGGCGGCGCCGAAAAGGGCAAGGGCTACAACCCGGTTCGCGGCGCCAAGGTGATCGCGTTTGCACGCGATTTCCTCGACCAGGCCGCGCCGCTGGCATCGGGCTCGCACAAGGATTCAACCGCTTACGCCGTTGAAAGCGGCAAACTGGCGATCACGCTCAAGGACGGCAGCAAGACGGGCCTGAAGGACGCAGCCAAGTTCGTGGGCTTCCAGGGCGACGCCGCAGCTCCCAAGTCTGTACTGCTAAAGAACAACGGCATCCACATCGACATCGTCATCAACAAATCCACCCCCATCGGCCAGACCGATGCGGCCGGTGTTTCCGACGTGGTGGTGGAAGCCGCCCTGTCCACCATTCTGGACCTGGAAGACTCCGTGGCCGCCGTCGATGCCGAAGACAAGATCAACGGCTACGCCAACTGGCTGGGCATCCTCAAGGGCACGCTGACCGAAACCTTCGACAAAGGCGGCAAGCAGATGACCCGAGGCCTCAACGCCGACCGCGAGTACACCGGTGCCGACGGCAAGCCCGTCAAGCTCCATGGCCGCTCGCTGATGTTCGTGCGCAATGTGGGCCATCTGATGACCAACCCCGCCATCCTGTGGGGCACAGACAAGAAGGAAATCCCCGAAGGCATCATGGACGCCGTGGTGACCACCGCCATCGCCATTCATGACCTCAAGGGCAATGGCGCCAATGGCATCAAGAACAGCCGCACCGGCTCTGTCTACATCGTCAAGCCCAAGATGCATGGCCCTGCCGAAGCCGGCTTTGCCAACGAACTGTTCGGCCGCGTTGAAAAACTGCTCGGCCTGCCCGAGAACACCGTCAAGCTCGGCATCATGGACGAAGAGCGCCGCACCACGGTGAACCTGAAGGCCGCCATTGCCGCAGCTCCTGCGCGCGTCGCCTTCATCAACACTGGCTTCCTGGACCGCACTGGCGACGAAATGCACACCGCCATGTACGCAGGCCCCATGGTGCGCAAGGCCGACATGAAGGCCAGCGCCTGGCTGCCTGCGTATGAAAAGAACAACGTGCTGGTGGGCCTGGGCCTGGGCCTGCGTGGCCGCGCCCAGATCGGCAAGGGCATGTGGGCCATGCCCGATCTGATGAAGGCCATGCTGGAGCAGAAGATCGCCCAGCCCAAGGCCGGCGCCAACACCGCCTGGGTGCCCTCACCCACCGGTGCCACGCTGCACGCGCTGCACTACCACCAGGTCAATGTGGCCGACGTGCAGAAAGAGCTGGAAAAGACCAACGCCGACGGCGAGCGCGACAACCTGCTGGGCGCCATCCTGCAGGTGCCTGTCTCCAGCAACCCCAGCTGGAGCGATGCCGAGAAGCAGCAGGAAGTGGACAACAACGTGCAGGGCATCCTGGGCTATGTGGTGCGATGGGTAGACCAGGGCGTGGGCTGCTCCAAGGTGCCCGACATCCACAACGTGGGCCTGATGGAAGACCGCGCCACGCTGCGCATCTCCAGCCAGCACATCGCCAACTGGCTGCAGCACGGCGTGGTGACCGAGGCCATGGTACGTGACAGCTTTGCCCGCATGGCCAAGGTGGTGGACGAGCAGAACGCAGGCGACGCCGCCTACAAGAGCCTCGCCGCCAACCCACAGGGCGCAGCCTTCCAGGCCGCGCTGGATCTGGTGTTCAAGGGCAAGGAACAGCCCTCAGGCTACACCGAGCCGCTGCTGCATGCATGGCGCCTGAAGGTGAAGGCTGGTCTTCATTGATCAAGCCACTCACAGGAAAACAGATCACCACCTCAGAAACGGCGCCTTGGGCGCCGTTTTTTTATGCGTTAAGTCAATAAAAAATAACTCACCAGATGGGTACCCATGAGCGTAAGCCAGCAGTAAGGTTTGTTATTGATACTTAATCGGTTTTCGCATTTACATATCTAAAAACTATATGAAAGCTCATTTCTACTCGGCCATGCTTGCGCTGGTCGGCGGCACATTGCTTCTGGCTGGCTGTGCCACTGAATCAAACCAGCCTATTGCAGTTGCAAAAACACAAGCTGCAGTACGTACCTATCAGGGGCCCCGCAGTCCCATTGCAGTGGGTCAATTCAATAATCGTTCCAGCTACCTGCGTGGAGCTTTTTCCGATAGTGTTGACCGTCTTGGAGGACAGGCCAAGACAGTGTTAATTAGCCACTTGCAACAAAGCAATCGCTTTAATGTGCTCGATCGCGACAACATGGCTGAAATCAAACAGGAAGCCAGTCTTCAGGGAGCTGCGCAGCAGCTCAAGGGGGCAGATTATGTGATCACCGGCGATGTGACAGAGTTTGGCCGCAAGGAAGTGGGTGATAAACAGCTCTTCGGCGTTCTGGGACGGGGCAAGACACAGGAGGCCTACGCCAAAGTCACGCTGAACGTAGTCAGTATTCGTACGTCTGAAGTCGTGCACTCAGTGCAGGGCGCCGGAGAGTACCAACTATCCAACCGCGAAATCATTGGCTTCGGCGGTACCGCGAGCTATGACTCAACCTTGAACGGAAAGGTGCTCGACCTTGCCATTCGGGAAGCCGTGGATCGCCTGGGCGAAGCCATTGACGCCGGCCTGCTCAAGCCTGCTGCAATTACACCATCGAGGTAAGCCACATGCAATCGATGGCTTCCTTCACCCGCACCACCCGGCTGGCCCTGCTTTTGGCCATTTTTGCCCTGACCGGATGCGCAACACAAAAATCGCTGTATGCCTGGAACGACTATTCGCCTCAGGTATACCAATATCTCAAAGAAGGCGGCGGATCCGCTGATGGACAAGTCCTCGCCTTGGAAAAAGGCATTGAACAGGCATCAGCGCAAAACGCAAAGTTGCCCCCTGGCTATTACGCACACCTGGGTCTGCTGTATCTCAACACAGGGCACAGCGATAAAGCCATTGCCGCTTGGAATAGAGAAAAGGATCTTTTTCCAGAATCCACCCAATACATCGACTATCTCATGAATAACATGAAGAAAAACGGAAGCTGACATCGTGTTGAGACATATCGCCCGAATCGCAGCATGGACTGCAACATTTGCTTTGTTTGCGCAACTGGCTGCCTGTACCACGGCACCCAAAATTGACCGGACGGCATTTCAGGCCGCAAAGCCGACATCGATCCTCGTGCTACCGCCACTTAACGATGCGCCGGACGTCAATGCGACACCCAGTGTGCTATCGCATGCCACCTACCCGCTGGCTGAAGCTGGCTACTATGTAATGCCGGTCACTCTGGTGGCTGAAACATTTCGTCAGAACGGGATGAGTGTACCCAGCGACATCCATGAGGTGCCATATACCAAGCTGCGGGAAATATTTGGCGCAGATGCCGCGCTGTATATCAAAGTTAATCGTTATGGCACCAGCTATATGATCATTAGCAGTGCAGCAGTGGTGCAAGTGCAGGCACAGTTGATCGATCTCAAAAATGGCCAGGAACTCTGGAAGGGTCAAGCCAGCGCCTCCAGCGAGGAAGGCGGAAACAGTGGCGGAGGCCTGGCTGGGATGTTGATCACCGCGCTTCTCAAGCAGGTGATCAATAGTACGACCGATGCATCCCACGGCGTAGCCGGGATCGCGACTTCCAGATTGCTGGCAGCAGGACACCCCAACGGAGTGCTTTACGGCCCGCGTTCGCCGTTATATGGCAAGGATTGACATCGATTGTCTCGCACACTGGCGCAACATGCGTCATGCATCCATTGAAAAGCACCGTTAAGGTGCTTTTCTTTTTACAACTGACTGCTCAAATCATTGGAACTGATTCAACTGCGCCGCAGCCAGCCAAACCAGATACATGCAGCCGCCGGAATGCCCAGCGTCAGCCAAGCCAGCATGTCGCCAAGGCCACCGTCGCTGAACAGTGCCGACACGAGGCCAGCGCAGGTGAGCAGGCCCATGGCGAGGGGCCAGCCCCACAGCGCCCAAAAGGGGTGGCGCGGCTTCATGGTGCGGTCTCCAGCGGCTTTTTCAGCGTTGCCAGGGCAGGCGGTGCTTCATCCGCCCCGGTGGCGGCCTCTGGCTTGCGCTCGGGGGCGGTGTTGCCCTTTCTGAGCCACAGGTACAGACCGCTGCCCAGCACGATGATGGTGGCGATGTCGAGCAGCGCCCAGAGGATCTGCATGGGCATGCCGCCATAGTCGCCAAAATGCAGCGGCTGAGACACCAGCAGCGCTGTCAGGTACCAGGGCAGTTTGGGCGCTGCCGTCACTTCAGCCGTCTTGGCATCCACCAGCACCGGCTGCAGCAGCTTGGATGTGAACGGTTCATTGCCTTTAAAGAAGAAGGTGGTGTGGTGCGGGCTGGAGAAGGTCGTGCCGGGGAAGGCGACAAAGGAGAGCTTGGTCTGCGGTGCCTGGGCCTGCGCCACTTCCATCGAGCGCTGCACAGAGCCGCGCTCGGCCACCGGCACGGTGGGCTGGCCCTGGTAGGGCACCATGAGTGCGCTGAGCTGGTCGTACTGCCAGTATTTAATGACCAGATCCGCCCAGGTGTTGATCATGCCCGTGGCCCCCACCACAAAGAGCCACACCAGCGTGACGATGCCCAGCAGGTTGTGCAGATCGAGCCACTTGAGGCGTGTGCGCCTGTCGCGCCGCACGGTGCCGAAATCCAGCTTGCGCATGAAGGGCGCATACAGCACTAAGCCGCTGACAATGGCCACCAGGAGCAGCAGCCCCATGAAACCCAGAAACAGCTTGCCCGGCAGGCCTGCAAACAGGTCGACATGCAGCTTGAACATCACGTACATGAAGCCTTCGTCAAAGCGTGGCTGCGCCAGCACCTGGGCCGTTCGCGCGTCGATGGCCACGGAGCGGAAATCGTCCGTAGGCTCCGGCGTGGGCGTCAGGGTGACGAACCAGAGATTGTCGTCGTCCGCATCCTTGGAGGCGAACTGCACCACGCGGTCCGGGTGCTGGGCGCGCGCCACTTCCAGCACCTTGTCCAGACTGGCATGCGGTGTGCCGGGCGCCATCTTGGGCGTCTCCACCTCGGTGCCCAGCAGGTGGCCGATCTCGTGGTGGAAGATCAGCGGCAGGCCCGTCAGGCACAGCAGCAGCATGAAGGCGGTGCAGACAATACTGCTCCACTTGTGCAGCCAGACCCAGATCTTGATCGTTCGGCTCTGCATGGATCAGAACCTGTAGGTGGCGCTGGCCACCACGCTGCGCCGCGCACCCCACCAGCAGTCACCACGGGCAAGGCAGGTGCTGAAATACGCTTTGTCCGTTGCATTGTTGATGTTGAGCGCATAGCGCCAGTGCTCCGAATCGTAGGCCACCATCAGATCAAGGAGCGCCACCGAAGGCATGCGGGGGCCCCGGTCTGCGCCTTCGATGTCCTGAAAGCCGCTCAGATAACGCACGCCCGCGCCTGCCGAGAAGCCCGTCACCCCGGCTATGGCAAAGCGGTACTTGCCCCACACCGAAGCCTGGTTGCGCGGCATGTCGGTGAGCTTGCGATCCACATTGGTGTAGTTGTAGTTGGCGATCAGGTCAACGGACTTGGCCAGCGTGGTCTTGAGCTCCAGCTCCAGCCCCTTGTTCCTGGTCGCGTCCACCTGGCGGCCGTAGTTGGGGTTGGTCGCGTCGGAGACGATGCGGTTCTTTTCCTTGAGCGAGTAGACCGATGCGGTGAAGCTGGTGGCCGAGCCCTCGGGCTGGTACTTGACACCAGCCTCCACCTGCTCGCCGCGCAGGGGTTTGAACAGGCTACCTGCCGCATTGGTACCCGCCTGCGGCGTGAACGATTCGGTATAGCTCAGGTACGGTGACCAGCCCGAGGGCAGCGCGTACATCACGCCCAGGCGGCGGCTGTTGGCATTGGTGGTCTCTGATGCACGGCCTTCCGCGCCGCTGGTACTGCGGTCATGGCGCAGCCCGGCTACGAAAATCCACTGGTTCCACTTCATCTGGTCCTGCACGTAGATGCCCGCATTGCGTTGCGTGGTGCGGGGCAAATCCTTCAGCTCGGTCACCGGCACGTAGCCAACGCCGTAGACCGGGTTGTAGGCATCGATAGTGCTGTAGGTGGAGCCTTCGCGCTTGTCCTGGCGCTGGCGCGAGTATTCGGCTCCCACCAGCAGGGTGTGCTGCACTGCACCTGTCCCAAAATGGCCCTCGACATGGTTGTCGATGGCGTTCATACGAGTCCAGGCCAGGGATTTGTCGTTGTAGCGGCCCAGCAAGCGCTGTCCCGCCGGGTCCAGGCTCCAGCCGCCGGGCAGCGCGAAAGAGTCGGCATAGTGGTAGTGCGAATCGTTGAAGGTGCGCGCCGTGCGCGCATTCTGGCGATAGCTCCACTGGTCGTTGAAGCGGTGCTCAAACTGCCAGCCAAAGGTCTTGCGCGTAGTGTCGTAACCATCTCCGGGCTCGCCGATAAAGCGGCTGCTGGGCAACTGGCCATTAACGTTGGGCAGGAAGGTGCCCTGCCAGGGCAGGAACTGCGAGGTACTGCCGGTCTTGTCCTTCTGCCACAGGCCCTGCAACGTGAGCGACGTGGCAGCGCTTGGCCGCCAAGTGAGCGAAGGCGCCAGCAGCGAGCGGTCGTCGGGTACATAGTCCACCTGCGTATCGGCCTTGCGCTGCAGTGCAACCAGGCGGTACGACCAGGCGCCATCAGCGCTGAGCGGGCCGGTCAGATCCGCCTGAATCTGCTTGCGGCCGAATGAGCCAAATTGCACGCCCACCTCGCGCGCAGCCTCTGCCTGCGGGCGCTTGCTCACCATGTTGACCACGCCCGCCGCCGTGCCTGCACCAAACAGCATGCCCGCCGGCCCGCGCAACACCTCCACCCGCTCCAGCGTATATGGATCAGGTCGCGCGGTGGCCGTGTACCAGCCGGATGAATACATCTGCAGGCCATCCAGGTACAGCGACGGCTCGCTGCCCCGAATCAGAAAGCTGTCGGCGCGCGAGTCGATGCCATAGGCGTCGGAGCGCACGCCCGCTGCGTAGGTCAGCGCATCCTGCAGGTTGGTGGCGCCCTGGTCGAGCATCTGGTCGCGCGTCACCACCGTCACGGACTGCGGAGTCTCGGCCAGTGGCGTGTCGGTCTTGGTGGCGGTGGCAGCATTTCGCGCCCGGTAGCCGATCACGGACGACGTCGCCGTCTCGGCTTCTGTGGAGGCATTGACCCGCACCGTTGGCAACGTGGCCTCGGCAGGTGTTGCAGCGGGCGGCTCCTGCGCTATCGCAGCCGAACCCGAGGACAGCGCAACCAGCGTGGCCGCAGAATGCACTGCCAGCCGCTTGCGGCTGGCAATCGAAAATGTAGAAGCCATTGATTTTATAAATATTAATGAGAATAATTCGCATTCTAAATAAATTATTGAATCCACGTACCTCTCGCGGACATGGTTTGCCAGCACAGCCATGGATTTTCTTGCGCTGAAACACCCGCCCAATAGGCCGATGCATTGAAAGTGCATGCCCGCGCCGCTAGCATGCGCACCATGTGGAAAACCAAGACACTCCCGTCCGGCCTCCTGGCCGCCAGCTCGCTCGTTTTCGTTTTCATGCTGGCCGGCTGCGCCAGCAGCGCGTCGCCTCCCGCCACTCCGCTGGGGGACTGGAAGCGCCAATTGCTGCTGCAACACCCGCCAGATGTGCTGTTGCTTGGCGAACAGCACGATGCCCCGGAACACCAGCAATGGCAGCGCGATACCGTGGCGCAATGGGCTGCGCAAGGCCGTCTGGCCGCATTGGTGCTGGAGATGGCCGATGCAGGCAACAGCACGCAGGGCCTGCCCGCATCGGCGAGCGACGCAGAAGTGCAGAGCGCCCTGGCCTGGAACGATGCAGGCTGGCCATGGAAGAGCTATGGCCCCGCGGTGATGACCGCTGTGCAGGCCGGTGTGCCGGTGTTGGGCGGCAATCTGCCGCGCGCGAAGATGCGCGAAGTGATGCGACAGCCGCAATGGGACACCCATTTGCCCCAGCCTGGCTGGCAGCGCCAGCTGGACGCCATCCGCGACGGCCACTGCGGCCTGCTGCCCGATGCGCAACTGGCGCCAATGGCACGCATACAGCTCGCCAAGGATGCGAGCATGGCCAGCACGGCGCAGCAACAGGTGCGGGCAGGCAAGACGGTGATCCTGATTGCCGGGCGCGGCCATGTGCTGCGCAGTATTGGCGTGCCGAGCTGGTTGCCGCCGGGATTGCGCTCAGTGGTGGCCATCGGGCAGGCAGGCGATACAGAGCAAGCCCCGCAAGCCGACCGGGACTCGGTGCACTACACGCCAGCGCTTACTGCCAAAGACCATTGCGCGGAACTGCGCGCAAAGTGGAAAAAATAGAGACACCGGCAGCGCCCGCACCAGATCGGGCGGCGCGAAAGCCGCGCCAAGCGGGCGAATGCATGGACAAGTGGATCAGCCGTCCACTTTCACATTCGCCTCCTTGATCACTGCTGCCCACTTGGCAACTTCCGCCTTCTGAAAATCTGCCACCTGCGTGGTACTCATCGTCGAGGCATCCATGCCCATGGATTTGAGCCGTGCCTGCATGTCGGGCGTGGCGATGATCCTGGCAATCTCCTGATGCAGCCGCTGCACGATGGCATCTGGTGTGCCGGTCGGCGCAAAAATCGCCTGCCACGAAGTCACCTCGAAATCACCCAGACCGTTGATGCCCGACTCCGCCACCGTGGGCACGTCCTTGAGCGCATCGAGCCGCTGCCTGGAGGTGACTGCCAGCGCACGCAGCTTCCCGCTTTGGATATGCGGCGCGGCTACCACCGTGGTGTCGAACATCATGTCCACCTGCCCGCCCATCACATCCTGAATGGCCGGGCCGCTGCCTTTGTATGGCACATGGGTGAACTTGACGCCCGATTTCCAGCCCAGCATCTCCAGCGCCAGATGCTGCGAAGTGCCGGTACCTGCCGATGCGGAAGACAGGCCACCCTGCCTTTTCTTCGATGCCTCCAGCACATCCTTCAGGTTTTTGTAGGGACTGTTGGCAGCCACCACCAGCACCAGCGGATTGGTGCCGATCAAGGTGACGGGAGTGAATGATTTGACCGGGTCATACCCCAGCTTGGGGTAAAGGCTGATGTTGATGGCGTGCGAGCTGATGGTGCCGCCCAAAATAGTGAACCCATCGGGCTGGGCGCGCGCTGCGAGCTCCGAGCCCACGCTGCCGCCCGCACCGCCCTTGTTCTCGATCACCACCGTGGTGCCCAGCGCCGGGCCCAGTTGCTGCGCAATCAGGCGGCCCAGCGTATCGGTGGTGCCGCCGGTGGCAAACGGCACCATGTAGGTAATAGGCTTGCCCTTGGGCCAGTTGCCCTGCGCGCGCACAGCAGCGGGCAGGCAGGCCAGCGCCAGGGGTACGGCAGCGGCTTTCAACAGTTGACGGCGTTGCATGTCTGTCTCCAATCGGGTGGTTCAAAAGGGGGGATGCACCCGTCTTGCTGCGGGTTGGAATGGCTCTTCAAAATGTGCGCTCAGGTCACCGGCGCCGGGTTGAACAGCACCAGCGCGTTGTGCAGCTTCCAGTGCTCAGCCCAGGTTTTTTTCCTGCCGCTGGCCACATCCAGCATCAGGTGAAACAGTTCCCAGCCCAGGTCTTCAATGCTAGCCTCGCCATCGGCGATGCGGCCCGCATTCACATCCATCAGGTCGTGCCAGCGGCGCGCCAGATCGCTGCGCGTGGCCACCTTGATGACCGGGCACTCCGCCAGGCCGTATGGCGTGCCACGACCCGTGGTGAAGATGTGCAGGTTCATGCCTGCTGCCAGTTGCAGGGTGCCGCAGATGAAGTCGGACGCGGGCGTGGCCGCATAGATCAGGCCCTTTTGCTGCAGTTTCTCACCGGGCGCCAGCACACCGTCGATGGGTGCCGAACCTGATTTGATGATGGAGCCCATGGCCTTTTCCACGATGTTGGACAGGCCACCCTTCTTGTTGCCGGGCGTGGTATTGGCGCTGCGGTCGGCACTGCCACGCGCCAGGTAGGCGTCGTACCAGGCCATCTGCTCCACCATCGCCTGTGCCACCTCTGGCGTGCGGGCGCGCGAAGTCAGCTGGTCAATGCCGTCGCGCACCTCGGTCACTTCCGAAAACATCACGCTCGCGCCAGCACGCACCAGCAGATCGGTGGCAAAGCCCACCGCCGGATTGGCCGTGACGCCGCTGAACGCATCACTGCCGCCACACTGCACGCCCACCACCAGCGCGCTCGCGGGCACGGTCTGGCGGCGGCGCTGGTTCAGCTTTCGCAGATGCACATCCGCCTGGCGCACGATGGAGTCAATCATGCTCATGAAGCCCACGTGCTCTTCGGCCTGCAGGCACACCACATCCAGGTTGGCGGCGGGCGCTGGTGGTGCAGCAGCATCGCGCTTCAAAGGCAACAGCGGCGCTTCGAGCGGCAGCAGGCGCTCGGGCTGCAGCTTTTCGCAACCCAGGCTCACCACCATCACCTCGCCACCAAAATTGGGGTTGTGGCTGATGTTGCGCAGGGTACGGATCGGGATCACGGCATCGGGCGCATCAATCGCCACGCCGCAGCCGTAGGTGTGCTCCAGGCCCACCACATCATCGACGTGCGGATAGAGGGGCAGCAGCTCCTTTCGGATGCGCGCCACCGCCACATCCACCACGCCCGACACGCATTGCACCGTGGTGGTGATCGCCAGAATATTGCGCGTCCCCACTGAGCCGTCGGCATTCACATAGCCTTCAAAGGTATGGCCTTCAAGGGGCGGCTGCGCAGGCGGTTTCACCGTGGCCATGGGCAGACCATGCAGCTTGGGCGCGGTGGGCATGCGCAGGGTCTGCTCGTTAACCCAGCTGCCGCGCGGCAAGGCGCGGCTGGCGTAGCCGATGACCACGTTGTAGCGGCGTACGGCATCGCCTTCTGCCAGATCGGCCAGCGCCACCTTGTGGCCTTGCGGTACCTTGTCCACGAGCGTCAGCCCATCGGCAAAAACGGTGCCCGCGGGCAAACCGCCATCGTTGGCGACAATGGCCACGTTGTCTGACGGGTGCATGCGGATGTAGAGCGGTTGGGTCGTCATCGCAGCGCCCTCACTTCACGGTCATGAACAGGCCGGGCAGCCAGGTGGTGAATGCAGGCACGAAGGTGACCAGCGCCAGCGCAAAGATCAGCGCGCCATAGAAAGGCCAGATGGTGCGCATCACCGTGCCGACCGAGACCCCGCCAATGGCGCAGCCAACGAACTGCGTGGTGCCCACGGGTGGCGTGTTCAGGCCCAGCGCACAGTTGATGAGCAGCACGATGCCGAACTGCACCGAACTCATGCCGTAGTGCTGCGCAATCGGCAGGAAGATCGGCGTGCACAGCAAGATGGTGGCCGCCATGTCCAAAAAGGTGCCCAGCACGAACAGGATGACGTTGATCAGCAGAAAGATCATCCACGGCGTGGTAGTGACTTCGGAGAGCAACTGGCCCGTCAGCTCGGCCACGCCATACAGGCTGATCAGGTAGCCGAAGGTGCTGGAGATGCCGATCAGCAGCAGAATGATGCCGGTGTTGCGCACCGCCTTGGAGGCCGCCTTGACAAAATGTTCCCACTTGATGGAGCGGTACACCAGCACCGTCAGCGCCAGCGCATACAGCACCGCCACCACGGCCGATTCCGTGGCGGTAAACACACCGGACAGAATGCCGCCCAGGATCAGCACCACCACCAAGAGACCCGGCAGCGCCGCCGCAAAGCTGCGCGCCACGATGTGCCAGCCAGGAAAGGTTCCCGCAGGGTAACCGCGCTTGCGCGCCACCCAGTAGGCCGCGGCCAGATTGGACAGCGTCAGAATCACGGCAGGCAGGATGGCCGCCAGGATCAGTGCCGCAATCGACACCTTGCCGCTCGCAGCCAGCGCATAGATGATGATGTTGTGGCTGGTGGGCATGAGTGCGCCCACCAGAGCGGCGTGCGTGGTCACGTTCACCGCGTAGTCGGCGTGGTAGCCCTCCTTCTTCATCATCGGAATCATCACCGCACCCATGGCCGAGACATCGGCCACCGGCGAGCCGGAGACGCCGCCAAACAAGGTGCAGGCCACCACGTTCGACATGCCCAGGCCTCCGCGCACATGGCCGATCAGCGCCCGGGCAAAGTTGACGATCCGGTCTGCAATGCCACCGTACAGCATCAGCTCACCGGCAAAAATGAAGAAGGGAATGGCGAGGAAGGAAAAAACGCTCATGCCCGCCGTCATCTGCTGAAAGCCGACTTCCAGCGGCAGGCCTTCATAGGCCAGCGTGGCCAGCGCCGACAGGCCAATCGAGAACGCCACGGGCACGCCCAGCAGCAGCAAGAGTGCAAACGAGATGCACAGAATCAACAAGGGGGTTGTCATCACGAGACCTCGGCTGCTCAGTTGGCTTCCACTTCGCGGCCCTGCGCGAGTGCAATGATGTGTTCAATGGAAAACAGCACGATCAGGCTGCCTGCGATCACGGCTGGGATGTACTTCCAGCCCTCGGAGATGCCCAGGGTGGGCAGGCGGTATTCCCACACCGATTCGGCCAGCGACGCGCAGCTGTAGGCCATGCAGGCGCCAAACAGCAGCACCAGTGCGTGGATCAGGTATTCCATCTTGGTGCGCAACCAGTCCGGCGCCAGCACCAGAAACGATTCCAGCCCGATATGGCCGGAGTTGCGCACACCCACGGCCACACCGAACATGGTGACGTACAGCACCAGCAGCAGCGACAGGCTCTCGGCCCAGGTCGGCGTGTTGTTGAGCACATAACGGCCAAACACCTGCCAGCTCACCGCAGCAATCAGGAGCACCAGCCCCATCACTCCCAGCCACATGCATGAGCGGGACAATGCGCTGCAAATTTTGGTATACATAGTTTTGAGGCCCAATCAAACCCCAGCGCTTGTACAGAAAGCGCCAGCAGCTATTGTTTTTGATATTCCCAATCGCCTGACACGGCTCTCGCCAGCCAAGCAATCGTGGCTGTGGTGGTTATTGGGTTTCCTGCGTGCGCTTGACCAGATCCTTGAGCTTGGCATCGGTGATGAACTTGTCGTACACCGGCTTCATCGCGGCCTGGAAAGGCGCCTTGTCGATCTCGATGATTTCGGCGCCGCCAGCCTTCACGATGGCCAGTGATTTGGCTTCGCGCTCGGCCCACTGCTTGCGCATATAGGGCACCGACTCCTTGGCCGCCTGGCGGATCCAGCCTTGCTCCTCGGGTGAGAGTCTGTCGAAGGTGCGCTTGGAGAACAGCAGAATCTCGGGCGCCATCGAATGCTCGGTCTTGGTGAAGTACTTGGCCACCTCGAACGAGCGCGAGCTTTCATAGGTCGGGTAGTTGTTTTCGGCGGCATCGATCAGGCCGGTCTTCAGGCCCGTGTAGACCTCGCCCATCGGCATGGGGGTGGCATTGGCGCCCATCGCTTCGAGCATGCTCACCCACAGATCGGACTGCTGCACGCGCACCTTCATGCCCTTCATGTCGGCAAAGGATTTGACCGGCTTCTTGGCGGTGAACATCGAGCGCGCCCCACTGTCGTAAAAGCCCAGGCCGACAAAGCCCTGCTTTTCGCAGGCCTTCAGAATCTCCTCGCCCACCGGGCCGTCAAGCACCTTGTGCATGTGCTCTACCGAGCGAAAGAGAAACGGCATGGTGGGCACGATGGTTTCGCCGCAGACATTGTTCATCGCGCCGACGTTCACGCGCACCATGGCGAGCGCGCCGATCTTGGCCTGTTCGATGGTTTCCTTCTCACCTCCCAGCGCCCCATTGGGGTACACGCGGATGGTGTGCTTGCCGCCAGACAGCGCCTTCAGGCGCTCCCCCATGAATTTGACCGCCTGCACGGTCGGGTAGTCGTCCGGGTGGATATCTGACGAGCGGAATTCCGTTGCGCTGGCAGCCAGCGACAGCACACTTGCGGCCAAGGCCACCCACAGTTTGTTGGCTTTCATTTGTCTTCCTCTTTCTCAACAGTTTTCTTTGTCAAACAGCGCCCGCGCTCAGGCGCAGGCCATACCTTAAAAAAACCTAGCCTCCGGCAAACGCAGGCTCGGGCAAGCCCTGCACGCCCGGCTGCAGCGCAAAAACCCCTCCAGCAAGCGGCTGCTCGGCCAGATCCACGCCGTCGGGCCGGATCGATGTGACGTACAGCACATCCAGATTTGCGCCGCCAAACGCACACATCGCTGGTTTCCTGACGGGAACGGCAAGCGACCGGTCCAGCCTGCCGCCCGGAGTGAAGCGATGCACCAACCCCGCGTCATTGCCGCAGATCCAGTAGCAGCCGTCGGCGTCCACCGCAGCCCCATCGGGCCTGCCGGGCAAGGGCTTCATGTCCACAAACACCCGGCGATTGCGCGGCGTGCCCGTGGCCATGTCGTAGTCGAAGGCCCAGATCGTCTGCACGCTGGGGTGTGAATCGGACAGGTACATGGTTTGGCCGTCAGGGCTGAACGCCAGGCCATTGGGCGTGATCAGCGGCCCCAGCTGTAAATCAGTGGCAGCGCCTGCGGCCAGCTCGCCCGCCCCCAGCCGGTACACCTTGCCCACGGCCTGCGCAGCGGCCATGTCCATGAACATGGTGCCCGCAACAAAGCGGCCCTGGCGGTCGCAGCGGCCATCGTTGAAACGCATGCCGGGCAAGGCGTGCTGCACGGCAGCGAGTGGGCGCACCTGCGCGGCCTCCGCGCCCTCTTCTGCGGTCACCTCGTAGATGCCGTCTTCCAGCCCCGCCACCCAGCGCCGGCCATCGCCATTCCAGGCCGCCATGCAGGCCAGCATCTGCGGCAGTTGCCACTGCGTATGCTGCACCTTGCCTGCCAGCCAGCGGTGGAGAACGCCACGCGGAATATCAGCCCAGTACAGCGCCTGCTCGCAGGCCCGCCACACCGGGCTCTCGCCGGTGGCGTTGCGTGCATCCAGAACGAGTTCGGCACTCATGCTGGCTGGCCTTCACTGTCGCCAAAAGGGCCTTGCGCCGTAAAAGCACCGCCCTGGTAGACCGCCACCGGGTCGTTGGCAGCGGGGGCTGGCTGCGCCTCCACCTTGGCGCGCCAGGGCTCGGAGCTGTCCTTGGGCGCAAAGCCCAGGTGGGCGGCGGCATGGTTGTCCCACCAGGCATCGCGGTTGTTGGATGCGCCGTACACCACCGTGTGACCGACGTTCGGGGTGAACAGGGCTTTCTCGATCAGTTGCACCAGGTCGTCGTAGCTGAGCCAGGTGCTCATCATGCGGCGGTCCTTGGGCTCTGGAAAGGATGAGCCGATGCGCATGCTGACGGTTTCGATGCCATAGCGGTCAAAATAGAAGCTCGCCATGTCCTCACCAAAGGATTTGGACAGGCCGTAATACCCGTCGGGGCGGCGGCGCACGTTGGCGTCGAGTTTGTCGCTCTGCTTGTAAAAGCCGATCACGTGGTTGGAGCTGGCAAACACCACACGCCGCACGCCGTGGCGCCGCGCAGCCTCATACAGGTTGAAGATGCCTTTGATATTGGCTTCCAGCACCTCTTCAAAAGAGCGCTCCACCGAAACGCCGCCCATGTGCACAATGGCATCGCACCCGGCCACCAGCGCGTCAACCGCCTGCTTGTCTGCCAGATCGCAAAACACCACTTCCTCGCTCGTATCACGAGCGGGCGCCATGCCTGCCACGTCCGACAGGCGCAGCACCTCGGCATAGGGGCGCAAGCGTTCGCGCAGCACTCTGCCCAGACCGCCGGCAGCGCCGGTCAACAACAAACGATGCACTCTCAAAGGCTGGCTCATAAATGTTCAATATCCGGGGTTAGTGATATGTTGTCATACAACATGTTGCGATTATCATCAGAGCCATGAGCAAGCCGACTTCGGAATTACCCCAATCTCCTGCAATTTTTTCCAGCCCGGATGCTGGCGCCCTGCGCAACAAGGCCAACCGGGGCAGCCGCAACCTGGCCAACCTGCTGTCCGAAGAGTTTGAAACCAAGATCCGGCAGGGCCTGCTGGGTGAAGGCGACAAGCTGCCCACCGAGTCGGAACTGGTGCGCAGCTACGATGTCAGCCGCACCGTCGTGCGCGAAGCGCTGTCCAAGCTGCAGGCGTCGGGCCTGGTGGAGACGCGGCACGGCATTGGCACCTTTGTGTTGCCTGCGCGCCAAAGCCCGGGCCTGGTGCTGAGCGCCAGCGAGTTGAGCGAGTCGGTTGACGTGCTCGCCGTGCTGGAATTGCGCATCAGCCTGGAGACCGAGGCTGCGGGCCTTGCCGCCCAGCGCCGCCAGCCTCAGCACCTGCACGCCATGCTGCAGGCGTTGCAAGCCTTCGAGATCAACTTTGCCGCCGGGGCAGAGACCGTCAGCCACGACCTCGCATTCCACCTGAGCATTGCCCAGGCAACGGGCAACCGTTACTTCCAGGATATCTTGCAGCACTTTGGTAGCATGCTGATTCCGCGCACCCGCATTGCGTCCATCGACAAGCCCGCACGCGATCCGGACTATCTGCGCCGCGTCAATCGTGAGCATGAAGAGATTTATGCCGCCATCGAACGGCAGGACGCCGATTCGGCCCGTGCCGCCATGCGCATCCACCTGACCAATTCACGCGAACGCCTGCGTCTGGCTCAGCGCCAAAGCGCAGGCGCCACCTCCCAGGACGCCTGATCCAAGAACGTGTTTACCACCTCCTCGCGCCGCGACAGTGGCTTTGCGGGCTGGAGTGAGATCGTGAACACGCTCTAAGCAGCAAACCCTTCGGATCGGGCAACCAAGGGCTCCGGGCGCGCATACAAACCCGCCCAGAGCCGATAGCGCCTTTCTGCAGCGCCTTCCTCCCGGTCTTTCATCCGCTGATTCGAGCGATCTAGGTGTTAACCTGCAGATGCGGTGCCTTTACATTCTGATTTTAAGTTGTATGATGACTTACAACAACTCAGGAGACAGCCCCCATGATCACCCGCGCCCGGTTTCTCTACACCGCGCTGGCACTTGCAGCCAGCGCCGCACTCAGCCCTGCCCAGGCTGCCGATGCCTGGCCGAGCAAGCCGATCCGGCTGGTTGTGCCGTATCCACCAGGGGGCAGCTCCGACATCATTGCCCGCTCGATCGGCCAGCTGATTTCGCAAGAGCTCAAGCAACCGGTCGTCATCGACAACAAGCCCGGAGCCAATGGCAACCTGGGCGCCGAACTGGTGGCCCGGGCCCAGCCCGATGGCTACACCTGGCTGCTGTGCGATCTGGGGGCGCTGGCGATCTCGCCCTCGATCTACACCAAGCTGGCTTTTGACCCCAGCAAGGACTTGCGCGGCGCCGCCATGCTGGCCTATTCGCCGCACATGCTGGTCGTGCACCCTTCGGTACCCGCAAATAACCTGCAGGAGCTGGTGGCACTGTCAAAAAAACAGGACTTGAACTTTGCCGTGACAGCCACCGGCAGCGCCCCGCACCTGGCCGGGGTGGAGCTCGCTCGCATCACCGGCGCCAAGTGGGTGTATGTGCCCTACAAGGGCGGCGTGCAATCGGTGCAGGACACCGTCGCTGGCCAGACCCAGGTGCTGATGAACGGCATGCTGGCGACCTACCCGCAGGTGCAGAGCGGCAAGCTCAAGCTGCTGGGCATCTCCAAGGAAAGCCGCATGCCGCTGATCGCCGATGTGCCCACGCTGGCCGAACAAGGCGCCAAAGGCTTTGCCTCCGGCACATGGCAAGGCGTGGTGCTGCCCGCCAAGACGCCCGATGCAGTGATCCAGCGCGTCAACCAGGCGTTGCTGGCAGCCATTCGCACGCCCGATGTGCGCGCCCGCCTCACCGGCCAGGGCGCTGAGGTGGTCACGATGACACCGGCCCAAACCGACCAGTTTTTCAACGCCGAACGCCAGCGCTGGCGCACGGTTGTTCAATCCGCCAACCTGCAGCTGGACTGATCACCACTGCGGTTGCTCCCTCTCATTCGTTCTTGAAAGATTATTTATGACCACCATGAGCCCCCAAGATGTGAAGCACGTGATGAGCTCCGGCCTGCTGTCCTTCCCCGTGACTGATTTTGATGCGCAAGGCAACTTCAACGCCAAAGGCTATGCATCGCGCCTGGAGTGGCTTGCGCCTTACGGCGCAAGCGCACTGTTCGCCGCAGGCGGCACGGGTGAATTCTTCTCGCTCACGGCAGACGAATACCCAGAGATCATCAGGACCGCCGTCGATACCTGCAAGGGCAAGGTGCCCATCATTGCAGGCGCCGGCGGCCCTACGCGCTTTGCCATCCAGTGCGCGCAGGCCGCAGAGGCTGCTGGCGCCCATGGCATTCTGCTGATGCCGCATTACATGACCGAAGCCAGCCAGGAAGGGCTCGCCGCACACGTGGAAGCGGTCTGCAAGAGTGTCAAATTCGGCGTCATCATCTACAACCGGGGCGTGAGCAAATTCAAGCCCGAAACCGTGGCACGCCTGTGCGAGCGCAACCCCAACCTGGTAGGTTTCAAGGATGGCGTGGGCGACATCGAAGCCATGTCGGCCATGTACCTGACGATGGGCGACCGCCTGGCCTACCTGGGCGGCCTGCCGACTGCCGAGGTATACGCGGCGGCATACAAGGCGCTGGGCACGCCCGTGTACTCGTCTGCGGTGTTCAACTTCATCCCCAAGACCGCAATGCGCTTTTATGAAGCCGTGCGCACCGACGACCATGCCACCCAGCACCAGCTGCTCAAGGACTTCTTCATGCCTTACCTGAAGATCCGCAACCGCAGCGCGGGCTACGCCGTCTCCATCATCAAAGCTGGCGCCAAGCTGGTGGGCCACGATGCGGGCCCGGTACGCGCGCCGCTGGCCGATTTGAAGCCGGAAGAAGTCGACATGCTCGCTGCCTTGATCAAAAAGGTCGAAGGCTGACCCTCCCACCACCGCCTGCCCGCAGCCGCGCCATGCGCGCGCGAAGGCGGGCACATCCCTCATCACCATGACTGAAGCTACCCGCCCCCGTGTCCTGCAAATGGGCAAGATGCCCTTGCCCGCGCTGGATGCCGATCTGGCACGCGAGTTCGACATCACCATTCTCGGCGAACAGCCGGATCCGGCGCAGTTTCTGGCACTGCATGGCGCGCAGTTCGAGTACTTCGTCACCTCTGCCGGCATGGGTGCACCCGCCCAGGTGATTGAGGCCCTGCCCCACCTGCGCTGCATCAGCAGCTTTGGGGTGGGCTTTGATTCGCTGGATCAGGCCTCCATCCTTGCGCGTGGCGCCCGCGTGGGCTACACGCCAGGCGTGCTGGACGATTGCGTGGCCGACATGGCCTTTGCCCTGCTGCTGGACACTGCACGCCACTTGTCTGCCGCCGACCGCTTTGTACGCGCAGGCTTGTGGCCGCAGCAGCGCTTTGGCGTCTACACCAGGGCATCGGGCAAGCGCCTGGGCATTCTGGGCATGGGACGCATCGGCTTGCAGGTGGCGCGGCGCGCCAGCGGCTTTGACATGGAAGTGGCCTACCACAACCGTCGCCCGCTAGCAGACTCTGCACACCGGTACATGGCCTCTGTGCAAGAGCTGGCCGCGTGGTGTGATTTCCTCGTCATCACGGCGGCGGGCGGCAGCGCAACGCAGCACCTCGTCGACGCCAGGGTACTGCAGGCCCTGGGGCCGCAAGGCTTTCTCATCAACGTGGCGCGCGGCAGCGTGGTGGACGAGGCCGCGCTGCTGCAGGCCTTGCAAAACGGTACCATCGCCGGGGCAGGCCTTGATGTATTTGAAGATGAGCCTCACCCACTGCCCGGCCTTTTGCAGCAGGACAATGTGGTGCTGGCCCCGCATATCGCCAGCGGCACGCAGGAGACACGGCGCGCCATGGCAGATCTGGTGCTCGCCAACCTGCGCAGCTTTATCGCCCAGGGCAGCCTGGTACAGGAAGTTCCCTGGTCGCAAGCCGCTGCTGCGGCACGTACCGAATGACAGAACCGCAGAGAGACACGTCCATGGCTCCAACGCCCACCATCACCGAGATCGAAGTCATTCCCGTAGCAGGCCGCGATGGCATGCTGATGAACCTGAGCGGCGCGCACGCGCCCTTCTTCACCCGCAACGTGATGCTGGTGCATGACAGCAGCGGCCACACCGGTGTGGGCGAGGTGCCGGGCGGCGAAGGCATACGCCAGGCGCTCGAAGACAGCAAGGCCGCGCTGCTGGGCCAGTCCATTGGCCAGCACCTGCAATTGCTGCAGAAGGTGCAGCTGCTATTGGCAGGCCGCGACAGTGGCGGCCGCGGACTGCAGACATTTGACCTGCGCATTGCCATCCATGCCGTCACGGCGGTCGAATCTGCCTTGCTCGACCTGCTGGGCCAGCACCTCGGTGTGCCGGTGGCGGCCTTGCTGGGCGAAGGCCAGCAGCGCACACGCGTCGAAATGCTGGGCTATCTGTTCTTCGTTGGCCCGTTCCAACAAACCGACTTGCCCTACATCCAGCCAGGCAATGACCGCACGGGCAGCGACGCCTGGAGCCAGGTGCGCCACCAGGCGGCCATGACGCCCGAGGCTATCGTGCGCCAGGCAGAGGCCGCGCACGCGCGCTATGGGTTCAACGATTTCAAGCTCAAAGGCGGTGTGCTGGCAGGCGAGGAAGAGGTACAGGCAGTGACCGCGCTGGCGCAGCGCTTTCCACAAGCGCGTGTCACGCTCGATCCCAATGGGGGCTGGCTTCTGAAGGACGCCATCCGGCTGATGCGCGACATGCACGGTGTACTGGCCTACGCAGAAGACCCCTGCGGGGCGGAAGGCGGCTTTTCGGGCCGCGAGGTGATGGCCGAATTTCGCCGCGCCACCGGCCTGCCGACGGCCACCAACATGGTGGCGACCGACTGGCGCCAGATGGTGCATGCGCTGTCGCTGCAGTCGGTCGACATCCCGCTGGCCGACCCGCACTTCTGGACCATGGCGGGCTCCGTGCGCGTGGGCCAGACCTGCCGCGACTGGGGCCTCACATGGGGCTCGCACTCCAACAACCATTTCGACATTTCGCTGGCCATGTTCACCCACGTAGCCGCAGCCGTTCCCGGCAAGGTCACCGCCATCGATACGCACTGGATCTGGCAGGACGGCCAGTTCCTCACGACCAACCCGTTCCAGATCAAGGATGGCTTCGTCGATGTGCCCCAAACCCCGGGGCTGGGCGTCACCGTAGACCGCGCAGCACTGCAGCGCGCCAATGCCTTGTACCTGGAGCATGGCCTGGGAGCGCGCAACGACGCCATGGCCATGCAGTACCTGATTCCCGGCTGGCAGTTCGACCCCAAGCGCCCGTGCATGGTGCGTTGATTACTACCTATTTCATAGCAATCTGCGCCAACGGACCGGGCGCCAGATGCCTTTTTATCCCAATGCCACTATGACCATCTACAACAACCTCATCAACGGCGCCTGGACTGCGGGCCACGCCACCACACCCAACACCAACCCCAGCGATCAGGCTGATGTGATTGGCGAATATGCACAAGGCGACGCAGCCGATGTGAATGCGGCGGTGGCTGCGGCGCAGGCGGCTTTTCCCGCCTGGAGCACTTCTGGCATCCAGGCGCGCCACGATGCGCTCGACAAGATCGGCAACGAGATTCTCGCCCGCAAGGACGAGCTGGGCGACCTGCTCGCGCGCGAGGAAGGCAAGACTCGCCCCGAAGCCATTGGCGAGGTAGCGCGGGCGGGCCAGATCTTCAAGTTCTTTGCGGGCGAATGCCTGCGCCTGGCCGGTGAGAGCATTCCATCGGTGCGCCCCGGCATTGGCGTGGAAATCACGCGCGAGCCCATCGGCGTGGTGGGCCTGATCACGCCGTGGAATTTTCCCATCGCCATTCCGGCATGGAAGATTGCCCCGGCGCTGGCCTTTGGCAACTGCGTGGTCCTCAAGCCTGCGGACCTGGTGCCGGGCAGCGCCTGGGCCCTGGCCGACATCATCCACCGCAGCGGTATTCCAGCAGGTGTGTTCAACCTCGTCATGGGCCGGGGCCGCGTGATCGGCGAAGCCCTGGTGCAGCACCCCGATATAGCAGCCATCAGCTTTACCGGATCGGTAGGCGTGGGCCGCGGCATTGCCGAGGCCTGTGTGAAGAGCGGCAAGAAAGTACAGCTGGAGATGGGCGGCAAGAACCCTCAGGTGGTGCTGGACGATGCCGATCTGGCCCAGGCCGTGGAGCTGTCGGCGCAAAGCTGCTTCTACTCGACCGGCCAGCGTTGCACGGCATCGAGCCGCCTGATCGTGACCGAGAAAATCTACCCGGCCTTCATTGAGGCCTTGCAGGCCCGCATGGCCAAACTCAAGGTGGGCGATGCACGTGCAGCGGGCACCGACATCGGCCCCGTGGTCAGCCAGGCACAGCTGGAGCAGGACCTGAGCTACGTGGAAATCGCCAAGGCAGAAGGCGCCGTGCTGGCCGCCGGTGGCGAGCGCATTGGCTGCCACACGGGCAGCGGCAAGCAGGGCTTCTTCCTGCAACCCGCCTTGTTGGTGGACAGCACGCCTGCCATGCGCATCAACCGCGAAGAGGTGTTTGGCCCGGTGGCCAGCGTGATCCGCGTGCGCGACTATGACGAGGCGCTGGCCGTGGCCAACGACACGCCGTTCGGCCTGTCGGCAGGCATTGCCACCACGAGCCTGAAATACGCCACGCACTTCAAGCGCCATGCGCAGGCTGGCATGGTGATGGTGAATTTGCCCACGGCGGGCGTGGATTACCACGTGCCCTTTGGCGGCCGCAAGGGCTCAAGCTACGGCCCGCGTGAGCAAGGCCGCTATGCGCAGGAGTTCTACACCACCGTCAAAACGGCATACACCCTGGCATGAGCACGGCAAGTACCGGCCACGCACCGGCGCCTGTGACATCGACATGGCGCAGCCCTGCCGTGGTGGCTGGCGTGGCACTGCTGTGCTGCCTGCTATGGGGCAGTTCGTACCCGGCCATCAAGGGCGGTTATGCGCTGTTCTCCATCGCGCAGTCCGATCTGCCCGGCAAGCTGCTGTTTGCAGGCTGGCGTTTTGTGATGGCAGGCGGCTTTGTGCTGCTGGTAGCAGCTGCCATGGGCAAACCTGCGCTGCAGACGCTTCGCGCGCATCCGCGCCAACTGCTGGTGCTGGGCGCTACGCAGACCAGCCTGCAATATGTGTTCTTCTACCTGGGCCTGGCCTACACCACGGGCGTCAAAGGCGCCATCATGAACGCCACGGCCACCTTTTTCAGCGTGCTGATCGCGCATTGGTTCTACGCTAACGACCGGCTCACGCCTGCCAAGGCTCTGGGCTGCGTGATCGGCTTTGCTGGCGTGCTCACGGTAACGCTGGGCGGCAGCGGCGAGCTGGGTGGGGCTTTCAGCTGGCTGGGCGAAGGCTCGGTGGTGCTGGCGGCGCTGATCCTGGCGGCATCCAGCATCTACGGCAAGCAACTGTCGCAAACCGTGGATGCCATGGCCATGACCGGCTGGCAACTGGGACTGGGCGGCGCGCTGCTGGTGCTGATAGGCTGGGGCAGCGGCGGCCAGATGGGCCTGCCTTCCTGGCAGGCGCTGGCGCTTCTGGTGTATCTGGCCCTGCTGTCCTCGGCCGCCTTCACCTTGTGGAGCTTGCTGCTCAAGCACAACCGGGTCAGCCAGGTGACGATCTACAACTTCACCGTGCCGGTATTTGGCTCCGTGCTCTCAGCCCTGTTTCTGAGGGAAACGCTCTGGGCCTGGCACTACATGCTGGCTCTCGCCATGGTGTGTCTGGGTATCTGGCTGGTAACGCGAGAGGTAAGGGAAACACGCAAACCGGGAAGCGCATAAAGCGGGCCAGAAATAGCGCGCACACTCGGGTACTGCAGCTGGCGGAAAATAGCGGGCATGAAACTACTGCCCGACCTGTCCCTGCCGGTAAGCGCCGACATCAACGACCCCAAGCCGCTCATCCTCTACCACGGGCGCAGCTGCCCTGATGGCTATGGCGCCGCGCTGGCGGCCTGGCTGTTTTTTGGCGACAAGGCAGAGTTCCGCGGCCTGGACCATGGCGAAATCCAGACAGTGGACGACCTGGGCGACCTGAATGGCCGCACCATCTACATCCTCGATTTCGCCTTTGGCCCCGAGCTGCTGGCCGCCATTGAAGCCAAGGCCCACAAGCTGGTGCTGCTGGACCACCACAAGAGCGCCGCAGAAAAGCTGACCGGCTACCGCTGCACCTGCGGCGTGGTGCACTTTGACATGAACAAGTCCGGGGCACGCCTCGCCTGGGAGTTTTTCCACCCGACCAAAGCGATTCCCGCGCTCATCCTGCACATCGAAGACCGCGATATCTGGCGCTGGCAGTATCCCGAGAGCGGCGCTTTCCTGGCGGCGCTTGACATGGAGCCGCGCACATTTGAGCGCTGGTCCGAGATTGCCGCCTTCACGCCTGAGCAGTTGGCAGCCTTCATGGCACGTGGTGGCGCCATGGACGAAAAGTACCTCAAGCTGTGCAGCGATATTGCCGAGGGCGCGCAGCCTGTTGTCTTCAACGGTATTGCAGGCCTGATGGTGAACGCCCCCGGCATGTTCCACAGCCAGGTGGGCGATATTCTGGCAAAAAAGAGCGGCAGCTTTGCGCTGATGTGGAGCGCCAACGAAAAAGGCGTGAAATGCGGTCTGCGTTCACGCTCCGATTTCAACTGCATTCCACTCGCAGAAAGCATGGGCGGTGGCGGACATGCACAGGCCTGCGGTTTTCGCATGGGCGCAGACCGCCTGCCGGAGTTGCTGGCTGGCAGCCTCACCGCGCGGCCCGAGGATGCCCTGCCAGCCCCCCGCCCCGCACCTGCACCTACAACCGCAGCATGAGCAATACCCATCCCCGGGCCCAGCAGTGTCCTCTATGCGGACAGCACAACCAGTGCGCTGTCGCCCAGGGTTTGCCAGCAGAGCAATGCTGGTGCATGGCCGCGCAGATCAGCCCCGAGGCGCTGCAGCGCATTCCTGCGGCTGAACGCGGCCAGCGTTGCATTTGCCCCGCCTGCGGGCAGGCTGGCGATGGCCAGGGCACAGCAGGCGCTGGTGCTCAAACGCCAAAGTTGCGATAATTATTGGCACCCAGCGCAGACCGGTCAAGCGCATAAAGCTATTAAATTCATAGTACATCGCGCACAAGCGCGATCCAGGTTTGCGCCGTCGCACGCCATCCATCATGCATATCAGCAACCACAACGCCCAAGATCTGCGCGCCCTGTACGGCGAGCGCTTTCGCTGGTATCTGCTCTTTACCGTGATGATCGGTACGATGGCCTCGATCATCTCGTCGACCATCTTCAACGTGGCCATTCCGGCCATGAGCCACCACTTCCAGCTGGGCCAGTCGCGCGCGCAGTGGGTGACATCATCGTTCATGGTGGCCACCACGGTGGCAATGCTGACCACCCCTTGGCTGCTCTCGCGCTATGGCTACCGCAACACCTATCTGGGCGCGGTCGTCCTGCTGATGCTTGGCGGCATCGGGGGCGGCTTCAGCACCGATTACAACCTGGTGCTGGTCGCGCGCGTGGTCGAGGGCCTCGCCGCTGGCGTGATTCAGCCCATTCCAGCCATCATCATCCTGCACGCCTTTGCGCCCAATGAGCAAGGCCGCGCCAATGGCCTGTTCGGCATGGGCATTGTGCTGGCGCCCGCCATCGGCCCGAGCGTAGGAGGCCTGCTGGTGGATTGGATGGGTTGGCGCTCAGTGTTCTTCATGGTGGTGCCACTGTGTCTGGCATCGATCTGGCTGGGCCTGCGGTATGTGCCCGTCAACGCACCAGGTGGCGCCTCGGCCGACCGCAAGGGCAAGAGCCTCGACTGGATTGGCCTGGGCATTGCCACGGTGGGCACCATCTGCCTGCTCAACGGCCTCGTCGCACTGCATGGCACCAGCTGGCAGGAAAGCGCTGTGCTGCTCGCCATTGCCCTGGCTTGTTTTCCTGGCTTTGTGGCGTGGGAAAAGCGCATGCTGGCCCGTGGCGACAAACCGCTGATGGATCTGCGCTTGTTTGCCTGCAAACCCTTTGCCGCCGGCTGTATCGTCGCCTTCATCTACGGCACCGCGCTCTTTGGATCCACCTATCTGCTGCCCGTGTTCATGCAACTGGGGCTTTCTTACTCGGCATCGGTGGTGGGAACCACCATGCTGCCCGCAGGCCTGGTGTTGGGCGGCGTGATCGCTCTGGCGGGCCGCATGGCCGACCGCACGCCCGCCCATTGGCTGGTGATAGGCGGGCTGGCACTGCTGGCACTGTCATTTGTACTGACGGGCGTGCTGCAACCCGGCTCATCGCTGTGGCTGCTGGTGGGCTACACCGTGCTGGGCCGCATTGGCCTGGGCTTCATCCTGCCCTCGCTCACCCTTGGCAGCATGCGCCCGTTGGACAAAAGCCTCATCTCACAGGGCTCCAGCACCTTCAGCTTTCTGCGCATGCTGGGTGGCGCAGCCGGCGTCAGCCTGTGTGGCATCTTTCTGGAGTGGCGCGTGGGTTACTACGCTGCGCAATCCGCTGCGGTGGAAATTGCCATGGCGGAGCGCGTGTCCGCTTTCCGCGATACCTTTGCCTTGCTGGCTGTTGTGTGCGTGCTCGCTGGCATCGCCGCGCTCCAGCTGCGCGCGCGGCCAACGCCTGCGGCGCGCTGATGGCGGCTGAGGATGGTCTACACTAGGGAACCTCTGCAAAACCCTCGCCAGATGGGATGGACGCGGATCGCCCGAGGCCACGTTCAGACCACGGCAGGGAGTTTTGCAGAGGTTCCCTAGGTCTTCAGTGCGTTTTGAGAGTGTTCTGCCATGTGCCAATTGCTGGGGATGAACTGCAACACCCCCACCGATATCAACTTCAGCTTTACCGGCTTTTCGCAGCGCGCCGGCAATACCGACCACCACAGTGACGGCTGGGGCATTGCCTTCTTCGAAGAAGGCGGCCTGCGCCACCTGGTGGATCACCATCCGGCCGCGGACTCGCCCATGGCGGAGCTGATCCGCCGCTACCCCATCAAAAGCCGCAATGTCATTGCGCACATCCGCAAGGCCACGCAGGGCCGGGTGCTGCTTCAGAACTGCCACCCCTTTGTACGCGAGCTATGGGGCAAGAACTGGGTGTTTGCCCACAATGGCGACCTCAAGGACTTCCGTCCGCGTCTGCACGCCCACTTCCGCCCTGTTGGCGATACCGACAGCGAACACGTGTTCTGCTGGATCATGCAGGAGCTGTGGAAATCCCACGCAGGCACCCCCAGCATTGCAGAGCTGACCCATACCTTGCGCGACCTGGCGGCCCGCATTGCACCGCATGGTACCTTCAATTTTCTGCTCTGCAATGGCGACGCGCTCTGGGCCCATGCCACCACGTTCCTGTGTTACACAGAACGTGCGCACCCCTTCTCGCATGCGCACCTGAGCGACGAAGACCTCAGTCTGGATTTTTCTACCTGCACCACACCGCAGGACCGGGTCGCCGTCGTCGTCACAACCCCCCTCACCACCAATGAAGAATGGACACACTTTCAACCTGGCGAACTGATGGTGTTTGACCAGGGACGGCGGCTCTTGCTGTAAATGCTCTGCGCAGAAAAAACGGCTCCTTCCGGGAGCCGTTGCCATCTGCCAAACACAGGCCTCAGGCCTGCCGCAGACGATCCGCGCGCATGCAAGCCGCAGCAGTAAAAAGCACATCGGTGGACGAATTCAGCGCGGTCTCGGCAGAATCCTGCACGGCACCGATAAGCATCCCCACCATCACGACCTGCATCACCACATCGTTGCTGATGCCAAACAGGCTGCATGCCAGTGGAATCAGCAGCAACGAGCCCCCGGCAACACCCGATGCGCCGCATGCACACAAGGCCGACACAACACAAAGCAATATCGCAGTCGGCACCGCCACCTGAATACCCATCGTGTGGGCCGCAGCCAGCGACAACACACTGATCGTAATGGCCGCCCCCGCCATATTGATCGTGGCGCCCAACGGAATCGCAATGGAATACGTATCCCGATCCAGGCCCAGCTTTTCGGCCAAGGCCAAATTGACCGGAATGTTTGCCGCTGAGCTGCGCGTGAAAAAGGCCGTGACCGCACTCTCGCGCAAGCAAGTCAAAACCAGAGGATAGGGATTGGCACGAATGACCGCCCCCACAATCAAGGGGTTGACCACAAGAGCAACAAAAAGCATTGCACCAACCAGCACGAAGAGCACGCGCACATAACCCAACAGGGCATCGGCCCCGGCCTCTGCAAAGGTAGATGCAACCAATCCCAAAATACCCAGAGGGGCTAGGCGAATCACCCACTGAATCACCTGCGTGATTGCCCCTGCGGCATCCTGGATCAGCTGCCTGGAACTCTCCGCCGCATGGCGAAATGCAAAGCCCAAGGCAATCGCCCAGGCCAGCACCCCAATATAGTTACCCGCCATCAACGCATGCACCGGGTTGTCCACCACCTGCATCAGCAGATCCAGCATCACTTGCGAAACATCTTTGGGCGCCTGGCTCACATCGGCAATGCCTTCCAAATGCAACGTGGTAGGAAAAAGCATGCTGGCCGCAACACCCACAAGCGCCGCAGCGAAAGTCCCCACAAGATAGAGCGCCAGCACGGGGCGCATATGCGTCGCGGCACCCTTGCGCTGGCCGCATATCGCAGCCATAACCAAAATGAGTACAAGAATCGGTGCCACTGCCTTGAGCGCCGAAACAAACAATTTGCCCAGAATGGACAGATAGCCCGCACTCTCTGGCATCAGGTACCCAATAGCCACACCCAACACCATCGCACACATGACTTGTGCCACCAGGCTGGTTCGCAGTACCAAACGCATCAACGAAGAAAACATAATCAGTCAAAAATCTGCAAGCACGGCCCGGCAAACAATACATTCGCCACACAATTTCGGGCGAGCAAAAGCAAAACCCCCGCAGTCGAAGACTGAGGGGGTTTGGGAATAAAAGCCTGACGATGACCTACTTTCACACGGGAATCCGCACTATCATCGGCGCGAAGTCGTTTCACTGTCCTGT
>NZ_JACHKZ010000013.1 GCF_014207855.1 Comamonas odontotermitis | reverse complement strand
CACCGAGCTGGGCACGCCCCAAACGGTGGCCGTGGCATAACTACGTCTGGGGTTTGGGGAGACTCAGTCTCAAACCGATTTATGCAACAAAGCCGCGCCGTACCGGAATTGCTTTGGTGATCCTTGGAGGGAGCTGGCTTGGCGCCCAGGCGGCAACCATCCAAGTCCAGCCAAACTCGAATTATTTTTCTGGCTGGCAATTCAATACTTCAACCTCTGCCGGAACAGGTTGTGGCTCAGAAAACACCCCTGCAACCACGACATTTGCAGGCACACTCGGCACTGGATCATTTCAGCTCACGGCAGATGCGTCGCCCACGCCCGAACAGTGGCAGAACTGCCCGAGCTGGACATTCGGCGGCGGAATGCCAACCGGCATCAGCGCCCCCGCGAGCGTGAGTGCGGTCAATATCCGCAGAGGGAATACCCAATACACATTTGCCCAACCGCTTCCCGTCGGCACTACATTTTTTGTGCAGGACGTCGACTCTCAGGAAACCGTCAATATTTCGTTCCTGAGTTGTTCCAATCAGGTGATCGATGCCAGCAGCTTCGATCTGCTGCGTGTATCCAACTCATCTGCAACCACGCCGCCTGTCACGCCTGGTGCTAGCTGGGTCGCAACGACTGCCAGTGTGAACGTGAACTCTCCCAATGAGCTATTTGGGATCACCATCCGCGACAGCAACGTATGTTCCGTTCGCCTCATCAGCACGGCCAACAGCAACAGCGGTGGCGAGCTTTTCTTTTTTGGCCTGCCTGCGCCAACCGTGACAGCCGTTGACGATACCGGAACAACCACCCAAGCGGCCCCAATCACCGTGGATCTGCGCGCCAACGATTCCACAAGCCAGCCTGGGTATGTGAACTTGAACACGCCCTCCATCACTGCACAGCCAACGAATGGCACTGTGTCTATCGACGGGTCGGGCCAAGCTGTGTACACGCCAAATGCCAGTTTCACAGGCACGGACACGTTCAAGTACCAGGTTTGCACCCAAACTGCAGTTCCACAATGCGCAGAGGCCACGGCCACCATCACCGTGAATGGTGTTCCGCCTGCGCCGCCCGTCATCAATGACGCAAGCTACACCACCCCCATGAACACGCCAGTCTCTGGAAATGCGGGTACCGGTGGCCAGGCACCAGCGGGGTCTGTGTTCCAGGCAGTGACACCACCGGCAAATGGTCAGTTGAGCATCGATCCAGCCACCGGTGCATTTACCTACACGCCAAACGCCGGTTACACAGGCAGCGATACCACGACCGTCAGAGTGTGCTTGCCCGCCCCCAACAGCACGCTGTGCGATGACGCCGTACTTACCTTCAACATGCAAAACAACGGCACTGGATCGTCCACAACACCAGTACCTACCCTTGGTGAATGGGGCTTGATTGGTTTGACCTCCCTGGTCGCAATGCTGGGAGTAAGCCGCCTTCGCAGGCGTCAAAGCTAAGAAAAAGCCACTTCGAGGTGGCTTTCCATTAGCAGCAATTCACCCACCGCGCCTGCAATTCAAAAGAGCCTTCCCCAATGCGTCATGCACTGGGGAAGGCTCTTTTCTTTCCCTCAAGCTTTTTTGGGCCTCGGGTGTCCAAAGTTGTACCAAAACCTTCACCGCCACTTTATCGTTGGCGTGCCACACGCCTCTAGGGCCGCTGAGAGCGGCTGGCCCGCCTAGCAAACCCGTAGTTCGGCAACAGAGGCCAGACGCCGGGACGCGCCGGTCAAGTCGCAAGAAGTCCCGTATCAAGTGAGACTTACAGGTCAAAATCAAAGAGGACAGCTTCTTGCTTCATCAGCCCATCTTCTGATTGCAACCAACTGCGCCTTAATCTCCGGGAGGAAGGGAAAGACAGGCTCCTTTACATCTTCCTCTAGAGGCTCGGATTCAAGCGCCTCCTCTGTGGATGATTGCTCATCTTGCATGGATCGACTCCAATCTACAAACATATAAATAGATTAGAGATTTATAAAAATAATCATTTGATGAGCATCAACTGACCCAGGGACAGAGCCCTGACAGAAGAGCTTTGTGCGCCATTCATACGAATCCGAACCGCCTCATCGCTCATGTGCTGGTGAATAGCCCCTTTGCTCCCCTGGCACGAGCTATCCTTGCCTATCGCAAGTCGTGTGCAATTGTTCTGCCACCCTCTGGAATACAGCAAAAGGAGTGCCTCTCTCTTGCGATCTTACATTTGTTTAAAAAACGATCTTCATAATTTCATTTACCTAATCTATGATCACACCAACTCAAAGAGGGAGCCCGAGGAAGCACATCAACACGAAACTAGGCTTGAGCCCGCACCCTGCGGGCTTTTTTTTTCTTCCAAATGGTGGCGCCAAGGCGACAAACGAATATTCAAATTCAATAGTTACAAGCTACTATTAGCACAGAGATTTGTGCCGAAGTCGTGCTCTCCTCCCTCCCCCTCTTAATTTGCATGACATCCTTGGCTATTCAAGGTCGGCTTTTTTTGGTGAATCTTTGCCACCCCACAGAGGTGGCATTTTTTTGTCTGAACCGCCGTTCGTCGGCCAGTCAACGTCTTGCGTTCTGCAGCGACTATTAAAATCTACATGGCGATTGCATGATCTGAAGTAGACAGCCATACCTACTGAAGAATCAGAATCAAATGATCAAAGCGGGCGCCCCCTTACCAACACCACTGCCTGAGAGGCTGTCCAACCGGACGCTCAACACGCTCGCCCGCAATGGCATCACCACTGCAGAGCAGGTGGCTGATGCGTATCCCATACGTCTGCTGAAAATTCCCGGGTTCGGATTAACGGCACTCAGGGAAGTAGAAATGGCACTCTTTCCTTGGCAGCAATACACACCGACCCGAAGAAAAAGGGGCAGGCAACCCAAACACAGCACCGGCCGTGCGCCTGACGGCGGCCAGCAAACATCCAGCTGAAGTTGCCGCCCTCCTCAAACTCAGCAATCCGCCCCCTCGCCTCACCTGCCGGTGAGCGCCACGCGCACAAACGTCCATGCCGTGGAAACTACGCAAGACGGGCGCCAGTCCACAAATCGCCATTGCGACCAGGGTAGCGCCCAACCACACATTCCGCGATCAACAAGCGCTTGGTTTCTGGAACGCTAGAACCGAAATCCCCCTCACGGCGTTGAAGCTGGCAGTGATCATGCCAACGGCATGCAGGCAGCGGTTGCAAAGGCACCGCAGCTGACATAACAACTCACACCAAATTAGGTATGGGCAATTCCCTTCATTTGATAATGATAATCATTCTTATTAATATTAATAAATCAATCGACACCGATGGCTGAAGCGTTCGGATCGCCGACCTTCGGCGTCGCGCAAGGCATCGCCTGGATTGATGGAGAGGAATACTGTGCTCTATCCCGAGGACGACATTGATCATGTGATGCAAGAGCATGGCGCGCTTTTGCGCTATTACGCCCAGGTTCAACAGCGCTGCTCGGCGCAGATACAGAACCAATTCAATGAAATCCAGCAATTGCAAGGCCAGATCTTGCGTATGCGCGCGCAGCTCGTCGTCCTTCAGAGTGCTCTGACCTGGGAGTGTCCACGGCCTCCGGCCTTGCATGCGTACACCGCCCAAAACCCGGCCAACCAGTCTGCGGTAGCCCATGCCGAGTTGGAATCCATTGAGAATGCGCCCGCTGGCTCCGAGCTTGAACGGCTGGGGCACAGCCTGCGCGAGGCCGACCTCGTGATCTGCCAGACCGGTTGCATCAGCCACGGAGCCTTCTGGCGCTTGGCCAACCATTGCAAACGCACTGGCAAGACCTGCGTACTGGCAGACCAGCCCGATGCATTGCGCATCGTGCGCATCCAGCCTGCCGACCTGGACAGTCCCCAGCCTGCGGAAGAGTTCCCAGCCGAGGATCTTTCATGACTTGCGTCGCCCCAGCCTGCAGCGCTGACGACGCAACGACCCGGTCACTGCTCGACGAGTGGAAGCGCCTGACCGTCGCCGGACTTCAGGCCAGTCAGGCACATTGCGCCGCACATGCGCTGACCTGGCATGTACAGGCGTTGCGCGTGGCTAACCAGCTGCTGCAGCCGTGCCATGGCGGGGCAGACGATGACCGACTGGCGGCTCTCATCGTCGCGCATCTGAACATCGCCGACTGCTATACAGACTTGGGCCAGCCCGAGGAGGCCATGCAATGCGTGAGCTGCGCACACCACAAGCTGCTCGGGCTTGTGCACGGCGAAGCCACACCAGTTCCGTTACGGCAGGCCGCCTACCGGCATCTGCACCAGACCTTTGCCGCACTGATTGAACACGGAGGCGCCTGGGCCGGCACGGCCCCCCCTTCATATCCACCGCCCCCGCCAGCATCGCGATCCCTGTTGCATTGACTGCCCCCGCCCCCTGTTTACCACTCCAAGGAACCTATCCATGCCCTACACCCTCCCCCCACTGCGCTATGCCTACGATGCACTGGAGCCCCATATTGACGCGCAGACCATGGAGATCCACTACACCCGCCATCATCAGACCTATGTAAACAACCTCAACGCCGCACTGGAAGGAACGCAGTACGCCGAGTTGCCGCTTGAAAGCTTAATCACCCAGCTTGATGCCCTTCCAGAAAAACTACGCTCGCCCGTGCGCAACAACGGCGGAGGCCACGCCAACCACAGCCTGTTCTGGCAAGTCATGTCACCCGAAGGTGGCAGAGCGCCCAGCGGCGATCTGGCACGCGCCATCGACACCGATCTTGGCGGATTTGACGCATTCAAAGCCGCATTCACCCAGGCCGCGCTCAGCCGTTTTGGCAGCGGCTGGGCCTGGCTATCGGTAAGCCCGCAGGGCAAATTGGAAGTCGAAAGCACCGCAAACCAGGACAACCCATGCATGCCGGGTATTGGTTCGGGCAACACGGCCATCCTGGGACTCGACGTCTGGGAGCATGCGTACTACCTCAAGTACCAGAACAAGCGCCCCGACTACATCGCTGCTTTTTACAACGTCGTCGCGTGGCAAGAGGTCGCGCGCCGTTACGCCGCAGCACTGGGCCGCTGATCCGCCTAACGCTCCAATACAAACCCCATGCCCAGCGAAAATCCTTCTGTACTCACCTCGCAGCTGCCACGCCTGCGGATCTGGATCGGATTGACCATATGTGCGATCGGCCTGCTGGCATTGTGCGGACAAATGTGGGCAGCGCTGCAGAGTCAACCATCCGCACAGGCTGCCCTGCTTGGAGGCAGCATTGCGGCACTGGCCACCGCCCTGGGCACGCTACCGGTTCTTCTGGCACAACGCCCATCAGGGCGGGTGCAGGACACGCTGTTCGGCTTTGGAGCAGGCGTAATGCTCGCAGCCTGCGCATTTTCGCTGGTCATACCAGGGCTCAACGCAGCGCGCTCCGCCCACCTCTTCGGAGGCAGCAATTGGGCAGCTGGTGCGATCGTGGGGATTGCCATCTTGATGGGCGGTCTGGCTTTGCTGGCGATGGACCATCTGCTGCCCCATGAGCATTTCATCAAAGGCCGAGAAGGCAGCGACGCAAAGCAGTTGAGGCGCACATGGCTGTTCGTTTTCGCCATCGTGCTGCACAACCTACCAGAAGGATTGGCCATTGGTGTTGGCTACGCAGGCAACGAAGGCTTGCGCGCCAATGCCCTGGCCATTGGCATTGCGATACAAGATGTGCCGGAGGGGTTTGTGGTTGCCGCAGCATTGATCGCCGCCGGATATGGGCGACGCCTGGCCATTGCCCTTGGCATGGCATCTGGGCTGGTCGAGCCACTTGGGGCTGTGATAGGCGCCACCGTCGTCGGCCACTCGGCCATGCTTCTGCCCTGGGGCCTGGGTTTTGCAGCAGGCGCCATGCTGTTTGTGATCAGCCATGAAATCATTCCCGAATCCCACCGCAAAGGGCATGAGGCATTCGCCACTGCTGGTTTGATGACAGGGTTCGTGCTGATGATGGTGCTGGATACGGCGCTGGCGTAAAGCCGTGTGCCTGCATTCGAGAGCCGCAGTTGCACAGGCCCCATGTCCAGGGCGCGTTCTCTCGAAAAGCACTGAAGTCGCGCAGTGCGCATCGCCCCTAAATGCGCCGCGCCGCTTCATCAATCGCAGCAATCAATCGTGCAGTCAAGCGATCTGTGGCAGCTTGCGCTCGGTGAATGTGATCGGGCTGCAGATCGCCTTCTCCTTCGTATTCGTCATCCCAATCCGCATGAATCACACCCTCCTCCATCGCCACATCCCGCATGACCCGATGGAACTCGTCCAGATTGGCGTCCTGGGCAGGGCCATAGTAGCCGTGTGGAATCTGCACCAAACCAGTAAATACGGGAACCGCGCCAGCCTCACGGATCACTGCCAGCGCCGCCAACAACTGCTGTCGGTAATCATCCGCAGACAGCAACCCATAAGAATCGTTCAAACCCAGGCCAATCACCATCACTTGCGAAGCATGTGGTGCCTCCTTGAACGCCTGCTGCGGCCCGGCTGGAAACATATCGGATGGCGCACCAGGAAACGGCTCCTGGTAACCCACCATGAAATCTGCCATGCGCAATCCACAGGCGTTCCGGTCGGTGATCGTCCATTTGGGCCTTTCGACCCTCATCTGCATGGCAGGCGTACTCTCGCAGGCCCATCCGAACAGAATGCTGTCTCCATTCAACTCCACGGATAGAGGACAGCACCGCACACAGAATTTGCGCAGCACTTTGCAGATCAGTTCTCGGATAGCCACTCCACCGCTCCTTTCAGCTCCCTGGGGACAGCCAGGCCACAGTCAGACACCAAGACAAAGTCTTCTTCAAGCAAGACAAAACCCCGGCAGGCCCTGAGAACGTGTTTACGATCTCCTCGCGCCGCGACAGTGGCTTTGCGGGGCTCCCGGCTAGGGATGGGATGCGAGGGGTGCGCCTAGCGGCGCAATACCGCAGCAATAGCCCCGCTATTGCGAGGATTTGCAACGACGCAGACCGCCCCTAGCCGGGCGCCCCTGACCGGGCGCCCGCAAACCCACTGTCCCTCCGGGTTGGAGTGAAATCGGGCGATTTCTGCGCGCTGACCCTTGCTTGCACCCCGGTGCAAGCTGCGGCCCAGCACTTCGAACTCATACCGATTGCACTCCAACGCGGCTGCGTAGAGATCGTAAACACACTCTAAGACCATCCACCCGTCAGACACGGCCGCTTCAAAGCAGGCTTCACCAAGCCCAGGAGTACAGCCTTTGCGGCTCGGAGATGTGGATTAAATTTCGACGTTTTTAAAGTTCAGGCAAAAAAGCGGTGCTAGAATAGCGGCTTCCCGGAGAGGTGGATGAGCGGTTTAAGTCGCACGCCTGGAAAGCGTGTGTAGGTTAATAGCCTACCGCGGGTTCGAATCCCGCCCTCTCCGCCAGATACAACCCTAATTGATTGATTCAATTAGGGTTTTTTCTTTGGTGGTTTACCTTCCCGCCCAAAGTCAACCCGGTAGGGCCTGCACTTGATTGCAGCGGGTTCGGGAGGGCTTCAGGGTGTTGCACTTGGCACGAATCCATAGTCGGGATCGCGTGAAAAGGCGAAACTAGACCGAATGGCCTTGCCCTTTGTCGAATGTAGGGTCACCGTCACACGTAGGCGCTTGCGGCCATCGTGAACATCCATGTCCATGGGTTCGGGCAATGTCACGTCTAGCCACAGCTCCTTGCTTACGCCTGCTGAGAGTGTCCCGGCAACGTCGATAGCTCCAATGTTTGCCTTCACGGTGGAACCGTCAACCGTGGCATGCACTTCCGTGCGGGCAATGTCTGCTACCGCGTTTCCGTGATTGGTAACGGTGGCGATGAAAAGATTTTCGCCTTCGCCAATGGACATGTACTTGAGGGCTACCCCATCAATCCGTGCATCGGGCTTTGGGGTCTGTCTCCACGCTGCCCAATAGGTGACGCCCGCCCCCAAAACCGCACCTACCACGCCAGCGGCTGCAATAGCCATGTTTGCGTAATCACAGTTCATCGTCTTCCCTCCGTTGCCGTAAGTCTAGGGTGCTTGCAATCAATTGCAGACAGCAAGAAACCGCGTAGCAGCGACTTACGTCTAGGGGACAATGAAGGGGTTGGATAACGACTTTGCCCTATACGCCGATGCGGCGTTCTACGCGCGACGATCCGACGCTAGAAGATCCGTCATACACGACTGTGACAACCTTGCGTCGTATTGGCAGGTCTTGCAGCAGGTTGCCCAGCAACCTGAGTCTGTCCTTCCAAATACAATTGGACATTGTTTTCTTATAAGAGGGGGTCTCAATGGGAGTTGCAAGAGATTACGGAAAATGCACGGTTTGTGAATTCAAATTTATTATCCGCATTGGTGTAGGCGTTGAGTCAAAATGCACTCACACCTTTGACTGCCCTAATTGTTTCACGCCAATTTCAGTCGATCTGGTGACGGGCAAACCGGGACAGGCTTGGGTTGAAGCATTAGAGAACATTGAAATAATAGATCAAGACCTAGAAATCGATACGTTTATAAACCTTCATCCTGCATTTGCCTTTCGTGCAGATGAATACCACTCTCGCTTCGCTTTTGCGTCAATGCACCATACCAAACTGACGTTTGGGAAGATGCGAATGGTACCCGGCAAGTTTCAGGATTTCGCAACTCAATTTGAAATCCCAGAGACCGCAAAATTATGGCAAACAGTCCGAAACGTAATTTCATTAGCAACAAAAAGCGATCCTGCGAATGTTTTGCAGAAGCAAATTTCCGCATACGAATCTGCTCGAAAAAAATACAACCCGCAATTTACCTGCACCACTACATTTAAATGTATTGCCTCATTTTTTGACGACATATTTTATCCAGCAATCGGCAATCTTAGGCAACCACTAAGGAGCTTCGTCCGTAGCGAGAGAGAAGCACATCCTGCGGAGATAGAAAAATTTTCCGAATATTATCGCAATGAAATTCAGGCAACTGCGCTGGACCGGTACCTTGCAATTTTTAGCGACTATTTCCGCCTCTTCGACCAATTTCGACAAGTGTTAACACATGTGCGAGTTGGCAGCGAGGACGTTGATGATTTAATAGTTGGATCGAAACGCTTTGACGAAATCAAGCTCTACTATGGTCAGGCGTATGAAACTTTGACATCAAGTTACACAACCCTAGCTTGCCTAAATAATATATCGGCGGGCCGTTCATTTGATCAATTCAAATCCATGAGTCTGACAAAATACATAAAGGATATCGAGAAAGCAAAAAAATCCAACCCTTTCTCAGATGTGCCAACCTTATTCTCTTTTGCGGCATTTGACAATAGCAGCCTTCGCAACGGATCTCACCATGCATCAATCTGGCGCGAAGGAGATTTAATTAAATTTCGAAGCGGCGGCACAGGCGCAGAAAACGACATCTCATATAGTCGATATCTGCATATATGCAACGGCATAACCATATCAATTGCTGCATTGTTTCTGGTAGAGCTTGAGATTTTCAGTACAATTGCGCTTTAACCCGATGCCATCGGGTACGTCGGCCGAATTGAAAGATTATTTTCCTATGGCACAAAAATGAGTTGGCAACCATGGCAAGCAAAGCCAGTTTTTGAAGGTCGGTTTGTATGGGGCTTCAGTACTGGAAAGCTGCCGCCATTGCAGGTCTTCCAGCGGGGATAGCTTCACCTTGTGGACAAGGCCAGCAATGGCAGTGCCGAAGCCGGGGCAAGCGTTGTTGATGATGGCGTAGGGGTCAAGCCCCGCGAGTAGGTTTGCCGTTTGCCTGCGAAGCCCCTATAGCAGTGCTACGGCTTCCCCCCATGCAATTGATTGCAGGATGCTATCCGGCAACGTGTGCAGGGTTTCGGGGTTGGCTTTGTGCGCTGCTTTCGCGCCTTCCCATAGCTGCTGATCGGCCCATGTTGCAAGCTGGCTTGCCCGCATGTGTGGCGCATTGGCAGCGATAAGCCATGCCATGGCGGCGCGTGTAGCTGGGCTATGGCCCTTGCAATCGCCCATCATGCGTGCCTGCTGCGCCTTCAGTGCGTCCAAGTTTTCTCGCCGCATGGATGCGGGCAACGATGGATGACGGGTAATGCTGGTGCCGGTGCTGGCTTCAATGGTGGTGCTTTGGCTGGCTTACATGGGTCAATCCTTGTCCGAAGTGCTTCATGAATTCTTCATAGCTTGAAGTGGCATCCTGCGCGGGTGGCGTGGCCTTGTTGATCTCGGAAATCAACCGGATGGCCTGTAGCTTGGTTGCTGGTGGTGCGGTTTCTAGGAGGCTTGCCAGCACTTCCGCTGCCCGCTGGTGAAGCCCTTGCAGGGCTGTTTGCACGCCCTCATGGGCGGGCTGTAGCAGGCCTGCACATGCCTTTGAAAGTCTTCTTTCTTTGCCCACGCGGTAAGCGTTTGGGATGACACGCCCACGGACTCCGCTGCCTGCCGCTGGGTCTTACCCGATGTAATGAGGGCGGCGGCTTCCTGCTGTTTGGGCTTTAGGTCTGCCATGTTCAAAACTCTTCAAGAAACTTCAAGGCGGGGGAATCGTCGCCCCCTGCTGGTGTTGCCTGCAATCAATTGCAGGACGCCCGTTTATCGACGGCCAAATGCAACATCAAGGGCGCTACTGCCCACGGGCTGACCTTCCCCTTTGCGGGTGGCGCTGTTCAATACGGACGCTGCCAGCTTGCCTCCGAGGTTACGCAGACCCCATGCGTTGCCGCTGCCCAGCAGTTTGCAATTGATTGCAGCGGGGCCTAAAGCTACCCGCCCAAACACCCGCCCAAAATTTTACGCCAGAGGGTAGATTTCTGTAAACTTATGGATATATGTTTTTGGCATTTTTTCCTTTATTGTCAGTAACTTACCGCAACGACAAGAGATGACAGGAAACCTTCAAAAATTCGATTCCGGCGGACACCCTCTTCGCCAAGATGTGATATAAATCAACATCTTGCAGAACACCACAGCACTATACCCTTATTGGTGCTTTCATAAGAAATAGAGAAAATAAAGGCTCGCAACTGCGAGCCTTTATTCATTTCTCGCCCACAACGCACAAAACTTTACGCCTCCGCAACTGCATATTCATTAACGAATACTGTATGCATACACAGCAAGAACCAGAGCGAGGCACCCCCTTGCCGGTGATAGCCTTCCTGCTATCGCTCATTAAAGTATCTTGAATGGGGCCCTGCTGCGCAGTTTGTTTCTTGAAGCACACGCTCGTGCCTAATCTCATCTGCAGATGTGCAGCTTGTTCCTCGTTTTACGCCCTTTGCGCATCTTGGCAGACATGCTTATTTATTAAGCAGACCAATCAGTACTTGCGTTTATGAGAGTCCCTGTCATGCGACAACGCCACCCAGATGCACTCCCACATCAGCAGCTTCTATCCAAAATATGCGCCAGGCCCCAGAGTGATTTGAAGGCCTGACGAGCCTTCATTCAATAACGTCTCCTGGCCCGCCTCATGCCTCTGCTTTGTCAATCAATGCGGACTTTGCGGGGCCGTAAAAGAGCGGAACCAGCTGGATGAGCTCCTCTGCGGCATCCCAGAACTGTTTGTCCAGCTCATCGATGCGGCCGGAGAGCTCGTCGGGAATACCGGCGTACAAATCGTCCATCGTAGTAACTTCATCGGACTCGGCAATGGGGCCGACAAGGCGCCAAAACTCAGACACTGTCCCGAAGGTATTCATCGCCTTCACCTCGATGAGAGCCTCCAGCGCTACGTTTACCTCCGCTATGCCCCAGTTACCCAGAAACTGCAGCAGACCGCCGTTGTAGCCGTCTGCGATCAGCCGCCAGAGGGCGACCAATGCACGGGCACGGGGATCGAGTCGGCCCGCGTTCCAACCGGCGTCCTTGAGCTCCGCCAGCGCCGCCTCAAACAAAGCATCCTGCTCCAGGCTCCAGACATTGATGGTCCCCTCTTCAGAGACTTGACCTGCACTTGGCCAGTTCACACCTCGTCGGTCCGCCGTATGCACCCATTTCGAGCGCTCCGATGCACTCATTGCGGCGACCCTGGGCCCAGCCCAAGTCAGCGGGGCTGCAAGCGTTCGTCCGTCCTCCAGAATAACGAGGATGCGCTCGTTCTCGAAGATCACATCGACAATGGCAGACCCAACAACCGGAGACACGTCCACTTTCATTTCACTCCCCTCTAAGACTGGCCTTGATGGAAGCAACGGTGCTTTCGCAATTACCTGCGCACAACCGCGTGCTTCCGATCCCCCTCAAAAATGCAGACCCGATTGCGGCCCTCTGCCTTGGCTGCATACAAAGCCTTGTCCGCACAGGTAAGCAGATGGTGGATGGCGCCCGTCTTTCTGACCGTGGTGGCCACACCAATGCTCACCGTCGCCGAAATGGATCCACCGCCATCCAGTTCAATCCGATGGGCTTGCACAAAGCTGCGAATGCGCTCTGCCACCTTGATGGCCTCGTTTCTTGAACATCCAGGCAGAAGGACTGCAAACTCCTCACCTCCCAAGCGCCCCACCAGATCCGGTATTCTCACCGCCGCCTGAATCTGCCCGGCCGACGCAGCCAGCACCATGTCTCCAACCGCGTGACCGTAGGTATCATTGACTGCTTTGAAGTGGTCTATATCGAGCATCAGAAGACTCAGATGCGACCGGCTACCCGGCGCCGCCTGGGCCGCCTGAATCACCTTGTCTGACTGAGCAAAAAAGGCGCGGCGTGTCAGCACGCCGGTCAGCTGGTCTTCTGCCGCAATGCGCTCAAGCTCCTGCGCCAGCCGCTCCCGCTCCTCGGTGGCCTTATAAGCCTCATGAATGTCGGTGCTGGTGCCGAACCAGCGCACGATCTTCCCGTCTTCATCCCGGATCGGCAGAGCCATTACGCGCAGCCATCGGTATTCCCCCGAAAAATGTCGGAAGCGATAGTCGATGTCATAGGCACCGCCGGTATGCAAGGCGTTCTGCCAGGTCGTCCACACGCGATTCCAGTGCTCGGGGAAAACAAGTGCCTTCCAGGTATGTTCATCGGCATCTTGCGGGTTGATGCCGGTAAATTCACTCCACCGTCGAGAGAAATAATCATGCTGCCCGGTTTCATTGCAACTCCAGACAATCTGCGGCAGGGCTTCGGTCAGCGTCTCGAAATGAAACCGGCTTGCTGCCAGCGCCGAAGCTGTTTCCATTTGCTCCGTCACTTCCACGACGACTCCCAGAAACTGGGTGACCTCGCCATCCTCTTCCCTGCCTGGGTTGCCCGAAGAAACCACCCAGCGAATCTGCCCCGCAGGGCCGGCCACCCGGTAGAGGCAACGGTATGCCTTTCGGGTTTGCACAGACTGCAGAATTGCTGTCGCCACCCTCTCCCGATCCTCTGGATGAATGGACGCATGGAAGCGACTGACCGCAATTCCTTTTTGGCAATCGTCTTCCGGCAGGCCATACATCCGCGCGACATTGGCATCGGCCTTGCTGATCTGCGTCGCCAAATCCACGGTCCAGGTTCCCACCAGGCCCGAACCCTCCAGCGCGTAGCGCAGCCTTTGCTCAGAATCTGCCAAATGATGAACGCGCTGCACCAGACCGGTGACGTCACACGGAATGCACAGAGCGGCAAGGGGCCGCCCGTCCGCACCCACGACTGGCGTAAAGTCCAGATGCAGCCACTGCCTGTGCAACTCTCCCTCTACTTGTACATGAAACGGGTGCTCGCGCAAGCTGCTCGACTCTCCCTGCATGGCCCGATTCAGCGCAGAAGAAAAGAGCGCAACATGCTGCGGCATCACATCCAGCACCGACTGCGCATTGCATGAGCCAGCACTCCGGGTAAAAAGATGCTGAGCGCTTTCATTGGCCAAAAGCACGCCCGCTGAGCCCAGCATCAACGCCATAGGCGCCTGCGCATACATCATCATGGTTGCGATGGAGACAAGGGCCCGATCCCATTGGTCAAAATCAGGCAGGCCAGCCGAGCGCCAATCCAGATTGGCTTGTGAGCGCAACCAGTCAGACATGACTGGTGCGGCATCTTTGTCCTCGGAAATCTGGCACAGATCAGGCATTTCCAGCTACTGGCAGTGTTTCGGGAATAGTACTCCTATCCTGCCCCATTCAACCCGAGTTGAACCTGTTTCACGATCCCGCAGCCTGTTCTGCAGCGCAGAGAACGTTGCAGCTGCAATCAACGTGTGCAACCAAAGCTTTTCATTCGCCGCCAAGCTTTTACCTCGCTATACAGGCATCTTCAGATGCATCCACGGTTCAAGGCGCCCCAACCTGTTCACTCAGGCAATTGCGGATCCATCACCCATGGCCTCTCCTCCTTCATAAGGCACAAATCCGCTTTCATGTTCGTTGACCCGCAGCGGTTTGCCCACGAAGGGAAAGGCGCGTTGCGGGCACGCGCTGCGTTCACAGACCTTGCAGCCCATGCCGATGGGGGTGGCGGCATGCAGGTTGCGCAGGTCCAGCCCTTTGGAATACACGAGCCGCGCCGCGTGCTGCAGGTCACAGCCCAGGCCGATGGAAAAGGTTTTGCCCGGGGCGCCCCAGCCGTGGCCCGCATGGCTGATGGTGCGGGCAATCCACAGGTAGATGCGCCCGTCGGGCATGCTGGCCAACTGCGGCACGATGCGGCCCGGCTGGGCGAAAGCCTCGTACACCCCCCACAGCGGGCAGGTGCCGCCCGTCTTGGAGAAGTGAAAATGCGTGGCCGATTGGCGTTTGCTGATATTGCCTGCGCGATCCACACGGATGAAGAAGAACGGCACACCCGGCGCATCGGCCCGCTGCAAGGTCGAGAGGCGGTGGCATACGGTCTCAAACCCTACGCCAAAGTGGCGCGCCAGCAGGTCAATGTCGTACTGCAGGCTTTCAGCCGCCTGCAAAAAATCGCCATAGGGCAGCACAAACGCCCCCGCCACATAGTTGGCCAGCCCCATACGCGCAAGGCGCCGCGTGGCGTCGTCCTGCCAGTGGCTGGAGTTCAGCACCTGCTCGATCAAGCCGTCAAACTCCAGCAGCGCCAGTTGCGTGGCCAGTTGAAACGCCTGCTGGGCAGGGCGCAGCTTGGCTGCCACATAAAGGGTACGCGTGGTGGCATCAAAGCTGCGGTGGCGATCGTGGTGCGGAGAGTGCAACACCAGTACACGGTGCCGGGCCTGCAGACGGTACTTCAGCCACTCCTGTTGGCTGCTGCCCTGCGCGCCAGCTTGCTCCCTGGCCTGCCGGGCCAGATTTTCGGCGGCGCGGTCCAGCGCATCAAAGTGGTTGCGATGGGCAAAGAAAAAGTCGCGTACCGCCTCAAACGGCATTTGCCGGTGGTGCCCGGGTGGCTGGATGGGCGCGACGCCCTCGTCCAGCTCCGCGCGCCCATCACCCAGGCGCGCAGCCAGGGCCTCCAGCCGCTCGGTATCGGCCAGATGGCGCTGGTGCATGGACAGGAGCGCCTGCGCCAGTTGCGGCAGCCGGGACGCTACCTCGCGCAGCTCCGGCAATGGCACCGCGCCTTGCGGCGACGGCAGGGCGGCCATGGCATCGCGCAACTGGGCCAGCAGGCGCGCTTCCTCATCTTCCGAGAATTGCTGGATGTCCACGCCCAGCACCTTGTGGATCTTGAGCAGCACCGGCACGGTGAGCGGGCGCTGATCCTGCTCGATCTGGTTGAGGTAGCTGGGCGATAGCTCCAGCGCCTGCGCCAGCGCGGCCTGGGTCATGCCTCGCTCGGCGCGCAGGCTGCGCAGTCGCACGCCCATGAAGGTCTTGGCCATTTCTTCCATCTCCACTCTGGTGACTCACCGAAAAATTTGCAAACTTCGCAAATTCTCCATTCCTCTTTCGCAAGAATTCGCCAATTCAGGCCTAGGCTTATCACACGTGATTGCGTAGATTGCGAAGTATGGCAGATTCATCGACACCCCAGCCTGTGTTGATCGAGCCAGCCCCCACTTCAGGAGATTTGTATGCGCATCGTGGCAGAGCCCAACATCCAGCCTGCAGCCCCAGCGGCTGGCAGTTTCAAACCCAAGAAATCCGTGGCCCTGTCGGGCGTGACGGCGGGCAATACCGCGCTGTGCACCGTTGGCAAGACCGGCAACGATCTGCACTACCGTGGCTACGATATTCTCGACATCGCCGAGGTCTGCGAATTCGAGGAAATCGCCCATCTGCTGGTGCACGGCAAGCTGCCCACCCGCGCCGAGCTCAGGGCCTACAAGACCCGGCTCAAATCATTGCGCGGCCTGCCCGGCAGCGTGAAGGCTGCACTTGAGCAATTACCTGCAGCGAGCCACCCCATGGATGTGATGCGCACCGGCGTATCCGCCCTGGGCTGCGCACTGCCCGAGAAGGACGACCACAACCTGGCAGGCAGCCGGGACATTGCGGACCGGCTGATGGCCTCGCTTGGAAGCATGCTGCTGTACTGGTACCACTTCAGCAATTCGGGCCGCCGCATTGATGTGGAAACCGACGATGAGTCCATTGGCGGCCATTTTCTGCACCTGCTGCATGGCATCACGCCATCGGACAGCTGGGTGCGCGCCATGCATACATCGCTCAATCTGTATGCCGAGCACGAATTCAATGCGTCCACCTTCACTGCCCGCGTGGTGGCAGGCACCGGCAGCGATGTGTATTCGGCCATCACGGGCGCCATCGGCGCGCTGCGCGGCCCCAAGCATGGCGGTGCCAACGAGGTGGCCTTCGAGATCCAGAAACGCTATGACAACCCGGCCGAGGCAGAGGCCGATATCCGGCGGCGCGTGGAGGCCAAGGAGGTGGTGATCGGTTTCGGCCACCCGGTCTACACCGTCAGCGACCCGCGCAACGTGGTGATCAAGGGCGTGGCCAAGCAGTTGTCCGACGAGGCAGGCAGCACCAAGATGTACGACATTGCCGAGCGCCTGGAATCAGTGATGTGGGAGGTCAAGCAGATGTTCCCCAACCTCGACTGGTTCAGCGCCGTGAGTTACCACATGATGGGCGTGCCCACAGCCATGTTCACGCCACTGTTCGTGATTGCGCGCACCAGCGGCTGGGCCGCCCACATCATCGAGCAGCGGCAGGACAACAAGATCATCCGCCCCAGCGCCCATTACACCGGGCCGGACGACCAGCAGTTTGTGCCAATTGATGAGCGTCAATAAGCACCAGGCCTCATGACTGGCTCGCCCATGCAGACCCATTCCCTGTGCATCGCCATTGCCGACAAGCTGCGCACGCGCATCTTGAACCACCAGATGCCACCGGGCAGCGATATCACGACGGTGCGCTGGCCCGGGAGTTTGGCGTGAGCCGCACGCCGGTGCGTGAAGCGATGAAGCTCCTGTGCCACGAGGGCCTGCTGACCGCACAGCCCCGGCGAGGGATGAGCGTAACGCAGCTCACGCCCGCCCAGGCAGCCGAAGCCCAGCAGCTGTGCAATCTGCTGGCAAGCCACCTGGCGCTGGTGCAAGCCCAGCCCTGCGCAACCAGCACCGGATTGACGCGCCAGCTCTATGGCGTGGCCCACGCCCGCCTGCAACTGGCGCGCGGGCCGGATGCCTGCATGTCCCTGAACTTTTCCCCCACGCCAGCCGCGCCGGCCCAACCCGCCCTGGCCGACTGATAACCACGAGAAGACCGAACCATGCGCACGCCCCCCAGCAGCAACCTCTATCGCCAGCCATTGGCAGGCACCTCGCTGCATTACTACAACGCCCAGGCCGCAGTGGATGCCATTCGCCCCGGCGCCTGGGCCACGCTGCCCTATACCAGCCGCGTTCACGCCGAAAACCTGGTGCGCCGCTGCGATCCAGCCATCCTTACCGAATGCCTGACCCAGATCGCGTTGCGCAAGCGCGAGCGCGACTTTCCGTGGTTTCCGGCCCGTGTGGTGTGCCACGACATCCTGGGCCAGACTGCGCTGGTGGATCTGGCCGGCCTGCGCGATGCCATTGCAAGCCAGGGGGGCGATCCAGCGGCGGTGAACCCGGTCGTGCCCGTGCAGCTCATCGTGGACCATTCGCTCTCCGTGGAGTGCGGTGGATTCGATCCGCAGGCCTTCGAAAAGAACCGCGCCATCGAAGACCGGCGCAACGAAGACCGCTTTCACTTCATCGACTGGTGCAAGCGCGCCTTCCAGAATGTAGACGTGATCGCACCGGGCAACGGCATCATGCACCAGATCAATCTGGAGCGCATGAGCCCCGTGATCCACGCCATCAACGGCGAAGCCTACCCTGACACGCTGGTGGGCACCGACAGCCACACGCCGCATGTCGATGCGCTCGGCGTCATCGCGGTGGGCGTGGGAGGGCTGGAAGCGGAGAGCGTGATGCTGGGGCGCGCCTCGTGGATGCGCCTGCCCGAGATCGTTGGCGTTCAGCTGCATGGCAAGCGCCAGCCGGGCATCACAGCCACGGATATCGTGCTCGCGCTGACGCAGTTTCTGCGCCAGCAGAAAGTGGTGGGCACCTATCTGGAATTTCTGGGCGACGGCGCGCGCAGCCTCACCATTGGCGACCGCGCCACCATCTCCAACATGGCGCCCGAATATGGCGCCACGGCCGCCATGTTTGCCATTGACGAGCAGACCATCGACTACCTGCGCCTGACAGGGCGTGAGCCCGCGCAGGTGCAACTGGTGGAAACCTATGCCCGCCAGGCAGGCCTGTGGGCCGACACGTTGGAGCATGCCGAATACGAGCGCACCCTGCACTTCGACCTGTCCTCCGTCGTGCGCAATATGGCGGGTCCCTCCAACCCGCATGCGCGGCTCCCCACCACCGATCTGGCCGCGCGAGGCATTGCCGGTGCATGGGTGGAGGAAGAAGGCCGCATGCCCGACGGTGCGGTCATCATCGCGGCCATCACCAGTTGCACCAACACCAGCAACCCGCGCAACGTGATCGCCGCCGGCCTGCTGGCGCGCAATGCCCGCAACCTGGGCCTGGCGCGCAAGCCCTGGGTCAAATCATCGCTGGCACCGGGCTCCAGAACGGTGCCGCTGTACCTGCAGCAGGCGGGGCTGCTTGGCGATCTGGAAGCGCTGGGCTTTGGCGTGGTCGCCTTTGCCTGCACCACCTGCAACGGCATGAGCGGCGCACTCAGCCCGGCCATTCAGCAGGAGATCATCGACCGCGACCTCTACACCACGGCCGTACTCTCGGGCAATCGCAACTTTGACGGACGCATCCACCCTTACGCCAAGCAGGCGTTTCTCGCCTCGCCGCCACTGGTGGTGGCCTATGCAATTGCAGGCACCATCCGCTTTGACATCGAAAACGACGTGCTGGGCGTGCACCAGGGGCGCGAGATCCGGCTCAAGGACATCTGGCCCAGCGATGAAGAGATAGACACCGTGGCGAAAGCGGCCGTGAGGCCCGAGCAGTTTCGCGCCGTGTACGAGCCCATGTTCGCCATTCATCAAAGCGCCAGCGCCCAGCAAGAAGCGCTCTACCCCTGGCGCCCGCAAAGCACCTACATCCGCCGCCCGCCTTACTGGGAAGGCGCCTTGGCAGGCAAGCGCACGCTGCGCGGCATGCGACCTCTGGCCATCCTGCCCGACAACATCACCACCGACCATCTCTCGCCCTCCAACGCCATCCTGATGGACTCCGCCGCAGGCGAATACCTGCATCGCATGGGTCTGCCGGAAGAAGACTTCAACTCCTACGCCACCCATCGCGGCGACCATCTCACGGCCCAGCGCGCCACCTTCGCCAACCCCAAGCTGTTCAACGAAATGGTAAGGAACGCCGATGGCAGCGTGAAACAAGGCTCTCTGGCGCGCGTGGAGCCGGAAGGCCGCGTCATGCGCATGTGGGAAGCCATAGAAACCTATATGGACCGCAGGCAGCCGCTCCTCATCATTGCCGGGGCCGACTACGGCCAGGGCTCCAGCCGTGACTGGGCCGCTAAGGGCGTGCGCCTCGCAGGTGTGGAAGCCATCGTGGCAGAGGGCTTCGAGCGCATCCATCGCACCAACCTGATCGGCATGGGCGTGCTACCACTGGAGTTCGCAGCCGGTACCACACGCCTGACGCTGGGCCTGGACGGCACCGAAACCTTTGACGTGCTTGGCACGCGCAAGCCGCGCGCCCGCCTGGTATTGGCAGTGCACCGCCGTGATGGCTCCAGTTTTGAGGTACCGGTCACCTGCCGCCTCGATACTGCAGAAGAAGTCAGCATCTACGAAGCCGGTGGCGTTCTGCAACGATTTGCGCAGGATTTTCTGGCTGAAAATGATGAAAAACTGCTGGAGCCGCAAGTGTAGAAGGCGCCAGACGCTATCAAATTTGATGCATCAGATACAAGCCAACATGCAGGATGCCGCAGCCTGCACGCAAACCACACAGAAAGACAGCATGAGAGACCAGCAACGGCCAGCACCGCAAATCAGGATTGCCGCCACCTACCTGCGCGGCGGCACCAGCAAGGGCGTGTTCTTCCTCCTGCAGGATCTACCAGCCGCCGCCCAGCAGCCAGGCCCCGTGCGCGATGCCATCTTTCTGCGCGCGCTGGGCAGCCCCGACCCGTATGGCAAGCAGATCGACGGGATGGGGAATACGTCGTCCAGCACCAGCAAAGGCGTCATCCTGAGCCGGAGCACGCGCGAAGGCCACGATGTGGATTACCTATTCGGCCAGGTCTCCATCGACAAGCCCTTGGTGGACTGGAGCGGCAACTGCGGCAACCTCAGCGCCGCCGTCGGCCCCTGTGCCATCCACATGGGACTGATCCGCCCGGAGAGAATTCCGCACAACGGCATGGTCACCGTGCGCATCTGGCAGGCCAATATCGGCAAAACCATCGTGGCGCACATTCCCATCACCGAAGGACAGGTCCAGGAAACCGGGGATTTCGAGCTCGACGGCGTCACCTTCCCCGCCGCCGAAGTGGCGCTGGAATTTTTAGACCCGGCCGATGAAGGCGAGGCGGGTGACACAGGCGCCGGAATTTTCCCCACCGGTAACCTGATCGACCAATTGGACGTACCCGGCATCGGCCGCTTTGCCGTGACCATGGTCAATGCCGGTATCCCCACCATCTTCGTGAACGCCGGTGATCTGGGCTACACCGGCACCGAGTTGCAGGACGCCATCAACAACGACGCAGACGCCCTGGCCAGGTTGGAAACCATCCGCGCCCACGGCGCGCTCCGCATGGGCTTGATCCACGATCTGGCAGAGGCGGCCACGCGCCAGCACACACCCAAGATTGCCTTTATGGCACCACCCCGGGGCTATCAGGCAGCAGGCGGCAAAAGCGTTGAGGCCAGGGACATCGACCTGCTGGTACGCGCCCTCTCCATGGGCAAGCTGCACCACGCCATGATGGGCACCGCAGCTGTTGCCATTGGCACCGCCGCAGCAGTACCCGGCACGCTGGTGAACCTGGCTGCAGGCGGGGGCAAGCGCCAGACCGTGCGCTTTGGCCACCCGAGCGGCACGATGCGGGTAGGCGCCGAGGCCCGGCTCGTCAACGGTGAATGGCAGGTTACCAAGGCCCTGATGAGCCGCAGCGCGCGGATTCTGATGGAAGGCTGGATTCGGGTGCCGGGCGAGGTGCTGCTTGCCCGGTAGCTAGCCATCAACACACCAAAACACCATTCCGCGCTTTACTCAAGCACGCCTTCCGCTATCAAAAACAGAGAAGACGAGAGAGAAACCATGAATTCCAGGCAGCAACTCCAAGCCTTGGCCGACGCACGCCGGGGCGTCATCGTGCCCGGCGCCTTCAATGCCCTGTCGGCACGGCTGATCGCCGACCTGGGCTTTGAAGCCATTTACGTGACGGGTGCCGGTGTCACCAATATGTGGTTTGGCATGCCCGACCAGGGCTTCATGGGCCTGACCGACATTGCCGACCACACGGCCCGCATCCGCGACGCGGTGGAGGTACCGCTGCTTGTCGATGCCGACACAGGCTTTGGCAATGCCCTCAACACCTACCACGCCGTGCGCACGCTGGAGCGCGCAGGCGCCGACTGCATTCAGCTCGAAGACCAGGTCAGCCCCAAGCGCTGCGGCCACTTCAATGGCAAGGCGGTGATCGAGACCAGCGAAATGCTGGGCAAGATCAAGGCTGCGGTCGACGCCCGGCGCGACGAAGGCACACTCATCATGGCCCGTACCGATGCGGCTGCCGTCCACGGTTTCGAGGCTGCCATCGAGCGCGCCCAGGCCTTTGAGGAAGCAGGCGCCGATATCCTGTTCGTCGAAGCCGTGACCGAGCAGGCACAGGTGCGTGCCCTGCCCCAGCGCGTCAAGGCGCCCCAGCTCATGAACATGGTGATCGGCGGCAAGACGCCCATCTTCAACGCCGATGAACTGGGGCAGTTGGGCTTTGGCTTTGTGCTCTACGCCAACGCGGCCCTGCAGGGCGCCGTGGCCGGCATGCAGAAGTGCCTGACACTGCTGCGCGATACCCATCAGGTGAACGAAGACCCGGCCATCGTCGCCCCGTTTCTGGAACGCCAGCGCCTGGTGAACAAGGATTTCTGGGATTCGCTGGAGCAGAAGTACAGATAGGTACAGACGAGAACGGTGGTGCAGCCAGATGGATGCAGGTAGGGGCCGAGACTGGATGACCTATTGCCCCCCAATCACCTTGGCCATGGGGTTGATGGAGCAGCAGACGGCACGGCATCCCGGGTGCAGCCACCGCCAGCTGGCTGGCCCGCTTGTATGCCCAAAGAAAAGCTGACGACCGGCAAATGGGTCTCATCCCGCTGCCAGCGGCTTGCGTGCAAGGGCAATGAAGGCCTGCAGGTAATCAATGTGCAGATCGGCTTCGCGCGCGCCCAGGTAAATCTGCTTGGCAATGCCCTTGGCGCCCAGGCGCAGCGGCACCACGGCCATCTTCTGTGCGTATTCCAGCGCCAGCCAGCGCGGCAGCGCAGCCACACCACGTCCGCTGGCCACCATTTGCATCATGATGTCAGTGGTCTCGATGGCCTTGTGGCGCCGGGGCGTAATGCCCTTGGGCAGCAGAAACTGGGTGTAGATGTCGAGCCGGTCCACCGCAACCGGGTAGGTGATGAGCACTTCGCGCGCCAGATCCGCTGGGCGCACGTAGCTGGCAGAAGCGAGCGAATGGCTGGCCGCCACCACCAGTACCTGCTCGTAATCGAACACCGGCTCAAAGTGCAGACCGGGCTTGAACAAGGGATCGGGCGTGACCAGCATGTCGATCTCGTAGCCAAAAAGCGCGCCAATGCCACCGAACTGGAATTTCTGCTTCACGTCCACGTCCACATCCGGCCATGCCGCCAGATACGGCGAGACGATCTTGAGCAGCCACTGGTAGCAGGGGTGGCATTCCATGCCGATGCGCAGGCTGCCGCGCTCGCCCTGCGCAAATTGCTGCAGGCGCGCCTCGGCCAGATCGAGCTGCGGCAGCACGCGCCCGGCCACGGCCAGCAGGTATTGCCCCGCCTGCGTCAAGCGCAGGCTGCGGCCTTCGCGCAGCCAGATGGCGGTGCCCAGCTGGCCTTCCAGCTTTTTCATGCTGTGGCTGAGCGCCGACTGGGTCACGCACAGCACGTCGGCCGCGGCGGTCAACGAGCCTTGTTTTTCAACCTCTTGAACGATGGCGAGATGAATACGCTCCAGCATAGTTGAACAAAATTCATTGATACGTGAAATAAAACCATTTTACTTCATATATCAAATCCAAGACGATGCGTGCGTCGCCCTCGGAACGTATCCACGTTCACAGACGGGGCCTGTTCATTGAATACCGGAATATCTGCATGACCACCATCCACAACCTCGGCTTTCCACGCATTGGCGCACGGCGCGAACTCAAGTTCGCGTTGGAGTCCTATTGGAAGGGCGAATCCTCGCGCAGCGAACTGAAGGCTCTGGGCGCCCAACTGCGCGCACGCCACTGGGCCAGCCAGCAAGACCTCGATCTGGTGCCCGTGGGCGATTTCTCCTTCTACGACCAGGTGCTGGACATGAGCTTCGCCCTGGGCAACCTGCCCGAGCGCGTGCAGGGTTTTCATGGCGATGCGCTGGACAACTATTTCCGCGTGGCCCGTGGTCGCTCGGCAACCACCCCAGAAGCCCCGTGCTGCGGCGCAGGCGTGGCCGCGGGCGAGATGACCAAGTGGTTCGATACCAACTACCACTACATCGTGCCCGAGTTCACGGCGGACACCCGGTTCCAGCTTGATTCCACGCGCCTCGTGGAGCAATTGACCGAAGCCCGCGCCCAGGACGTGCGCGCCAAGCCTGTGATCATCGGCCCGGTGACCTACCTCTCCATCGGCAAGGCCAAGGATGGCGCTGACAAACTGGGCCTGCTGGAGCGCCTTCTGCGCGTCTACGCCGAGCTGCTGGACACGCTTGCTGCGCAGGGCGTGGAATGGGTGCAGATCGATGAGCCGATCCTGGTGACCGAGCTGGACGCCGACTGGCAGCATGCACTCAACACCGCCTACCACCATCTCAAAGCCTGCAAGGTCAAGATCCTGCTGGCCACCTATTTTGGCGAACTGGCCGAAAACAAATACCTGGCAGCCAATCTGCCCGTTGCGGGCCTGCACATTGATGCTATCCAGGGCCAGGGCGATGTGCAGCAACTGCTGGGGCTGCTACCCGCCCACAAGGTACTGTCGCTGGGCGTGATCAACGGCCGCAATATATGGAAGACCGATCTGAACGCCGTGCTGGACTGGGTGGAACCGCTGGCCGAGCAACTGGGCGAGCGCCTGTGGATTGCCCCTACCTGCTCCCTGCTGCATGTGCCTGTAGATCTGGACAGCGAGCAAAAACTCGATGCAGAAGTCAAATCCTGGCTCGCCTACGCACTGCAAAAGCTCAATGAGCTGCGCGTGCTGGGCAAGGCGCTGTCTGATGGCCGAGCGTCGGTAGCCGCAGAGCTTGCAAGCAACGCAGCGGCGTTGAAAGCGCGGCGCAACTCGCCCCGTGTTCACAACCCGGCAGTGCGCGCCGCCGTGGCGCAGCTCACCCCAGCGCTGGGCCAGCGCCAAAACGCCTACCCCGTGCGCGCGGCCAAGCAGGCGGCCCGGCTTGGCCTGCCCGCCTTCCCCACCACCACCATCGGTTCGTTTCCGCAGACCGCAGAAATCCGGCATGCACGCAGCGAATTCAAGGCAGGCCGGTTGGATCAGAATGGCTACCAGACCGCCATGCGCGCCGAGATCGCGCGCAGCGTGCGCGAACAGGAAGCGCTGGATCTGGACGTACTGGTGCACGGCGAAGCCGAGCGCAACGACATGGTCGAGTACTTTGGCGAACAGCTCGACGGTTATGCCTTCAGCCAGTTTGGCTGGGTGCAGTCCTATGGTTCGCGCTGCGTGAAGCCGCCCATCCTGTTTGGCGACATCAGCCGACCCAAGGCGATGACGGTGGAATGGACCCGGTTCGCCCAGTCGCTCACCAGCCGTCCGATGAAGGGCATGCTGACCGGCCCGGTCACCATCCTCAACTGGTCATTCGTGCGCGACGACCAGCCACGCTGGCAGTCATGCTACCAGCTGGCCCTGGCCATCCGTGAGGAAGTGCTCGATCTGGAAAAGGCTGGTGTGCGCATCATCCAGATCGATGAGGCCGCACTGCGCGAAGGCCTGCCGCTGCGCAAATCACAATGGCAGCAGTACCTGCACTGGGCGGTGGAATCGTTCCGCATCACCGCCAATGGCGTAGGCGACGAAACACAGATCCACACCCATATGTGCTACTCGGAGTTCAACGACATCATCGCGTCGATAGCAGATATGGATGCCGATGTGATCACCATCGAAACCTCCCGCTCGGACATGGAATTGCTCGGCGCCTTCGAGAACTTTCAATACCCCAACGAGATTGGCCCGGGCGTGTACGACATCCATTCGCCCAACATCCCGACACAGGAACACATTGTGGGCTTGATGAAAAAGGCGGCAGAGCGCATTCCGGCGCAGCGCCTGTGGGTCAACCCGGACTGCGGCCTCAAGACCCGCCAATGGGCCGAGGTACTACCGGCATTGGCACAGATGGTGGCCGCAGCCAAGGTTTTGCGCAACACGGCACTGGCACAGAAGGATGTGGTGGAAGCAGCCGTTTGACGGTGTGCAGCAGGGCAGGCCGCCGCAATGGCTTGCTCGGCGCTACTACAGGCTGGCCAGAATCTGCGCCTTGCTGCGCTCCTTCAGTTCTGACAGCTTGCGCACCGTTGCGGCGTGCGGCCGCGCCTTGCCTTGCTCGTACTTGTAGATGCTTTGGCCTGTTACCCCAACCAGGGCACCATACTGCGCTGCCGACAACCCGATTTTCTGGCGGTGCACCGCCAGCCGCGACGGACTGAAGCGCCGCTGGACGCCAGCTTCGGCCGCATCACTGGCAGTTGCCGCTGCTTTGGGCGCCTGCGGGCCTTTGCTGGCCATCTTGCGCACTTCGGCGATTTCACGCTTGAGCGCGGCGATGGCCGAGCGTTGCGCGCTCACCGCCTTGCGCAGGGATTCGATCTCTGCGCGGATTTCCTTGCGGGCCACGCGTGTGATCTCGGATTTGAGGAGTGCAGCAATATTGGGCATGAGCCATTTTGCGACATCTCGCCGATTTCTGGCAAATAGTACAAGCCCCAGCCTGCCAACGCTCCCTGCAAAGCCTCGTCAAAAGTAGTTGCCGAGCAAGGAGGCAACTTCAATCAGCAGCAGCACGGCAAACATGCGCGCCAATCCGGAAAGGTCGGATTCCGGGCCCAGAACCTCTTCATCGCGCATGCCGTAGGGGCGGTACATGGCAGATGCCGTGGGTATCAAGGCCACTGCCAGGCTGAACAACAAAGTCTTGAGGGCAAACAGCCAGGTCACCATGGGACTGAACACGTTGCCGAACATGCGGGTATATAAATCCACCCCCACCAGGCTGAAGCCGTAGACACTGAAGTACACCATGACCAGCGACACCACACAGGACAGCGCTGCCAGCGTGATCGATGCATACATGCTGGCAACCACCAGCGGCAGCATCTCGCTGCGCACCGGATCAAACCCCTGTGCGCGCAGGCGGCCAAAATGCCCGCTCTCGCGCAGGCGCGCCAGCGTGGCCCCCGCCGGAATGGAGCAGCGCATGGCCACAAACAGCGCTGCGGTCAGTGGAATCAGCTCCAGCACCAGCACGCGGATCACCATCTCCACCGCCACGCGCGAGAGGCCGTAGCTCGTTGCGGTAACGAAGACAATGCGCGCCACCACCAGGCACAGCAGCGCCGCCAGCGCAGTAAACCCCAGCAGGATGGGCGCCGTATCCACATACATGCGCCGCAAAAGCCGCGCGCGGGTCACCGCGCCATAGCTGCTGGGCGTGAGCAGCATTACCAGTACTACAGCGCCCAGATACACAATGCGCCACCAGGCCACCACCCAGCGCTGCGTGGTGCGCCACAGGCGGTGAGGCCATTGGGGTTGAAGCAGGCTTGCCAACATAGGAAGAATCATAGGCCATGGTGAGGCTGGCCAATCCCGGCACCGTCCTCGCCTGAAGGCATGCAGAATCAACGCCTCATGACTGCAATGCTGAAATTTCGTACCTAAAAGGATAGGTAGCGCTCGTCCACATTAGGCCATCTGCTATAAATTTTATTGCTTGCAAAACAACCCAGCCATTGAACGGCAACGATTTTCCGCGTCAAACATGGCGCTTTACAGCAGAGCCCACGGCCGCCACCAGGTCCTGCATGTCGGCGCGCCGGTGCAGCGCCTCAATGGTGCGGCAGACGCCAGAGTGCCCATCGCAGCAGTCCCGCAGTGCCACCAGCTCCTTTTCCAGCGTCTGCAACTCCTGCAGACGCTCGCGCACATGGCGCAGGTGCGTGTCCACCGTCGTACGGGCAGCGGCGCAGTCCTCTGCACTGTGCCAGTCGAGGGCAAGCAAAGAACGCACTTCGTCCAGGGACATGTCCATGGCGCGGCACAGGCGGATAAAACGCAGCTGGTGAATTTCAGCATCGCTATATAAACGATAGCTACTCTCGCTTCTGGCACCGGCGCTGAGCAGGCCTTCCTTCTCGTAATAGCGGATGTTGGCAGCCGATACGCCAGAGCGTGCCGCCGCTTCGCCGATTTTGTAGAGTGCGCTGGTTGCAACCATGGCTTGACTTTAAAGTGACTTCAAGGTTTCCAATCTTCGCATGAGCGATAAAAACCTGACAGCTTCCATCCATCCGGATCTTCATTCGGATTCCCATTCGCACCCCCACTCACACGCCCACACGCATACCGGTGAACATGGTCATGCCCGCAGGCATGATCACCAGGCACACGGGCACCATGGCCCCGCTACCGCCAGCACCGAATCTGGCGGTGGCGGCTCTACCCAAGGGGCCGCCGGGTGCTGCGACTGCGGCACCATCGATCTGAGCTTCGGCAAACGCAAGGCGGCCCCGGCTGGCGCGCACAGCCACGATGGACATGACCACGCCAGCGAAAGTGGTGATGACCATGGCCACGACCATGGCGCCCTGCCCGGCTGGGGCCGCATCGGCGCAGCCCTGGTGGCAGCCGTGGCCGCGGAAGCCTTTCACTGGGCGAGTGGCGAACCCGGCAGCGCCAACTACAACGTGCTGCACTACGGCGGCATGGCGCTGGCCCTGGTGGCCATTGCGTTGTCGGGCCTGGGTGTCTACAAGGCGGGCATCAAGGGCCTGCTGCAGCTCAAGCTGGGCATCCATGCGCTGATGGCGGTTGCCGTCACCGGCGCCTTCATCATTGGCCAGTGGCCCGAAGCAGCCATGGTGATGGCGCTGTATGCCGCCGCCGAGCGCATTGAAGACATGGCCATGGACCGCGCACGCAATGCCATACGCGACCTGCTGAATCTCGCTCCGCAAGAAGCCGATGTAGTGCAGCCCGATGGCAGCACGCAGCGCATGCTGGCCGCCGATGTGCGCATGGGCTCGGTGGTGCGCATTGCGCCGGGTGCACGTGTTCCGCTGGACGGCACAGTCACCCAGGGCCAGAGCGCGGTCGATCAGGCGCCCATCACCGGCGAAAGTACGCTGGCCGAAAAATCCGTAGGTGACCCTTTGTATGCCGGCAGCGTCAACCAGCAAGGCGAGCTGCAGATGCGTGTGGACGCCGCCCCCGAGCAAAGTCTGATCAGCCGCATCGTGCGCGCGGTGGAAGAAGCCCAGGCCTCCAAGGCGCCCACACAACGCTTTGTGGATCGCTTTGCCGCCATCTACACCCCCATCGTGCTGCTGCTGGGCATCGCGCTGGCCGTGATCGCCCCGTTCGCCATGGGCTGGACCTGGACCCAGTCCATCTACCAGGCCCTCGCCCTCCTCGTGATTGCCTGCCCTTGCGCATTGGTCATCTCCACGCCGGTCACGGTAGTGAGCGCGCTCACCGCTGCAGCCAGGAATGGCGTGCTGATCAAGGGTGGCAGTGCACTGGAAGGCGCCCGCAACCTGCGCGCCATTGCGCTGGACAAAACCGGCACACTGACCACCGGTCAACCCCAACTGATGGGAGTTCAGGTATGGGGCAACCTGCCCTCGGGCGAAGAAGAGCGCATCGCATGGCAACTGGCAAGCCGCTCTGACCACCCGGTCTCTCGCGCCATTGCAAAAGGGCTGGAATCTTTCGCTGCCCACCTCTCCAGCCACACTACGCAGGATGTAGAGGCGCTGCCAGGCCGGGGAATGGCGGCTACCGTTGATGGATCGCGCTATGTGCTGGGCAATCTCCGCCTGATGCGCGAAATGGGCATTGCCAGTGAAACCCTGGAAGAAGCGCTGCAGCGCCACGAGCAGCAGGGCCATACGGTCACACTGCTCGCCGATGAGCGCTCGGTCCACGCCATTTTCGCCGTCGCCGACCCGCTGCGTGCGCAGGCACCCGAGGCCGTGCGCCAATTGCAGATGGTGGGCGTGCAGCCCGTGGTGCTCAGCGGCGACAACAGCACCACCGTAGCCACCATCGCGTTGCAGGCTGGCATCTCGCAGGCCCAGGGCAATCTGCTGCCGGAAGACAAATTGCGCATCCTCGGCGAGATGCAAACCGGCACCGGCCCCACCGCCATGGTGGGCGATGGCATCAACGATGCCCCAGCCCTTGCCAAGGCGGACCTGGCCTTTGCCATGGGTGGCACCCACGCCACCGACATGGCGATGGAAACCGCCGATGTGGTGCTGATGAACGATGACCTGCGCCGCATTCCACAGACCGTCGCACTCTCACGCCACGCCCATGATGTACTGTGGCAGAACATCACACTGGCATTGGGAGTGAAGGTGGTGTTCTTTGTACTGGCGTTGACGGGCAATGCCAGCATGTGGATGGCCGTGGTAGCTGACATGGGGGTGAGCCTGCTGGTCGTGGCCAATGGACTGCGCCTGCGGCTGTGGAAGGGCTTTGCCCAGTAAGCCCCCGGCCGCACCCTGTGAAAAAGCGCGGAAGCATCCGCGCTTTTGCTTTTTTGGCGTGCTCACATTCAACGGGCCTGACTGGCGCAATTGGCACAATTGGCGCAGTTGGCGCAATTGACTCAGCCGGCACGAGCGCTGGTCAGTACCTCGATACCAACTCTGTTTCTCAAGGCTGCTTGTGCGCAGCCTTCCACTGCTGCACGGCTTTGAGGGTCTGCTGCACATGCTCGATCGGGTCGCTGCCTTCGTGCATGAACAGCACCTTGCCGTTGGGCGCGATCACATACGAAATGCGCGATGCCGTGCCAGGGCGTGCGGCCGATCCGGCATCGTAGGCCTGAATGGCCTTTGCCTCGGGATCGGATGCAACGACAAATTGGTCTCGGCAAGCCTCGGTCGAGAATTTCTGCAAGGTGGCGATATCGTCATGCGATATGCCCACCACCCGCGCCCCAAGGGCTGCAAATTGCGGCGTGGCCTCGGCAAATGCATGGGCCTCCAGGGTGCAGCCCTGTGTGTATGCCTTGGGAAAAAAGTACAGCACTACCGGCCCGCCCTTGAGGGCAGCCGCCATATCAAACGGCTGCGCCTTGCCCGCCAGCGCAGACTGCGTCGTGAATACAGGCGCCGTCGCCCCTACCGCCAAGGCGGCTTGCGCGGGTGCAGCCAACCACAGCATGCCGGCAGTGGCAAGCACCGCTGAAATCATCTTGAAAGCCATTGCCTATCCTTTCAGTACTGTTTGCGCCAGGCCGCAGCCTTCGTATACGGTCTTCGTATTTAGGCAGCACGGCCAGCGCGCTTTTCGCGCGCTCCTCGTGGTCATTGCATCACAGGTCTGCAACAGCGAAGTCATCCAACGGCCACAACCCCATAGAATACGCAACTTGGCGTGATGGCATACATCATCACCGCATTGGCCGTATATACACCCTCCCACACCCTGCAATTCGCCTGAGACATGCGATGGTGTGATTCCTACAGGAGACAAATTCGATGATCCAACAAGTTCTGCGTTTTGGCGTCATGGCTGTGGCCCTGGGCGCCGCAGCCGGGGCCCAGGCCCAAGCCCCCGCCAGCGACTACCCTGGCAGTAAGCCCGTTCGCATGATCGTGCCCTTCCCGCCAGGCGGAGGCACCGACATCCTCTCGCGCATCATTGCGCAGAAGCTGACCGAACACAACCACTGGACCGTGGTGGCCGACAACCGCGCAGGCGCGGGCGGCACCATTGGCATCACCGAAGCCACCAAGGCCCAGCCCACCGGCTATGACATCGTGATGGGCCAGAAGGACAACGTGGTGCTGGGCTACTACCTGTACAAGGGCCTGCCCTGGAACCCAGCCAAGGATCTGACACCGATTGCCCATGTGGCCTACTCGCCCGTCATCATCGCCACCGCAGAGACCAGCAAGTTCAAGACCTTGAATGATGTGATCGCCGCAGCCAAGGCCGACCCGGGCAAGATCACCTACGGCTCGCCCGGCAACGGCACCAGCATTCACATTGCGGGCGTGCTGTTCGAGAAGGCTGCGGGCGTGAAGCTGACCCACGTGCCATACAAGGGCTCCAACCCTGCCCTGGTCGACACCCTGTCAGGCAATGTCGATCTGCTGGTGTCGTCCGTGCCATCGGCCATTGGCCAGATCAAGGCCGGAAAACTGCGCCCACTCGCCGTTACCTCTGCCAAGCGCAGCTCGTCGCTGCCTGATGTGCCTACCGTGGCCGAGCTGGGCATGAAAGGTTTTGATGTGAGTACCTGGTACGGTCTGTTCGGCCCCAAGAACCTGCCAGCACCCATCGTTACCAAGCTGAACACCGAAGTGAACAAGCTCCTGGCCGACAAGGGCGTGCAGGAAGCCATCCAGGCCCAGGGCGCCGAGCCTCAGGCCATGTCAGTGGCCGATTTCGACAAGTTCTTCCACCAGGACTTCAAGGATTCCAAGGCCATCGTCGAATCGTCGGGTGCAGCGATCCAGTAAAGCTGATCGCCTCCAAATAGAAAGCTGCCCGCGCTTGGTATACAAGCGCGGGCAGCTTTTTTTCAAGAAACAAAAAGTGCGTAGGCGAGATCAGGCGTCGTCGCCCTGAAAGGCCCGACGCCGCAAGGTCACCACCAGCGTGTCGCGGTGGCCACCCGATTCATCCAGTGGCTGGATGGGCGTGCTCTCGTGGATCATGCGGGCATCATCGAGCAGCATCAGCGACCAGGGCTCGGTCAACGTAAAGCGCAGCCCTTGCGGGCCTGCCGCATCGAAAACACGGGTCTCGCCGCCTTTGATATTGGTGCGCCCCACCAGAAAAACCGCCACCAGATCGACCCCATCGCGGTGCGCGCCCTCTGGCGTAGGACGACCGATACCATCGGTAGTATCGATACGGAACTGGTGCGCTTCGGTGTACCAGGCCTCATCGGCACCAGAGTCGAACAGCGCACTGGAGGTGCGCCCCAGCGCCAGCAGCAGCTGCATCCAGGCGGGGTTGTCATTGGTGGCAGGCAATACCGGCTCGAACCAGCGCTGCATGCCTCCATGCAAGGCGTTGTACTGCACCGGCTGCCAGTGCGCCCGGTGCGCCACGGCCCGCACAGCGCCCGATTGCACCACGTAGCAGGAATGGCGGCGCTTGCGGTACCGGCCGCCATCCTTCAGATAGGCGTCATCGGGCATATCGTTCCAGCTGCCAGCCAGCTGGGGCAACAGTTCACCATCACACTGGGCCCAGTGCGCCACGGTTGCAGGGCTGAGCACTGCATAACCGTATGCACGCAAGGTGCTGTCCACGTTTTGGGCATCGCAATAGGGAGGAGGAAAGGCTTGCATGTTGATTCGTCTTCAGAATGCGGGGAGATTAGACCTCATGCAATGGCATTGCATCGCCATGGTGTTTTCGGCCTGCACATAAAAATGTGGGGCTGCGTACACACGCAGCCCCACGCGGAGCCCTCCCTCCGCTGAAGTGTTTGGCAGCCTGGCAAGACACATCGCTTGCATTTCATCTTTGCAGCCGTGCTGCCTTGAATACAGGCCTGCAGAAGTCCAAAAAAACGTACGCACTTCCGCCTTGTTGCCCCCAACGGTATGGATTCTATGAAAATTCGAAGGCTTGATTAACAATTATTAATAATTGACACCGATTTTTATTAACTGAAATCAATAATGCAACCGAGCAGGCACAAAAAAGGCCCCGCAACGGGGCCTTTTTGTGGCTGCGCGGCCCATTGGTCATGGAAGCCACCGCTTACTGACGCACCACAAGCACAGGGATGAGACTGTCGCCAAGTACCCGCTGCGTGACACTGCCGAGCACCAGCTTTTCCAGGCCCCGGCGGCCGTGAGAGCCCATCACGATCAGATCGGCACCGGTGGTCTTGGCCGCTTCCATGATGCCGTCATGCACCGAATGGCCTTCGCCCATTACCGTATCGACCGGAATGCCTGCCTGCTCCATGGCGGATTTGACGCTGTCGAGCGCCGCATGGGCATCCGCCGTCGCAGCGGACAGATACTGTGCCTGGCCATATGCAAAATCGGCGCCCACGCCCGTGAATGGATAGGGATCGATCACATACACGGCGGTGACCTGGCTGCCGAACACCTTGGCAAGCCCTGCAGCCTGGTTGACTGCCAGCATCGATGTGGGTGAACCATCGACCGGAACCAGAATGTGTTTGAACATGGTCTCTACTCCTTCCAGTTGTTGCGCTTGTCATTGGTTGTACCGCAATTCAGATAGCAGGGCAAACCCAAAACGCAGGAATCAATGGATGGATGCATGGAGATTGGGCCAGGAGGCGCAGCACTCCATGCAAGCAACACCCAATGCCAGAGCGACTTACCGGGCATTTTTGGTGGGACAGCCGCGCTCTGCAACGCCGCCATTCGCAACCTTGCTGTGGCGCTGTCATGCACTTGATAGCAAGCGCCGCACGCGCCTCCATAATGACCAGATTCTGGTCGCTGACGCTGCACGGCGTCTGCTCCCATCCTTCATGCAAAAGGCCGATCATGCCCACCACCCTGCGCCCTCTGGGCCGCTCTCCTCTTCAAGTCTCGCCACTGTGTTTTGGCGGCAATGTGTTTGGCTGGACAGCGGATGAATCCACCAGCTTCAGCCTGCTGGATGCCTGGCTCGATGGGGGCATGAACTTTGTCGATACCGCCGATGTCTATTCGCGCTGGGCGCCGGGCCACCAGGGCGGTGAATCCGAGACCATGATCGGCAAGTGGCTGCGCAAATCGGGAAAGCGTCACCAGCTCGTGCTGGCCACCAAGGTGGGCAAGGAGATGGGTGAAGGCAAGGTCGGCCTGCGCCCCGACTACATTCGCCAGGCGGTTGATGCGTCGCTCAAGCGCCTGCAGACCGATTACATCGATCTGTACCAAACGCATGATGACGATCCCAATGTACCGATCGAAGATGTGATGGGAACCTTTTGCGAGCTCATCCAGCAAGGCAAGGTTCGCGCAGTCGGTGCCAGCAATTACAGCGCCGCGCGCTTCGCCCAGGCCCTGCAGACCAGTGAAAAGCACCGCCTGCCACGCTATGAAAGCCTGCAGCCCCTCTACAACCTGTATGACCGTGCCGTGTTCGAGAAAGAGTTGCAACCGCTGTGCCTGCAAAACGGTGTGGGAGTGATCAATTTCTACTCTCTGGCCGCGGGTTTTCTGACCGGCAAATACCGCACGGCAGCAGACGCTGGCAAGAGCCCGCGCGGTGCCAAAACCACCAGCCTGTACCTCAATGAACGCGGCCTGCGCATTCTGGCCGCCATGGAGGAAGTTGCCGCGCGCATTGGTGCCGAGCTGGGAGAAATCGCAGTCGCCTGGGTGATGCGCCAGCCCGCCATTGCATCGCCCATTGCCAGCGCCTCCAACATGCAGCAGATGCAATCGCTCATCAAGGCGAGCCAGCTGCAACTCGATGATGACGCCATGGCCCGCTTGAACGCTGCCAGCGCGCAAGCCTGATTGCCACCAGAACAGGATGGCGAGCGTGCGCCAGCTGTGGGCTGGCGGCCGGTTTTTCTACATTTTCAGCAGTTGCGGCAGCAGATCGGCCGATGTACCTTGCAGCCGCATATCGGCCACCTGGTCCAGCCCCGTGGCCTGGGGGTTGATGATGACTACACGGGCCCCTCCGCGCGCCGCGATGTGCGCCAGCCCGGCGGCTGGGTAGACGTTGCCGGAGGTGCCCACCACCAGCATCACATCGCAGCCCTTGGCGGCGTCCTGCGCCTGCTGCAGCTCGGCATGCGGCAGGTTCTCGCCAAACCAGACCACCGCAGGGCGCAGGTAGTTGCCGCAGCCCGGGCACTGGGGCGGGCCATCGTCTTCGGTAAAGCGCATGTCGCAGCAGGGCTTGGGCGGCAGCAGCCAGCGGTTTTCCATCAGGTTGCCGTGCAGGCACAGCACCGTGCTGCTGCCTGCGCGCTGGTGCAGGCCATCGACATTCTGCGTGACCAGGGTGAGCCGCTCGGGATGCTGAGCCTGCCACTGCGCCAGTGCGAAGTGGCCCGCATTGGGCGCCACCTCGGACACCAGCCGGCGGCGGTACTGGTACCAGTCCCAGACCCGCTGTGGATGGGCCAGATACCCGGCTTCGCTCGCCATGTCTTCCGGGCTGAATTGCGCCCAGAAACCCGTCTGCGCATCACGAAAGGTTGGTACGCCCGACTCGGCGCTCACGCCAGCGCCTGTGAGCACCAGCAGGTGGCGCGCATCGGCAATCCATTGCGCCACCAGGGCGATGTCAAAGGCAGAAGCGTGCGAAGGGTTGTGGCTGGGAGCGGCGGGCATGCAGAATGGCGATAAAAACAGGGGAGCCAGCATACGGCAAGCGCAATGCACTACAGCAGCGCTGCGGCATCGCGGAATGCAGCGCCACTGCCTCCAACCTGCCCTGAGCTTCTGAGATTCCCTCAAATGCCCTTAGAACCTGTTCAAAGTCTCCTCGCGCCGCGACAGTACCTTGGCGCGACGAGATGCGAGGGGTGCGCCTAGCGGCGCAGTACCGCAGCAATAGCACTGCTATTGCGAGGATCTGCTACGACGTAGATCGTCCCTGCGGGTTGGGGCGAAATCGGGCGATTTCTGCGCACTACATCTCGCTTGGGCATGAGCCCAAGCTTCGCTACATCGCTTGAACCCATCCCCATTGGGCTCCAACGCGGTTGCGTAGAGACTTTGAACAGGGTCTTAGATCCCCTTTTCCACCATGGCCAAAAGCCGCAGCCCCAAGGCCTTGCGCTGCTCTGGCGTAGCGCTGCGCAACGGCCCATCGATGCTGAGCATGGCCATGCCGTGCACTGTGGACCATGCGAGAAACTCGGCCCCCGGCCTGCGCTCTGGCGGAAGCACGCCCGCTGCGGCCATGGCATCCAGCGCGTAGCTCAGCAGCTCGTATGGGTTGAGGCCTTTGTCCGCCGTGCGGCTGGGGTCTGGTGGTACCTTCACATCAAAGGCGCCAGCAGCAAATGCCGTGCGAAACCAGCCAGTCTCTGCCTCTGCAAAACGCAGATAGCCGCGCCCAACCGCCGCCAGCAGGCCCCGCGCACGCGCAACCGCATCAGGCAATTGCTCGGCAGCCTTCATCTCCTGCTCTATCGCCTGTGCCAAGGCTCCCAGCGCCGCGGCGCGTACCGCTTCAAACAATGCCAGATGGTTGGCAAAGTGCCGGTAAGCCGCATTGGGTGCCACGCCAGTGAGCCTGCTCACTTCACGCAGAACAACGGCTTGGGGCCCTCCTTCGCGGGCCAGCGCCAGCCCTGCCGCCACCATCGCCTGGCGTAGATCTCCGTGGTGGTATCGGTCTCTCGAACTCATTCGCAATCAATCACTCATCAATGGCGCCGTAGCGGGGAAGCGTCAGCCAGACGCCTGCTTACACCCGGAAACGCGCACCTCTAAAAAAAATGTGGACACTGTTCATTTTAAGCAGCAGAATGTGTGAACAGCGTCCACATCAACCTTTGTTTGCAGTCTTTGCGAGCAGAATTCCCACCTAGGAGAGAGACCGTGCAATTCACCCCCTACCTCAATTTCGACGGTAACTGTGCAGAAGCCATGGCCTTCTATGCCAAGCTGTTTGGCGGCCAGATCGTGCACCAGTCCACCTTTGGCGAAATGCCACCCCATGAAGGCATGCCCCCGCTGCCCGAGTCTGCCAAGAACCGCGTGATGCACGCCATGCTGCAGGTGGGCCCGCAGGCCATCATGGCATCCGACACCATGCCAGCCATGCCCGGCCAGGGCGCCGAAGGCTGCGGCGGCGGCTATCAGAAGCCCCAAGGCCTGTGGGTTTCGATCGGCGTCGAATCGGTAGCCGAAGGCAAGCGCGTATTCGATGGCCTGACCCAGGGAGGCCAGGTGACGATGCCTTTTGAGGCGACGTTCTGGTCGCCCGGCTTTGGCATGGTGACCGATCGCTTCGGCACCCCCTGGATGGTGAACGTGGCGGCCTGAACGGCCCTGCCCCTACCGCCTGGAGGCCCCAACATGACCCCGCACCGCACTGCATCGCGTGAGCAATGGCTGAGCGAAAGACTGTCCTTGCTTGCAGAAGAGAAGGCATTGACCCGCCAATCTGACGAACTGGCCCGCAAGCGCTCCGCGCTGCCCTGGGTTCGCATCGACAAGGATTACCGTTTTGACACCGAGCAAGGGCCTGTATCGCTGGTCGATCTGTTTGGCGGGCGCTCGCAGCTGCTGGTCTACCACTTCATGTTCGGGCCCAGCTACCAGGCCGGCTGCCCCTCCTGCTCGGCCATCGCCGATGGCTTCAACGGCACGCAGGTACACCTGCAGAACCATGATGTGGCGTTCTGGGCGGTGTCGCGCGCGCCGCTGGCTGCGCTGCTGGGCTACCGCGAGCGCATGGGCTGGCATTTTCCGTGGGCCTCATCGTCGGGCAGCGATTTCAATTTCGACTTCGGCGCGTCGTTCACCCCCGAGCAGCAGGAATCGGGCATCGTCTACAACTACCAGGCCGAGCCCCCCGTGCCGCGCGCGGCGATTGACGATGCATCCATTCCCAGTCGCGCCACGCCGGATGGCGCCTCGCGCGGTGCCTCATCGGCGAACACGGACGTGGCATCCTATGCGCGCGAGCGGCCAGGCATGAGCGCGTTTGCCATGCAGGATGGTGAGGTGTTCCACACCTATTCTGCCTATTCCCGCGGGCTGGATGCGCTCTGGAACACCTATGCCTGGCTGGATCGGGCGCCCTTGGGGCGCAACGAGCAGGAGTACTGGTGGCGCCGCCATGACGACTATGACGCCCCGCGGGCTGCGGCATGCTGCTCCTGCGCGAAAGGCTGACGCCCTCATTCAGATGACACGGTACCGCCTTGATACCGCCTTGGTACTGCTTTACCGTGCCAGATTCTTCATCAATTCAGGAGTTCACGATGAAACCCAATCCCGTTGTCTGGTTCGAGATCTATGTCAGCGACATGGCGCGCGCCAAGGCCTTTTACGAAGCAGTATTTCAGACCAAGCTGGAGCCATTGCCAGCCCCCTCGGGCGGTGCCAATGGCATGCAGATGCTGGTGTTTCCCAATGACATGAATACCAACGGAGCTACCGGCACTCTGGTCAAGATGGACGGTGTCTCGCCTGGCGGCGGCGGCACCATGGTGTATTTTGGGTGTGAGGACTGCGCAGTAGAGCAGGCCCGGGTCGAGAAAGCGGGCGGAAAGGTGCACCAGGGCAAGTTTCCGATTGGCGAATACGGCCACTGCGCCATCATCCTCGATACCGAGGGCAACATGATTGGCATGCATTCCATGAAGTAGGCGATTGCAGGGCTGCACCATCGTCATCTGACCGCGGGCAGCCCTTGTCTCGCCATACCCACTTTCATCCCACTTACCCATCGGCTCTCTCATGCCTTACACCGCCAGTTGTCACTGCGGCCAGACCGCGTTTGAATTCGAAGGCGATATCCAGCAGGCTCTGGCCTGCAATTGCTCCATCTGTCAGCGGCGCGGCTCGCTGTTGTGGTTCGCGCCTCGTAGTTCGCTCAAGCTGCTCAAGCCCTTGCAGGATGCCACCTACCAATTCCACAAGCACCAGATCACCCACCATTTCTGCCCGACCTGCGGGATCCACACGTTTGGCGAAGGCAAGGCACCCGATGGCACAGCCATGGCAGCCATTAATCTGCGCTGCGTCGAGAACATCGATCTGAACGCCATTCCCGTGCGCCACCACGATGGTCGGGCCATGTAATTTCCAGGAAGCAACCATGACTCAACGCAACGGCAATACCTTTATCAGTACCCGCCACATTGCGGCCACGCCGAACGAGGTGTTCGCCGCCATCCAGTCACCCGAACGGCTGGCCCGCTGGTGGGGCCCCGCGGGCTTTACCAACACCGTGCAGCGCTGCGATATGCGGCCCGGTGGGCACTGGGTGTTTGACATGCACGGCCCGGATGGCAAAACCTATCCGAATGAAAACGTGTTCGATACCATTGATCCGCCTCAAGGCAGCCAACCCGGGCTCTTTGTGCTGCACCATATCGCGCAACCCTTGTTTCGCCTGACCCTGCGGGTACAGGCCGACGGTGCGGGTACCAAGGTAGATTTCGTCCAGGTGCTGGACAGCGTTGAAATGGCGCAGCAGTTGGCGCACATTGTGGAGCCTGCCAATGAACAAAATCTGGACCGTCTGACGGCAGAAGTCCTGGGGCGCTAGCCTCACCTATGAGTTCCTGCCCATGACTGATACGCTCGCTCCTTCATCACGCCACCGTTGGCTGGCTCTTGTTGTGCTATGCCTGGGCGAGCTGATGATCGTGCTGGATTCCACCATTGTGAATGTGGCCCTACCCTCCATCCGCACCGACCTGGGTTTTGGCGAGACCGAACTGGTCTGGGTCGTGAACGCCTACATGCTCACTTTCGGCGGCTGCCTGCTGCTGGGCGGGCGGTTGGGCGATCTGTACGGGCACCGACGGGTTTTCCTGGCCGGTTTGGCGTTTTTCACGCTGGCCTCGCTGGTATGCGGCCTTGCGCAGAGCAGGGGCGTGCTGGTGGCAGCACGCGCCATTCAGGGCCTGGGCGGCGCCGTGGTTTCTGCCGTGGCGCTGTCGCTTATCATGAATCTGTTCAGCGAAACCAACGAGCGCGCCCGCGCCATGGGCGTGTATGGCTTTGTCTGCGCAGGCGGTGGCAGCATTGGCGTGCTGCTGGGCGGCCTGCTGACCAGCCTGAGCTGGCATTGGATCTTTCTGGTCAACCTTCCCATTGGCGTGGCAGTGTATGTGGCCAGCCTGCGCCTGCTCGCGCCCTCGCCTGCCTCGGCCACTCGCCAGCGGCTCGATGTGGCGGGAGCCGTGACCGTCACGCTCTCTCTCATGCTGGCCGTCTACGGCGTGGTCGGTGGTAATGAGGCTGGTTGGTCGTCGCCGCAGACCGTCGTCACACTGGGGCTGTCGGTCGTGCTGATGGCTGCGTTTTTGACCATTGAATCGCGCACGGCGCACCCGCTGGTACCACTGGGCTTGTTCAGGCGGCGCAACATCGTGGTCTCCAATGTCTGCGCCATCCTATGGTCGGCTGGCATGTTTGCCTGGTTCTTCCTGTCGGCGCTGTACCTGCAGCAGGTGCTGGGCTACACCCCCATGCAGGTAGGCTTGGCCTTTCTGCCCGCCAATCTGGTGATGGCAGTGCTGTCGCTGGGCTGGTCGGCCAAGTTGGTGATGCGTTTTGGCATCCGCACGCCGCTGGTGGCAGGCCTCGCGCTGGCGGCCCTGGGCCTGCTGCTGTTTGCCCGGGCGCCGGTGGCTGGCGACTTCTGGGCGCATGTGCTTCCTGGCATGGTGCTGCTGGGCGTGGGCGCAGGCGTTGCCTTCAATCCCATGCTAATGGCTGCCATGCACGATGTCTCTCCGGATGACGCAGGCCTGGCCTCGGGCCTCGTCAATACCGCCTTCATGCTGGGCGGGGCACTGGGCCTGGCAGTGTTGGCCAGCATTGCGGCTGCACACAGCCAGTCATTGCTGGCAACCGGGCATGATGCCATCGCTGCATTGAATGGCGGCTACCAGATCGCGTTTGCGGTAGGCGCCTTGTTTGCTCTGGTAGCAGCGGTATTGGGCGGCTGGCTGCTGCGCGCAGAGGTGCGTGCCGACGCCGACACGCCCGCCATCGCCCACCATTGAATGAACCACCCCTCCATCCATCACTCTGCAACAAGGAAACCTCTGATGTCTACATCCACCTCACATCCCCAAGATCTGGTTCTGACGCGCCTGATCGACGCCCCTGCTGCCACGCTGTACCGCTGCTGGACCGACCCGGAACTGATGAAGCAATGGTTTGTTCCCAAGCCATGGACCATTGCACGGGTCGATCTTGACCTTCGCCCAGGTGGCGGCAGCCTGGTGGTCATGCGCGACCCGGAAGGCAAGGAGTACCCCAACGCCGGGGTGTACCTGGAAGTCGTTCCCGAGCGCAAACTGGTGTTCACCGATGCCTACACCGCCGGCTGGGTGCCCACCGAAAAGCCATTCATGACCGCCATCGTCACCTTCGAGCCCGAGGGCGAAGGCGGGCGCCAGACCCGCTATACCGCCATTGCCCGCCACTGGACCGAAGAGACCCGCAAGCAGCACGAAGCCATGGGCTTTCACACCGGCTGGGGCATCTGCGCCGACCAGTTGGCCGCGCTGGCTGCCACGCTGTAATTTCAAGCGCAGCAAATAGACAGGAGACCACCATGCCCTACGTTGATGGATTTGTTCTACCCGTGCCCCGCGCCAACCTGGATGCTTACCGGGCCCTTGCCGAAAAGGCAGGCCGTGTCTGGCTGGAGCATGGTGCCCTGCAATACTGGGAATGCGTGGGCGACGATGTGCCGCCCGGCGAAATCACTTCGTTTGCCAAAGCCGTTCTGCTCAAAGACGACGAAGTGGCCTGCTTCTCGTGGATCGTCTACACATCGCGTGCAGAACGCGACCGGATCAACGCCGCCGTAATGGCCGATCCGCGACTGGCAGAGGTGACGCCCGAGAACATGCCGTTTGATGCCAAACGCATGTTCTTTGGCGGCTTTGCACCCATTGTGCAAATGGATGCGCCCCGCTGAAAAGCGGGCAGGCGGACAAACGGCTGGAGTTACTGACCGCCGCGCTGGCGTAGCGCTTCGTACAGGCACACGCCGCTGGCTACCGACACATTCAGGCTCGATACCGCACCCATCATCGGAATGCCGATCAGCTCGTCACAGGTCTTGCGCGTCAACTGGCGCATGCCATCGCCTTCGGCGCCCAATACCAGGGCCACGGGGCCCTTCAGATCGACCTGGTACAAGGTCTTGGGTGCGTCGTCGCTGGTTCCGATGATCCAGACGTTGCGCTCCTTCAACTCCTTGAGGGTGCGCGCCAGGTTCGTCACCATGAAATAAGGAACGGTCTCTGCCGCTCCGCTGGCCACCTTGGCCACGGTGGCATTGATGCCGACCGCATGGTCCTTGGGGGCAATCACGGCATGCGCGCCGGCGCCATCGGCCACACGCAGGCAGGCGCCCAGGTTGTGCGGATCGGTCACGCCATCGAGCACCAGCAGCAGGGGCGATGCCACGCCTGCTTCTTCCAGATCGTCCAGCAATTCATCAAGCGTGCGGGTGTCCTTGATTTCCTCGACGCGCGCGGCCACCCCCTGGTGTCCGTGGCTACCTGCCAGCTTGGCAATGCGCACGGCATCTGCCTCGATCAGGCGTACCCCCGCTTCCTTGGCACGTTCGATGAACTGGCGCATGCGTGCATCGCGGCGCGTGGACTCGAAATAGACTTCAATGATGGATTTGGGCGCAGTCTTCATGCGCACGCCCACGGCATGGAAGCCGAACAAGACTTTGGGGGATGACATAGGCCGCCATTATCCCTGCAGCGGCGATGCCGGGCGCAGGAAGGGGACAAGCCGCTTCGGGTCATCTCCCTTTGGATCCAGCACTTCAGTGCGCCCACACCCCACCACCTCCACCAGCTTGCATCCATGCAAGGACAGGGAGACATGCAGGATTGGAGAGAGTCAGCCGGTAGCGCGCGCCTAATAAGCGCGTCAACTCCTCATTTTGTAGCAAAAGGCCACAAAAAAGCGGCCCGAAAGCCGCCTTTTGCATTCCCGCGCTCAGCGGCCAAAGCGCCCTCGGCAACCGCGCGTCACCCAGATACGGCCAGCCCGGCTGTCGTAACCCCAGGTGTAGCCTTCGCGGCAGGCATCATCGGAGAGCTGCTCCAGCAGTTGCGGGCGGCCCCAACGGGCGTTCCAGCTGCAGCTGTTGTCGCGGCGGTCGTTGCTTTCGCAGGTGATATCGCGGCCAGAGTCATAGCCACCGCCCTGCCCATAACCACCCTGTCCATAGCCGCCTGCTACGACGAATTCCGCGCGACATCCATCCGTCACCCATAGGCTGCCACCGCGCACACCCCAATTGCGGCCTTCGACGCAGCGCGTGTCGGACAGCTGGCGGGCGATTTCCATGCGCGCGCCACGGGGCACCGCGCATTCACGCGTGCGCCCATCCTGGCTTTCGCAGCGCACTGTTCCCTGGCCTCCCATGGGCGGCTGAGGCTGCCAGCCGCCGCGCCCATCGACAAAGCGCGCACGGCAGCCATCGGTCACCCAGATTCTGCCTCCGCCTCCATTGCCCCAGGTACGTCCTTCGATGCATGGGGCGCTGGAGAGGGTCTCGCTCACCACCGGATTGCGGAATGGCGTGCGGCACTCCCGCGTGCGGCCGTCCTGGCTTTCGCAGGTCACCTCGTCATTGCGGCCGTATTGTGCTTGTGCTGCGGGCGCCAGCGTCAGCAGGGCCAGGGCAAGGCCCGCCAGAATGCGTTGATGAATCATGGACTCTCCTCTCTTGAAATGTGTGGTGTATTCCGGTGATGCACAGGCTAGCGCAGGCACAGCACCGGTTTTGTCAGCGCGGGCCGATAGTCGATCGTACATAGCTCGGCTTTCAGACGTCGCTAGTGTAATCAAGCAAATCACTCACTTTTCAGCAGCTGTTAGCGCCTGTTACAAAGGCCTTTCTCCATGATTTGGAGCTTCAACGATGGCCGCCATGTTCAGCTACAAGCGGTATTCAGGCGTCGCGCACCAGCAGATCGCCGGTGATTTCAGCCACGTTCTTGACACTGGTGAGCGTCATGGCCACGCGCATTTCCTTCTCGAGCAGATTCAGCAAATGGGTCACGCCCGCCTCGCCGTCGGCGGCCAGCGCGTACACAAAGGCGCGGCCGATCATCGTGCAGTCGGCGCCCAGGGCCAGCAGACGCACGATATCCAGCCCGTTGCGGATTCCCGAATCGGCCAGAATCTTGATCTGTCCCTTGACCGCATCGGCAATGGCTGGCAGCGCGCGGGCCGATGAGAGGACCCCGTCGAGCTGTCGGCCGCCATGGTTGGAGACGATGATGCCGTCGGCACCGAAACGCACCGCGTCCTTGGCATCCTCCGGGTCGAGGATGCCTTTGATGAGCATCGGCCCTTTCCAGAAATCACGGATCCACTCCAGATCGCTCCATGAAATCGACGGGTCGAAATTGGCCCCCAGGTAACCCATGTAGTCTTCCAGGCTGACGTTCTGGCCCTTGTAGGTGGAGATATTGCCCAGCGTGTGCGGGCGGCCCAGCAGACCCACATCCAGCGCCCACTGCGGGTGCGTGATCGCCTGCAGGTAGCGGCGCATGGCCGCGTTGGGCCCGCTCATGCCCGAATGTGCATCGCGGTAACGTGCGCCAGGCACCGGCATGTCCACGGTAAACACCAGGGTGGAGACGCCAGCCGCCTGCGCACGCTCCAGCGCGTTCTTCATGAAACCCCGGTCCTTGAGCACATAGAGCTGAAACCACATCGGGCGGCCCAGCTTCGGGGCTACCTCCTCGATCGGGCAGACGGAGACACTCGACATGGTGAAGGGAATACCCTTCCTGTCGGCAGCCTGGGCGGCCTGCACTTCGCCGCGCCGGGCAAACATGCCGGTCAGGCCCACGGGCGCCAGTGCCACTGGAATGGAGAATTTCTCGCCAAACAGCTCGATGCTGGTGTCGAGCTGGCTCATGTCCTTGAGCACGCGCTGGCGCAGCGCCACATCGGCCAGGTCGCCCACATTGCGGGCGAGCGTCTTCTCGGCATAGGCGCCGCCGTCAAGGTAGTGAAACAGAAACGGCGGCAGGCGCTTTTGCGCAGCCGCGCGGTAATCCGTGGTGGAGGAGATGATCATGAGAATGTCAATCCTGTCGTGGTGAGCCGGCCTTGCCGCTGCACGCGCGCGGCATCGGCATCGGCCTGGGTTAGTTTTTCGTGAACGTAGGCGAGGTGCTCGCCGATGATGGCTCTGGCCTGCTCGGGCTCTCCACTGATGACCGCCTGCATCAGATCGTGGTGCTGCAGGGTCAGGCGCTCCAGCACCTTGGGGTCGTCGTGCACGAACATCACGCGGCGGTTCTGGGCCACGGTGCCCAGCACCATCTCAAACAGGCTGCGCATCACCTGCACCACCACCACATTGTGCGAAGCCTCTGCAATCGCCAGATGGAACTGCGCATCGGCCCGTGCCGAGTTGGCGGCATCCTGGCTTTGCTGATGGCGCAGCATCTCGTCGAAACAGCGGCGGATGTGATCCTTGTCCTTCTCCGTCGCACGCTGCGCGGCGTGCCATGCGCTGCCAATTTCGATCATCTGCCGCGCTTCCAGCACGTCGTAGCGGTACTGCGGGTCGTCGCGCATCAGCGGCACCAGCGGCGCAATAGCCTGCTCATGCCACTGCTGCACGGGTGCCAGGACAAACGTGCCCGCACCCACCCGGCTCTCCAGCACGCCCCGGCTGCCAAGCTTCTGGATCGCTTCGCGCAGCGCCGTGCGCGAAACACCCAGCTGCTCAGCCAGAACGCGCTCGGTCGGCAGCTTGGAGCCCGGCTGCAGCGAGGTGGACTGGATCAGATCCAGCACCTGCTGGGCAACACGGTCGGACAGTCGCAAGGCAGGCATCGGCTTTCAGAAAAGTTAAGGATGGGGAATCATCCCAGGGAATACATACGCCTGCAACGTGCAGATGATTCCGATGATGACCAGAAACGCCAGGCTGTGCTTGACGGTGAAACGGAACAGATCAGACTCCCGACCCGCCAGCCCCACCGCGGCGCAGGCAATGGCGATGGACTGGGGCGAGATCATCTTGCCCGTCACGCCACCCGTGGTATTGGCAGTGACCGCCAGCACTTCCGGCAAACCCAGTTGCGCAGCCGTGGTGGCCTGCAGCGCGCCGAACAAGGCATTGGCCGACGTATCCGAGCCCGTCAGGAACACGCCCAGCCACCCCAGGAAGGGCGAGAAGAACGCAAAGGCCTTGCCGGTATGCGCCAGCGCCAGGGCCAGGGTGGTGGACAGGCCCGAATAGTTGGCGATGAATGCAAAGGCCAGCACCATGCCGATGGAATAGATGGGCAGGGCCAGCTCCTTGAAGGTCTCCGCCAGGGTTTTGGCGGCTACGGAAGGCTTGAGGCGCAGGAACAGAATGCTCAGCACGGCAGCAATCAGAATGGCCGTACCGGTGGCCGAGAGCCAATTGAAGGAATACACCGCGCCATAAGGGCTGGAGGCTGCCACCACGGGCGGCACCTTCTGCACGACATTGTGCAGCAGCGGCACAGGAAGGTTCAGCACCGTGCCTGCCAATGCAGAGCCCTGGGCAAACAAAGCCTTGAAGGGCTTGATGCTCCAGACGGTGACCATTGCCGTGAGGATGATGAAAGGCGACCAGGCCTTGAGTACCATACCCGCGGTCAACGTGGTCGGTACGGATGCTGTCGGCTTCACATCAGCCTCGGCGGCTGCACCTGGTTCCGGCGCAAAGCGGAAGATGCGCTTGGGTTGCCAGAACCGGAGGAAGGCGGTGAGCACCACCAGCGCCAGAATGGCCGAGGTGATGTCCGGCAGTTCCGGCCCGATGTAGTTGGCAGTGAGAAACTGGCCCAATGCGAAGCTGCCGCCCCCGACCAGCACGGCGGGCCAGGTTTCCTTGATGCCGCGCCAGCCGTCCATGATGGCCATCAGCCAGAACAGCACGATGATGGTCATGAATGGCAACTGGCGCCCGGCCATCTGGCTGATGGCCATGGCATCCACACCCGACACCTGCCCTGCCACGATGATGGGAATGCCCATGGCGCCAAAGGCAACCGGAGCGGTATTGCCGATCAAGCACAGGCCAGCGGCATACAGCGGCTTGAAGCCCAGGCCCACCAGCAGCGCCGCCGTGATCGCCACAGGAGCACCAAAGCCGGCAGCGCCCTCCAGAAAGGCGCCAAAACAGAAGCCCACCAGAATGAGCTGCAGGCGCTGGTCTTCGGTCACCGACAAGATCGAGGCGCGGATGATGTCGAACTGCCCGGTCTTGACCGACACCTTGTACAGAAACACGGCTGCCACAATGATCCAGGCAATGGGCCACAGACCGTAGAAGAAGCCATAGACCCCCGACGCCAGGGCGTTGACCACAGGCATCCTGTAGAACAGCAATGCCACCGCGAGGGCCAGCACCACTGTGATGGTTCCCGCCACGTAGCCCTTGAGGCGCAGCTTCGTCAGTGCGATGAAGAAAAAGATGATGGGTATCAGCGCCACCAGCGCGGACACCCAGATATTGCCCGCAGGGTCGTAGTTCTGCGACCAGATTTCTTGCATTGTTTCCATCTCCTGATGTGCGCGGGCCCACCCCTTCACTTGGCCGGAGCTCGTGCACTCTTCTAAAGGTTCTATAGGCAGTACGCCCCCGGCGCCAGCCACAGGAGTACCGCTGATTCATTCCTCAATTGGTATTACCAATAACATTCAATTGAAAGAAAAATGGATTATATGAACCAAAAAATTTCAAACTAACAGGGTTTACCCTTTAATTCATAATTTATTGGTAATACCAATTAGACGATACATTCTGAACGCATACCCATCAGCGCTGCCCCAGAACCGAGCGTACGGAGTGGAGTGCGCGGGGGGGGGCGTACACATTGCATGCCCGGGATTTGAGAAGGTTTTCTGCTCCACCACTTTTGGGATGGGCAGGGGCCGCTATGCTTTTTGAGCCCTATGCAAGGCCCTTGCATGAGGTGAGGGGCCCCTCTTCCCGGGCATAAAAAAACCTCCTGCAGGGCAGGAGGTTTTCAGGCGGAAAAACCGCAGACTCAGGCGCGTTCTGCCACCCAGGCTTGCACGCCAGCCAGCGCCTTGGGCAGGGCCGAGGCGTCGGTGCCGCCTGCCATGGCCATGTCAGGCTTGCCGCCACCCTTGCCACCCACTTGCTGGGCCACAAAGTTCACCAGCTCGCCGGCCTTGATCTTGCCAATGCTGTCCTTGGTCACACCCGCAGCCAGTTGCACCTTGTCGCCATCCACGGCGGCCAGCACGATGGCAGCAGAGCCCAGCTTGTCCTTGAGCTTGTCCATGGTGTCGCGCAGGGTCTTGGCGTCTGCGCCTTCCAGCGTGGCAGCCAGCACCTTGATGCCTTTGACATCTACCGCCTGGCCAGCCAACTCATCACCCTGGCTGGAAGCGAGCTTGCCCTTGAGCTGGGCCAATTCCTTCTCCAGCGCCTTGATCTGGTCAAGCGCGCCGCCAATGCGGTGGTTCAGCTCGGCCACAGGCGCCTTCAAGGTTGCTGCCGCTTCGTCCACCGTCGATTCAAGCGACTGCAGGTAGGCCAATGCGTTCTCGCCAGTCACGGCTTCGATACGGCGCACACCGGCAGCCACACCGCCTTCGGCCACGACCTTGAAGAGACCGATGTCGCCGGTGCGGTGCACGTGGGTACCACCGCACAGTTCGCGGCTGGTACCGATGTCGAGCACGCGCACGGTTTCGCCGTACTTTTCACCAAACAGCATCATGGCGCCGGTCTTCTGCGCGCTCTCAATGTCCATCACACGCGCATCGGTAGCCGTGTTGGCCAGGATTTCGGCATTCACGCGCTTTTCGATCTCGCGCTTCTGTGCATCGGTGACCGGGCTGTTGTGGGCAAAGTCAAAGCGGGTGCGCTCGGCATTCACCAGACTGCCCTTTTGCTGCACGTGGTCGCCCAGCACTTCGCGCAAGGCCTTGTGCATGATGTGGGTGACCGAGTGGTTGCGCATGGTGGCAGCACGCACGGCGGTATTCACCTGCGCCTCGACTACATCGCCCACCTTGAGGCTGCCGGATTCGAGCACGCCATGGTGGCCGAAGACATCGGCCTTGATCTTGAGTGTGTCTTCCACGGCAAAACGGTTGCCACCTGCAACGATCACGCCCTGGTCTCCGACCTGGCCGCCAGATTCGGCATAGAACGGGGTCGTGTCCAGAACAACCACCCCACTCTGGCCCGCCTTCAGCTCAGCAGCGCTCGTGCCGTCAACATACAGCGCTACGATTTTTGCGGATTCGGCGAGTTTGTCGTAGCCGGTGAAGGAGTTGGCAGCGCCGGTGTATTCCAGCGCACGGTCCATCTTGAACTTGCCTGCAGCGCGGGCTTGGTTCTTTTGCTGCTCCATGGCGGCGTTGAAGCCTGCTTCATCCACCGTCACGCCGCGCTCGCGCGCCACGTCGTTGGACAGGTCGAGCGGGAAGCCATAGGTGTCGTGCAGCTTGAAGGCCACATCACCAGGCAGCACCTTGGCGCCACCGGCCAGCGCGCTGTCCAGGATTTCCATGCCGTTGGCGAGCGTCTCGAAGAAACGCTCTTCTTCCACCTTCAGCACATCGGTGATGCGCGCTTCCTGCTCGCGGATCTTGGGGTAGGCATCGCCCATCACGGCGACCAGATCCTTGACCAGCTTGTGGAAGAACGGCGTCTTCTGGCCCAGCTTGTAGCCATGGCGGATCGCGCGGCGCACAATGCGGCGCTGCACATAGCCGCGGCCTTCGTTCGATGGAATCACGCCGTCGGCCACCAAAAAGGCCGTGGCGCGGATGTGGTCGGCAATCACCTTCAGCGAAGGGTTGTCCAGATCGGCAGTGTGCGTTTCGCGGGCTGCAGCCTTGATGAGCGCCTGGAACAGGTCGATCTCGTAGTTGCTGTGCACGTGCTGCAAAATGGCAGCCAGGCGCTCCAGGCCCATGCCGGTATCGACGCAAGGCGCAGGCAGCGGCTTGACCGAGCCGTCTTCTGCCATGTCGAACTGCATGAACACGTTGTTCCAGATTTCGATGAAGCGGTCGCCGTCTTCATCGGGCGAGCCTGGAGGGCCGCCAGCAATATGCGGGCCATGGTCATAGAAGATCTCGGAGCAAGGGCCGCAAGGGCCGGTGTCGGCCATCATCCAGAAGTTGTCGCTCTTGTAGCGGCCCCCCTTGTTGTCGCCAATGCGGATCACGCGCTCGGGCGGCAGACCGATTTCCTTGGTCCAGATGTCATAGGCCTCGTCATCTTCTTCGTAAACGGTGGCCAGCAGCTTTTCCGGCGGCAGCTTGTAGACCGTGGTCAACAGTTCCCAGGCCCATTTGAGCGATTCGCGCTTGAAGTAATCACCGAACGACCAGTTGCCCAGCATCTCGAAAAAAGTGTGGTGGCGCGCGGTATAGCCCACGTTTTCCAGGTCATTGTGTTTGCCGCCTGCACGCAGGCAGGTCTGTACGCTGGTGGCGCGGTTGTAGGGGCGCTTGTCCGTGCCCAAAAACACGTCCTTGAACTGCACCATGCCAGAGTTGGTGAACATCAGCGTGGGATCATTGCCTGGCACCAGCGGGCTCGACGGAACAATGGTGTGCCCCTTGGATGCGAAGAAGTCCAGGAAGGTCTTGCGGATTTCCGCGACGGAAAAAGTGGGTGTACTCATGTTTTGCAGCGGTGGTGGCACCCGCCTTGCAGCCACACTGGCCGCGCTGCGGGCGCGAATCTTTCATTATAGGGTTTGGGGCTATTCCACATCATGGGGCTCGGCAGAATGGAAGCAGCGGCCTTTTAGGAACCTCTGCAGAACCCTCGCCAGATGGGATGGACGCGGATCGGGATGAGCCGCAAGGCGTCTTTTGAAGGCGAGCCGTAGCTATTGCCGAGGAAGACAACGCAGCGGATCGCCCGAGACCGCGTTCAGACCACGGCAGCGAGTTTTGCAGGGGATCCTTTACCGCTCGCCCCAGCCTCGTGCAGGCATGCCTTGGACGTGGCGCCGCAGCCGCACGGGGCAGAAGATGCTCATTCCGGCACTGGCAATGGCGCTGCCTTGCGCGATTTGCTCTGCTCCTGCATGCGGCGGGCGTGCTCTGCCTGGCGTTTGGCCGCGTCCTGCTGCTTGGCATCGTATTCCTGGCGCGCCTGCTCCACATTGTCGCCCTCCTCTGCGGCCCGGCGCTGCTGGGCCCGCTGCTTGCTGCCGAGCTTTTGCTCGTGCTGCGTGGCGCGCTGCGCGGCGTCATGCTGGCGGCGTTGCTGCTCCGCTTCAATTTCCTGCGGACTGCGGGCTGGCTTCTTGCTGCGGCTAGCCGCCTGGGCTTCGTGTTCGCGCTGGCGCTGCTCCAGGTCTTCCTTGTTCAAGGCGCCGCTGTCGGCACCGTCGTTGCGGTGCTTGGCATCGAACTCGGCCTGCTTCTTTTCGCGGGCTCCGCGCTGTTTGGCGGTTCGCTCGGCCCGTTCATCTGCGTTGATGGCCAGCTCACGCTGACGCAGTTCGCGGTCGCGGTGATTGGCCTCGCTCCGTACCTTTTTCAGGCAGTCCGTGACTGCAAAGTGCTGGTAGCAGATCTTTTCATTGTCTGCGAGCTGTTTGTCGTTGGCTGCGCGCTCCCTGGATATTTCCGCACGCGCAGCCTGGCGCTCGGCCGCATCCATTTCTGCGGCCTGGGCAGATCCCACAGCGCAGGCAACCAGCAATACAGCACCGAGCAGTTTCAAGCTTGCGTTCATCGTTTACACTTTCAGGTCAGGGCCGTGTCCACCACGCGCCGCTCCAGCGTCAGGTATTCCTGCGACTGCATTTCATTGAGGCGTGAGACAGTACGCGGAAACTCATGTACCAACGGCCCTTCGGTGTACAGCTGTTCGGGCGGCACCGCAGCAGACAGGATGAGCTTGACCCGGCGGTCATACAGCACGTCCACCAGCCATGTAAAGCGCCGCGCGGGCGATGCCATGTTGACGGGCATATAGGGCACATTGGACAGCAAAACCGTGTGGAACTGGCTCGCCAGTTCCAGATAGTCGTTTTGCGAGCGCGGGTTCACGCACAGCTCATGAAAATCGAACCAGATCACCCCTCCCGCACGGCGCAGCGGGCGCAACTCGCGCGATTCGATCTTGAACACGGGCTTTTCGTCCGGCACTTCGGCCAGCTGGTTGAACGCCTCCTGCATGGCCTGGTCTGCCTCCGGGCCCAATGGACAGTGGTAGAGGGTGACCTTCTCCAGGGTACGGCGGCGGTAGTCAGTGCCGTTGTCCACATTGACGATTTCCATGCGCGCATTGAGCAGTTCAATTGCGGGCAGGATGCGGTCGCGGTGCAGCCCATCGGGGTACAGATCGTCAGGCTTGAAGTTGGAGGTGGTGACAAAGCCCACGCCATTGTCGAACAGCGCCAGCAGCAGGCGGTAGAGGATCATCGCATCGGTGATGTCCGCCACGTGAAACTCGTCAAAACAAATCAGCTTGTACTTCTTGGCAATCTGCGCGCCCAGAACATCCAGCGGATCCTGCGTACCTTTGAGCAGGGTGAGCTCGCGCTGCACTTCGCGCATGAACTCATGAAAGTGCAGCCGCACCTTGCGCCGGATGGGCACAGCGTTGAAGAAGCAATCCATCAGAAAGCTCTTGCCCCGGCCCACGCCGCCATACATGTAGACGCCCTTGGGAATATCGGGGTGGTTGATCAGCTTTTTGAGTGCGTTGGAGCGCTTGCTTTTGTACTGTTCCCATTCATCGGCACAGCGCTGCAAGGCATCGACCGCGCGCAGCTGCGCCGGATCGCTGTGAAAACCTTTGGCCGCAATCTCGGCCTCGTATGCATCTCTTACCGCGGTGCCCATGGATGTCTCAGTCTCTATTGCTATAAATTACATAGCCCCTACCGCGCATTGAGCAAGCGGTAGAGGCTATTTTTCGTCAAACTTCTGATGCTTCCATCTCTCAACCGGGCGACGCTCGAAAAGTCATCGCAGGGCTGAGGGTCTGGATCAGAAGTTCAAGGTGCGCTTGTCCACAGCCAGAGCCGCTTCCTTGGTCGATTCCGACAGCGATGGGTGGGCGTGGCAGATACGAGCGATATCTTCGCTCGATGCCTTGAACTCCATCGCCACCACGGCTTCGGAGATCAGCTCCGACACCATCGGGCCTACCATATGCACGCCCAGGATTTCGTCGGTTGTGGCATCGGCCAGGAACTTGACCATGCCGGTCGTGTCGCCCAGAGCGCGGGCGCGGCCATTGGCCAGGAACGGGAAGGTGCCGGCCTTGTACGCCACGCCGTCGGCCTTGAGCTGCTGCTCGGTGCGCCCCACCCATGCCACTTCAGGGCTGGTGTAGATCACCGAAGGCAGCGTAGCAAAGTTCACATGGCCGTGCTGGCCAGCGATACGCTCGGCCACGGCAACGCCCTCTTCTTCGGCCTTGTGCGCCAGCATCGGGCCGCGCACCACATCGCCCACCGCCCACACGCCTGGCAGGTTGGTCTTGCAGTCGTCATCGACCACAATCGCACCTCGCTCGTCGAGCTTGATGCCCACGGCTTCGGGGTTGAGGCCAATGGTGTTGGCCACGCGGCCGATCGACACGATCAGCTTGTCCACTTCCAGCTGCTGGGCCTCGCCCTTGGCGTTGGTGTAGCTGATGTTCACGCCCTTCTTGTCGGTCTTGACCTCGCCAACCTTCACGCCCAGCTCGATCTTGAGGCCCTGCTTGTCGAAAGCCTTCTTTGCTTCCTTGGCGATTTGCTCGTCCACGGTGGGCAGGAACTTGTCCATGCCTTCGAGCACCGTCACTTCGGTGCCCAGACGGCGCCAGACCGAGCCCATTTCCAGGCCGATCACGCCAGCGCCGATCAGGCCCAGCTTCTTGGGCGTAGCGCCCAGGCGCAGCGCGCCATCGTTCGACAGGATCTTGTCTTCATCAAAAGGCACGCCAGGCAGCGCGCGGGCGTTGGAGCCCGTGGCAACAATGATCTGCTTGCCGGTGATGGATTCTTCTTCCTTGCCAGCCACCTTGATTTCGTAGCCACCATCGACCGCCTTCACAAAGGAGCCGCGGCCATGGAAGAAGGTGACCTTGTTCTTCTTGAACAGGTACTGGATACCGTCGTTGTTCTGCTTCACGACGCCGTCCTTGCGGGCGATCATCTTGGCCACGTCCATGGCCACCTTGCCGGTGGAGATGCCGTGGTCGGCAAAGCTGTGCGTGGCGTGCTCGAAATATTCGGACGACTGCAGCAGCGCCTTCGATGGAATGCAGCCTACGTTGGTGCAGGTGCCGCCCAGAGCGGGGCCGCCAGCGGCGTTCTTCCACTCGTCGATACAGGCCACGGCCATGCCCAGTTGCGCTGCACGGATGGCGGCCACATAGCCACCGGGGCCGCCGCCGATCACGACGACATCAAATTGCTTGCTCATGATTATTCCAATGGTGTTAGTTCAAAACTGCCCTGGTGCAGGATCACACCAAACAGGCCTGTCTTGCTTGTCAGTTGCTCATCGTCCGAACGGCCAAACGAAACCGTGGCTCCTGCAGGCACGCGGCACAGAAACATGAACGCGCCCGACTCCAGACACGCGATCTGCCCGCTGGCGCGTTGCTGCTCCCAGCCGAAATCCCGGTAGCCGTCTGCCTTGAAAGGCCTGAGCGGCAGCGGCTTGCCCGCCTCGCCCACAAACGAAATGGCCCATTGCGGGCCATTGTCCAGCCTGGCACCTGGCACATCCTTGACGGATACCGCGGTCACCGGGCGTATCTGCACCTTCTCGGGTGCGGGCAAGCCACGGCGCATCGCCTGGGTGTTGGCCTGCCACTGGAAACGGTAATCCCCGCTCCAGCTCTGCGCAGTCACGTCCTTGGCAGGACGTGTGGCGCCGCACGCAGCAAGCACCAGCGCAGAGGCCGCTATCACCAAGACACGCGCCATGACGAGCCGACTGCCTGATTACAGGTCGAACAGCAGACGCGATGGGTCTTCCAGCGCATCCTTCATGGCGACCAGGCCCAGCACGGCTTCGCGGCCGTCGATGATGCGGTGGTCGTACGACATGGCGAAGTAGTTCATCGGACGAACCACCACCTGGCCGTTCTCCACCACGGCACGGTCCTTGGTGGCGTGCACGCCCAGAATGGCCGATTGAGGCGGGTTGATGATGGGGGTGGACATCATCGAGCCGAAGGTACCGCCATTGGAGATGGAGAACGTGCCGCCGGTCATGTCTTCAATGCCCAGCTTGCCGTCTGCAGCCTTCTTGCCGAATTCGGCAATCTTCTTCTCGATGTCGGCAAAGCTCATCTGGTCGGCATTGCGCAGGATGGGCACCACCAGGCCGCGTGGCGAGCCCACGGCGATACCGATGTCGAAGTAACCGTGGTAGATGATGTCGGTGCCATCGACCGATGCGTTCAGCACGGGGTACTTCTTGAGCGCATGCACTGCCGCCTTCACGAAGAAGGACATGAAACCCAGCTTGACACCATGTTCCTTGGTGAAGTCGTCCTGGAACTTCTTGCGCAGCGCCATCACGGGAGCCATGTTCACTTCGTTGAACGTGGTCAGGATGGCGTTGGTCGACTGCGATTGCAGCAGACGCTCAGCGATACGGGCACGCAGACGGCTCATCGGCACGCGCTGCTCTGGGCGCTCGCCCAGGTCTTGCGAACCAGCAGGCGATGCCACTTGCGGCAGCGACTTGGCAGGTACGCCGGTAGGAATCACCGCAGCGGTGGACTTGACGCCCCCGGCCACAGCAGCCAACACGTCACCCTTGGTCACACGGCCATCCTTGCCGGAACCAGCAACCGCGCCCACTGGCAGGTTGTTGTCTGCCAGCAGCTTGGCAGCTGCAGGCATGGCCACATCACCCTTGTTGCCGCCGGTGGCGGCAGGGGCTGCAGCCGGTGCCGGTGCGGCAGCGGCCTGTGCAGGGGCAGCAGCTGGCGCTGCTGCAGCGCCAGCCACGGCTTCGGTATCGATCTTGGCGATCAGTTGGTCGGCCACCACGGTGGCGCCGTCGCCTTGCACGATCTCGGCGAGCACACCGGCAGCCGGTGCGGGCACTTCCAGAACGACCTTGTCGGTCTCGATCTCGATCAGGATTTCGTCGGCTGCAACGGCTTCGCCGGCCTTCTTCTTCCAATTGAGCATGGTGGCCTCAGCGACCGACTCGGACAGCTGAGGAACTTTGACTTCTACGATTGCCATAAAAATGCTTTCTGTGTTCGTTGATAAGAGCTGTCTGAGTGCTTACTTGGTCAGCACGAAACCCTTGAGTTTGGCAAATGCGCCTTCCACCAGAGCCTTCTGCTGCTCTTGGTGCAGATGCGAATAACCCACGGCAGGCGATGCCGAAGCGGCACGGCCAGAGTAGCCCAGCTTTTGGCCGTCGAGCATGTTTTCGTGGATGTAATGCTGCACGAAGAACCATGCGCCCTGGTTTTGCGGCTCGTCCTGGCACCACACGATTTCCTTGGCGTTGCTGAACTTCTTGAGTTCGGCAGCGAAGGCCTTGTGGGGGAATGGATACAGCTGCTCCACGCGGATGATGGCCACATCGTTGGTGCCATCTTCGGCACGCTTCTTGACCAGGTCATAGTACACCTTGCCCGAGCAAGCGATCACTCGCTTGACCTTGTCGGCCTTGGCCACGACAGCCTCGTCGCGCTCACCAATGACGGTCTGGAAGCCACCGGAGGTGAACTCGGACACGGGCGATGTCGCATCCTTGTTACGCAGCAGCGACTTGGGCGTCATGATGATCAGCGGCTTGCGCAGCGGACGCACCATCTGGCGACGCAGCAGATGGAAGATCTGGCTGGCCGTGGTGGGTTGGGTGATCTGCATGTTCTGGTCTGCAGCCAGTTGCATAAAACGCTCCAGGCGTGCCGAGCTGTGCTCTGGGCCCTGGCCTTCATAACCGTGCGGCAGCATCAGCGTGAGGCCGTTGATGCGCCCCCACTTCACTTCACCCGAGGCAATGAACTGGTCGATGACCACTTGCGCGCCATTGGCGAAGTCGCCGAACTGCGCTTCCCAGATCACCAGGGTATTGGGGTCGTTCGATGCATAGCCGTATTCGAAGCCCAGCACTGCCTCTTCGGACAGGATGGAGTCGATGACCGTGAACGGAGCCTGGCTGTCAGCCACGTTCTGCAGAGGGATATAGGTACCTTCGTCCCACTTCTCGCGCTTTTGGTCGTGCACGACCGAGTGGCGATGGGTGAAGGTGCCACGGCCGCTGTCTTCGCCGGAGAGGCGGATCGGATAGCCCGATGCCACCAGCGAAGCGTAGGCCATGGTCTCACCCATGCCCCAGTCCACATTGATGTCGCCACGGCCCATGGCTGCGCGATCGTCGTACACCTTCTTGACCAGCTGGTGCGGATTGACCGACTCAGGCAAGGTCGTCACGCGCTCGGCCAGGCGCTTCCACTCGGCCAGAGGAATGGCGGTGTCTGCAGCATCGGTCCACTTCTTGTTCAGGAAGGGGCTCCAATCCACAGCGTACTGGCTCTTGAAGTTGGTGAGCACTGGATCGACCGTGTGCTTGCCCGCATCCATGGCAGCGCGGTAGGCCTTGACCATGTCGTCGCCCAGGGTTTCGCCCAGGCCTTGCGTGCCCAGCTTGTCGGCATACAGCTTGCGCGTACCAGGGTGCTGGGCAATCTTCTTGTACATCAGCGGCTGGGTCAGCGCCGGGGTGTCCTGCTCGTTGTGGCCCAGTTTGCGGTAGCAGATGATGTCCACCACGACGTCCTTGGAGAATTCCATGCGGAAATCCAAAGCCATCTGCATGGCCAGCGCCACTTCTTCCGGATCATCGCCGTTGACGTGCAGTACGGGCGACTCGATCATCTTGACGATGTCGGTGCAATACGTGGTCGAGCGCAGATCGCGCGGATCGGAGGTGGTGAAACCGATCTGGTTGTTGATGATGATGTGCACCGTGCCACCCGTGGTATAGCCACGGGTTTCGGACAGCGCCAGGGTTTCCTGGTTCACGCCCTGGCCAGCAAAGGCCGCATCACCGTGCACCAGCACGGGCAGCACTTGCTTGCCCTGAGGGTCGTTGCGGCGGTCCATGCGCGAGCGCACCGAGCCTTCGACCACGGGGTTCACGATTTCCAGGTGCGATGGATTGAAGGCCAGCGACAGGTGCACGGGGCCGCCTGCGGTGGTCACATCCGAGCTGAAACCCTGGTGGTACTTCACGTCACCGGCGGGCAGATCTTCAGGCGCGGTGTGGTCGAACTCAGCAAACAGGTCCTTGGGCATCTTGCCCAGGGTGTTGACCAGCACGTTCAGGCGACCACGGTGGGCCATGCCGATCACGATTTCCTGCACGCCCTTGATACCAGCGGCGTTGATCAGCTGATCCATCGCCACGATGAAGGATTCGCCGCCTTCCAGCGAGAAGCGCTTCTGGCCCACATACTTGGTATGCAGGAAACGCTCCAGGCCTTCGGCTGCGGTCAGGCGGTCAAGAATGCGCTTTTTCTGGTCGGCATTGAACGCAGGCTTGCTGCGGATGACTTCCAGGCGCTGCTGCCACCAACGCTTCTGGTTCTGGTCGGTGGCATACATGTATTCGGCGCCCAGGGTGCCGCAATAGGTTTCGCGCAGTGCATTGAGCAGATCGCGCAGGGTCATCGACTCCTTGCCAAAGAACGTGTTGCTGGTGTTGAACACGGTTTCCTGGTCGGCGTCGGTGAAGCCGTAAAAGGCGGGATCAAGCTCAGGGATCTCAGGGCGCTCCTGGCGCTTGAGCGGATCGAGATCGGCCCAGCGGGCGCCCACATTGCGGTAGGCGGCAATCAGCTGCTGCACAGCGGTGCGTTTGCGACCCAGTTCCGAATCGGCGCCGGAAGCGACGACCACCTTGGTGCCACCTTGTTTGGCACGTTCGGCAAAGGCGTTGATGACAGGGAGATGAGGAACGTCTTTGTGGTTGCTGCCGTCCGTTGCGGGGACATTTTGCAGTGCGTCAAAGTAAGCACGCCACGTATCGGGTACGCTGCCTGGGTTTTCCAGGTAGTTTTCGTACATTTCTTCTACGTAGGGCGCATTGCCGCCGAAAAGATAGGTATTGCCTTGGTAGGCTTGATACACAGAATTTGTATCGCTCATTTTCTCCGCTGACCTCCGCTTTCCTCTGGAAAGCATTAGCTGGTGCATATAAACAACCTTCCGCGACACGGCTGAACCGGTTGGCGGATGCGACTGTGGCTGGGAAGGGCCGAACGGGGGGTATTGTGCCACTTTCGGCCCATATCGTCCGGCCAGGGGTCAGGCGCACCAAGCATCTACTTTGGACGACGCTACGAACCCGCCAAGTCAGATACATTTGCGCTATCTAATTTTGGCGAAATGGCGATGCTCAATACCCGATCTCTTCACGACAAAGCATTTATCTTGCTGCTAATTGCCGTCACCATTGCGTTTTTTGCAGTGCTGTTCCCCTTCCAGGGGGCTGTATTCTGGGGGGTGATATTTGCTGTTGTGTTTACACCTCTACACAAAAAGATTGCGGCCAAATTCCCCAAATACCCGACTATCGCGGCCCTGATTACGCTGTCGCTGTGCCTTGTGCTGGTGATTCTGCCCCTCATTCTGCTGTCGATCTCGCTCGCCAAGGAGTCTGCAGCGATCTATGAGCGTGTGCATACCGGCCAGATGAATTTCGGCCAGTATTTCCAGCAGATCTACAACGCCCTGCCCCAGTGGCTGATTGATCTGCTGGCCCGCTTCAACCTCAATGACCCCAAGGTCATTCAGGAAAAGATCTCCGGCATTTCGGTACAGGCCAGCCAGTTCGTGGCGACCAAGGTGCTGGCCATCGGCCAGAACACCATGGGCTTTCTCGTGAGCTTCTGCATCATGCTGTACCTGCTGTTCTTCTTCCTGCGGGATGGCAAGGTGCTGGTGCGCAAGATCTACGCTGCTGTACCGCTGGACGATTCGCACAAGCAAAAGCTGGGCGCAAAGTTCATCACGGTGGTGCGCGCCACCGTCAAAGGCAACCTGGCCGTTGCGGCAACCCAGGGTGCGCTGGGCGGCATCATTTTCTGGATTCTGGACATTGACGGTGCCTTGCTGTGGGGCGTGGTGATGGCTTTCCTGTCACTGCTGCCTGCGGTGGGAGCTGCCATCGTGTGGGCGCCTGTCGCCATCTATTTCCTGGCAACCGGTGCAAATTGGCAAGGCATTGTGCTGGCCGCCTATGGCGCAGGTGTCATGGGCATGGTGGACAATATCCTGCGCCCCCTGCTGGTGGGCAAGGACACCAAGATGCCCGATTACCTGATTCTGATCTCTACCCTGGGCGGCCTGTCGCTGTTCGGGCTGACCGGATTTGTCATCGGCCCGCTGATTGCAGCCCTGTTCATCGCAGTGTGGGATCTGTTTGCACCGCAGGCCCAGATCGGCGTGCCCGCAGACAGCCTGGCGCCGCCCGACAACCAAAACTGATACGCCGCTTGAAAGCCTGGCATGCCATTTCATGATTTTGAACTTCGTAAACAAGAGTTCCTGGCCGAGTACGCCCAGCGCCTGCCAACGCTCAAGGCGGCAGCCGCTTCGTTCAACGCGCTGATCGAAGCCATTCTTCAGGGCTTGCCCGGCGTCAATATTGCCAAGATCGAATGCCGCGTCAAAAACGCTGAAGAGGCTGTGCGCAAGTTCAAGCGCAAATACCGCAATGCGCTGGAAGACCGCACCGAGAGCTACGCCATTGGCGACTACATCACCGACCTGATCGGCGTGCGTGTGGTGTGCCTGTACGAGGATGAGCCGCCTGCCATCATGGCCAAGGTGCGCGAATACTTCGACGTGATCGAGATCACCGACAAGACGGCCCCCATGGAGGATTCCGAATCCGATTTCGGCTACAAGGGCATCCACATGGATCTGCGCTTCAACAATGAGCAGGCGCAGCTCTCGGAACACAAGGCGTATGCCCAGCAAGCGTTCGAGCTGCAGATTCGCACCATCATCCAGGACTCGTGGAGCGAGCTGGACCACAAGATCAAATACAAGAAGTCGATTCCCACCAATCTCAAACGGCGCATCAACATCCTCTCTGCCCTGTTTGAGCTCGCGGACCGTGAGTTCCTACAGATCCGCAACGAAACCAACCAGGCCCTGGCGCTGTCGCGCGCAGACCCTGAGGACGAAGCCGACACTGCGCCTCCACCCCATCTGGATGGCAACGAGCCGCTCGACGCCTTTGGGTTTGTTGCTTTTGGACAACGCCATTTCCCCGGTTACGATTTCGATCCGCAGAAGGTGGAGTTCTTCATTGACGAACTGGTCAACGATTTCGGCGTGCGCCAGGCATCCTGGCTGTTTGCCGTGGTGCAAAAGCATATTTCCACGGCGCGCCACTACAAAGCCGATTTTCAGCACCGTTATCCCAGCAGCAGCTTCAACCCGTTCACGGTAATGCGCCACTGCCTCTATCTGGAGGACAAACAGCGTTTCCGCCGCAGCCTGCGCAACTCCGCCCGCGAGGCGTTCGAAGAGTGGCTGGAACTGCACCAGCCCACGCGGCGCACCGCTGCCTGAAAGCACCGTAACGACTGCCACCCTGGCACCCCAGGGTTGGCACCTACTCTCGTGCCAATCCATAGCTGGCAACAACATTTGTTTACACAAGAAGCACCACCCCACCCGTGTTTACGCTGAGAAATTTTGATTCTCGGCGTAACACGGTGCTGCTATATTGCGATGCAACATTAACGGAGTTTTGATGCTGTACCAACTCTACGAAACCCAGCGCGCCCTGATGGAGCCATTTGCCGAATACGCGCATGCAACATCCAAGATGTTGAGCAATCCCCTGTGGCCTGTCAGTCAGACCACCGCTGTTCAACGCGCTTCGGCGGGCTTTGACCTGCTCTACCGACTGGGCAAGGACTACGAAAAACCCGCATTCAACATCAACACCATCACCGCTGGTGACCACGACATTGCCGTGCACGAGCGTGTGGAGCTGACCAAGCCATTTTGCGAACTGCGCCGCTTCAAGCGCTTTTCAGACGATCCAGCCACCCTCACCGCCATGAAGGGGCAGCCAGCTGTGCTGATCGTGGCTCCGCTGTCGGGCCACTACGCCACCTTGCTGCGCGAGACGGTGCGCACCATGCTCGAAGGCCACAAGGTCTATATCACTGACTGGACCAATGCCCGCCTGGTGCCGCAGTCCTCCGGAGAGTTCCATCTGGATGACTATGTGAACTATGTGCAGGATTTCATCCGCCATATTCAGGAAATCTATGGCGCCTGCCATGTGGTGAGCGTCTGCCAGCCTACCGTACCCGTGCTTGCCGCCGTATCGCTGATGGCCAGCCGCGGAGAGCAGACGCCATTGTCGATGACGATGATGGGCGGCCCGATCGATGCGCGCCGCTCGCCCACCGCAGTCAACAACCTGGCCACCACGCACGATATCCAGTGGTTCGAAAACAATGTGATCTACCCGGTGCCTGCCAATTTCCCCGGTGCCGGCCGCAAGGTCTACCCTGGTTTCCTGCAGCACATGGGTTTTGTCAGCATGAACCCGGACCGCCATGCGATGAGCCACTACGACTACTTCAAAGACCTGCTCAAGGGCGATGAGGAAAGCGCAGAACACCACCGCCAGTTCTATGACGAGTACAACGCCGTGCTCGACATGGATGCCGCCTATTACCTGGAAACGCTCAAGACGGTGTTTCAGGACTTCGCCCTCGTCAAGGGCACCTGGCAGGTGCGCTCGCCCGAAGGCGTGGCAGAACTCGTGCGGCCGCAGGATATCCAGTACACCGCGCTGCTGACGGTGGAAGGCGAACTGGACGACATCTCCGGCTCCGGCCAGACCCAGGCTGCACACGACCTGTGTACCGGCCTCAAGGGATCGGGAAACCGCCACTTCGAGGTCAAGGGCGCCGGTCACTACGGCATCTTCAGCGGCAAGCGCTGGCGCAACATGGTCTATCCTGTGCTCAAGGACTTCATCCTGGCCCATAGTGAACTCCCCGCCAAGGCCCGCACGGTAAAATCCACGGTTTCCAAGCAGAGCAACTTGCAAACGGTGTGACCGATCCATTCCCTCCCCCCCAGCAGCCAGCCTCAGCGCTGGCTGTTTTCATTGATGCCATTGACCAGGCCCTGCCGCAGACCCAGTGCACGCGCTGCGGCTACCCTGATTGCCGCCGCTATGCCGAGGCCATTGCCGCCGGTGCAGCGGCCATCAACCAGTGCCCCCCCGGTGGAGAGGAAGGCATCGCGCGCCTGGCGGCCATCACTGGCCAGCCAGCGCTGCCACTCAACCCTGACAATGGTGTAGAGGCGCCGCGCGTGCTCGCCCGCATCGACGAAAACTGGTGTATCGGCTGCACCCTGTGCATCAAGGTCTGCCCCACCGACGCCATTCTGGGTGCCAACAAACGCATGCACACCATCATTGCCGAGGCCTGTACGGGTTGCGAGCTGTGCCTGCCCGTATGCCCCGTGGATTGCATTGAGCTGGACAATGCCAGCGCAGAGGCCACCGGCTGGGCAGCGTGGAGCCAGGAGCAGGCCGTCCAGGCACGAAAACGCTATCAAAAGCATAGTTTTCGGCGCTCATCCAATGTGCGCAAACCCGCAAAAAACCTTCAAACCTCACCTGCTCCCGCCAAAGACCGCCTGGTCGCCAGCAGCACACCGGCTGCAACCCCTATGCCGAGCAAGGTTACGAACGGCGGCACCACACCAGCGGCGGAGGCGACGCACCCAGACAAAAAGGCGATGATTGCCGCCATTCTGGCCAAGGCCAGGCAACAGCGCGGCGGCTCGAACCAGGCATAGCGGCCAAACGTCGCGCAGGCGGCACACAAAGCGGGCTTGGCTTGCCCGCGTACTGCGCCAAAGCCCTGGCCGCTGCGTGATAATGGTTCGCTTATGAACCCCTTGCTCCAGAAACTGCAGCCCTATCCGTTTGAGCGGCTGCGTCAGCTGTTTGCCGGCGTCACTCCACCGGCTGACATCCCCCCCATCAGCCTGGGTATCGGCGAGCCGCGCCATCCCACACCCGCCTTCATCAAGCAGGCGCTGGCCGACAATCTGGCCGGATTGGCCAGCTACCCCGCGACCGCCGGCACGCCCGCGCTGCGCGATGCGTTTGCGGCGTGGCTGAACACCCGCTATGGCCTGCAGGTGGATGGCCAGAAGCACACCCTGCCGGTCAATGGCAGCCGCGAGGCCCTGTTTGCGTTCACCCAGACCGTGGTGGACGCAAGCAAGCCCGACCCGATCGTGCTGTGCCCCAATCCGTTCTACCAGATCTACGAAGGCGCCACCCTGCTCGCCGGGGCCACCCCGTACTACGTTCCCAGCATTGCCGCGAAGAACTTTGCGGTGGATTGGGACAGCGTACCCGAGGCCATCTGGCAGCGCACGCAACTGATCTTTGTCTGCTCTCCGGGCAACCCCACGGGCGCGGTAATGCCATTGGAAGAGTGGAAGAAGCTGTTTGCGCTGTCGGACCGCTACGGTTTCGTGATTGCGTCGGACGAGTGCTACAGCGAAATCTACTTCCGTGACGAGCCACCGCTGGGCGGCATGGAGGCCGCGGCCAAGCTGGGCCGCACGGACTTCAAGCGGCTGATGTCCTTCACCAGCCTCTCCAAGCGCAGCAATGTACCTGGCCTGCGCAGCGGCTTTGTCGCAGGTGACGCCGATCTGATCAAATCCTTTGCGCTGTACCGCACCTACCAGGGTGGTGCCATGTGCCCATCGGTGCAAACCGCCAGCATTGCTGCCTGGGGCGACGAAGCCCACGTACACGACAACCGCGAACAATACCGCAGAAAGTTTGCCGAAGTGACGCCGCTCCTGTCTGGCGTGATGGATGTGCAGCTGCCCGATGCGAGCTTCTACCTGTGGGCTGGCGTGCCCGCACACATGGGCCTGTCGGATACCGAGTTCGCCCGCGAGCTGTATGCTCAATACAATGTGACGGTTCTGCCGGGCAGTTATCTGGCCCGCGACTTCAACGGTACCAACCCGGGCGCAGGGCGTGTGCGCATGGCACTGGTGGCAGAAACCGCCGAATGCCTGCAGGCAGCCCAACGCATCGTGCAATTCATTCAATCCTGGAAACAACGTTAAACCATGACGCAACAACTGCAAACCATCATCGAATCCGCCTGGGAAAACCGTACCACCTTGTCGCCTGCCTCGGCTCCCAAGGAAATCGTGGACGCCGTCGAATACGTGATCAACGCGCTGGACAAGGGCGAGCTGCGCGTGGCCACCCGTGAGGGCGTGGGCCAATGGACCGTGCACCAATGGATCAAGAAGGCCGTGCTGCTGTCCTTCCGCCTGAACGACAACGTGCTGATGCAGGCGGGTGCCCTGAATTTCTACGACAAGGTGCCCACCAAGTTCGCCAACATGAACGACATGGACATTGCCGCCACCGGCGTGCGCGTGGTGCCGCCCGCTGTGGCTCGCCGCGGCAGCTTCGTGGCCAAGGGTGCCATCCTGATGCCATCGTACGTGAACATTGGCGCCTACGTGGGCGAAGGCACCATGGTGGACACCTGGGCCACCGTGGGCTCCTGCGCGCAAGTGGGCAAGAACGTCCACCTCTCCGGCGGCGTGGGCCTGGGCGGCGTGCTCGAACCCCTGCAAGCCAACCCCACGATCATTGAAGACAACTGCTTCATCGGCGCCCGCTCCGAAATCGTGGAAGGCGTGATCGTCGAAGAAAACTCCGTGGTGTCGATGGGCGTGTACATCAGCCAATCCACCAAGATCTACAACCGCATGACTGGCGAAATCACCTATGGCCGCATCCCATCGGGCTCGGTGGTGGTGAGCGGCTCCATGCCATCGAAGGACGGCAGCCACAGCCTGTACTGCGCGGTGATCGTCAAGCAGGTGACGGCCGAGACGCGCGCCAAGACCAGCATCAACGACCTGCTGCGCGACTGAGCCGCACCCGCGCTGCTCCCCAAAAGCCCTGCCCTGCAGGGCTTTTTTCATTGCGGCAACCTGCGCAATACCAACCCTGGATGCGCATGCTCGATGCAGCATGCGCGCCACATTGCGTCATCTCAGAACAAGCCGTTACCGCTGCAACGCCTACAATCGGGCCGATAAACATCGGAGGGAACAGATATGGGAACCATGGAGCGAATCCTGCGCCTGATGGCCGAAAACAAGGCATCGGACGTCTACCTGTCGGCCAACGCGCCCGCGCTGGTCAAAATCCAGGGTGACTGCATTCCTCTCAACAACCAGGTCCTCACCCCCGACGCGCCCCGCACGCTGCTGGCCGAGATCGTGCCGCCCGAGCGCATCGAGGAGCTGGACGAGACCGGCGAGTTGAACATGGGCGTGCCGCTGGACGGCGTCGGGCGTTTCCGTGTCAGCGCCATGCACCAGCGCGGCAGCTGCGCCGTGGTGATCCGCTATGTACCCAAGGACATTCCCACGCTCGAAGAGTTGGAGCTGCCCGACATCTTTCAGGATCTGATCATGGCCAAGCGCGGCCTGGTGCTGTTTGTTGGCGCCACGGGCTCGGGCAAGAGCACCTCGCTCGCATCCATGATCGACCATCGCAATGCCAAGCAGACCGGCCACATCCTGACCGTGGAAGACCCGGTCGAATACCTGTTCACCAACCAGCGTTCCATCATCAACCAGCGTGAAGTCGGCAGCGACACTGCATCACTGCAGACCGCGCTCAAAAATGCGCTGCGCCAGGCGCCCGATGTGATCATGATCGGTGAAATCCGTGACCGCGAAACCATGTCGGCTGCCATTGCCTATGCCCAATCAGGCCACCTGTGCCTGGCGACCCTGCACGGCAACAACAGCTACCATGCGCTCAACCGTATCCTTAGCTTCTACCCCGTCGAAGTACGTCCCACCATGCTGGGCGATCTGGCATCGGCCCTGCGCGCCGTCATCTCGCAGCGCCTTGTCAAGACCGTATCGGGCAAGCGCACGGCAGCCGTGGAGGTGATGCTGAACACCAAGCTGGTGAGCGAGATGATCGAGCAAGGCGATTTCTCCGGCGTGCGCGAAGCCATGGAAAAATCGATGGCCGAAGGCTCTGTTACCTTTGAAGGTGCTCTGGCTGCCCTCATCAACAGCGGCAAGATCAGCCGCGAAGAAGGCCTGTCCAACTCCGACTCGCCCACCAACCTGATGTGGCGCCTGCAGAACGACTTCCAGATGGCCGCCAATGCAGCCAAGGCGCAGGTAGCGGCGCAGCAGGAAGTGGATGACACGGCATCGTTCACCGAAATCGTGCTTGATGTGAACCAAGAGTAAGATAGCGACCGCTGGCGGCCCTGGGCATGCCGGCGCCGCCCCTCATTTACTGACCATGCGGCCTGCGGGCCGCATTGTTTTATCCACCTCTGCCCTGCTGCATTGCACCTTCCGATATGTCCCGTACCCTGCAATTGACCGAGCAACTGATCGCCCGCCCCTCAGTGACGCCCCTGGATGAAGGCTGCCTGGAAATGATCGCAGGCCTGCTCTCGCCGCTTGGCTTTGTGTGCGAGCGCATGGACAGCGGCCCTGCCGACTTTCGCGTGAGCAACCTCTGGGCCTTGCGCAACAGCGGCGTGGCGAGTGCCAAGACGGTGGTCCTCGTGGGCCATACCGATGTCGTCCCCACCGGGCCGATGGAGCAGTGGAATTCCCACCCCTTCACCCCTTCGCACCGCGACGGCAAGCTGTATGGCCGTGGCGCCAGCGACATGAAGACCTCCGTCGCCGCCTTTGTGGTGGCTGCCGAGGAGTTCGTTGCGCAGCATCCGCATGCCCCGTTGAACATCGCCATTTTGCTGACCAGCGACGAAGAAGGCCCCAGCGTGGATGGCACGGCCATCGTGGTGGAAGCGCTCAAAAAGCGTGGCCAGGCACTCGATTACTGCGTGGTGGGCGAGCCCACAGCAGTCAGCCGACTGGGTGACATGATCAAGAACGGCCGCCGCGGCAGCCTGACCGGCAAGCTCACCGTGCATGGCGTCCAAGGCCATATCGCCTACCCGCAGCTGGCACGCAACCCCATCCACCAGGCGCTGGCCGCGCTGGACGAGCTGGCCAAAACGGTATGGGACGAGGGCAATGCCTTCTTTCCGCCCACGAGCTTTCAGATGAGCAATATCCACGCTGGTACCGGCGCGGGCAACGTCATCCCAGGCCAGATGGTGGTGGATTTCAATTTCCGCTTCTGTACGGAATCCACCGCCGAGAGCCTCAAGGCTCGCGTCAAATCCACCCTGGAGCGCCACGCGCTCGAATACGACCTGAAGTGGACGCTGGGTGGCAAACCCTTCCTGACGACGCCGGGCCCCTTGGTGGCGGCCGTGCAGCAGGCGGTGCGCGACGAAATGGGTATCGAGACCGAACTCTCGACCACCGGCGGCACCAGCGATGGCCGATTCATTGCCGAAATCTGCCCTGAAATTATTGAGATCGGCCCGCCCAATGCATCCATCCACAAGATCGATGAGCACGTTGCCTTGGCCGACATCGAGCCGCTCAAGAACATCTACCGCCGCATTCTGGAAAACCTGAGCAAGTAAATCACTTTGACGAATGGACAAGCCGCGGCCGATAGCCGCAGCTTGCTGTCGCATGCGGCTCCGGGGCCTACAATCGCCTTTACATTTGCTCACCTCGTTTCTGCCATGACCACCATCCGCACCCTGATTGACGACAGCGCAGCCGCACTCACCGCCGCCGTGGTGCACTTTGGCCATGGCACTACCAATGCCCAGGATGAAGCGGCCTGGCTGGTGCTGTGGGCCCTGGGCCTGCCGATGGATGTGAACAGCAGCACCGAGGGCGAAGATGCCGTGGGCGCGCGGCCCGTCAGCGATGCCGACCGTGCCAAGGTACAAGCCCTGGTGGAGCAGCGCATCACCACCCGCAAACCCGCCGCATACCTGACGCAGCAGGCCTGGCTGCAGGGCGTGCCCTTCTATATTGATGAGCGCTCCATCGTGCCGCGCAGCCTGATTGCCGAGTTGCTGGCCGACGGTAGCATTGACGAATGGCTGAGCACCACGACCCATAACGTGCTCGATCTGTGCACCGGCAATGGCAGCCTCGCCTGCCTGGCGGCCATGGCCTACCCCGATGTGGCCGTGACTGGCGCCGACCTCTCGCCCGATGCCCTGGCGGTAGCCCGCATCAATGTCGAAAAGCATGGCCTGCAGAACCGTGTCACCCTCGTGCAGTCCAACGGCATGGCACAGGCGCGCGGCCCCTGGGATCTGATTCTGTGCAACCCGCCCTATGTGAACGCCGACAGCATGGCGCGCCTGCCACTCGAATACCGCGCCGAGCCTGTGATGGCACTGGCCGGCGGCAAGGACGGCATGGATTTTGTGCGTCTGCTGGTACGCGATCTGCCCCAGCGCCTGACGGAAGATGGCGTGCTGGTGCTGGAGATCGGCAATGAACGCGAGCATTTTGAAGCCGCCTTCCGCGGTCTGCCCGTCTTTTGGATGAACACCAGCGCCGGCGACGACCAGGTACTGCTGTTGACGCGCGATGCGCTCGTGCATTGGATGCATGAGCAACCAACACAATTCTAAAGATTGGGTTCTCTCAATTGCTATCTGTTAGATAGCAATTAGCGTTTATCCACCAAGCGCAATCATCGGTTTTCTTCAAAATTAGCAGGACGACGAGAGCGATGGGCTGCTAATAAGCCAGCACCTTGCAGGCCAGCTTGCTGATGGGCCCGCGCAGATAGCCCTCCAGCCTGGGCGGCAGCAGCAAGGGTTTGAGCAGCATGCGCACCGCCATGTCGGCTGGCAGGCCGGTGCTTATGAGGTGGTAGATGCGCTGGGCCACGTCCTCGAACCGACGCTCCGGCGTGCAGAAAAGCGCCCCCTTGTGCGCAAACACGTGGCGCAGCGCCACATCCGAATCGCTCTCGCGCAACTCTTTCAGACGGCTGTACAAGGCACCGGCAATGCGTGCGCGGCCAATCGGCGCCTGTTGCTGCAAGGTCTTGAAATAGCTCAGAAAGTGCTTGAAGTGCCCCACCTCATCGTTGCGGATGTGGCCGAGCAACTGCGTCAGCACTGGCTCATGGCTGAGCTCCCGCAGGGTATGGTAGTAAGCCGTGGTGCCGGTTTCCACCACGCAACGCGCCACCATCTCCAGCCGCCGGTCACTGAACAGCTCTTCCACCGTGCACAACTGCGAATACTCGGCAAAAAAGCTGTCATAGGCCTGCTGCCACGGAAAGCTGGGCCACACGGTTTCCACATAGCGGCGCAGCGAAGCACCGTGCTGCAGCTCTTCGTGCTCCCACTCCTGCACCAGCCAGTCGCTGATCTGCGGATACTGCGCGTAATGCTCGCCCAGGTTGGCCGCATAGGTGTCCGAGCCCGTCTCGACGAATGAAGCACTCATCAACAGATAGAACAGGTCTTCATTGCCTTCGATGGCGGCCCGGTCTATGCGGTGATAGGGAATATCGTCGATCTTCCAGTGGCCGCGCGGCTGCGCGGTGTAGTGCCCGGTAGTGCCTTGCGGAACCCGGTTTGGCGATGTTGTCGCTGTCATGGCGCTTTCCTTGTCTTGACCCAGGGCTGCAGTCCCTGTCTGTCAAGCCACAGCCCGTGTGTGACTGCAGTATGACCAGTGCATGTCCACTGAATGACGGCAATGCTGTGAATCATCTTAACGATTGCATCTCCACGCAACAATCCATCTCCCGACGGATGGCGGCAATGGCCTACAAACTCAGGGCCTGCACGCCGTTCACCGGCCCCGGTTGGCCAACATGCACTTGCAGCCGTAGCGATTTGCCACAGATAGGGCGCTGCAGGCTTGCGCCTCCCTCCCATAGAGGCCCCGCAGCGTACTTGAGCGGTGCGGCGCGGCGATAATCCACCCCAGTCATGATTACGCTGAAAAACATTACGCTGCGCCGCGGCACCAAGGTTCTGCTCGACCAGGTCAACGCCACCATCAACCCCGGAGAGTCTGTGGGCCTTGTAGGCCGCAATGGGGCGGGCAAATCCACACTGTTTGCGCTGCTGAACGACTCGCTGTCCGAGGACGCGGGCGATTTCTACATTCCTGCGCAATGGCGCATGGCCCAGGTGGCCCAGCACATGCCCGAAACCACCGAGTCAGCCACCCAGTTCGTGCTGGACGGCGATACGCGCCTGGCAGAGGTGAATGCACAACTGCTGGCCGCCGAAGAGGCCGGCGACGGCATGGCCATCGCGCAGGCCCACGCCGATCTGCACGATGCCGGTGCACACGACGCCACGGCTCGCGCGCAAGCGTTGATCCTGGGCCTGGGATTCAAGGTCTCGGAGCTGGACCAACCCGTCAACAGCTTCTCGGGCGGCTGGCGCATGCGCCTGCAGCTGGCCCGCGCGCTGATGTGCCCCAGCGACCTGCTGCTGCTCGACGAACCCACCAACCACCTGGACCTGGACGCCCTGGTCTGGCTGGAAGCCTGGCTCAAACGCTACCCCGGCACGCTGATCACCATCAGCCACGACCGCGAATTTCTCGACGCCATCACCAATGTCACGCTGCATATCGAAAATGCGCGGCTGACTCGTTACGGCGGCAACTACAGCAAGTTTGAAGAACTGCAGGCCCAGCAGCTGGAACTGCAGCAATCGGCATTCGAGCGCCAGCAGGACAAGATTGCCCACCTGCAGAAGTTCATCGACCGCTTCAAGGCCAAGGCCACCAAGGCCAAGCAGGCGCAAAGCCGCATGAAGCAGATCGAGCGCATGGAAAAGGTGGCTCCGGTGCTGGCCGCAGCAGAATTCACCTTTGAATTCAAGGAACCCGCCAACCTGCCCAACCCCATGTTGGCCATCACCGATGCCGCCTTCGGCTACACCGACGAGCAGGATCAGGACACCGTGATTCTGCGGGATGTGAACCGCTCCGTGCTCGCCGGGCAGCGCATCGGCATCCTGGGCGCCAACGGCCAGGGCAAATCGACGCTGGTCAAGACCATCGCCCGCGAAATGAAGGCACTCGCCGGCAAGGTGACCGAGGGCAAGGGCCTGAATATCGGCTACTTTGCCCAGCAGGAGCTGGATGTGCTGCGCCCCGAGGAAAATCCGCTGGAGCACATGATCCGTCTGGCCAAGGAGATCGGCGCAGAAGGCAACAGTGCGCGCGAACAGGATCTGCGCAACTATCTGGGCACCTTCAATTTCAGCGGCGACATGGTCAAGCAGGCCGTGGGCAGCATGAGCGGCGGAGAAAAAGCCCGCCTGGTGCTGGCCATGATCGTGTGGCAGCGCCCCAACCTGCTGCTTCTCGACGAGCCGACCAACCACCTGGATCTGGCAACGCGCGAAGCCCTGGCCATGGCCATCAACGACTTCGATGGCACCGTCATGCTTGTCTCCCACGACCGGCACCTGCTGCGCGCGGTCTGCGAAGACTTCTGGCTGGTGGGCCGCGGCAAGGTCGGCCCGTTTGATGGCGACCTGGACGACTACCAACGCTACCTGCTCGACGAATCGAAACGCCTGCGCGAAGAGGCCCGGCTGGCAGATCAGGACGCACGCGGCCAGAATTCTGAGAAAAGCGAACCTTCCGCACCTGCTCAGCAGCCGCTGGACGCTCTGAAACAAGTAGCAACCAAGCCTGCTGCGCCTCGAACAGAAGCCAGCTTCGATCCCAAGGAGGCCCGCCGCCAGGCCGCAGCCGCGCGCCAGCAGCTGGCCGACAAGACCAAGCCCTTCAAGAAAGAGCTGGAGCAGATCGACAAAAAGCTCCCGCAGCTTGCCGCCGAGCGCAGCGCGCTGGAAGAAAAACTGGCCACGCCCGGCCTGTCCGGCCCCGACGTGGTGGAAGCAGGCAAGCAGCTTGCTGCCGTCAACAACAGCATCGAGCAACTGGAAGAGCGCTGGCTGGAGCTGTTCGAGCAGATCGAAGCCATTGCCCAGGAGCTGGGCGCGACAGCCTGATCTCCCGCATTGCCACCAAAAGCGTCAACCCACCCCAGGAACACCGCATGCAACGCACGATTCGCAGCAAGGAATTCATCGCCGAGCGCGCCTGGGGAGCGCTGGATATCGCCAACATAGGAGGCGCCAGCGTGCGCCTGCACTGGACGGACCAGCCCTACATCTGGCACATCAATGACGGAGAGGAAGTGTTCGCGGTCATGGACGGCACAGTGGTCATGCACTACCGCGAGGCCGGTGTTGAAAAACATGCCACCTTGCACAGCGGCGACATCTTCCACGCCGGTATTGGCTGCGAGCATGTGGCGCATCCGCAGGGCGCGGCGCGAATTCTGGTGATTGAGAAGGCGGGCAGCGTGTAGCGTCGGACACACGGTAGCACGGTGGTACGGCAGCTTTGGCTGCGCCCCGCTACACTGAGCTCCCCCCACTGTATTAAGCTGCCATGCACGAAGACCCACCACGCGACACAGCAGAGCGCAATGTTCGCATGGGTTGCGGTACCTTGCTGGGGCTGTTTATCGCCGGCTTGATCGGCTTTCAGACCTATCCCAGTTGGACGTCATGGGCCATGATTTGCATCGTCAGCGTCGTCATCTGCGCCTGGCTTGCCGTGCGCTTTGGTGATGGCTTCTGGTACAAAGCGCTTGAGCTATTGCGCTGGTGGTAGCACGCGCTTCCGCCACGGGTGCGCTCCAGGAGTGCGCCAGTTACTCCTTTTCCTGCAGCAAACGCCACATCACCTTGCCGCTGCCGCTCTTGGGCAGTTGATCAACCAGCTGCACGATGCGCGGCGCCTTGTACACCGCCATGTGCTCGTGGCACCAGGCGATGATGTCCTGCTCGCTCACCTGCCCCTGGTGCGAAGGGCGCAGCACCACCACGGCCTTCACGGTCTCGCCCCGGTACGGGTCTTTGGCGGAGATCACGCAGGCCTCCAGAATGGCGGGGTGGCGGTACATCAGGCTCTCCACCTCGGCAGGCCACACCTTGTAGCCGCTGGCGTTGATCATGCGTTTCAAGCGGTCGGTCAGGAAAAAGTAGCCATCCTCATCGCGGTATCCCAGATCTCCGGTGCGAAAAAAGCGCTCGCCGCCCACCCGCACAAAGCTGGTCTCCGTTGCGCCGGGCTGCTTCCAGTAGCCCTGCAACACCTGCGGGCCGCGCACCACAATCTCGCCCACCTCGCCGGGAGGCAGCTCCTGCAGGGTGTCGGGGTCGATCACCTTGGACTGCATGCCGATGTGCGGCACGCCCAGGCATTGCTGCTTGGGATGCTCGTAGGGATTGGCGTGCGAGGCCCCACAGGTCTCGGTCATGCCATAGCCTTCGATGTAATCGAGCCCCCACAGATCCTTGATGCGCTGGGCCACCGGCTGCGGCATGGCGGCGCCCCCACCACCCATGTAGACGAGGCTGCGCATATCCACCTGCGCCAGCTGGGGGCTCGCCAGCAGATCCACCACCATGGTCGGAATATTGGCCCAGTGCGTCACACGCCAGCGCACCATCAGGCACGCAGCCAGGTGGCGGTCCCAGCGCGGCATGATGACCAGGGTTGCCGCCGCGGCGATCAGCACATGCATGATCGATACCATGCCGGTGATGTGGAACATGGGCGCCACCACCAGATTGACGCTTTCGCTGCTTTGCCGCCCCCACAGCAGGCCCGCCTGTACCGCGTGCTGGATGTGGCTGTGCGCATGGATGCACCCCTTGGGCTTGCCTGTAGTGCCGCTGGTGTAGGGCAGGATCGCCATGTCGGCGGCACCCACGCAGATGGGCGGCGGCGCCTCGGTGCACTGCAGGGCCTGCTGCCACGATGCCACCGAGGCTCCGGGCAGCAAGCTGGCATCCGGAAATGCATGCTCGCCCAGCAGCCAGGCCGCCCAGGCCTGCGGAAAACCGCTCTGCTGCTGCACCTGGGATGGCATGGCATCGGCAAAGCGGGTGACAAGAAGGTGGCGCAGCGGCTCTGTCCCAGGCATCTGGCTCACCTGGTAGTTGGCCTTTGCCAGCGTGCCCGCCAGATCGGCGGTGGTGATGGCCACGCGCGCATCCGCGTCGGTGATGTAGTGCGCCAGCTCATCGGCCGTATTCATGGGATTGACGGGCACCACCACCGCATTGGCTCGCAGAATGGCGTAGTGCGCCAGCACCAGTTGCGGGCAGTTCTGCATCAGCAGGATCACGCGGTCGCCCCGCTGCACACCCTGCGCATGCAGGTGCGCCGCCAGCCGTTCGGTGATCTGCTCCATCTGCCGGTAGGTGATGATCTGCTCGAAAAACACCAGGGCCGCATGATCGGGGTAGCGCCGCGCGTTGACCGCCAGGTTGTCCCATACCGAAGTCTGCGGCACCGTCAGCCGCGTGGGCAGGCGCCCCGGCCAGTAGCGCGTGGGCGCGGGCGGCGGCAAAGCATGCGCGGGGGACAGGGCGGCGAAGGAAGCAGTCATGGCGCAATCCGGTACAATCAATATCTGCACCAGTATCGCCAACCGCCGTGCCCAACAGGGGTCGCCTGCGGGACGACAAGGTGCCGCCGCCCCTGCCCGGTTAAAACCCGATGGCTCCAGCCTGTGACCGCACCCATTGCAGCACGGGCTGCCATTGCTGTGCCGTGCATTGCAACGCAGCAAACTGCGGGTGGCTTTCGTCCTCCTCGCGGTATGCCCGGTCTGCCATCACCGCGTCCTGCCACATCTGCGCCTGCTGCTCTACCTGCGCGCGCTGAAACTTCGCCAGCAAACCACTCGGGCACTCGCACAGGGCGTAGTGGTAGGGGTTGTCTCCATGGCGCCAAAAGCGCCATTGCAACCGCAGCGCATCGCGCGTGACTGCCCTGCCCCGCAGCCGCTGCCAGTGGTGAAAGGCCTCGTGCATCAGCCAGCCGGTGATCATTGGCTGGTCCAGCCGCAAGGCCTCGCGTGGATTGTCACCTTCAAAACAATACCGAGGAAACGACAGAAAGCCGCCATTGAAGGACAAGGCGCGCCGCGTATCGCCCAGCCTCCGCAAATGCACACGCATGCGGCGCCAGCGGGGGTCGGCGGGCTCGCCAAAATATTGCGCGAGCAAAGCCCATTCCGCCGCGCACAAGGGGCGCGACCAGAAAAGCGCCCGGCGGCAACCTGACACGAGAGATTCCATCTTCACGCCGGTGATTGTGGCATCGCCCGCAGTTCCGCAACGCCCTGGCACAGACACATTCTGCATATGTGCCGACGCACCCCCCTACCGGATGCGCGTGGACATGGCCGTGCCCACCATCGCGCCACCTTAGAACGTGTTTACGATCTCCTCGCGCCGCGACAGTGGCTTTGCGGGGCACCCGGCTAGGGATGGGATGCGAGGGGCGCGCCTAGCGGAGCAGTGCGCAGCCAATAGCCAGTTATTGGCAAGCGCTGCAACAACGCAGACCGCCCCTAGCCGGGCGCCCGCAAACCCACTGTCCCTCCGGGTTGGAGTGAAATCGGGCGATTTCTGCGTGCTGGCCCTTGCTTGCACCCCGGTGCAAGCTGCGGCCCAGCACTTCGAACTCATCCCGATTGCACTCCAACGCGGCTGCGTAGAGATCGTAAACAGGTTCTTAGGGTGCATTGCCGCACTTTCTGCCCCGTTTGGTGCATGGCCACTTGCTGGTTAACACCGATTCTCTTTGCACCAATAAATTGGATACTGAATACATTAATAGCAAAACATCTATTTACATATCAGCGATTCAGGCACGATATTTGCGTAGCACTGGCCAGTTATCCCTTCCGCATCACGATATTTGTATACAAGGAGTGTGACATGAGCTTGAGATCCCCACGCCGCCGCTTTCACCAAACCCTGCTTGCTGCCACGCTGGCCGCCTGCAGCCTGCTCCCACTGAGCGCGGCACAGGCCCAAACCGTGCACAAGGTGCGCTATGAGGAAGTGGTGCGATCCGTTCTGTATGTACCCATGTATGCCGGTCTGAAAAAAGGCATCTTCAAGGACGAGGGGATCGAGCTGACAATGAAAACCTCGCAGGGCACGGACAAGGGCATGGCGGCCCTGCTCTCGGGCAGCGCCGATATCGTGCTGATCGGGCCCGAGGCCTCCATCTATGTCGCCAACAGCGAATCGCCGGTCAAGCCCGTCGTGTTTGCGGGGCTCACGGCCACCGACGGCTTCCTGCTGATGGGCCGCAAGCCCGATCCGGCCTTTGACTGGAACAAGCTCAAGGGCAGCAAGATCATGTCCTTCCGCCCCGGCTCCAACCCCGACATCTTTTTGGAAGCCGCGCTGCGCAAGAAGGGGCTCGACCCGAAAAAGGACGTCAAGCTCGTGAACAACATCGGCCCTGCTGCCCGCACCGGCGCCTGGCTCGCCGGGCAGAACGACTACGCCACCTTCCTGGAGCCCGAGGCCAGCACGCTGGAGAAAGAAGGCAAGGCCTTCCCGCTTGGCTCGGTCGGCAAGGAAGCCGGCATGGTCGACTACACGGTCTTCACCACCACCGACACCTACCTGAAGAAGAACCGCGCCGCCGTTCAGGCCTGGACGCAGGCCGTGGCCAAGGCGCAGAAATACACCGCCGCTGCACCCGCTGCCGAACTGGCCGATCTGGTGGGCGAGTACTTCACCGGCGTGAGCAAGCCCGAGTTGACCAGCGCCATCGAGCGCTACCAGACGCTGAACCTCTGGAAGAAGACGCCTCTGGTTGAAAAGGAAGCCATGGACAAGCTGCAGGACATGCTGGTGCAGGGCGGCGTGCTGGAGGCATCGAAGAAAGTGGACTACGCCCGGTTCGTAGACATGAGCCTGGTGCAAAAGTGAGGATGGCGCCATGAACAGCCCTTACCGCATCCATGTCGACAACGTATCGCTGCGCTACTTCACCCTACAAGGCGAGACGCAGGCGCTGCAGAACATCAACCTCTCGGTCAAGCCGGGGGAATTCATCAGCCTGATCGGCCAATCGGGCTGCGGCAAGAGCACGCTGCTGTCCATTCTGGCGGGCATACTGCCCCCGTCCAGTGGCAACGTGTTCGTCGATGGCAGCGCCATCGTCGGCCCCAACCCGCGCATCGGCTACATGCTGCAGCAGGATTACCTGTTTGAATGGCGCACCATCCTGGAAAACACCTTGCTGGGCGCACAAATTCAGAACAAGGACATGGCGGCAGCAGAAAAACGCGCCATCGGCCTGCTGCAGAAGTGCGGCATGGGTGACTACCTGCACCACTACCCGCGCCAGCTCTCGGGCGGCATGCGCCAGCGCGTGGCACTGGCGCGCACCCTGGTCACCAACCCGGATGTGGTGCTGCTGGACGAGCCGTTTTCCGCACTCGACTCGCAGACCCGCCTGTCGATTGCAGACGAAGTGGTGGATGTGCTGCGCGACGAGGGCAAGTCCGTCATCCTGGTCACCCACGACATTGGCGAGGCCATTGCGATGACCGACCGAGTCATCGTTCTGTCGCGCCGCCCCGGTCGCATCAAATCGGTGCACCACATGGATTTTCCATCGACCGGCGGCAAGCGCCCGACCCCGTTCGAGGCACGCGGCTGCCCCGAGTTCAACGACTACTTCAACGTACTGTGGGATGAAATCGACGCCCACGTGGAAGGCTGAACATGAGCACCGTGATGAACACCACCAACACACAGGCCGCAAGCCCACCCGATGCCCGCAGCCCCGAATATGTGCAGTGGCTCGCACAGATCCAGCGCCGCAAGCTGCTGATCACGGCAAGCCGCATCGGCGTGCTGGCCGTCTTTCTGGCCGTCTGGGAGGTATTGGCGCGCACCCAGGTCATCAACCCCATGCTGACCAGTTACCCATCCGCGGTGCTTCCCACGCTGGTGGATTTGTTCAAGACCGGCGACCTGACAGGACACACCTGGATCACCTTCAAGGCCACCATCATCGGCTTTGCCGTCAGCATGGTACTGGGCGTGCTGATCGCAGCCCTGCTGTGGTGGAGCGGCTTTCTGAAAAAGGTGCTGGACCCCTTCCTCGTGATTGCCAACGCCATGCCCAAGATCGCCTTCGTGCCCATCTTCTACATCTGGCTGGGCTCCGAATACTCGGTGTACGGCATGGCCGTCGCCATCTCGCTCTTCATCACGATCATGGTGGTGTACGAAGGCTTTCAGGCCATCGACCCCAACAAGATCAAACTGGCCACCACCCTGGGCGCCAGCAAGATGCAGGTGATGCGCTATGTCGTCTTCCCCGGCAGCGTGCCTGCCGTGATCGCGGCCATCAAGATGAACATCGGCCTGTCGCTGATCGGTGTGATCGTGGGCGAGTTCCAGTCCTCCAGCGCCGGCCTTGGCTTTCTCATCGTCAACGGCAGCCAGGTCTTCAAGCTCAACATCGTGATGGCCGCCATCGTGGTGCTAGCCATGCTGTCCGCCGTCATGTACCTGGCCGTCACCCGCCTGGAAAAGGCCGTGCAGCACCGTTACGCATAAAAAACAGAAACCGCGAGGACCTATGCAATTTGAACCATGGATCGTGGAGCGTGTGAAGGCACGCCAGGGCGTGCTCCACCCCTACGACACGCTCGATGCCGCCACAACCGCCTTTGTCGTGGTCGATCTGCAGAAATACTATACGCAGCCCGGTTTTCAGGGCGAATGCGCCCCGGCACGCGGCATTTTTGACAACGTCAACAAGCTGGCCGCCGCCATGCGCGCACACGGCGGCAAAGTGGTATGGATCAAGACCAATGCGGACGGTGCCGACCAGTTCTGGTCGCACCACCACAGGCACATGCTCACCCCCGAGCGCAGTGCCCGGCGTCTGCTGGAGCTGAGCGCCAGCCACGAAGGCTTCGAAATGCCAGACACGCTGGATGTGCAGGAAAGCGACCTCATCGTCGTCAAGCGCTGCTACAGCGCACTGGCACCGGGCGCGTCCGAGCTGGATGCAGTGCTCAAGGCCCATGGCATCCGCACCGTGTTGATCGGCGGCACCGTCACCAACGTGTGCTGCGAATCCACCGCGCGCGATGCCATGATGCTGGACTACGCCACCATCATGGTCGACGATGCCCTGGCCGCCGTCACGCCGTACGAGCACGAGCACTCGCTCAACAACTGGATGCTCTTCTTTGGCGATGTGCTCACCGTGGATGAGGTGGTTGAACGCCTGCGTTGATCCGTGGGTTTACGTGCCTGGGCGGCAGCAAACCAATCCGTTTTCTAGCGTTCCGATCCCGGCGCCAGCCCCCTGCCCTGCAACACGGGCACCTGGGCCAGCCGCTCGCGCGCAAACTCCACGAAGGCCCGCACCTTGGCAGGTGCGCGGCGCCCGGCGGGGTAGACGATGTGTACCGGCACCGGCGGCGGCTCATGCGCCGCCAGCACAACGCGCAGGCGGCCCGCCTGCAGGGCTGCAGCCGCTTGGTAGGCCAGGCAGCGCGTGAGGCCCAGGCCCGCCTCGGCCGCTGCAATGTCCACCTCATTGCTGTTGCTGATCCAGCAGATCTGCGGCTGGGCGCTTACGCCATCCTTGAACGCCCACGGCGCCACGGCCCGTGCGTCGCGCGAGATGCCGATGGCCCTGTGGCTGGACAGCTCTCCCGGATGGCGCGGCTCCCCGTACCGCGCCAGATAAGCGGGCGATGCCACCACGAGCCTGCGCAGCGCCCCGACGGGTAAAGCCGTGAGCCCGGAATCGGGAAGATGGGCGATGCGCACCGCTACGTCCATGCCTTCATCGAGCAGGTTGACCAGCCAGTTGACGAACAGCGTACGTGCCTGAACTCGCGGATGCGCCGCCAGAAAATCCTGCACGATGGGCGCCACATGGCAGATGCCAAACATCTGTGGCGCAGTGATCGACAGTTGTCCCTGCACCTGGGCCTGCGCACCGCGCACGGCCTGCTCAGCTTCGTGCAGATCGGCCAGAACCGGGCGGCAATCGCCCAGAAAGCGCTCGCCCGCCTCGGTCAACCGCACCACCCGGGTGCTGCGCTGCAGCAGCAGCACGCCCAGCCGAGCCTCCAGCGTGGCAATGGCCCGCGTGATGGCCGCCGGTGAGCGCCCCAGGCTGCGTGCAGCCGGCGCAAAGCCACCGGCCTCGGCAACGGCTACGAAGCAGCGCAGGGTATCGAGGTGATCCATTATTTCGCCATCTGCAATTTTGAAGTTCTCAATATCTCCATTTACGCCAGTTCATGCAATAGCTAAGGTGAGCGTTTCATCTACTGCCCCATGAAAGAAGCTTCGCCATGGCACCCACCCAGCCCCTCAAACTCTATCGCCTCGCCCTGTCAGGCCATTGCCACCGCGTGGAACTGCTGCTGTCCATGTTGGACCTGCCCTATGAAACGCTGGACGTGAATCTGCTCCAGGGCGAGAACCGGAGCGCCGGCTTTCTGGCGCTCAATCCACTCGGGCAGGTGCCCGTCCTCGTGGATGGTGACCTTGTGCTGTCCGACAGCAATGCCATTCTGGTTTATCTGGCGCAGCGCCATGCCCCCGGCAGCCACTGGATGCCGCAAGACCCGGTGGGCCAGGCCCAACTGCAGCGCTGGTTCAGTCTGGCAGCGGGCATGCTCGGCCCGGGCATTGCCGGGCCACGGTTTGCAGCCATCACCGGCAAGCCGGTGAGCGAGGCGGCCCAGGCCACCGGACGACGGCTGCTGGATTTCATGGAAGGCGAATTGCAGGGCCGCAACTGGCTGATGGATGGCGCCGAGCCCAGCCTCGCAGACCTTGCCCTGGTAGGCTACACCTCGCAGGCAGGTATCGGCGGCCTGCCGCTCACCACCTACCCGCGCATCACTGCATGGGTCGCTCGCGTGCAGGCCTTGCGCGGCTATGTGCCGCTGTCCGACCGGTTTGCGGAGGCTGCATGACCGTGCCCGCCCCAGAAGCCTTTCACGCGGGCGAGCAGGCCTTGCAGACCCGCGTGGGCGTGCGCGAGCGCATGGCTGCTGCTGGCCCTATGTTGCTGCGCGACCATATGCCCGACCAGCACCGCGAGCTGTTCGAGAAACTGCCCACGCTGCTGCTGGCTGCGCTGGATGCCACAGGCCAGCCCTGGGCCACGATGGTGGCCGGTGCGCCCGGCTTGGTACAGACCCCCGACATGCGCCGCATGCAGGTAAGAACCCAGCCTGACATCGCCGATCCGGTGCTCGCCCGTCTGACCCCAGGCAGCCCGGTGGGCGTGCTGGGACTGGAGCCGCACACACGCAGGCGCAACCGGATGAACGGCCGGGTTGCGGCGTTCGACAATGAGGGGCTCGCCATCGACGTGGTGCAAAGCTTTGGCAACTGCCCCAAATACATCCAGGCCCGTGAGCCGCTTGCGCCATCGCAGATACTGCCACTGCGCCCTTCTGCGCCGCAGCCTTTGGGCCCCGCGCTTGACGCTGCCGCACTGGCATTGCTGGCACGCAGCGACACATTGTTCATCGCCAGCGCCTCGGCCGCCCGGCCTGGCCTTGCGCAATCCGACGGCGTAGACATGTCGCACCGCGGGGGCGAGCCCGGCTTTGTGCGGGTGGCGCATACCGGCGGTGGCATCACTCTCAGCATGCCGGACTACCCTGGCAACCAGTTCTTCAACACCCTGGGCAACCTTGCGCAGCACCCGCTGGCAGGCTTGCTCTTCGTGGACTATGACAATGGCGGCCTGCTGCATGTGGCGGCCGAGGCAGAGCTGCTGTGGGACGCTGCCGCCTGCGCGCCCTGGCCGGGCGCCCTGCGGGCGCTTCGCTTCAAGGTATTGGCGGGGCTGTGGCGCCCGCATGCCCTGCCCCTGCGCTGGACGGCGCCTGTAGCCGCGCCCCAGTTTCGGGTAATGCGCGAGCGGGCTGCCGCAACCGCCCCCTGACGATCTGCCTGGAGGAAGAAACCTGGAGAAAGAAAAGCAAAGCCTGGGAGCAGAACGCTCCCAGGCTTTCACGTTCAGCGGCCAGCAGTTGGCGGCGAACTGCGGACGGGGCAACTACAGGCGATCAGCTGCGGGCAGCAAGCTGCGCACCGCTCTCCCAGCCCCCGCCCAACGCGCGGATGAGCGCCACCGTGGCGGTGTACTGGGCGGTGCGCACCTGCAGCGCCTGGCGCCGGTTGCGCAGCTCGTTGCGGCGCGCATCCAAAAGCTCCAGCTGGCTCACCAGGCCATTGCGGTAGCGCACATCCGACAGATGCGTGGCCCGCTCGGACGACTGCACGGCCTGCCCCAGCACCTGCGACTGGCCAGCGAGCAGGCGCAGCGCACTAAGCTGGTCCTCCACCTCCCGGAAAGCGGCTAGCACCTGCCCGCGCTGGGCAGCCACCGCAACCTCCAGCCGCGCGCGGGCGCCCTCTTCCTGCGCGGCGCGCTGGCCACCATCAAAAATGGGCAGCGAGAGCAAGGCGCCAATGCCCCATGACCGTGCCGACCACTTGAACAGATCGCCCAACTCTGGCGAGGCGTAACCGCCATTTCCCGTGAGCGTGATGGCCGGGAACCATGCCGCCTGCGCCACCCCCACCCGCGCCTGGGCCGCCAGCACCGATGCCTGGGCAGCCGATACGTCGGGGCGGCGTGCCAGCACCGTGGCGGGCACGCCCGCCGGAATCACCGGAAGCGTCGCTTCGCCCTGCGGCGATGCCAGCGTGAAGCCCGTGGCCACATCGCCCACCAACACCGCCAGTGCATGCGTAAGCGTGGCCTGCTGGCGCTCCAGCGCCAACGCTTCGGCCTCGGTGGCAGAGACCTCGGTCTTCATGCGCGCCACATCCAGCTCGGCCGCATCGCCTGCCCGAAAGCGCCGCTCAATCAGGTTCAGCGTCTCACGGTAGGCTGTCAGGCTCTGCTCGACCAACTGGCGCTCGGTCTGCAGCGAGCGCAGTTGCAGATAGGTCTGCGCCACATCGGCCTGCACCATGAGGCGCGTGCTCTGCAGCAGCGCCTCGCGCGCAGTGGCATCTGCGCGTGCTGCATCGCTTGCGCCCGAGAGGCGGCCAAACAGGTCTGCCTCGTACGAAAAATTGAGCCCAGCAGTGACCAGTGTGGCAGGCTGCATGCCATTGGCGGTGTTGGCACCCGCCTGGCGCACTGCGCCGCCCGAGGCGCCCACCTGGGGCTGACGCTGCGCGTCGGCCGAGCGCAGCAGCGCGCGGGCTTCTGCGAGGCGGGCTGCTGCAGTCTGCACATCAGTGTTGGCCTCGCCCGCGCGCTCCACCAGGGCGCTGAGTGCGGGGTCGGAAAACGCCAGCCACCATGCACCGCGCGGCTGAGCCTCTGCCGGTGCGGCCGTCGTCCAGCCTGCTGCCGCAGCGCTTTTCTGCTCACTGAAGCTTGCGGGCACAGCCACGCCAGCGTGCTCTGCCACGGTGGGCGGCGCGCTTGCGCAGCCCGCCAGCACCAGGGCCGCCATCAGTGCGCTCAAGGGCACAGCCAGGGATCGGATGCGTTGCATTGCTTTCATATCGTTATCCATTCGTCAATTGCATTCATTCGTCATGAGCGCGCGGTGCGGCAAGCACGGGCAGCGCCGATGCGCCATGGCCAGGCTCGCTGATCGGCGCAACATGGCTGCCATGCTGCTGCAGCGGCCGATTACCGGCCAGGCGGCGCAGCACCACGTAGAACACGGGAGTCAGGAACAGGCCGAACGCGGTCACGCCGATCATTCCGCTGAACACGGCAATGCCCATGGCGCTGCGCATTTCAGAACCAGCGCCGGTGGACAACACCAGTGGCAGCACGCCCATGATGAAAGCCATCGAGGTCATCAGAATCGGCCGCAGGCGCAGGCGGCTCGCCTCAATGGCGGCCTGCACCGGCGTGCGCCCTGAAAACTCCAGCTCCCGGGCGAACTCGACGATCAGGATCGCGTTCTTGGCAGACAGCCCCACCAGCACGATGAGCCCGATCTGCGTGAACACGTTGTTGTCGCCATGCGTAAGCCATACGCCGGTCATCGCCGCCAGCAGGCCCATGGGCACGATAAGGATGATGGCAATCGGCAACGTAAGGCTTTCATACTGCGCAGCCAGCACCAGGAATACCAGCAAAATGGCGATCGGGAACACCAGCACCGCCGAATTGCCTGCCAGGATTTCCTGGTAGGTCAGCTCCGTCCACTCAAAGCCGATGCCTGGCGGCAGCGTCTCGGCTGCCACCCGCTCTACCGCTGCGCGTGCCTGCCCCGACGAGAAGCCAGGCGCGGGCCCGCCATTCACATCGGCAGCCAGAAACCCGTTGTAGCGCATGGTGCGCTCGGGGCCAAAGCTGGCGTCCAGCTTCATCAGCGCCGACAGCGGCACCATCTCGCCCGTCATCGAACGCACCTTGAGCTGACCCACGTCCTCGGGCCGCGCGCGGAATGCCGCATCGGCCTGCACGCGCACGCTGTAGGTGCGGCCAAACTCATTGAAATCGTTCGCATACAAGCTGCCCAGGTAGATCTGCAGCGTCTCGAAAATGTCCGTCACCGGCACACCCAGCTGGCGCGCCTTGGTGCGGTCAATATCAGCGTAGAGCTGGGGCACGTTGACCTGCCAGCTGGTAAAGAGACCTGCCAGCTCCGGTGTCTGGTACGCCTTGGCCATGAAGGCCTTCACGGCGGCATCCATGCCTGCGTAGCCCAGCGAGCCACGGTCTTCGATCTGCAGCTTGAAGCCCCCCGTGGTGCCCAGGCCCGCAACTGGTGGCGGCGGAAACATGGCGATGAAGGCGTCCTGAATCTCGCCAAAGGCCTGGTTGAGCTGCCCCGCGACAGCGCCGCCGCTCTGGTCCGCGCGTGTGCGCTCGGCAAAGGGCTTGAGCGTCACGAACACGATGCCTGCGTTGGAGCTGTTGGTGAAGCCGTTGATCGACAGGCCCGGGAAGGCAATCGCATCCTCCACGTTCGGGTTCTTCTTGACGATCTCGCCCATGCGGCGGATCACGTTGTCGGTACGGTCCAGCGTTGCACCATCGGGCAGCTGCGCAAAACCGACGAGGTACTGCTTGTCCTGCATCGGCACGAAGCCGCCGGGCACCAGGTGGAACAGGCCCCAGGTCGCGCCCACCAGCGCCAGGTACACCACGAGCATGCCAGCCTTGTGACCGATCACGCGGCGCACGCCGCCGCTGTAGGCTTCCGAGCCTCGGTGGAACACCGCATTGAAGCGCTTGAAGAAGCCGCCCAGCACACGGTCCATGCCGCGCGTGAGCGCATCCTTGGGCTCATGGTGGCCCTTGAGCAGCAATGCGCTCAGCGCTGGCGACAGCGTCAGCGAGTTGATGGCAGAGATCACTGTGGAGATGGCGATGGTGACCGCAAACTGGCGGTAGAACTGCCCTGTAAGGCCGCTGATGAAAGCAAGCGGCACAAACACAGCCACCAGCACCAGCGCAATGGCGATGATGGGGCCCGAGACCTCGCGCATGGCGCGGTAGGTGGCCTCGCGTGGTGTCAGCCCCGCTTCAATGTTCCGCTCCACGTTCTCCACCACCACGATGGCGTCATCCACCACGATACCAATGGCCAGCACCAGACCAAACAGCGAGAGCGCATTGATCGAGAAACCCAGCAGGTGCAGCACGGCAAACGTGCCCACTACCGACACCGGCACCGCCAGCAACGGAATGATGGAGGCGCGCCAGGTCTGCAGGAACAGGATCACCACGATCACCACGAGCGCAATCGCTTCGAGCAGCGTATGGATCACCGACTCGATGGAAGCGCGTACAAACTGCGTGGGATCGTAGGCGATGCGGAATTCCACGCCCTCAGGCATGAGCTGGGCCAACTCGGCCATGGTCTTGCGCACGTTGTCCGAGATTTCCAGCGCGTTCGATCCGGGCGCCTGGAACACACCCATGCCCACGGCCGGGTCGTTGTTGAGCAGCGAGCGCAACGAGTAATCGGCAGCCCCCAGCTCCAGCCGGGCAATATCGCGCAGCCGCGTCACAGCGCCATCTGCACCAGTCTTGACGATGATGTCGCCAAACTCCTCGGGACTGGAGAGGCGCCCCTGCGCGTTGATCGACATCTGGGTGTCCACGCCGGGCAACCCGGGCGATGCGCCCACCACGCCAGCGGCCGCCTGCACATTCTGGTTGCGGATGGCAGACACCACATCGCTGGCAGACAGGCCGCGCTGCGCTACCTTCTGCGGATCGAGCCAGGCGCGCATCGAATAATCACCGCCACCAAAGATCTGCACCTGCCCCACGCCGGGAATACGTGCCAGCCGGTCTTTCACATTGAGCACGGCGTAATTGCGCAGGTAATCAATGTCATAGCGGCCATTGGGCGAGACCATGTGCACCACCATGGTGAGGTCCGGCGCGCTCTTGACCGTGGTCACGCCCAGGCGGCGCACTTCCTCGGGCAGGCGCGGCTCGGCCTGCGAGACACGGTTCTGCACCAGTTGCTGGGCCTTGTCGGGGTCGGTGCCGAGCTTGAAGGTGACGGTGAGCGTCATCACACCATCGGTCGTGGCCTGGCTGCCCATGTAGAGCATGTCTTCCACACCATTGATGGATTCTTCCAGTGGCGTGGCCACGGTTTCGGCGATCACCTTGGGGCTGGCACCCGGGTACTGCGCGCGCACCACCACCGAAGGCGGCGCAACTTCGGGGTACTCCGAGATCGGCAGTGTTCGCATGGCGATGAGGCCCGCGAGAAAGATGAGCACCGACAGTACGCCCGCAAAGATCGGGCGGTCGATGAAAAATCGGGAGAGGTTCATGATGTCGGGGGAGGTAGAGGTTCTCAGGCCGCTGGCTGCTTGGTAGCAGTACGGCTGTCGGCCAGCTCGGCCTTGGCGTCCATGGGCACGTCCTGCGGTGCGACGACAACGCCCGGACGCACGCGCTGCAGGCCGTTGACGACGATGCGCTCACCCGCCTTGAGGCCGGTGGTGACCACGCGCAGGCCATCGACCGGCGCGCCCAACTGCACTTCGCGGTACTCGGCCTTGTTGCCGTCGCCAATCACCAGCACGAACTTTTTGCTCTGGTCCGTGCCCACGGCGCGCTCGTTGATGAGCACGGCCTGGGTGCTCTGCGGCTGGCCCATGCGGATGCGGGCAAACTGCCCGGCCATCAAAGTGCCATCAGCGTTGCCGAACACCGCACGCACGCGCACCGTGCCGCTTTTCGCATCGACCTGGTTGTCAATCAGCTGCAGGTGGCCGGTATAGGGCGTCGCGCCGTTCACGCCCACGCCCATCTGCACCGGAATGGTTTCGATCATCGCGCGGGCGCTGCGGCCCTTGCGGGTGTCCTCCAGGCCCTGCAAGGCATTGGCCACGATCTGCTCATCCACGTCGAAGCTGGCGTACATCGGGTCCACCGACACCAAGGTGGTCAGCACGGGGGCTCCAGCGCCCGAGCTCACGAGATTGCCGACGGTGATCTCGATGCGCCCCACCCGCCCGCTGACCGGCGCCTTGACCTGCGTGTAACCCAGGTTCAGCCTGGCCGTCTGCAGCGCAGCCTGGGCAGCGCGCAGGTTCGCATCGGCTTCGCGCTGGGCATTCACGCGTTCGTCGTATTCCTTCTGCGCGATGGCGCGCTCATCCCACAGGCGCGTGGCCCGCTCGGATTCGCTTTGCGTATAGGCCATGCGCGCCCTGGCGGCAACGACCTGCGCCTCGGCGCGATCGACTTCGGCCGCGTAGGGCGCCGGGTCTACGGTAAAGAGCAGATCGCCCGCCTTTACCAAGGCGCCTTCCTTGAAGTGCACAGCCTGCACGGCGCCCGATACGCGTGGACGCACATCCACGCGCTGCACGGCTTCGAGGCGGCCGGAGAATTCGTTCCACAGCGTCACATCCTGCTGCAGAACCTGCGCCACGGAAACCGGCACCGCTGGAGGAACTGCCTGTTGCGCGGGCGCCTCAGCGTGTGATGGCTGCAGGCCCAGGACGGCGCCAGCCGTGGCCGAAATGGCTGCGGCAACGCCAGCAGCGGCCCACCAGCGGCGGCGGAGGGAAGGTTTGGAGTTGTCGTTCATGGCTATGTCTTCAGGTTCAATGGATGGATGCAGGAAAAAACTTCTCTGCGACAGGCAAAGCTCACCCCTTCCAGCACTCAGGCCAGGAATCGAATGAGGATCAAAAAAAACGAAAAAAGCGCGCTTTTGCTTTCTCCGACCTATGGATGGTGGGGCCGGATCAAGGCAGCGGTCTCAGCACGGCACGGTCAGCTCACAGCCGACATCGCGTTGTCTCGAAGAATTTGTGCAGCTGCTCCTGCATCTGCACAGCACAGGGACAAGGTTCGGGTGGAGGCTCCACCAGGGCATCTGGCCACTGGCCAGCGCCTTCGAACACATGCTGGAAGACGGTCAATCCGGCAGCTTCCAGACGCTGGGCGTAGCCCAGGGCCTCGTCGCGCATGGGATCGTCCCCGCCCACCAGAATCAGCGTCGGCGGCAGCCCCGCGAGGCGATGCGCCCTGGCTGGCACGGCATAAGGATGCAGGGCATCATGCGAGCCGCCCAGGTACTGACACCACCCCGAAGCCCATTTGCATTCGACCGAATCGCCTTGCGCAGCACGCTGTGAAGGCGTGGCAGCACAGGGGTCAAGCATGGGCGAGATGAGAATCTGGCCTGCCAGCGGCGGGTGCAACTGGTCGCGCGCCATCATGCAGACGCCAGCGGCCAGATTGGCCCCCGCCTCCTCGCCAGCCAGATAGAGCGGAGCACCCTTGCCTGCCAGCTTGGCGCGCTGCTTGTAGGCCCACTGAAGCACCGCATAACCCAGCTCCAGCGGACGAGGAAACGGATGCTCCGGGGCCAGCGGATAGGCCACCGACACCACGCAGGCACCAGCAGTTGCCAGAGAATTGCCCACGGTGCTGCCGTTGTCCAGGTCACCCGTCACAAAAGCGCCACCATGAAAATGCACCACCAGCGGAGAGACCTCTCCCCGCTTCTTGCTGCCATACATGCGCACGCTCGCCTCCATGCCGCCAGCCACCTCAATGGTGGTGTCGGTATGGGAGCTGGTGGATGGAGCAGGTTTTTTGGTGTTCAACATGGCTTCTCCGGACGAGGCCGGCCGATGAGATGAGAATGTAGCGGCACGCATTGGCGGCATAAACCCCGCAAACGCGGCCACACTGTTTCCAATTCTTGAATAATGACAGCCCAAACGGTGTGTGAGAATCCCGCATCCTCGGCGAGCCCGAGATTCCGCGAGGACAAGGAGATCCCATGGATCAGATTCAGGCCATGCGTATTTTCGCGCGGGTTGTGGAAGCCGGCACTTTCACGCGGGCTGCCGATTCGCTGCAGGTGCCCAAAGCCAGTGTGACCAAGAACGTACAGGCGTTGGAAGAGCGCCTGCGCGTGAAGCTGCTCAACCGTACCACGCGCCGCGTCACGGTCACAGCCGACGGTGCGGCCTACTATGACCGCGCGGTACGCCTGCTGGCGGATTTCGACGACCTGGAGGCCAGCGTGAGCCAGGCGCGCACCACGCCGCGCGGGCGCCTGCGCGTGGACGTGGGAACCTCGGTGGCGCGCCTGCTCATCATTCCGCACCTGGCCGAGTTCCAGTCGCGCTACCCCGAAATCCAGATGGATCTGGGCGTGAGCGACCGCACCGTGGATCTCATCAGTGACAGCGTGGACTGCGTGATCCGCGGAGGCGAGCTGGCCGACCAATCACTCGTGGCGCGCCGCATCGGCAACCTGGATTTCATCACCGTTGCCGCCCCGCAATACCTGGAGCGCCATGGCATTCCCCGGCATCCCCGCGATCTGGAGACCGGCCATCGCAACGTGATTTACTTCTCGCCAGTATCGGCGCGGCGCTATCCGCTGGAATTCCATAAGGATGGCGAAGTGATCGAGATCGCCGGCCCCGCGCATTTGTGCGTCAACGAGAGCAATGCCTATATCTTCTCGCTGCTGGCGGGCCAGGGCATCGGCCAGGCCAGCCGATTCCAGATCAACGAACACCTGAAAACCGGCCAGTTGCAGCAGGTGCTGGAAGACTGGAAGCACCCGCTGCTGCCGGTCTACGTCGTCTACCCGCCCAACTCCCACCTCAGCGCCAAGGTGCGCGCCTTTGTGGACTGGGTGGTCGATCTGTTCGCAAGAAACCCGCTGCTGCAGGGCCAGAGCAGCCTGTAGAGCGTATTTACCAACGATCCAGGCCTGCAGCCGGAGCACGCCGTGCCGCAGGTGACACGGCGCCGCCCCATCACTGCTGCAACTGTGCCCACACCTTGTCGAGCCGCTTGGTGCTAACGGGGTATGGCGTGCGCAGCTCCTGCGCGAAGAAGCTCACGCGCAGCTCCTCCAGCATCCAGCGGTACTCCTGCATGCGGGCATCGACCTGGCCCTTGCGCTCTGCCACCAGGCGCCAGTAGCGCTGCTCCAGCGGCTGCAGCTCCTTTTGCCTGGTGGCATCACGCGCCGGGTCTGCGCGGTATTTGTCCAGGCGCGCGGTGATCGCCTTGAGGTAGCGCGCATAGTGGCCCAGCTGCGCCCAGGGCGCCACGGCGATGAAGTTCTTGGGCATCAGCTTTTGCAGTTGCTGCTGCGCGTCCTGCGTGGCGTCCGGCGCGTTCTTGGTGTCCTTGATCTTGCGCACCGCAGCCATGTATTCCTGCAGAATGCCGGCGGCCATGCGCGCCACCTCGTTGGCGATCAGGGTCAGGCGCCCCCGGCCATCCTGCACCCGCTGCTTGAACTGCTCGGCATTCATCGGCAGCGGCTCCTGCAGAAAAGCGCGGTCGATGGCCACGTTGATGATCTGCTCGCGCAGCTCTTCTTGCGTGCCTAGCGGCATGTAGGCCACGGCCATTTTCTGCAAATCGGGAATGTTCTTTTCCAGGTACTTGAGCGCATCCTTGATCTGCAGCGCAAACAGACGCCGCAGGCCCAGCGCGTGGCGGCTCGCGGCCACCTCTGGCTCGTCGAACACCTCGATGCCGACGGCGCTGCCATGGTCGATAAGCGCAGGAAAACCGATCAAAGTCTGGTTCCCTTTCTTGATTTCCATCAACTCAGGCAGCTCACCAAAGCTCCAGTCCGTGTGGCGCGCCTCCGCAGGCATGCTGGGGGCCTGCTGAGCTTTGCGCGATGGTGCAGCTTCCTTTTCAGGAGCTGGTTGCGCTTTCTTCACGCTCACTTCAGCTGGTTTTTCATCTGAACCAGCCAACTCACCGGCGCTGCCCGCGATCTTTAATGAAGCAAGAGCCTGGAAGGCGCCCCGCGCCTTGGCGCCCCACTGGGCCTTCAATGCGCCCAGGTTGCGGCCCTGGCCCAGCTGGCGGCCGTGCTCGTCGGTGATGCGGAAGTTCATGAACAGATGCGGGCTGAGCATGTCGAGCTTGAAATCTGCCCGCTTGATGTCGAGCGATGTCTCGTCGCGCGCCTGCTTGAGCAGCGCCTCCGTCAAACTCCCGTCGCCAAAGCGCTCGCCTGCGCCCAGCAGCTCGGCCAGGCGCTGCGCGTTTTCGGCCAGCGGCACAAAACGGCTGCGCGGGCGTTGCGGCAGGCTCTTGAGCAAGGCCTGGATCTTGTCCTTGAGCATACCCGGCACCAGCCACTCGGCGCGATCCTCGCTCACCTGGTTCAGCACGAAAAGCGGCACGGTCACCGTAACACCATCGCGCGCATCACCTGGCTGGTGCAGGTAGCTGGCCGTGCAATCCACACCGCCCAGCTTGATGGTCTTGGGAAAGGATGCCGTGGTGATGCCTGCGGCCTCGTGGCGCATCAACTCATCGCGCGAGAGGCGCAGCAGATCCGGGTTCTGCGCGCTCGCGTCCTTGAACCAGCGCTCCAGTGCGCGGCCGGTGCACACGTCCTGCGGAATCTGCTGGTCATAAAAGGCGTAGATCAACTGGTCGTCGACCAGCACGTCCTGGCGGCGGCTCTTGTGCTCCAGCTCCTCGACCTTGGCGATCATCTTCTGGTTTGCAGCAAGGAAGGGCAGGCGCGTCTCCCAATCCCCTTCCACCAGGGCCTGGCGGATGAAAATGTCGCGCGCGCCCTGCGGATCGACCTTGCCATAGCTGATGCGGCGCTGGCTGTACACCACCAGCCCGTACAGGGTGGCGCGCTCGTACGCAGCCACCTCGCCCTGCTTCTTCTCCCAATGCGGATCGAGCAATTGCTTTCGCAGCAGGTGCGCGCCCACCTGCTCCAGCCATTGCGGCTCGATGGCGGCAATGCCACGGCCGTACAGACGCGAGGTCTCGACCAGTTCGGCCGCCACGATCCAGCGCCCCGGTTTTTTCGACAGGTGCGCGCCCGGGTGCGGGTGAAAGCGGATGCCGCGCGCGCCCAGGTAGCCATCGCCCTCGTCGGTCTTGAAGCCGATGTTGCCGAGCAGACCCGAGAGCATGGAAAGGTGCACGGCCTCGTAGCCCGCTGCGTCCTGGTTGACCGGCCAGCGCTGCTCGTTCACCACCGTGAGCAGCTGCGAATGGATATCGCGCCACTCGCGCACACGGCGGATGTTGATGAAATTCTGGCGCAGCAACTGCTCCCACTGGCGGTTGCTGAGCTTGTGCGTGGCTTCGTCGGCTACGGCATCCTGCGGGGTGAAGGCCGCCAGCGGCGCCTGCTGGGTCTGCGCCACGGCAGCAGCACCCGAGCTGCGCTGTGCCACCGGCAAAAAGGCCGCATTGCGCAAGTTGGCCAGGCCCTTGGCGGGTGCAGCCTGCGCGGCCATTTCCTTGCGGGTCTTGGCCACTACCTTGCCCCCGCGCGCATCCGCCAGCCATTTCCACAGCCGCAGGTAGCCGCTGAATTCGCTTTTCTCGTCGTCGAACTTGGCGTGCTGCTGGTCGGCCTGCTGTTGTGCCTCCAGCGGGCGGTCGCGCACATCCTGCACGCTCAATGCAGCCGCAATCACCAGCACCTCGGCCAGCGCACCGCGCTCGCGCGCTTCCACGATCATGCGCGCCACGCGCGGGTCCAGTGGCAGGCGCGAGAGCTCCTTGCCCATGGGCAGCAGCTCGCCCTGGTCGTCCACCGCGCCCAGCTCCTGCAGCAGCTGGTAGCCATCGGCAATCGCGCGGCCCGAGGGCGCTTCCAAAAACGGGAAATGCACCACATCACCCAGGCGCAGCGCCTTCATGCGCAGAATGACGCCAGCGAGCGACGAGCGCAGGATTTCCGGATCGGTAAAGCGCGCGCGGCTGTTGAAATCCGCCTCGTCATAGAGGCGAATGCAGATGCCGTTGGCTACACGGCCACAACGCCCCGCCCGCTGGTTGGCCGCCGCCTGGCTGATGGGCTCGACCAGCAACTGCTCCACTTTGCTGCGGAATGAATAGCGCTTGACGCGCGCCGTTCCTGCATCAATCACATAACGGATGCCCGGCACCGTGAGCGAGGTCTCGGCCACATTGGTAGCCAGCACGATGCGCCGGCCGGTGTGGCCTTCAAAAATGCGGTCCTGCTCGGCCTGCGACAGACGCGAGAACAGCGGCAGCACCTCGGCGCTGCGCAGCAACGGCGAATGCTGCAGGTGCTTGCGCAGATGATCGGCCGCTTCGCGGATTTCGCGCTCCCCGGGCAGAAAGATCAGAATGTCACCCCCGCTGCCGCCCTGCCACAGCTCATCCACGCCATCGGCAATTGCGTCGTTCAGGTCATAGTCCTTGGCATCTTCAAACGGGCGGTAGCGCATCTCCACCGGGTAGGTGCGGCCGGACACCATGATGACCGGCGCAGGCCCGCTTGGGGATTCGAAGTGCTTGGCAAAGCGGTCGGCATCGATGGTGGCCGAAGTCACCACCACTTTCAGATCCGGACGCTTGGGCAGAATCTGGCGGATGTAGCCCAGCAGAAAATCGATGTTGAGGCTGCGCTCATGCGCCTCGTCGATGATCAGCGTGTCGTACTGCCTGAGCAGCGGATCGGTCTGCGTCTCGGCCAGCAAGATGCCGTCGGTCATCAGCTTGACGGAGGCGTCCTTGGACAGGCGATCCTGAAAGCGCACCTTGTAGCCCACTACCTCGCCCAGCGGCGTGTTCAGCTCTTCGGCAATGCGCTTGGCCACACTGCTGGCGGCAATGCGGCGCGGCTGGGTGTGGCCGATCAGATGGCCGCGCACTTCACCTTTTCCATCACGCGCAGCGGAGGGGCGTGTGGGCCATTGATCACTAGGGGTGGCGTTGAGTCTTCCCCGGCCCAGCGCCAGCGCAATCTTGGGCAGCTGCGTGGTCTTGCCTGACCCCGTTTCGCCACAAACAATGATGACCTGGTGGCGCTCCATGGCCTCCATGATTTCTTCACGGCGGGCGGAGACGGGGAGCGATTCGGGAAACGTGATCTGCAAAGACATAAGCGGCGTATTATCCGCGCCCGCGGCCCGGCACGCAGGCGCGTGCAGCCAACGCCCTGCGGCGGGCAGGCGTCTTGCACCCGGTGCACTGGTTCGTCTGGCGTTGATTGCTATGAAATTTGATTACATTGCGCGCACAGGCGTTTCGCTCCAAGCTGGTTTTCACAAAACTAGCGCGGATAAAACCCCAGCTGCGCCGACAGGCGCGCTGCGCGCTCGCGCAGCCAGTCAGCAGCCGGAGCGCTGCCCGCGCGCTGGGCATACGCCTGCCAGCGCGCATGCGGGCCGATCACCGCAATGCACACCACCGGCTGGCCCAGGCCGTTGTACACCGGCACACCGAGCGCTGTCACTCCTTCAATCAGTACATCGCGCACCTCGGCAATGCCCTCTTTTCGCACGGCCTGCAAGGTTTGCACCAAAGCCGTGCTGCGCCATTGCCGCAGCAAGCCCTGGTGTCTGACTACGGTCTCCACCTCCGATGCAGGCAGCAGCGCTGAAAACACCTGGCCCGTGGCCGTCTCGAACAGCGCCGCAGTCATGCCCAGCCGCATGGTCACATTCACCTGCTGCGGCCCCTGCACACTGTGCACGATGATGGGCCCCTGGCTGCTCCATACCGCCACCGATGCCGAGCAACCAAACTGCTGCGCAATCTCGGGCAACGCGCTGCTGGCCACCTGCACCGGATCGGCCTGCTGCAGTGCAATCGCCCCCATCTGCAATGCGAGCGGCCCCAGGCCGTACAGACCCGCAGCATCCTGCACCACGAGGCCCAGCTGGCCAAAGCTGACGAGGTAAGGATGCGCCTTGGCAGGCGTCATGCCGGCCTGCGCTGCCAAATCCTTGAGCGCCAGGCTGCACCCGGCACGCACCAGCGCCAGCAGCAGCTGGCCGCCCACTTCCACGCTCTGGATGCCCCGCTGTCGGCTGGCAGACATGGAGGTTGCGGACATGGACGGGTTTGGAGAGGACATGGCGGTCAAGAAAAAGAAAGAACGAACGAAAGAAAAGGGACAGGCAGCAGCGCGATTGTGCAGCAATGCAGTGCGCCAAAAGCCCCAGCCATCCACCTGTTCACGAGCGTGCCAAGGCAGCATGGCCTGCACACTAGGTATTAACCATTATCAAATGCATTACACAAAAACAAATATTTGATCGACAATTTATTCAACTAAACCAAATCAATTTGTCAAAAGCAAATTCACCACCTGCCATGAACACCAAAGCCTTTGCCTCCCATGCCGACACCGAAGTGAAGAAGGTGACGTTCGAGCAACTCTCCGAGCATGCCTGGGCCTATACCGCCGAAGGCGATCCGAACACCGGCATCGTCATCGGAGACGATGCGGTGATGGTGATCGACACACAGGCCACGCCCGTGATGGCACAGGACGTGATCCGCCGCATCCGCGAGGTGACCGACAAGCCCATCCGCTATGTGACCCTGAGCCACTACCATGCGGTGCGCGTGCTGGGGGCATCGGCCTATGGCGCCGAACACATCATTGCCAGCCAGGACACCTATGACCTCATCGTGGAACGCGGTGAGCAGGACAAGGCCAGCGAGATAGGCCGCTTTCCACGCCTGTTCCAGAACGTCGAGAGCGTACCCGCAGGCATGACCTGGCCCACCATCACCTTCACCGGCAAGATGACCCTGTGGCTGGGCAAGCTGGAGGTGCAGATTCTGCAGCTTGGGCGCGGCCACACCAAGGGCGATACGGTTGTCTGGCTGCCGGGCGAACGCACCCTGTTCAGTGGCGATCTGGTGGAGTTTGATGCCACGCCGTACGCGGGCGATGCCTATTTCAAGGACTGGCCGTACACGCTGGACGCGATTGCTGCATTGAAACCCGCCAACCTGGTGCCCGGCCGAGGCGCTGCACTCAAGACCCCCGAGCAGGTGGCTGCAGGCCTGGCAGGCACGCGCAGCTTCATCCAGGACCTGTACCAGAGCATTGCCGCCAGCGCCCAGGCTGGCAAAGACCTGAAGCAGGCCTACAAGGAGGCCTATGCCGCGCTGCAGCCCAAGTATGGCCAATGGGTAATCTTTGACCATTGCATGCCGTTTGACGTGACCCGTGCCTACGACGAGGCCACGCAGTACCCGGACCCTCGCATCTGGACAGCCGAGCGTGACCAGGCCATGTGGCAGGCACTGGAAGGCTGATTGCCATCTACCGCCAGGAGCCGCCATGCCAGATGCAGCCGTCCGCCGATCCTTGCTCGATCAACTGCAGCACGCCGACGGCGATGCGCTGCAGGCGATGGAGTTTCCGTACCTGCGAAGCCCCGACCAGGATGCCGCAGCGCCCATGGAGCACCCTGTCGTCATCGTAGGGGCAGGCCCTGTGGGCTTGAGCCTTGCCATCGATCTGGCCCAACGCGGCCAGCCGGTGGTGGTGCTGGACAATGACAAGCACCTCTCCACCGGATCGCGCGCACTGTGCTTTGCCAAGCGCACGCTGGAAATCTGGGACCGCCTGGGCGTGGGAGAGCGGGCCGTGCAAAAAGGGGTGGCCTGGAAGGTGGGCAAGGTCTTTGAAGGCGCTGCCACCGATCCCGTCTACCAGTTTGACCTGTTGCCTGAAGTGGGCCATGAGCGCCCGGCCTTCATCAACCTGCAGCAGTACTACGCCGAAGCCTTTCTGGTGGAGCGCGCGTTGCAGTTGCCATTGATAGACATCCGCTGGCAGCACAAGGTGGAACATGTGCTGCACACTGCAGATGGCGCGACCATCGAAGTCGCAACGCCCGAAGGCAGCTACCGCCTGCAGGCGCAATGGCTCGTGGCCTGCGACGGATCGCGCTCCACCGTGCGGCGCGCCTTGGGGCTGGAGACTCGCGGCCAGGTCTTCAAGGACCGTTTTCTGATCGCCGATGTGCGCCTGAGCGCCCCCTTCCCCTGTGAGCGCTGGTTCTGGTTCAACCCGCCCTTCCACCCGGGCCAGAGCGTGCTGCTGCACATGCAGCCCGATGGCGTGTGGCGCATCGATTTTCAGCTGGGATGGGATGCGGACCCCGAGGTGGAGAAGCAGCCCGCGCGCATCATTCCGCGCATTGAGGCGATGCTCGGGCCCGATGTGGATGTGGAACTGGTCTGGGCCAGCGTCTACACCTTTGCCTGCCAGCGCATGGAGCGTTTCGTGCATGGCCGGGTGGTGTTTGCTGGCGACAGTGCCCATGGCGTGTCACCCTTTGGCGCGCGTGGCGCCAACAGCGGTGTGCAGGATGCCGACAATCTGGGCTGGAAGCTCGACGCCATACTGCGCGGCCATGCACCTGCCCGCCTGATCGACACCTATGGCAGCGAGCGCGAATATGCAGCCGATGAGAATATTCTGAATTCGACCCGGTCGACGGATTTCATCACCCCGAAAAGCGCCATCAGCCACCTCTTTCGCAAGGCCGTGCTGCAACTGGCCCAGCACCACGGATTTGCACGCCGCATGGTCAACAGCGGGCGGCTGTCCGTGCCCGCCGTGCTGCAACACAGCCCGCTGCACCAGCCGGGCAATGCAACGCAAGGCTTTGTCAGCGCCGCGCCACTGGGCGCCGTGCTGCCGGATGCCCCCGTGCAGTGCGCGCGCACCGGCCGCCACAGCTTCATCCTGCGCGAGCTGGGGCCAGACTTCAACCTGCTGTGTTTCGGCCCTCCTCCCGCCTGGGCTGCAGGTATTGCGGGCCTGCAAACCATCAGCATCGGCGACCACCCGAGCGACCAGACACACCAGGCAAGCCATGCGCTGCATGACAGCCAGGGACTGCTGGCGCAACGCCTGGAGGCCCGCGCTGGCACCCTCTACCTGCTGCGGCCGGACCATCACATCTGCGCCCGCTGGCGCAACGCCGACGCCGATGCAATCAACAACGCCATGGCCCAGGCGCTGGGCCGCGATCTCTGCAACACACCAGCAGCGGCAGCGCAGGCCTGCGCAGCATGAAGGGAAGGCCCATGTTCGACACCCACACGCCCTGGCCGGGCAGCGATGATTTCTACCAGTCCCTGCTGGAAGCCCACCAGGGCCTCACCGAAGAAGACAGCCACGCCTTCAACGCCCGTCTCATTCTGGTGCTGGCCCAGCATGTGCGCGACAGCGAGGTGCTGCAAGCCGCCCTCGCAGCCGCGCGGCTGCCCGATGGCGCTACACGCTGAATATCCGCGTCAGTCGCTGCCGCCACCGCCGCAGCTGCTTCCACTGCAGCTGGAGCTGTTGCTGTCGCAGGAGCTGGAGCCACTGCTGCCGCCATCATCGCCGCCTGTGCTGCGTGTAGTACACGACGAGCCGCTGGTTCCCGAATCCGAGCTCCAACTACTCGGATGGTCTGACTCACCGGAGCCCGAGCTCGCACTGCCGCCAGATGTGTCTGCATTGCCGGCAGATACCACCCTTGCGTACTGCACCGCCCAGTAGCGCAGATCGGCTTCGGCAAAGCGCTGCCCTCCTTCAATGCCGCTATGGGCATCCAGTGCAAACAGAAGCGGTATGCCACCCAGCATGGCCAAGGGCAACCAGCGCTTTGACGCCATTGCCGCATTCCAGGTGGCCTGCATGCGCTCTCGGCCCCCCTGCCCTGCAACACTTGCCGAAGAAGGCATGTCATGCGACGGAATATGGTGAAAAATCTGCCCGAACGCCTGCTGGCAAAACTGCTGGTAGCGCCGCGTATCCAGAATGAAGGTATGCCAGAGCGCATCTGCCAGGTTGGATGGCATCAACAGTCGCTCGCCAGGTGCCAGCAGATGCATGATGAAGAACTGGCGCAACGCCTGCTCAGCCTGCTTGAAGCCCTCTGCGTCCAGTTGCGGATAGGCGACGCGCAGGGCATCGTGGTAGCGCGGCTGGAAAGCATAGGCTTGCACATAACGCAGACGCTGCCGCTGCAGGCGAGAGCGCCCCACGCGCCTGCGCCACCACACCCCAACGACCAGTGCCACCGCACCTGCCAGCCAGATCAGATACATCCCGAACACCTTTATGCCTGTTGAAGGCCTGACGCGGCACCTTTAACGATTCCGTTTGCGATTGCGATTGCGATTGCGATCGCCACTGTCCAAGCTTCAATCATCGAAGCACGAAGTGAAAGACAGCTCCGCTATCGGCATCCGGCACCAAGCGTATCTTACTGGCATGCAATTGCAGGATGCGGTGCACGATCAACAGTCCGAAGCCTCCTGCGCGCGCACTTGGCGATGCGGCATCCATTGCGACCGGGCGCTCGAACAAATGCTTCTTCAAGGCGGACGATACCCCCGGGCCGGTATCGCGCACCGTCACCTCAATGCCGCCAGCCGCATGCGGCTGCAGCGCGACCGTGATCTCGCCGCCCGTTGGCGTGGCGCACACTGCGTTGTCGATCAGGTTCACCAGCACGCGCTCCATCATCGCAAGATCAGCCGTCACCGGTGGCAGATCGGGCGCGATGTCGGCCGTCAGGTGTTGCTGCTTGGCCTGCACGGTCAACTCGAATTTCTGGAACACATCCTGCAGCAGATCGGTGAGAAAGAACTGCTCCATGTCCGGCTTGGCCACGCCGTATTCCAGCCGCGCAAGCTCAAACATCTCCTGCGCGAGGCGGCCCACCTTGCGGCTTTGCTCCAGTGCAATGTCAAGGTAGCGGCCCTGCTCGTGCGGCGCGAGCACTTGCGATTTCATGCGCAGCGTCTCCAGATAGCCATGCAGCGACGTCAGTGGCGTGCGCAGATCGTGCGACAGATTGGCAAAGAGCTCGCGGCGCTGCTCGTCTTGCTGCCGCAGCGCCTGCCATTGTTCTTCGGTACGCTCTGCAAGCCGCTCAAAACTCTGGCTCAGCAAGGCCATCTCGCCGCCGCCCCTTGCCGCACGGTGCAGCAAGGGCCTGGCCTGCGGCAGCCACGACAGGCCATTGGCCTCCAGGCCACGCACGCCTTCGGTGAGCGCGCGCAGCGGCCGCGTGATCAGGCGGAACGCCGCCAGCCCCGCGACCATGCCGAGCAAGGCGACCAGCCCCATCGACCACAGCATGGCGTTTGCCGCGCTGCCCGCGTTCACACGCGAGGCCAGCGACTCGCGGTTCTCGCCCTGCAAAATCACGTACACATAGCCTGCGTCGCGGCCCGCCAGCTGTAGCGGTGCGGCGCTGAATACCTTGTGGCCCAGGGGGTTGCGTGGATCGTCACCAAACACCGGCAACGCAGTGCCACCCAGCAGGCGGTGCACCGGGGCAAGATCGATCTGTGCGCGCTTGACGGCTCCTTCGGGCGCCGAATAAGACCGTATGCGGCCCGCAGCATCGAGCAGATAGACTTCAACGCTCGGGTTCACCGCCATCAGCTTGTCGAACAGGCCGCTTACCGCGGCAGGGTTGAACCCCTGCGGCTCCATCAGCTCAGGGTAGAGCGCAATCTGCGGCGCAAGGTTCAGGGACAGCCGCTGGATGACCATCTGCTCATGGCGCTCGCTGCCACGCATCTGCAGGGCAACTGACGCCGCACAGCAAGCCAGCAGCAACACCACGAACACCGACGACAGGCGCTGTGACAGCGACATGCGCTGCAGACGCCGCGAAAGGCTTGCAATCACAGGGCATCCTCCGCGAGTTTGTAGCCACGCCCCCAGACCGTGAGAATGCGCTGGGGATCGGCCGGGTTCTTCTCGATCTTGGTGCGCAGCCGGTTGATATGCGTGTTGACCGTGTGCTCGTAGCCATCGTGCTGGTAGCCCCAGACATGGTTGAGCAGGTCGAGCCTTGAAAACACCTTGCCAGGCTGGCGGGCAAAGAAGTACAGCAGATCAAACTCGCGCGGCGTGAGCTCGACCGCTTTGCCATCAACCCGTGCCTCGCGCGCAATCGGATCGATGCTGAGACCGCACAGCGCCAGCACGCCAGACTCCAGGCGGGCATTGCGTGCCAGCGCCTCGCTGCGCCGCAAGAGCGCCCGCACACGAGCCACCAGCTCCATCACGGAGAACGGTTTGGCCAGATAGTCGTCAGCGCCCAGCTCCAGCCCCAGGATGCGATGCACCTCGCTGGAGCGCGCACTCGTGATGATGATGGGCACGTAATAGGCCATGGCCCGCGCACGCCGGCAGATTTCAAGGCCATCCACGCCCGGCAGCATCAGGTCCAGCACCAGGGCATGCCAGCCGCCACGCTCCACGGCCTCCAGGCCCAGACGGCCATCGGCCACATGCTCGACGTCAAAGCCTTCATCGCTCAGGTGCATGCGCAGCAGCTCGGCGATGTGTTCGTCGTCTTCGACGATCAGGATGCGTTTGGGGGTGTCCATCAGCGCATTCTCCTGCAGAAGCGCACGGTCAAGTATCACGATTTTTTGAACTTTTGGTGAGGACTTGGGGAACAGGCGCACCGAACAATGCACCCATGCCAAAGCACACTCCATCAGCATCTCCACACAAGCGCAGGCCTTTGCAACCGCTGTGGCTGCGCATCACCCACTGGCTCAATGCCGCGGCCGTCGTGGTCATGGTGATGAGCGGATGGCGCATCTACAACGCCTCGCCCATCTTTGGCGATTTCACCTTTCCCGCCGGCATCACCCTGGGGGGCTGGCTGGGGGGCGCACTGCAATGGCATTTTGCCGGCATGTGGCTGCTGGCCGTCAATGGCCTCGCCTATCTGCTGCTCAACCTGCTTACCGGCCGCTGGGCGCGGCGCATGTTTCCCGTCTCGCCGCGCGGCATACTGCGCGATGCATGGCTTGCACTGACGGCGCGGCTGTCCCATGCAGACCTGGGCCACTACAACCAGGTGCAACGCGCGGCGTATCTGTTCGCCGTGGCAGACCTGGTGCTGCTGGTCGTGAGCGGCCTGGTGATCTGGAAATCGGTGCAGTTTCCGCTGCTGCGAGAACTGTTGGGCGGCTACGAGATGGCGCGGCGCATTCACTTCATATCCATGGCCTTGCTGGTCGGCTTCATCGCGGTGCACATCGCCATGGTCGTGCTGGTGCCGCGCTCGCTGCTCACCATGCTGCTGGGCCGCCCCACATGGCAACGCACAACACAGCAGGAGAGCGCAACATGAACCCATTCATCTGGCAGAGGGACAATGCGGACGCGGTCGTGTCCGAGGCACGCAAGCTGGTCACCAGGCAACTGCCTCTGGATGCGCGCAGGCAATTCATCAGGCGCGGTCTTACGCTGGGCGGCCTTGCCCTGCTCAGCGGCTGCCGCATCGACGACAGCGCCACGGCCGAGGCGGCGCTCACACGTATCTCCCGCTTCAACGATGCCGCGCAGGGGTGGCTGTTCGACGCTTCACGCCTGGCGCCCACCTACCCCGACTCAATGATCACGCGCCCCTTTCCGTTCAACGCCTTCTACGGTGAAAGCGAGATACCGCGCGTAGATGCAGGCAGCTACCGGCTGGAAGTTACCGGCCTTGTTGCCGACAAGCGCCGCTGGCAGCTGCACGAGCTGCGCGCCCTGCCCCAGCACAGCCAGGTAACGCGCCACATCTGCGTGGAAGGCTGGAGCGCCATCGGCAAGTGGGGTGGCCCGCGCTTTGGTGACTTTCTGCGCGCCGTGGGCGCAGATCTCAGCGCACGCTATGTCGGTTTTCAGTGCGCCGACAACTACTACACCAGCATCGACATGGCCACGGCCCTGCATCCGCAGACGCTGCTGGCAATCGACTGGGACGGGCAGCCGCTGCCGCCCCGCTACGGCTTTCCGATGAAGCTGCGCATGCCAACCAAGCTGGGCTACAAGAACCCCAAGCACATCACGGCCATCTTCGTGAGCAACACCTACAACCGTGGCTACTGGGAAGACCAGGGCTACAACTGGTTCGGCGGCAGCTGACAGCCGCCACCGTTTCCGTTCCCCCACGGCCCATGCCGTTTTCTCCCCGCGGCTTGTGCCGTTTCCTGCAACCTCAACCTTGAAAGTTCCATCATGAAAAACGCATTCACCACCGCTGCACTCTCCATTTGCCTCGCCTTGGGCGCTGCCTCCGCCTTTGCCGCCGACCCAATGGCCAAGGACGCCATGGGCATGGACAAACCATCGGCCATGGACAAGGACGCCAAGCACAAGGACGGCATGGGCAAAGACGCCATGGACAAAGGCGCCATGAAAAAGGACGCCATGGGTAAAGATGCCATGGGCAAGGATCCCATGAAGAAGGACGCCATGGGCAAGGACGCCATGTCCAAAGACAACATGAGCAAGTAACCCCACACCAAAGGCAAACCCAAAGCCAAAGCCAGAACGGCTCTATCGCAACGGTTCGTTCTGGCTGAACCTCATCGCCACAGCGCCTCGGCCGCGATCAAACGTCATCACGGCTGCGATGGCACCACCACCGCCGCACCTGTCGCATAGAAATGACCGCCCGCCACGTAGTGAAGGGTGCGCAGCTCGGGCGGAGCGGTTTCAAACATCCAATGGCCGTTGGCAAACACCCGGCTGTCGGCCCAGGCACCCGTCACCTCGCCAATAAAGAGGTCATACGCCTGCTGGTTGTGCTGCTCGGGGATCAGGCGGCATTCCAGCCAGGCTGCGCAACCGGCGACCAGGGGCGTGCCGTGCCCGGGTGCGGCAAACAGCTGCACACCCGATTGCACCAGCTTGTCCGGTTGCTGCAGGGCGCTGACCGTGCCCAACTCCACCGTCATGGCAGCCTGCGGCACCGTGGGCAATTGCAGCGCAAAGCGGCCACTGGCTTCCACCAGTGCGCGGGTTCGGGTGGCCTTGTCGAGCACCACCGTTACCTTGGGCGGGCTGAAATCCAGCGCGCACGCCCAGGCTGCGGCCATCACATTGCGCTCGCCCGCATGCTGGGCCGACACCAGCACCGTGGGCCCGTGGTTGAGCAGCCGGTAGGCCTTCTCCAGCGGCACGGATTGAAAATAGGCACCTGCGCCCTGCTGTTGCACGGTATCTGCTATTGAATTCATGGTTTCACACTGCTTTCAGATCGCCCTATTGTGCAGCGCAGATACCCTCCGCCCCCCCCACCCGGCCTCACCAGGCATGGGGGGCCGCCCTGGGTCAGATCTTGATATCTGCCGCCTTGACCACCTTGGCCCATTTGTCCATCTCAGACTGCAGGCGCCTGGCCATGTCCTCGGGCGTGCCCGGGTCAGCCTCGGCGCCCGCCACGTACAGGCGCTGCTTGACTTCCGGGTCTCGCATCACCTTGTTGAAATCGGTGTTGATTTTGGCGATCACGTCCTTGGGCGTGCCTGCCGGTGCAAACAGGGCGGCCCACGAGTATGCGTCGTAACCGGGCAGGCCCTGCTCTGCAATGGTTGGCACATCGGGCAGCAGGGCCGAGCGCTGGGGGCTGGCCACGCCCAGCACCCGTACCTTGCCGGTCTTGATGTGGGGGATGGCCGTCGGTGCGTCACTGAACATCATCGCCACCTGCCCGCCCAGCACATCCGTCATGGCCGGAGCGCTGCCCTTGTACGGAACGTGCAAAAGCTTGGTGCCTGCGTGCATGTTGAACAGCTCGCCTGCCAGGTGCGTTCCGCCCCCATTGCCGGATGAAGCAAAGCTCAGGTTGCTGTCGGGCTTTTTGGCCAGGGCTATCAGCTCTTTCACATTCTTGGCCGGCACACTGGGATTGACGACCAGGAAAACCGGAAACATGGCGGCAAAGCTGATGGGTGCAAAGTCCTTCTGAATATCGTAGCCCAGCTTGGCATGCAGCGAGGGGTTGACCGAATGGTGGATGGCGCCCACAAACAGGCCATAGCCGTCGGGCGGCTGCTTGGCGGCCACTTCGGCACCCACGATCCCGCCGCCACCCGCCCGGTTGTCAACAAAGGTGCCCTGCCCCCACAGTTGGCCCAAAGGCACGGCAAAGGCGCGAGCCGTGGTGTCCACCGGCCCGCCGGGTGGGAACGGCACGATGAATTTCACCTGTTTGCTGGGGTAGTCTGCCGCATGCGCGGCCTGCCAGGGCAGCGTGGCGGCAAGGGGCGATGCGCCGAGGGCCAGCAGCTGGCGGCGATTGAGGATGGCCATGGTTTGTCTCCGGTTCTGGTTTTTCAAAACCGCCATCATCGGTGCAGGCTTGCGCTTTGTGTGCACCGCGCCGTTTGCGTTTGCCAAACCTCCACTTCCGCAGGGCGAAAACGGCGTATCGCATAGGCTACAGTTTTTGGGCCTTTTGAGTGGCACAAAGCGCGGCGCTTGTGCACGCGGGGCCTGGGTTTGTATAACAATAGCGGCCAACGAATGTGTTGACGAATTCCTGCAGATCCCCACGCAGGCCAGGTCACTTGCCACCGAGATACTCCACGCCACTCCATGTCCGCCGTATTCAATTTCACCTTTGTGCCCTGGTTCCGCTCGGTGGCACCGTATATCCACAAGTTCCGCAACCAGACCTTTGTGGTGGGAATCACCGGTGAAGCCATCGCGGCAGGCAAGCTGCAATCGATTGCGCAGGATCTGGCACTGATCCAGGCCTTGGGGGTCAAGATCGTGCTGGTGCATGGCTTTCGCCCGCAGGTGAACGAACAACTAGCCGCCAAAGGCCATGCCCCCCGCTATTCACACGGCATACGGGTTACGGATTCCGTTGCGCTGGACTGCGCCCAGGAAGCAGCTGGCCAGCTGAGATTCGAGATTGAAGCGGCTTTCAGCCAGGGCTTGCCCAATACGCCGATGGCCGGGGCCACGGTGCGCGTCATCTCGGGCAATTTTGTCACCGCGCGCCCCGTCGGCATCGTGGACGGCGTGGATTTCATGCATTCCGGCCTGGTGCGCAAGGTCGATGTCGGCGGCATTCACCGCACGCTCGACATGGGCGCAATGGTGCTGGTATCGCCCTTTGGCTTTTCACCCACGGGCGAAGCGTTCAATCTGAGCATGGAAGAAGTCGCCACCCGCATCGCCATTGAGCTCAAGGCCGACAAATTGATGTTCCTGACCGAGGTGCCAGGCATTCGCCTCAAGCCCCTGGAGCCCGAAGGCGAAGACAACCCGATCGATACCGAGCTGCCGCTGGATGTTGCGCAAAAGCTGCTGGCCGAGCTGCCACCTGCCACCCTGCCCACCGATGTGGGCTTTTACCTGCAGCACTGCGTCAAGGCCTGCAAGGATGGCGTGGAACGCAGCCACATCCTGCCATTTGCCACCGATGGCGCGCTGCTTCTTGAAGTGTATGTGCACGATGGCATCGGCACCATGATCATCGACGAGCGCCTCGAAGAGCTGCGCGAAGCCAAGCCCGACGATGTGGGCGGCATCCTGCAGCTGATCGAGCCCTTTGAAAAGGACGGCACGCTGGTCAAGCGCAGCCGCACCGAGATCGAGCGCGACATTTCCGCTTACACCATCATCGAGCACGATGGCGTGATCTTCGGCTGTGCGGCGCTCTACCCCTACCCTGAAGCGCAGACGGGCGAAATGGCGGCGGTGACCGTCTCGCCGCAAAGCCAGGGGACGGGCGATGGAGAAAAGCTGCTCAAGCGCATCGAACAGCGCGCCCGCGCCACCGGCCTCAAGAGCATTTTCGTGCTCACCACCCGCACCATGCACTGGTTCATCAAGCGCGGCTTCCAGCCGGTTGACCCCGACTGGCTGCCCGAACAGCGCAAGGCCAAGTACAACTGGAGCCGCAAGAGCCAGGTGCTGGTCAAGTACCTGTAATCCGCTGCGCACTCATCAGGTGCTCGCCCGCGTCAGCTCCACTGTTTGACAACCTGCGCCGCGACGCTGGCCAGCGCCGCATCGCGGGCCGGAGGTTCTGCCTTGGTGGCAGTCAGAAAGCTGGCGACCAGAATGGGCGCCCCGCCGCCGGGCGGCCAGAGCAGGCCTACGTCATTGCGGGTGCCCGGGCCGGAGCCGGTCTTGTCGGCCACCGTCCAGCCCTTGGCGCCAGCGCGCAGGCAGTTGTCGCCGGTTTTGTTGGCCAGCATCCAGTCCACCAACCGCTTGCGCCCCGTCACGCTCAAGGCGCGGCCCAAGGTCAGTGCACGCATGCTGGTCAGCATGGCTGACGGGCTGGTAGTGTCACGCACATCGCCAGGGCGCGACTCACTCATGGCGGGCTCGATCCGGTCGAGCCTTGTTACCGTGTCAGCCAGGCTGCGCATGTAACGGGTAAAGCCCGCCGGGCCGCCCACGCGATCCAGCAGCAGGTTGGCCGCTCCGTTGTCGCTGATGGTCATCACTGCCTCGCACAGCTGTTCCACCGTCATCGGCGATATGCCAGCATGCTTTTCCGTCACCGGAGAGTGCTCAACCAGGATGGAGCGATCAAACCGCACTTCCGCGTCGAGCCGCTCGCGCCGCACATCGACCTCGGACAGCACCTGCCCGGCCAGCAACATCTTGAAGGTGCTGCACATCGGAAAACGCTCCTCCTGCCGCCACCCCAGCGATAGACCTGAGCCCGTGTCCAGCACTGCCACCCCCAGACGCCCGCCCACGCGCTGCTCGATCGCCTGCATGGCACTGGTGAAACTGCGCTGCGCCTCGCCGACCGCCGCCTTGGGTGCCGGAGATTTTCCATGCGCCGCCGCCACCATGCCTGCACTGCCGACAGCCAAGAAAAACTTTCTTCTCTTCATCATCTTCAATCCTTAAAATTAATCATTCGTTGCGGATGGCTTGAATTTATAAGGAATAAGCAACGTTGACCAACGATGAAAACCAAGAAGAAACCTTAGAAAAACTTAACCCCCATGCATTTACCGCTGAACGCACTGCGCGCCTTCGAAGCCGCTGCCCGCCATCTCAATCTCACCCGGGCTGCGCTGGAGCTGCACGTCACCCAGGCAGCCGTCAGCCAACACATCCGCCAGTTGGAAGAACGCCTGGGCAAGCCTTTGTTTCGCCGCCTGCCGCGCGGCCTGGCACTGACCGACGAAGGCCTGGCCCTGGTGCCGGTGGTCAGCGGCGCATTCGGCAGCCTTGCCCGCGCGCTGGAGCAGGTGCACGACAGGCGACCGCGCGAAGTGCTGTCGGTCGGCGTGGTGGGCACCTTTGCCGTCGGTTGGCTCCTGCCCCGGCTGCGCGCCCTGCAGGAAGCCCATGCCTTCATCGACCTGCGCATCTTCACCCACAACAACCGGGTGGATCTGGCTGGCGAAGGGCTCGATTGCGCCATCCGCTTTGGCGATGGCGCCTGGCATGGCACGGCGGCCACCTTGCTGCTGCATGCACCGCTCACCCCCATGTGCGCTCCCGCCATCGCCGCGCGCCTGACCCAGCCTGCCGATCTGGCCCGCGAAACCCTGCTGCGCTCCTACCGCGCAGGCGAGTGGAACGACTGGTTCAGCCATGCCGGCATGGAATGTCCAGCACTGCGCGGCACGGTGTTCGATTCGTCGCTGACCCTGGCCGAGGCTGCCGCCCAGGGGCTGGGCGTGGCCTTGCTGCCCATGCGCCTGTTCTCCCGCGACGTGCAGGCGGGCCGCCTGATCGCGCCCTTTTCGCAGACGCTGGACACCGGCAGCTACTGGTTGACGCAGCCCAAGGCACGCGCACCGTCGCTCGCCTTGCAGACTTTTGAGAGCTGGCTGCAGCAGCAATGCCTGCAAGGCAATGAATTGCACGGCGTCTAGGGATCCTCGCAAAATCCTCGCCAGATGGGATGGACGCAGATCGCCCGGGACCGCATTCAGACCATGGCAGGGAGTCTTGCAGAAGGTTCCTAGAACCTCCCCGAGAAGTGCCGCAAATTCAGTTACAGTCGATTCAGCCCGCTCCTCTCTCCTACATGAGAGGCGGCACTCGTCAGACAATGTTCTGCCAGCGGGTCTCCTAGGATCAAGACATAACACCCTTGCAAAAACATCCCCCTTGCGGGATGGCTCACATTGAGAGGATCACATGCTACCCATCCGCTACACCACTTCCCTGTCGGTCGTCGCCGCTGCCCTGCTGGCTGCAGGCTGCGCCTCTACCGGCGGTATTGAAGACCTGCCCCGCCCCAAATCCGGCCACTGGCAGGTCAGCTCGACAGACCAGACTGGTGAGACCGTGACGTTCCAGGACTGCATGGACAAGGACACCTTCTACAAGACCCGTGAGCTGCAAAAAGCTAAGCACGACGTCCAGCAGTGCCAGACCGGCAGCAACAAAGACAGCAATGGCTGGCAGTTCACCTCCAACTGCAAGGTCGGCCAGACCGAGCAGCGCATCGAGACCAGCCGCAAGATCACCGGAGATTTCCAGACCAACTTCCATGTGCTCTCGGTCACCAAGCAGCAGATGCCTGATGGCCAGATCGTTGAGACCACGCGCAACATCAAGGGCGAGTACATGGGCGCCTGCCCTGCGGGCATGAAGCCCGGCGACCGTATGTTCCCGGACGGCAACAAGATCAACTTCTACGACATCACAGGGCTGCAGGCCAAGTAAGCTGCCAGTACGCGCCCGCAGCCAAGCCCGGCCCCGCCGGGCTTTTTCATTGCCGTCAACGGGCAACGACAGGCTGCTCGATACAGCGCAAACCGAGGACAAAGGCGAGACAAACCTGCGGCGTTTAACCCTGGCGGGCCCCAAGCACGGCCCGGGCGCCATCATCTCTGTCCCCGCGCGCGGGTACAGCTCCAAGTTTGAGGCGAGCAAGGTCGCTCACCCTCATACCACTTCACCCCCTCAGCACAAGCGAGCCTTTTTCCCGCTCCTTTCGCGCGCCAGAGCATGCAACATGCATCCATGTCAAGGCCGCCTGTGGCATGCGGAGCCTTCGACAAGCAAGTTATCAAAGAATACGTTTTTAAAAAAACAATTGTCATTCATGTTTGAACCGAACCACAGAACAAGATGCAGCATGGACTCAAGTAATCCATTTCGTTGACAATCCAGTTGTATCTATACGTTAATCTGGTTAGGGAAGAAGATGCAGAAAATCATTCGCGCTCTGGGCTTCTTGCTCACAGCGGCACTCCTTTGGGGTGGTTCTCAGCAAGCCTTTGCACAAAAAGTGCTACTGCTTACCACCACTGAGAGTGCTGCTGATGCCATGCAAGCCAACGACAATCTTGAAGCTGAGTTTGGAAGCGTCGTTGGTGCGGCAAATCTGACCCGCATGACGGTGCTTAGCAATGCCAATGGGATCTCGCAGGCCACATTCACTGCCGCCCCGGGGCCTTATGACATTGTTGTTGTAGCAAGCACCTATAACCCTATTGACAATACCAACTGGGCTGTTCTCCAAAGCGCCGTAGCAAACCGTTGGGCCAACTCCATTGTCTTTTTTGTGGATGGATGCTGCGAAGCGACCAATGGTGCAAACGCTCAGAAGATGGTAAATACGTTGAATGCCGCCACTGGCTCGACTTTTTTACTAGGCAGCTCGGGTGGCAATGACGCGCAGTTCCCGTTGAATACAAACTCCCCTTACGCCGCATCCTTTACGGGCTTGAATCCTTTTTATGGTGGAGCCATCACCTACATCAATAACGTACCTGCAAGCAACGCGCTGTACTTAGCGGCAGGCACACCTCCCGCAAGCTTTCCACCTGCCGGTACAACGCCAACCAACAGTGTCTATGGGCTTCTGATACCGACGATTCAATCCAACGCAAGTAATGGAGCATGTGTCTTTGCGGTCGTTGATATCACGCCTTTCTATGATCCTCCGGCCACTCTTACTTGGACCAACAACAGAGGCAAGGTAGGCCCGGCCTTCGTCAATGCCGCCACCTCAGAGAACGGCGCATGCGGTCTGCCCAAGGTGACCAAATCCTTTGACAAGGCTGATA
>NZ_JACHKZ010000012.1 GCF_014207855.1 Comamonas odontotermitis | reverse complement strand
CTTTTACGAGTGGCATTTGCAATTTGGAGAGGCCAGACCGCCTTTAATCCGGAGCAACTATTGCCGAAAGTCGCTTGACGCAAAACATAGAACCTAACACAACCCTTGATACGTCGTTGCTTCGTCGGGGGCGCCTAGCCGGAGGTGCCTAGCCGGGGCGCCCAGCCGGGGCGCCCAGCCGGGGGCGCCTAGCCGGGGGCGCCTAGCCGGGGGCGCCTAGCCGGGGCGCCCAGCCTTGTCGTACGTCTGTACTGCCTGCGGCTTCGCCTGACGCGGCCCGGCCTGAAGCGGCCCGGCCTGACGCGGCCCGGCCTGACGCGGCCCGGCGCCTAGTCTCAACCGCAAATCTGCGATTTGCTGGGTTGCGTTAGCGGCTCTTAGGCACCCCGTACCATCTGCATGATCTTGGCCGTATTCAGCCCGCGTGCGGTTTCCTGCATCTGGGGCAGGTAGCGCTCCTGCAGCACGCGTCCGTCCTGCATCACATGCTGGTAGGCATTTTTCAGCATGTCGGTGGACAACTGGCGGCCGCCGGCGTAGTACTGGTTGGCGACATGGCCGAGCGCGTAGGTGCTGGCAAAGCTCATGCCGCTGCTGACGGCCTGGCGGCCCAGTCCGCCCAACAGACCTTTGCCAGCCTTGCCCAGCAGGCCGCCGAGCAGCTTGCGGCCCGCTTGCTCCAGGTATTGGGATGTCAGGCCGACGCCCAGCGCAGCCAGCAGATCCGTGATGTGGCCACGGTCCAGCTCGTAACCGTAGCTCTGGCCAATTTGGTAGACCAGCCGCATCTGCAGTGGAATGATGGCGAGGGTGGAGAGGTTCTCGGGCAGCAGTTCGATGGCGCCGTTCAGAATCGACGCCTTGAGAATCTTGCTGTCCATGTCTGCCGCTGTCAGCTGGCTGGGGCGGCGCTGGTCGGCTTCGCCGGGCAAGGTATCGACCGCCGCCGGGTGCGGAACCGGGCCGCTGCCGATGGCCACAGGCACAGCCCCTTCGGGTGCAGCCGCCCTGAGCGGCGCCTCGGCAATGGTTTGGGCATCTCGCTCAAAAGTTTTGGGCGTGGTGGGCGCAGAGGTCGCAGCCATGGTGCTACCGCCACCGGACTGCCAGGCCTGCCGCAGCGATGCGAGAAAGGCTTCCTCCTTGGCGCTGGTCTGGCCATCGGCCTCGCACACGCACACGGCCATTTCGTAAGCCAACTGGCGTGATTCAGCACTGGTGAGCTGTGCTTGCACATCGGCCAATTGCACGCGGCGCAGCAGTACATCCTGGTACAGGCTGGGCAGGTTCACCTGATGGTCACCGGCCAGCCCTTCTGCAACCTGGCGGATCTGCTCGCGTTCGCGGTCATGTTTCTCGCCATCGGCAAAGGATGCCAGCAGGCAAATCGTCAATGTGGCGCGGATTTCGTCAGCGGTCATGGGCGGTGGTCCTGGTCGTGAAAATGCCTGTTGGAGAGGTGGTTGTACCGCAGGTTCCCGCCAGTTGCGTAACGGGGTGCAATTCAGCGTGCTGGTTCTGCGACGGGAATGGGCTGGTTGCAAGCGCCTGGCACATTCCCCAAAAGAACAAAACCGCCCAAAGGCGGTTCTGTTCATTCCAGCGCGGGCTGTTCAGCGCATCAGGCGCCTGCCAGCGCAATGCCCTTGAATTCGCCCGAGGCGATGCGCTTGCTCCACTCGGCGGGGCCGGTGTTGTGGGCGCTGGTGCCGCCAGCATCGACAGCCACGGTCACGGGCATGTCAACCACATCGAACTCGTAGATGGCTTCCATGCCCAGGTCTTCAAAGCCCACGACCTTGGCGTGTTTGATGGCCTTGGAGACGAGGTAGGCTGCGCCGCCCACGGCCATCAGATAGGCACTCTTGTGGTTCTTGATGGCCTCGATGGCGACCGGGCCGCGCTCGGACTTGCCGATCATGGCAATCAGGCCAGTCTTGGACAGCATCATGTCGGTGAACTTGTCCATGCGAGTAGCGGTGGTAGGGCCTGCAGGGCCGACGACTTCGTCGCGCACGGGGTCCACCGGGCCCACGTAGTAGATCACGCGGTTGGTGAAATCCACAGGCAGCTTTTCGCCCTTGGCCAGCATGTCCTGGATGCGCTTGTGCGCGGCGTCGCGGCCGGTGAGCATCTTGCCGTTGAGCAAGATGGTGTCGCCGGGTTTCCAGCTGGCCACTTCTTCCTTGGTCAGGGTGTTCAGGTCGACGCGCTTGGACTTGTTGTAGTCGGGGGCCCATTCGATCTTGGGCCACAGGTCCAGCGAAGGTGCTTCCAGGTACACGGGGCCGGAGCCGTCCATCACAAAGTGAGCGTGGCGCGTGGCTGCGCAGTTGGGGATCATGGCCACGGGCTTGGAGGCCGCGTGCGTGGGGTACATGTTGATCTTGACATCCAGCACAGTGGTGAGGCCACCCAGGCCTTGCGCGCCAATGCCCAGGGCATTGACCTTCTCGAAGAGTTCCAGACGCAGTTCCTCGACCTGATCGAGCTTTTCGCCCCGAGCCGCCTTCTGCTGCAGCTCGTACATGTTCAGGTCTTCCATCAGGCTTTCCTTGGCCAGGAGGACGGCCTTTTCGGCGGTACCGCCGATGCCGATGCCCAGCATGCCCGGTGGGCACCAGCCAGCGCCCATGGTGGGCACGGTCTTCAGAACCCAGTCGACGAGGTTGTCGCTCGGGTTCATCATGATCATCTTGGATTTGTTCTCCGAGCCGCCGCCCTTGGCTGCCACGGTCACGTCGAGCTTGTCGCCGGGCACGATCTGCACGTTGATGACGGCAGGCGTGTTGTCCTTGGTGTTCTTGCGGGCAAACTGCGGATCGGCCACGACAGAGGCGCGCAGCGTGTTGTCAGGGTGGTTGTAGCCGCGGCGCACGCCTTCGTTGATGGCGTCTTCCAGGCCCATGGTGAAGCCTTCCCACTTGACATCCATACCTACCTTGAGGAACACGTTCACGATACCGGTGTCCTGGCAGATGGGGCGCTGGCCGGTGGCGCTCATCTTGGAGTTGGTCAGGATCTGGGCCATCGCATCCTTGGCCGCCGGGCTCTGCTCGCGCTCGTAGGCGCGGGCCAGGTGCTGGATGAAGTCGGGCGTGTGGTAGTAGCTGATGTACTGGAGGGCGCCTGCGATCGAGTCGATCAGGTCCTGCTGGCGGATGGAGGTGGTCATCGTGAAGCTTCTCGGGTTATTGGGGGCGCCTGGCTGGCGCGGGAAAACCCGCTAATTATCGACGCTACTCGGATTTCCGTGCAGGCAATGTCCGAGAACTCTTCTATAAGACTGTCGGGAATGTCTGGCATGAAATGTGGTCTGTGACAGGGTTTCATAGGAAGCGGGTAGCAAAAAAGGACAACCGGAGTTGTCCTGTTCCGTGTCCCGGCGGCGTCTGCCGAGGGTTTCACTGCCTGCTGCCCATGCCAGCGGGTTCATCGCATGGAACTCTCTTGTTTCGTATCGGGGAGGTGGTTGGATGCCGAGATTGAAGATTTGTGGCCAAGGCTGGCTCCTCGCAGGCGTTCATTCGTCCATTGCAAACCAGGATGATGAATTGGCGGCTTTTGCTGTCAGCCGCAGGTATGTGAAGCATGCTGCAATCAACAAGCGTGGAAGGTGGCGATAGCTGCCTCGCGGCTCAAGGACCAGGGAGGTTGCCATGAGTGAACTGGATACCAAGCACCGCAATGCGTTGCCAGCTGGCGAATTCGCCTTTTCCCGCCAACGCAAATTGCCGCTGGAAGATGCATCCCATGTGCGCAACGCGGTTGCCCGTTTCAACCAGGTGGGCGAGGTCAGCGATGATGAGCGCGACCATGCATGGTCGCGTATACAGAGTGCGGCCCGAAAGTTCGGCGTTGCCATCAGTGAAAAGAGCTGGCGTGAATTGGGCAAGGGCTGAGCACAGGGGCAGGATTCATCATTTTTCATCAGGAGTCATTTCATGGCGGCGGTTCGGCAGGAAAAAGATACGTTCGGTTTGATCGATGTTCCCAGTAACAAGCTGTGGGGCGCGCAGACGCAACGCTCGATCCAGAACTTCAATATCAGTGGCGAGCACCAGCCGCGTGAAATCATTCATGCGCTGGCCCAGGTCAAGAAGGCCTCTGCCACGGTCAACCACAAGCTGGGCCTGCTGGAGGAAAAGAAGACGCGGGCCATCGTGGCTGCGGCGGATGAAGTGATTGCCGGCCAGCACCCGGATGAGTTTCCGCTGGTGGTGTGGCAGACCGGCTCGGGCACGCAGACCAACATGAATGTCAACGAGGTACTGGCCAACCGTGCGAGCGAGCTGCTCGGTGGTGAGCGCGGCGAATCGCGCCTGGTGCATCCCAATGACGATGTGAACAAAAGCCAGTCGAGCAACGACGTCTATCCCACCGCAATGCATGTGGCGGCGGTGACGGCGGTGGGGCAAAAGCTGCTGCCTGCGGTTGCACAACTGCACCGTACGCTCAAGGCCAAGAGCATCGAATTTGCCGACATTGTCAAGATCGGCCGCACCCATCTGCAGGATGCGACGCCACTGACACTGGGGCAGGAGATATCGGGGTGGGTGGCGCAGCTGGAGCATGGCGAGCGCCACATCAAGGCTGCGCTGCCGCATTTGTACGAGTTGGCGTTGGGTGGTACGGCAGTGGGTACGGGCTTGAATGCGCCCAAGGGCTACGCGGAAGGCGTGGCCCAGGAGCTGGCAGCCATCACCGGCTACCCCTTCATCACCTCACCGAACAAGTTTGAATCGCTGGCCAGTTGCGATGGCCTGGTGCATGCGCATGGCGCCCTCAAGACTTTGGCCGCCAGCCTGATGAAGATTGCCAACGATGTGCGATGGCTGGCCAGTGGCCCGCGCAGCGGCCTGGGCGAGCTCTCCATTCCCGAGAACGAGCCGGGCTCCTCCATCATGCCTGGCAAGGTCAATCCCACGCAGTGCGAAGCCATGACCATGCTGTGTGCCCAGGTGTTCGGCAACGACGTGGCCATCAACTTTGGTGGTGCATCGGGCAATTTCGAGCTCAATGTGTTCCGTCCGCTGGTAGCGCACAACTTCCTGCAAAGCGTGCGGTTGCTGGCCGATGGCATGGTCAGCTTCAATGAGCATTGCGCCGTGGGGATCGAACCCAACCGCGAGCGCATTGCAGAGCTGGTTGGGCGTTCGCTGATGCTGGTGACGGCGCTGAACACCCACATCGGCTACGACAAGGCAGCCTTCATCGCCAAGAAGGCGCACAAGGAAGGCTCCAGTTTGCGTGACGCGGCGATTGCCAGCGGCCATGTGACGGCCGAGCAGTTCGACCAATGGGTAGTACCTGAGCAGATGGTCGGCAACTTGTAAGTACGGTTGTGGATGTGACAAAGGGATCCTGGCCGGATCCCTTTTTGCATGGCCGCTTCAGGTCAGCAAGCCGTTGGGGGGGAGGCGGGTGACTATTTGACTATTGGTCTGCCTGCGGGCGGCGCACGGTGCGGAACACATATTTGAGCGCATCGCCCACGGTGCTCTCCCACACCGGCCATTCGTGTTTGCCGTTGACGATGCGCAGCTCTGCCGGTTGCTTGTTCTTGCGCAGCAGGCTGTAGAGCTGGGTGGCTTCGGATTCGATCATGAATTCATCGTCATCACCGCTGTTGATATACATCGGCACGCTGACCTTTTTGGCCAGGAACTGCTCCCACAGCACCGGGTAGTTATAGCTTTGCCAGACTGTTCGGCTATATGCGCCGTCGGTATTGGGCTCGGCAAACACCTTCACGAAGCGGGCGGAAGAATCGGCGGGAGGCTCAGGGTTGTAGATGGCCGGGCTCAGCAGCGCAGCGGCCTGGAACTTCTCGGGGTACTTGAGCACGTAACGCAGCGCACCGTAGCCGCCCATCGACAGGCCACCGATCACGCGGCCGTCGCGGGTCTTGAGGGTGCGGTACCTGCCTTCGACATGTGGCACGAGATCGTTGAAGAAGGCGGTTTCCATCTTTTCCTTCAGATCGACATACCAGGTGGTGCCTGCATCGGGCATCACGATGATGGCGGGCGGGATCTGGCCGGTCTGGATCAGTTGGTCGGCCGTCTGCAGCAGGTTGCCTTTGACGGGCCAGTCATTGCGCGCGCCATCGTTGCCGTGCAACAGGTACATCACGGGGTAGCGTAGCTTGCTGTTGGCGTCATAGCCGGTGGGCAGATAAACGTTGTAGGTCCAGCTGTGCTGCAAGGTGGGGCTGTTGAATTCGGCTGCCTCAATGGTGCCTGCCCAGACTGGCGCGGCGCAGAAGGCAATGCCTGCTGCCGCGATCCATCCGGCGATGCGGAGTGAACGGTATGAAGGGGATGGGGTGTACATGGCGTCTCCTGGTGGTGTTATTGCCGATGCACTGTAGAGGGTGGAAGTCTCCCGGAACGCCTTTTCGGGCGGACTGCCAGTCGCTCACGCGACGCGAAGAGCGGCCGTTTTGGGGCTGTTCAGTAGCCGCCTGATGGCGGTGTTTGCTATTGAATTTGATGCCTTTGCACATGCCCAGGGGGCACGACAAGCCTACTGCCCCGCGCGCCTCAGTCCGCAGACGGACGCGCCAGCACGGGTTGACGGGCCTGGCGCAGCAGGGCGCAGGCCAGTGCTGTCAGCACCAGCAGCATGACTGCGTTGATCGCAGACCAGCCCAAGGTCTGAATCAGTACGCCGCAGCTGAAGGACATGGCGGCTGCGCTGCCATTGTTGGCCCATTCCATCAAAGGTTGGGCCTGCGGAGCCTCTTGCGGGGTGCAAGCCTGTGACAGCAGGGTCGTTCCTGCAAGAATCATCAGGTTCCAGCCTGCGCCCAGCAGCAGGGAGCTGACAAGGAACGGAAAGAAAGCCTGCCCTGTCAATGCCACTGCAGCGCTGATGGCCAGCATCGCCGCTCCCAGCCAGGCGATGCGGCGTGCACCAAACCGATCCACCGCCTTGCCAGCAACGAGCGACGGCACAAACATGCCCAGCACATGCCATTGAATGACGTGGGTAGAGTTTGCGAGCGAATGCCCCGCGCCATGCATGGCCAGTGGTGTGGCATTCATCACCAGAATCATCAAGCCGTGGCCGCAGGCGCTGAGCATGATGGCCTGGCGGATGGCAGGGCGCTGCCACAATTGACGGCGCGATACGATGGCGTTGGAGCCCGTGGAGGATGCACCGGCCATGGGCGCTTTGAGGCTGGCTGGAAGGCGCTGCAGCAGCGCGCAGGCCAGCAGCGCGAGGGCGGCAATCGCCACATAGGCCCCTGCCATGGGCGTGGAAAGCGCCCCTGAGGCATGGATAGCCAGGCTGGGTGCGAGCACGGCGGCTGCGATGCCTCCGGCCAGTACCCAGGCTGCGGCGCTGCCCTTGTGCTGCGGCTCCATGCCATCAAGTGCCGCAAAACGGTAAAACCCGGCTGATGCCTGGTAGCAGCCCAGCAGCACCATGGCGGCACAGAACAGCGCAAAACTGCCGATGTATACCGCCCAGGCCGCCAGCAGACCAGCGGCAACGCCCATCAGTGCGCCATATTGCAGGCCGCGCGCGCGGCCATGGCGCTGCATCCAGCGCGACAGGCGCCCAATTGCCAGCAGGTTGCCTGCGACAAGCAAGGTCAGCGGCACGGTGGCGAGCACGGGCCATGGAGCCAGACGCTGGCCCACCAGTGCCGTGAGCGCGATGCCGATGATGGAGCACGACCAGTACAACGCCTGGGCGATGCTGAGCGTGAGCAGTTGGGGGTGGCGGCGTACGAGCATACGGAGCTTTCCTGGTTATCAAAAATGAGCCTGCTGCGCCCTGGTGGCAAGCGCCAGGGCAGGTTTTAGTTGGAAAGGGAAATGCCAGCAGGGCTAGCCAGCGCCAAAGCGTTCGGCAAAGGCCTGCGGGCTGACAGCCAGCGTCTTGTGAAAGCTGCGGCGCAGGTTTTCTGGATGGCCGAAACCGCACAGCCGCGCCACGGTGGCGATCGACGCCTGCCGCTGGCTCAGCAAGGTGACAGCGGCTTCGACCCGCACACGCTCCACATATCTGCCGGGCGAGGTCCCCAATTCCTGCTGGAACACGCGGGCCAGGGTACGCGGCGGCAAGCAGGCCTGGGCCGCGAGTTGCTCGATGCCCAGGTCGTCGCCCAGGCGGCTGGGAATCCATTCCAGAAGCCGGGCGAGGCGCGGCGCTTGAGTGGTTTCGGCGGCCAGCAATGGGCTGAACTGGGCCTGCCCGCCCGGCCTGCGCACAAACATCACCAACTGCCGCGCTACGGCCAGCGCCATGGCGCGGCCCAGATCAGCCTCCACCAGGCTGATAGCCAGATCGATACCCGAGGTGACCCCTGCCGATGTGAAGATATGCCGTTGCTGCGGATGGGCGGCATCGTAGGTGTGGAGCCGGTCACCATCGATATGGATGTCGCGTGCAAGCCCCGCCAGCTCCTGCAGGCGGCACCAGTGTGTGGTGGCGGGCAGGCCATCGAGCAGGCCCGCGCGCGCCAGCACCAGGGCTCCTGAGCATACGGAGCCAAGCCGCTGCACCTTGGGCGCCACGCGCTGCACCCACTGGCGCAGCGCTGCGTTGTGCTGCGCGTCCTCGATGCCGTCGCCACCGGGGATCAGAACCGTGGTGTTGGCGGCAAGGCGCAACTGGCGCAGGCCGTGGCTGGCAACCATCTGCAGCCCGCACGACAGCGTGACCTTCCCCTTTTCCAACCCGGCAAAAGTCAGCTGGTAAAACCCGGGCAGGCCCTGGCGCCCGCGCACATCGTTGGCGGTGGCAAACACCTGCATGGGGCCGGTAATGTCCAGGCTCATCGCGCGGGGGTAGGCCACGCAGACCACGCGGTGGCCGGGTTGGGCGGCGCAGGCGGCTGCGTTTGAGTTGGGTGGTTGGGCGGAGGGCATGCCGCCAGTGTGCGTAAGAAATGCCTTGTCAGCAATGACATTGATCGCACAGATTCTGCCAATTGCTGCAACGAGGGCAGCATGGCGCTACCCCCGCTCAGGCCGGCAGCGGCGTTGCCGCGGCCACACACCATCGGAAAGGCGCCGTGGTCAAGCTGGTTGGCAATGCCCCCAAAGCAGCCGGGTGGAGCGGAAATGGAATCGGAACCTGTTTACGATGTGCGCAATATTTTCAGGAAACCCCTATGCCTTTCGATCATCGCTCGACCCCATTGACTTTCATCAAGGCTCGCGTGCTTGCCACCCTGATGGAAAAAGCCCGCACTGTGCCGGACAGCTACCCGCTCACGCTCAACGCGCTGGTCACCGGTTGCAACCAGAAATCCAGCCGCGACCCCGTGATGGAGGTGACCGAAGGCGAAGCCGCAGAGGCGCTGGACGAGTTGCGCCAGCAGGGGTTGGCGGTGCAGATCAGCGGTAGCCGATCCACCCGCTGGGAGCACAACTTTCCGCGCGGCGTGGGCGTACCCGATCAGTCGGCGGTGCTGCTGTCGCTCTTGATGCTGCGCGGCCCGCAGACTGCTGGGGAGCTGCGTATCAATTCCGAGCGCTGGCACCGCTTTGCCGATATCTCTTCGGTCGAAGCCTTTTTGGACGAGTTGCGCGAGCGCAGCGAAGAAAAGGGCGGCCCGCTGGTGCAGCAATTGCCACGGGCACCGGGCGCGCGCGAGCAGCGCTGGGCACATCTGCTGTGCGGCCCCATTGATGTGGCTGCGCTGCAAAGCGCAGCCGGCAGCGCCCCTGCATCTGCCGGCCTGCAGCACCGTGTGGAAACCCTGGAGGCGGAAGTTGCCCAACTGCGTGCCACCGTGCAGCAGCTGTGCGATGCGTTGGGCGTAGAGAGCCCCTCGCAACCCGCAAGTGATGAAGCCTGAGCGCCATTGAGACGGTCTGGCAGTCAGGCAGCTCAAAGCCGAAGAAGCCGCTCATGAAGCCAGACTGGTACACAATGGGCGGTTGAACATCACCACGGTGGGTATGCGCAAAGGGATGCATGCCAGCCAATTCACTTGAAGATGCCATGAAGCCATTACACCAGCCAGGAATCCTGCAAGATCTGCCTGCGGTCAGCCGCTATCAATTTTGGAACGTGTCCGGTGACGCGGCAGCCGTGCGCAAGGCCCTTGGCCAGTTGCAGAGCTGGGCCGATGGCGTGAACGCCGTGGTGGCCGTGGGCGAGTCGCTGGCCCAATTGCTGGGCGTGCAGGTGCCGGGGCTGCGCAACTTTCCCTCCATCAAGGGCCCCCAGGGCGAGTTGCCACTGACGCCGCACGCGCTGTGTCTGTGGCTGCGCGGCGCCGAGCAGGGTGACCTGCTCAAGGCATCGCGCGAGGCGGCTGCTTTTCTGGCGCCTGCATTCACCTGCGTTCAGGTGCTCGATTGCTTCCGCCACGGATGGAATGGCAGGGATGTGGTCCGCGATCTGACAGGTTATGAAGACGGCACCGAGAACCCGAAGGACGGCGAGGCCGTGCATGCAGCCATTGCTGATGGAATGGGACAGGGCCTCGATGGCGGCAGCTACTTTGCGGTGCAGGAATGGCTGCACGACCAGGAAGCCTTTGCACGCATGACGGCCCTGCAAAAGGATCACATGATCGGCCGCCGTCTGTCGGACAACGAAGAACTGGAAGATGCGCCCGAGTCCGCCCACGTCAAGCGTACCGCGCAGGAGAGCTTCACGCCCGAGGCGTTCATCCTGCGCCGCAACATGCCCTGGTGGCGTGTAAAGGCAGATGGCAGCGACGAGATCGGCACCATCTTTGCGGGTTTTGGCCGCAGCTTCTACGCTTTTGAGGCGCAGATGCGCCGCATGGCGGGCGAGGAGGATGGCATTGTCGATGGCCTGTTCCAGATGTCCAATCCGGTAAAGAACTCGTACTACTGGTGCCCGCCGATGAAGGACGGCAAGCTGGATCTGCGCGCCCTGGATATGTAAGCGCCAGACAAAAGGCGCCGGCCACCATGGCCGTGATGTCTAGATTAGAAAAATGATAGCTGCCAGCGCCCGATCAATGGGCACTGGCAGCTTTTTTCATCGATAGACCGCGTTACACATGGGCGCGGCGTTGCACCACCACAAAGCGGTCTGCCACAAAGGCCAGATTGGTGTAGCTGGCATTGGCAGCCGGATTGCCGCCAGTGGCATGGAAATCAGAGAACGCCGCCGACTGGTTGACGTAAATGCCCTGTGTCAGATTGATGGACAGTGCCACCTTGCCACGCAGGCTGACCCGCACCGCCTGATCGATATATGCCGGGTTCTGTGAGTACACGCCCAGCGTGAGCGCGCCATGCTGCTGCAAGGTATTTTGCGCAACGGTCAGGGCTGACGCACCATCCTTGACCGCCACCAGATAGGCCACCGGGCCAAAGCATTCCTGGTTGTAGATGGCGCTGTCGGCCTCGGTCAGCGCGACCAGTTGTGGCGTCTGCAATACCGCTTGTGGAAACTGCGGATGCGCTATCTTTTGTGAAGCGTGTACTAAACGGCCCACTTGTGCAGATGCCGTAATTCGCTCTGATGTGGCAGGCGATGCAATCGCCCCCAGCACGGCAGTGGCCACGCGAGGATCTTCCAGCAGGGCTGCCAGCGCTGCGCCCAGATCCTGGCCGATCTGGTCAAAGCTCTTGTGCCCTTCGTTGGTGGCGATGCCGTCTTGCGGGATCAGAATGTTCTGCGTCGTGGTGCACATCTGCCCGCTGTACAGCGCCAGCGTGAAGGCGAGGTTCTTCATCGTGGCTGCATAGTCACCGGCTGATTCGAGAATGACGGTGTTGACCCCTGCCATCTCGGCATACAGGCGCGCCTGTTTGGCATTGCTCTGCAGCCAGTTGCCGAAGGCGGTGCTGCCGGTAAAGTCGATCAGCGCTACAGCAGGGTTGGTTGCGAGCGCCTGCGTGTCTTCGTTACGGGGGCACAGGCCCAACTGCACCACATTGGGGTCAATACCTTGCTCGCGCAGTACGTCGCGCAGGATGGCGATCGTGATCGCCATGGGCAACACGGCATTGGGGTGCGGCTTGACGATGACCGGATTGCCGGTCGCCAGACTGGCGAACAGCCCGGGATAGGTGTTCCAGGTGGGGAAGGTGGCGCAACCCAGCACCAGGCCGATGCCACGGCCCACCACCTCAAAATGCTTTTGCATCACCAGGGGTGGGTTCTTGCCCTGCGGCTTTTCCCAGTGCGCCGTGGCAGGAATGTCGGCTTGCGCCATCCATGCATACGCAATGGCTTCGAGGGCTCGGTCCTGCGCATGCGGGCCGCCCGCCTGGAAGGCCATCATCGGGCCCTGGCCACTGGTCAGCATGACGGCATGGGTGATCTCGTGCGTGCGCTGGTGGATGCGGGTGAGTGCCTCCAGCAGCAGGCCGACGCGGCCTTGCGCACCCAGCGCCTGCCATGCCGACTCTGCTGCCTGTGCTGCAGCCACCAGATCTGCTGGCGCGCAATCGGGGTAGCGCACATTCAATGCCACGCCATACGGCGATTGCTCGGTGGCTACCCAGCTGCGTGTTGCGGTCTGCTGGAGCGGAAAGTCGCCGTTGAAATATGCCTGGGTGGCTGCCTGGCCGTCGGCCTGCGCGGTTTCGCCATACACCTTGGGTGAAGGGTTTTCGGGAAAGGCGCTCCAGTATTCGCGGGTCTTGGCAGCGTGGACGGCTTGGTCCAGCAAGGCTCGGTGCTTGTCAAACAAGGTCATGCAGGTCTCCGGGGTGGATGGTTGTAGGGTGCGAATGCTGCAATGGATGCCAAAGGGCCGTGGCATGAGCCAAAACAAATTTTTGGCAAATGCGGGTTTTCTCTGAGTCTTTTATGACTTGCATCAACACCTGAGAGTTAGTATATTATTTACCGAACGGTCGGTCAAAGAGATTTGCTGAATTTTGACCAGCATCAACGACAAAAGCCAGCCAGGTACCACGTTGTAGAAAGCACGGACATGCCAGAAGCGAGCCCAACCACGAATCCATCCGGCGAACCGCTGGTGCTGCAAGAGCGCCGGGGCGGCGTATGCATCATCACACTCAATCGCCCGCAGGCTCTCAACAGCTTCACCCAGGCCATGCATCGTGCGCTGGCATCTGCCTTGCAGGCAGCGGCTGCTGACGCCGAAGTGCGCTGTGTGGTACTGACGGGGGCGGGGCGAGGTTTCTGTGCCGGGCAAGACCTGGCCGATGAGGGCGCAGCGCCGGCCCCTGCAGGCCAGGCGCCCACGGATTTGAGTGTGCTGATCGCGCGCCATTACAAGCCTTTGTGCGAGCAACTGCGCGCCATGCCCGTTCCTGTGATTGCGGCGGTCAATGGCGTAGCGGCTGGCGCTGGCGCCAATATTGCGCTGTGCTGCGATCTGGTGGTGGCGGCAGAGTCGGCCAATTTCATCCAGGCCTTTACCAAGATCGGCTTGTTGCCCGACAGTGGCGGCACTTGGCTGTTGCCGCGCCTGGTGGGTCGTCAGCGTGCGCTCGGCCTGGCGCTGCTAGGCGACAAGCTACCCGCAGCCGAGGCAGAGCGCATCGGGCTCATCTGGCGTTGCGTGCCGGATTCCGCCTTTTGGACGGAAGTGGAAATTCTCGCCAATCGCCTTGCTGCCATGCCGACGCAGGCGCTGGTGACCACGCGCCGCGCCATGGACGCCGCGGACAACCTCGAATTTTCCGCATCGCTGGCACTGGAGGCGCGCGAGCAAAAGCGTCTGGGCTGCGCCCATGACTATCTGGAAGGGGTATCGGCCTTCATGGCCAAACGTGCTCCCGCTTTCAGCGACCGCTGATGCATCCCGTTCCTTTTGGAGATTGACCATGGATGCCACCGCTTCCACCACGATGACTTCGCAGCAGCTCGCCGAGCATGTGCGCGATGGCATGTTTGCCCGCGACCGGGCTGCGCAGGGCTTGGACATGCGCGTAACCCACATGGCGCCGGGCGAGGCCACCATCGAGATGGCGGTGCGCAGTGACATGCTCAATGGCTTTGACATCTGCCATGGCGGCTATATCACCACCTTGGGCGATACCGCCTTTGCCTATGCCTGCAACAGCTACAACGAAATGACGGTGGCATCGGGCCTGTCGGTGGATTTTGTGGCACCAGGCAAGCCGGGGGATGTGCTGGTGGCCGCAGCCAGAGAGGTTTCACAGGCGGGCCGCACGGGTGTGTATGACGTACGAATCTGCAACCAGGCGGGTGAGGTGATTGCCTTGTTCCGCGGCCGTTCGTACCGGATGAAGGGCAGGCCGACGGTGCCCGTCCAAGACTGACTGCCAAGATGCCAAGAGGTTCTCACCATGAATGACCGTGTTTCCCCAGCCAGTGTCTTCGATCCCATCGAGACCGCGAGCCGCGATGAAATCGAGGCCTTGCAGTTGCAACGCCTGCGCTGGTCGCTGCAGCATGCCTATGACAACGTGCCGCACTACCGTCAGGCCTTTGATGCCAAGGGCGTGCATCCGTCAGACTTGAAAAGCCTCAAGGACCTGGCCCGTTTCCCATTTACCACCAAGAAGGAGTTGCGCGACAACTACCCCTTCGGAATGTTTGCCGTGCCGCGCAACCAAGTGGCGCGCGTGCATGCCTCCAGCGGCACGACGGGAAAGCCGACGGTGGTGGGTTATACGCTCAAGGACATCAACACCTGGGCCGACCTGGTGGCGCGTTCCATCCGTGCGGCTGGCGGACGCCAGGGCGACATGGTGCATGTGGCCTACGGCTATGGCCTGTTTACCGGCGGCCTGGGCGCGCACTACGGCGCTGAACGTGCCGGTTGTACCGTGGTGCCCATGTCGGGAGGGCAGACGGAAAAGCAGGTGCAACTGATCACCGATTTCAAGCCTGACATCATCATGGTCACGCCCAGCTACATGCAGGTGCTGGTGGAAGAGTTCCAGCGGCAGGGGCTGGATGCCGCCGCCAGTTCGATCAAGATCGGCATCTTTGGCGCCGAGCCCTGGACCGAAGCCATGCGCAAGGATATCGAGCACAAGGCGGGCCTGGATGCGGTGGATATCTACGGCCTGTCTGAAGTGATGGGCCCTGGCGTGGCCAGCGAATGCGTGGAAACCAAGGACGGCCCGGTCATCTGGGAAGACCATTTCTACCCCGAGATCATCAACCCGGACACTGGCGAAGTAGTGGCCGATGGCGAAGAGGGCGAGCTGGTCTTCACCTCGCTGTCCAAGGAGGCCATGCCCATCATCCGCTATCGCACACGCGATCTGACACGCCTGCTGCCGCCGACGGCGCGCTCCTTCCGGCGCATGGGCAAGATCGTGGGCCGCAGCGACGACATGATGATCATCCGAGGCGTCAATGTCTTTCCCACCCAGGTGGAAGAGATCGTGCTGGCGCACCAGAAGCTCACCGGCGTGTACCAGTTGCACATCAGCCGCGAAGGGCTGCTTGACACCGTGGAGGTGCATTGCGAACTGGTTCCCGCGCTGCGCGGCATGGCAGATGGCGAGCGCAGTGAAATCGCGCAATGGGTGCAGCACCGCGTCAAAACGCTGGTGGGCATCTCCACGGTAGTGAGGGTGTTCGACCCGGATGGCATCGAGCGTACGCAGACCGGCAAGGCCCGGCGCGTGTTTGACAAACGGCCGCGCTGAGCGGGTTCGCCAGACAGGCGCACTTACCTGATCGCATACACATTTGAGGAGGTTCACCATGTACACCCAAGCCATGGATACCATGGGTAAAGAGCCGGGGGACGGCAACAAGCCCGTCCGATCCGCCGAAGAGGCACGTCTGCAGGAGCGCTTTGACGAGCGTATCGACGCGGGCGAGTTCATCGAAGCCAAGGACTGGATGCCCGACCACTACCGCAAGACCTTGCTGCGCCAGATCAGCCAGCATGCGCACTCGGAGATCGTCGGCATGCTGCCCGAGGGCAATTGGATCAGCCGTGCGCCCACTCTCAAGCGCAAGGCGATTCTGCTGGCGAAGGTGCAGGACGAGGGCGGTCATGGCCTGTACCTGTACGCGGCGGCAGAAACGCTGGGCACATCGCGCGACCAGATGCTCGACGCGCTGCACAGCGGCAAGGCCAAGTACAGCTCAATCTTCAACTACCCCACACTGACGTGGGCGGATATCGGCACCATTGGCTGGCTGGTGGATGGCGCAGCCATCATGAACCAGGTGCCGATCTGCCGCTGCTCGTATGCACCGTATGCGCGCGCCATGATCCGCATCTGCCGTGAGGAGAGCTTTCACCAGCGCCAAGGGTTTGATGCGTTGCTCACGATGATGAAGAACGGCACCCAGGCACAGAAGGACATGGTGCAGGATGCGGTCAATCGCTGGTGGTGGCCATCGATCATGATGTTCGGCCCACCCGATGACCAATCGCCCAACAGTGCGCAATCGATGCGCTGGGGCATCAAGCGCGTCTCCAACGATGAGCTGCGCCAGAAGTTCATCGATGCAACCGTGGAGCAGGCGCAGATCCTGGGAGTCACCTTGCCGGATCCGGAGCTGAAGTGGAACGAGGCGCGTGGTGCCCATGACCATGGGCCCATCGATTGGGATGAATTCTGGCGCGTGATTGCCGGAGACGGGCCTTGCAACCAGGAGCGGTTGGGCGCCCGTGTGCAAGCCTGGGACAACGGGGCCTGGGTGCGCGAAGCAGCGCTGGCCCATGCCCGCAAACAACAGAGTCGCGCCATCAAGGAGGCCGCATGAACGACAGCATCAAAAAGGAATGGCCCCTGTGGGAAGTATTTGTGCGCAGCAAGGCGGGCCTGGACCACAAGCACTGCGGCAGCCTGCATGCGGCAGACGCCAAGATGGCCATCCAGATGGCGCGTGATGTGTACACCCGTCGCCAAGAGGGCTGCAGCGTGTGGGTGGTGCAATCCGAACAGATTGTGGCGAGCGATCCCGGCGACAAGGACATGTATTTTGATCCGGCGGAAGACAAGGTGTATCGCCACCCCACCTTCTTCCAGTTGCCCAAGGAAGTGGATCACATGTGATCCCGGGAGAGACCATGCCTGCTGAATCCATACAACTAGCACTCACACCTGCGACGCAATACCTGCTGCGTATTGGCGACAGCTGCCTGATCCTGGCCCAGCGCGTCAGCGAGTGGTGCGGCCATGCGCCGATCCTGGAAGAAGACATTGCCATGTCCAACATTGCGCTCGATCTGATCGGGCAGGCGCGCGCCGTGCTCACCCTGGCCGGGCAGGTGGAGGGGGGCGGCCATGACGAAGACCAGCTGGCTTTCCTGCGCAATGAACGCGATTACTTCAACGTGACGCTGGCCGAGCTGCCGCGCGGGGACTTTGCATTCTCCGTACTGCGCAACACCATGATTGCCACCTGGCTGAAGCTGCTGTGGGAGCGGGTGAGCGTGGAGAGCAGCCATGAGGAGCTGCGTGCCATTGCCGCCAAGGCCGTGAAGGAAGTGCGCTACCACCAGCAGCACTCTGCGGATTGGGTCGTGCGGCTGGGGGACGGAACGGACGAGTCACGCACTCGCATGGAGCGCGCGATCAAGCAGCTGTGGCGGTATGCGCCTGAGCTGTTCGATACCGACGCTGCGGACGAGGCTGCGGCAGACGCTGGCTGGGGCCCGCGCTGGTCTGCACTGCAGGACGACTGGTACGCACAAATGCGCGAAGTGTTGGCCGAGGCTCGGTTGGCAGAGCCGGCTCCGTCACAGTTTCTGAGCGAAGGCAAGCGTGGACGCCATAGCGAACACATGGGCTTCATCCTGGCCGACATGCAATACCTGCAGCGCGCCTTTCCAGCAGGAGCATGGTGATGCATGCCGCTGACCTTGCGCAGGAAGCCCGGGTGAGTGCCGCCTGGAAAGTGCTCCACACCGTGCTGGATCCCGAGGTGCCAGCTGTATCGGTGTGCGACCTGGGCATCGTGCGCGACGTGGTTGCCGGGGAGGCGGGGCTGGAGATCGTGCTGACACCGACCTACTCGGGCTGCCCTGCGACCGAGGTGATCGAGAGCGATGTGCTGGCAGCCATTGATGCTGCAGGCCTGGGGCCCGCACGGGTGAGCCTGCGCCGGGCACCGGCCTGGACGACGGACTGGATCAGTGCAGAAGGCAGGCGCAAGCTGGCACAGTACGGTATCGCGCCCCCAGGCATGGTGGACAAGGACGCAGCGGTGCCAATCCGGTTTTTTGGCCGCAGCATGAACATCGCAACACCGGCCTGCCCACGCTGCGGCAGCGCGCAGACAGAGCGGCTGTCCGCCTTTGGAGCCACGGCCTGCAAGGCCCTGTACCGGTGCCTGGCCTGCCGCGAACCATTCGAGCACTTCAAGCCTATTTGAGTTGAGGAATGCACTATGAGCATCAGTTTCCATCCGCTGCGTGTGCGCAAGATCGAGCCCGACACGCAAGAGGCGGTGGTAGTTTCGTTTGACGTGCCGCAGGACCTTCGTGAAGTGTTTGGCTTTACCCAAGGGCAGTACCTGACCTTGCGTGCCAATATCGAAGGTCAGGATCTGCGACGCTCCTATTCGATCTGCGCAGGCGTGGACGACGGTGAGCTGCGCGTGGGCGTGCGCAAGGTGCGCGGTGGCGTGTTCTCCAACTGGATCAACGAGCACCTTCAACCTGGCGATACCATCCAGGTGATGGCGCCGCAAGGGCGGTTCTTTGTACCCATCGAAAGCGACGCGGCGCGCCACCATGTGGGTATTGCCGGTGGCAGCGGCATCACGCCGATTCTCTCGATCATGAAGACCGTGCTGGCCCGTGAACCCGCCAGCCGCTTCACGCTGATCTATGGCAACCGCGCGTTGCGCTCGACCATGTTCAAGGAAGAGATCGAAGACCTCAAGAACCGCTACATGTCGCGCCTGGTGCTGCAGCACGTGTTCTCGGACGAACACACCGATGCGCCGATCAATAGTGGCACGATGAACCGCGAAAAGATCGGTGAATTTCTGGCAAGCGTGGTACCGGCCGGGGGCATTGACCATGTCTATGTCTGTGGTCCTTTCCAGATGAACGACGAGGCCGAAGCTGCCTTGCTGGCGGCGGGGGTTTCAGAAGAGCGCATTCATATCGAGCGCTTTGGTGTGGCACTGCAGGCCGCTGGCACCGTGGGCGCTGTGGTGCACGAAGCCAAGCCAGGGGATGCCGAAGCTGCACGCATCGTGATCATCCGCGACGGGCTGTCGCGTGAGATTCCGTTCACCAAAGGGCAACCCAGCATTCTCGATGCGGCATCTGCAGCTGGCTTGGAGGTACCCTATTCATGTACCTCTGGTGTGTGCGGCACCTGCCGCGCCAAGCTGGTGGAGGGCGAGGTGCGCATGGAGCGCAACTTTGCGCTGGACAAAAAGGAAGTGGCCGATGGCTTCATTCTTACCTGCCAGGCGCACCCGCTGACAGAGCGCGTTGTGCTCTCGTTTGATGAGCGCTGACACCCCGGAGGGGAGAATGGTTTGAGGCATGATGAGCGCCACCACCATCAACAAGGAAAGACGCCATGGCTCGAGGACGGGCACCCGGTTACGAAGACCAGAGAGAACATATCCTGCACCAGGCGGCGGAGTTGTTTGCCCGCGCTGGTTACGCGGCAACCTCGATGAACGAAGTGGCGAGCGCCTGCGGCCTCTCCAAGCCGGCGCTCTACCACTATTTCAAGGACAAGAATGCGCTGCTGCTCGAGATTTGCGATGCGCATATTACGCGGCTGATTGCGCTGGTGGATGGCGTAGACCCGCAACTGCCTGCCGAGCCGCGCCTGCGCTTGTTGATCGAGCGCTTTGTGCAGGAGTATGCCCATGCCATCAACGAGCACCGGGTGCTGACAGAAGACGTGCGTTTCTTGAATGAAGAGGATCAGGAGCGAATACTGAATGGCGAACGCCAGGTGGTGGAGAGCGTGGCACGCGCGGTGCGTGAGCTGCGCCCCCAGACAGATCAGGCGGGTTTGACCAAGGCGCTCACCATGCTGCTGTTCGGCATGATGAACTGGATGTTTACCTGGCTCAAGCCCCATGGTGCCTTGAGCTACGACACCATGGCGCCCGTTGTGGCCGATCTGTTTCTCGGAGGTTTGGGGGCAGTGCAAACCCCAGGTCAGAAACGCTGAAAAATACTGGTGAAAAATTATTTAATAAGTTAAATTGTTGTGCCGTTGTGATAGCCATGGATTTCGCACCGACATTGCCCATTGCATCGCAGCCATCATCGCAATCGTAGGGGTTGTTTAGTAAGAGCCAAAGGAGACAATATATGAAGCGCTTTGCAAAACTGGGAATCGTTGCCGCCGCATTGGTCGCAACCTGGGGTTCGGCCTGGGCCGACATCAATGTAGGTGTGGTGCTCTCGGCCACAGGGCCTGCTGCATCGTTGGGCATTCCCGAGAAAAACACGATTGCGCTGATGCCGCAGACCATTGGCGGGCAGAAGGTCAACTACATCATTCTCGATGATGCGTCCGATACCACCGCAGCTGTCTCCAATACCCGCAAGCTGATCAGCGAGAGCAAGGCCGACATCATCATCGGCTCCAGCATCACGCCCAATTCGCTGGCAATGATCGACGTGGTGGCAGAAGGCAAGACTCCCATGATCACCCTGGCTGCTTCCGCCAAGATCATCGAGCCGATGGACGACAAGAAGAAATGGGTCTTCAAGACGCCCCAGAACGACGGGCTGATGGCGGGCGCCATCGCAGACCACATGGTCAAGAGTGGCGTCAAGACCGTTGGCTACATCGGTTTCAACGACGCCTACGGCGAGAGCTGGTTGCAGGAGTTCAAAAAGGCCGGAGAAGCTAAGGGCCTGAAGATCGTGGCGACCGAGGCCTTCTCGCGCGCTGACACCTCGGTGACCGGTCAGGCATTGAAGCTGATGGCCGCCAAGCCCGATGCAGTGCTGGTGGCCGGTTCGGGCACACCAGCGGCCCTGCCGGAGAAAACCCTCAAAGAACGTGGCTACAAGGGCAAGTACTACCAGACCCACGGTGTGGCCAATGCCGATTTTCTGCGCGTAGGTGGCAAGGATGTGGAAGGTACCTTCCTGCCTGCGGGCCCGGTGTTGGTGGCCGATCAGTTGCCTGACAGCAATCCGGTCAAGAGGGAGGGCGTGGACTACGTCAAGGCCTATGAAGGCAAGTATGGCAAGGGCACCGCAGCGACCTTTGGCGCCCATGCGTGGGATGCAGGCAAGGTTCTGTTTGCTGCCGTGCCAGAGGCGCTGAAGAAGGCGCAGCCCGGCACGCCGGAGTTCCGTGCGGCTTTGCGCGATGCCCTGGAGCAGACCAAGAATGTGCCCGGCGCACACGGCATCTTCTCCATGTCACCCACCGACCATCTGGGCATCCAGAATGGTGTAGTGATGGTCAAGATCGAAAACGGGACCTGGAAATACCAGCCCTGATATACGCCTGCAACACATGAAACAGGCGCGGCCCCATCTGCGAGGCGGCCCGCAAGAGCCGTTTTGCAGATGGGGTTGTCGTTTCCATTGCAGGGCGCTGCCCGGCAGCTTCGGGGTGTTTCATCTTTCCGCGTTTTCGAAAGTCGACTATGGATTTGCAAATTGCCTTGCTGTTAGGGCAGGACGGCATCGTCAACGGCGCCATCTACGGACTGATGGCGGTGGCCCTGGTGCTGGTGTTTTCAGTCACCCGCATCATTTTTATCCCGCAGGGAGAGTTCGTCGCCTATGGGGCGCTCACCATGGCCATGATGCAAGCGGGCAAGACGCCATCTACGCTGTGGCTGTTGCTGGCGATGGCTGCTGTTGCGCTGGCGGCCGAGTTGTGGCGCGCCCGCTCCGGACAGCGCGGTAGTTGGCCCGCAACCCTGCTGTGGTGCGTTGGCTTTCCCGCCGTGGCAGCTGTGCTGGCCCTGGGCGTCAAGCCCGGTTCGCTGCTGCTGCAGTCGATCACTGCTCTGGTGCTGGTGATGCCGATGGGCCCATTGCTCTACCGTGTGGCGTACCGGCCGGTGGCGAATGCTTCGGTGCTGCTGCTGCTGATCATCTCGGTCGCGCTTCACGGGGTGTTGGTGGGCCTGGGCCTGCTGTTCTTTGGTGCAGAAGGCTCACGTACCACACCATTCTCGGAATCCAAGTTCGATATTGCGGATATCTCCATTTCGGGCCAGTCGCTGGTGGTGCTGGGTGTTGCGCTGGTACTGGTGGTATCGCTGTTCGTGTTCTTTGAGCGCTCAATGCTTGGCAAGGCCTTGCGCGCGACGGCCATCAACCGGGTGGGCGCTCGCCTGATGGGCATCCCAACCGCGCTAGCGGGTGATCTGAGCTTTGCGCTGGCAGCCTTGATCGGCGCCATTTCGGGCCTGTTGATCGCGCCGCTCACTACGGTGTACTACGACACCGGATTCATGGTGGGGCTCAAAGGCTTTGTGGCGGCCATCATCGGCGGTCTTGCCAGCTATCCGCTGGCACTGGCGGGCGCGCTGCTGGTAGGGCTGCTGGAGTCCTTTTCCACCTTCTGGGCCAGCGCATACAAGGAGGTGCTGGTGTTTGCGATGATTATTCCAGTGCTGTGGTGGAGATCGCGCAACAGCCACCATGTGGAGGAAGAAGAATGAGTGCGCCAGTACCCAAATCTGGCCCCATGGCCAGCTCTGCGCCCGCTGGGGCTGCAGGTGTTGTCACTCCCCGGATGCTCACCGCCGCCGCCATTGTGCTGTTTGCACTGGCCTGGGGATTCCTGCCCGATTTCACCGTGGTGATCCTGAGCTACATTGGTCTTTATGCCATGGTGGCTGCGGGCCTAGTGCTGCTGACCGGGGTGGGCGGCATGACATCGTTTGGACAGGCGGCCTTTGTCGGCATCGGTGCCTATGCCACGGGTTGGGCCTGCACGTCGCCAGTGGCGGTGCAGTTTTTCGGTGGCGCTGTTGGGGCTGCGGGCCTGCCGTGGGTGGGCCTGGTATTGGGTTTCGTCATCACCTTCGTCGTTGCCTGGGTGCTGGGTGCCGTCACCGTCAAGCTTCAGGGGCACTATCTGCCACTGTGCACGATTGCCTGGGGCCTGAGCCTGTACTACCTGTTTGGCAACATGGAATTTCTGGGTGGCCAGACGGGCATCACAGGTATTCCTCCATTGGTGATAGCGGGTGTCTCTTTCGCGTCGCCTCGGGTCATGGGCGTGCTGGTCTGGGCCGTGCTGCTGGTGGCGCTGTGGCTGCTGAGCAATCTGCTTGATTCGCGCGAGGGCCGGGCGATCCGCTCGCTCAAGGGGGGGCAGGTGATGGCCGAATCCATGGGCATCAACACCGCGCGCCATCGCGTCAAGCTGTTCGTGCTGGCTGCGCTGCTGGCCACTCTGTCTGGCTGGCTGTATGCGCACATGCAGCGCTTTGTCAGCCCTGCGCCCTTCAACCTGAATATTGGTATCGAGTATCTGTTCATGGCCGTCGTGGGGGGCGCGGGCCACCTGTGGGGCGCGGTGCTGGGCGCCACCTTGATCACTTTGTTGAAAGAGAAGCTGCAAGACATTCTGCCAACCCTGCTGGGCACCAGCGGCAATTTTGAAGTGATCGTATTCGGCTTGCTGATGGTGCTGGTGCTGCAGCGTTTTGACCAGGGGCTGTGGCCCACCTTGCAGCGTTTGACCGCGCGCTGGGTCAGGCAGCCTGCGGGCAGACAGGTTCAGGCTTCGCCCCATCCGCTGGACCAGCGCGCGGCTCCCACTGCAGGCACCACTTTGCTGGCAGCTGAGCATGTGACCAAGCGCTTTGGCGGCCTGGTGGCGAACAATGATGTGTCCATGTCATTGAAGGCGGGTGAGGTGCATGCGTTGATCGGGCCAAACGGCGCGGGCAAGAGTACGTTCTTCAACATGATCTCGGGTGTGGATTCGCCGACCGAAGGGCAGGTGCAACTGATGGGCCAGGTGATGGCCGATGCGCCGTCGCGCAGGTTTGCCGCACTGGGCCTGGGGCGTACGTTCCAGCATGTGCGGCTGCTCGGCCAGCGCACGGTGCTGGAGAACGTGGCCTTGGGTGCCCATCTGCGTGCGCACAAGGGCTGGTTGGCGTCCATGGTACGGCTGGACAGGCACGAGGAGGCGTCGTTGCTGGCAGAGGCGCGCAGGCAGATCGAGCGTTGTGGCCTGGGCGCGTTTGCCGATGTGCCTGCGGGGTCGTTGGCCTTGGGCCAGCAGCGCATTGTCGAAATCGCCCGAGCCCTGGCAGGCCAGCCCGCAGCCTTGCTATTGGATGAGCCTGCCGCGGGCCTGCGGCACCTGGAAAAGCAATCGCTCGCTCAGCTGCTTCGCCAGTTGCGCGCCGAGGGGCTGGGTATTCTGGTGGTAGAGCATGACATGGAGTTTGTGATGAATCTGGCCGACCGCATCACGGTGCTGGAGTTCGGCACCGTGATCGCCACGGGCACGCCCGCCGAAATTCAATCGAACCAGCGTGTGCTGGACGCCTATCTGGGCGGTGCTGATGAAGATGAGGTGGCCGTATGAGCAGCACCCCTCATCTGTTGCAGCTGTCGCAGTTGTGCGTATCGTACGGGCCTGTGGAGGCCGTGCACCAGGTTGACCTGCATGTGGCAGCTGGCGAGATCGTGACGGTGATCGGCCCCAATGGCGCGGGCAAGACCACGTTGCTCTCGGCGGCCATGGGCCTGCTGCCTTCAAAGGGCCAGGTGTCCTTGTCGGGTGGTGTGATCGTTCGCCCCACGGTGGAAGCCATGGTGGCGCAGGGCGTGGGCCTGGTGCCGGAAAAGCGTGAATTGTTTGGCGAGATGTCGGTAGAAGACAATCTGCGGCTGGGCGGGTTCTCGCTGTGGCGCAAGGGAGAACGTGACCAGGGGGCGCGTCTGCAGGAGGTGTTTGACATCTTTCCGCGCCTGCAGGAGCGCCGGGCGCAGATGGCATCCACCTTGTCGGGCGGCGAGCGGCAGATGCTGGCCATTGGCCGCGCATTGATGGCCAAGCCGCGCCTGTTGATGCTTGATGAGCCATCGCTGGGACTGGCACCATTGATCGTGCGCGAGGTGCTGCAGGTGGTGGCTTCGCTGCGTGATCGCGGCGTATCGGTGCTGCTGGTGGAGCAGAATGCACGAGCCGCATTGAAGGTGGCAGACCGCGCCTATGTGCTGGAGATGGGGGCCGTGGCGCTCAGCGGCAATGCACGCGATTTGCTGCACGACCAGCGCATCATCGATACCTATCTGGGCGCGGGACGGCAGGAGGTTGCCGCACATTGATCGGCTGGTCCGTTGATCCATTGGTGCGTGGTTCCGACCTGCTGTCGAGAATCCCCGAAAAAAGAGAGAGCTGGCAGCGTACGCTGCCAGCTCTCTCTTTTTACTGTCTGCTTATACGAAGCGGAATTCCAGCTTGCCCAGTTGGCCGTAGTCGGCTTCGAATACATCTCTCGCCTTGGCCGCAACAGGGCGGGTGAAAGAGCCAGCCAGAACGATTTCGCCTGCGTTCAAGAACTCGCCCCACGGCGCCAGCTTGTTGGCCAGCCAGGCCACGCCCACGGCGGGGTGGCCTTGTACGCCTGCGGCCAGGCCTGTCTCTTCCACTACACCGTTCTGGCGCAGAATGGCTCCGCACCATGGTAAATCCAGGCTGGCAGGCGCGGCGCGTCCGGCGCCGATGACGATGCCGGCATTGGCGGCGTTGTCACTGATGGTGTCGTACACCTTGCGCATGGCCTTGGTGTGGCGGTCCAGCTGTTCAATGCGCGCATCGATGATTTCGATAGCGGGCGTCACATAGTCGGTGGCATCAAGTACATCGGCAATGCCAAGCTGCCTGCCGCCCGCAAGGCCTGGGCCTTTGAGCGGCTTTTTCAGCACAAAGGCCAGCTCCACTTCTACACGCGGTGCGATGAAATTCTGGATGGGAATGTCCAGCACCTGGCCATTGCTACAGGTGTACAGCATGTTGTCGAGCAAAGTGCCGTAATCGGGCTCGTCGATCTGGCTGGACAGTTGCATGGCGCGCGAGGTAAGTCCGATTTTGTGGCCGATGATCTTGCGGCCAGCTGCGGTCTGCAGCCGCACCCATTCGCGTGCCACGCGGTAGCCATCGTCCACCGTCATGCCGGGGTGGCGTTTGGAGAAATGCTCGATCTGTACGCGCGTTTTCTCGCTCTGGTCAAGTTCCTGGGCGAGTTGGGAAAGAAGCTCTTGGGTAAACATCTCAATCGTTCGTTGCTTTAATGCGTGACATGGGGCCTGCGAAGCCCCTCACGGCTTTATCTGAAAAGAGGGTGCAAGCTGCTGTGCTTGCCGTCATAGACCTGGCCAGGGCTTTCATCGACCTGCACGGTCAGGCCCATGTGCCGTTTGTCAAACAGGTTGGCGAAGTGTGCTTTGGCGCAGGCCAGTAGCGCGTCGCCTGTTTTGGTCTTGACCGCGTCGGATCGCCCCTTGCCCATGCGCAGATTGATGTAGACGAAGTGGTAGTCGCCATCGCCACCTGCCGCCTTGCCCGCCGCACCACCATCGGCCACGGCAAAGTGCGGTGCTGGGTAGGCATACACGCGCGTGCCTCCGGTGGGGAATACCTGGCTGCCGTCTTCGGCGCGAACGGTCAGCATGGTGTCAGCGAGGCTGCGGCACAGGGCTGCCATGTCACTGCGCTGTTCCAGATTGCCGGTGTAGAGTACGACGACATGGGGCATCAAAGCACCTCCATGGTGGCAGCGGTACAACTTACCGCAAAGATGGGGATCGGCTCGCAGTACAGCACGCGGCCAGGCCCGCGTGCGGCGGCCGCTACGCTGATGAAGGTGCGAATTTCGAACCCGCCCTGGCCACCATCGCGGTAGGTCTCGGCATCGGTGTAGCCAAGCATGGCTTCCTTGTCGTTGCGGCACCAGCGATCCATGAACTGCTGATCCCACTCCCAGTTGATCTTGCCGGAATCAGGCGTTGCGGGCCAGTGCGAGATGCCGCCTGTGCCGATGATCGCAATGCGCTCTGGTGCCTTGTCGCAGGCGCGGCGCAGTGCTTCGCCAAAAGCCCAGGCGCGGTGCAGCGGCGTCAGCGGCGGCCCCTGGCAGTTGATATTGACAGGAATGATGTCGGTACTGAAATGCGGGGTGAGAAAGTGCAGCGGCACCATGATGCCGTGGTCGAACTTCCATTCTTCGGCAAACGCAACGTCCACGGTCTGCAGCACTTCGGTGATGATGCGGCGGGACAGATCGGGGTTGCCGGGAATCGTGCGCTTTTCAATGCCCAGCCATGCCGGGTCTTCGATGGGACCCTCGTACTGCTCGGCCATGCCGATGGCATAGGCGGGCATGTTGTTCATGAAGAAGTTCGCAAAGTGCTCGGCCGCGATGATGATGACCGCATCGGGCCGGGCTGTAGCGAGCTGCGCCCCCATGCCATGGAATGCGGCGTGGAATGCGTCCTTCACTGCCGGATCGGCCAGATGGGCACGGCCGGTGATCCCGGGGGCGTGGCTGCACACGCCTGCAAAAACCAGACTCATTTCACACCCCCGCCACTTTCTCGTCCACTGCCGTTGTCATGACGTATACGCCGGCGCGCACCGGGCCGTACTTTGCAACCCCATCGCGCATGGCCTGCAGGTAATCAGCCCAGGCCATGCCCAGCAAGGGGGCAAAGTGCATGAGCAATTGGCCGTTGCAGCCCAGCACATACAGCTTGCCGATATCGCCGCGAATGATGGCATCGCGCTCCTCATCGCTCAGCGAATAACCGGCCAGCAGCGCTTCGCGGTCATCACGGTAGCGGCGTTGCACTTCGGGCTCGCGGTTCAGGTGGAACAGGAATTTCTGCATCGCATACAGGCTCATGAGACCTCCTAGCCAACGCTGATGTTGGCAGCGCGGATGATCCTGGCGTATTTCTCTTCTTCGCTGCGGATGAATGCCGCAAACTGCTCCACGCTACCAGCCTTCGAGACGATGCCGCCCTCGTGGAACGTTTTGACGACAGCAGCGCTTGCCAGTGCGCGGTTCACATCCTGGTTCAGGCGCTGCACGATGGCATCGCTGGTTCTGGCGGGCGCCAGCAGGCCCTGCCAGGAATTGGATTCCAGCGCTGCGCCCTGTTCCGCAAGGGTGGGCACATCGGGCGCAAACTGCGATCGCTGCAAGGTAGCCATGCCCAATGCCGTCAGTTTGCCGCTGGCGATCTGGCCTCGGAATTCGGGCCAGTTGCCAAACATGACGGTTACCTGCCCGCCGATCAGATCTGCCATGGCCGGGCCCTGGCCCTTGTAGGGCACATGCACCATGTCGATGCCCAGTATCTGGCAGAGCAAGGCCCCCGACAGGTGGGCCGAGGTGCCGTTGCCAAACGATGCGTAGCTGAGCGTGCCCGGCTTGGTCAGCGCTGCTTTTTTCAGATCTGCAAGAGTCTTGAGTCCGCTGGCAGGATGGGTGGTCAGCACGTGCTCCGACAGCCCCATCAGTGCCACGGGGCGCAGATCCATGGCGCTGTCGTAGGGCAGGTTCTTGACCAGGGTTTTATTGGCCGTGAAGCTGTTGGCGATGGTGCCGAAGGTGTAGCCGTCGGGTACAGCCTTGGCCACGGTGTCTACGCCGATCACGGTGCCTGCGCCCGGCTTGTTCTCCACGATCACCGATTGCCCGAGGCTTTTGCCCAGTTCATTGCCGACCAGGCGCGTCACCACATCCGTCGTTCCCCCTGGCGTGAATGGAACGATGATGCGCACCGGGCGGCTGGGCCAGGCGTCTGCACGGGCGGGCTGCCACGCAGGCAGCGTGGCAATCGTGCCAATAGCGGATTGGATGAATTGGCGGCGTTGCATCTATGTCTCCTTCATTTCTTATGTCGGCTACGCTCTGTGGCTGTGGTGAATGTTCTTTGAGGAGTGCTCCATTCACGCTCCCCAATGCGGAATGTGGTGCGAGCCCATGGAGACGGCCACATTCTTGGGTTCGCAGAACACTTCGTAGCTCCAGGTTCCACCTTCACGACCGGTACCTGATGCCTTGGTACCGCCAAACGGCTGGCGCAGGTCGCGCACATTCTGGCTGTTGACAAAGCACATGCCCGCCTCGATGGCCGCAGCCACACGGTGGGCTCTGCCGATGTTTTCGGTCCATACGTAGCTGGAGAGCCCGTACTGTGTGTCGTTGGCCAGGCGTATGGCCTCAGCCTCATCGCTGAACGGGATGATGCAGGCCACCGGACCGAAGATTTCATCCTGGGCGATGCGCATGCGGTTGTTCACCTCGGCAAACACGGTAGGTAGCACGTAGTTGCCCTTTTTCACGCGGTCGGGTACCACAGGGGCGTCCAGGCCACCGCACAGCATGCTCGCGCCTTCCTTGAGGCCCAGCTCTATGTAATGGCGCACCTTGGCCAGATGTGCCTGGCTGATCATGGGGCCGACGATGGTTTTTTCGTCGAGCGGGTCGCCCACCTGGATGCGCCGGGCCCGTTCGGCGAATCGGTCGACGAACTTCACGTAGATGCCTTTGTGCACCAGGATGCGGCTGCCTGCGGTGCAGCGCTCGCCATTGTTGGAGAAGATCATGAACAGCGCGGCATCCAGTGCGCGATCAAAATCGGCATCGTCAAAGACTACGAAGGGGCTCTTTCCGCCCAGTTCCATGCTGAATTTCTTGAGGCCCGCCGCCTGTACGATGCGGTTGCCGGTCTGTGTCGATCCCGTGAACGAGACGGCACGCACGTCGTGGTGTGCCACCAGCGGCTCGCCTGCATCCTTGCCATAGCCATGCACCAGGTTGAGCACGCCTGCAGGAATGCCTGCCTCCAGGGCCAGCTCGCCCAGGCGGGCGGCCGTCATGGGAGAGAGCTCACTCATCTTGAGCACGGCGGTGTTGCCGAAGGCCAGGCAGGGCGCGACCTTCCAGGTCGCCGTCATGAACGGAACGTTCCACGGCGAGATCAGCGCGCACACACCTACTGGGTGGAAAAGCGTGTAGTTCAGATGGGTGGGCGTCGGGTAGGTGTGGCCATCGACCCGCGTGCACATCTCGGCAAAGTAGTAGAAGTTGTCAGCTGCTCGCGGTACCAGTTGCTTGCCGGTTTGCGCAATCACCTGGCCGCAGTCGTTGGTCTCGGTCTCGGCAATCTCGGGCACATGCTGGGCAATCAAATCACCAAGCTTGCGCACCAGCTTGGCGCGCTCGGTAGCGGGGGTATTTGCCCACTTGGGAAACGCCTCCTTGGCTGCTGCAACCGCCGATTCAACCTCGGCTGCGCCGCCAGAGGCGACTTCGGCCAGCACTTCTTGCGTGGCGGGGTTGATGGTTTCGAAATAATCCTTGCCGGCAATGCTCTTGCCGTCGATCAAATGGTCAATACGCATGCTTGTGTCTCCTGCGGTGGCTTAAGAACGTATTTGCGGTTTTAGTGCCCGCTTAACAGTTCATCACCACCAATGAAATTCACGAGGCGTCCAACGCCTTCGATCTCGGTCACGATTTCGTCGCCCACCCTGGAGTCGGCTACGCCGTCGGGCGTGCCGGTGAGGATGAGGTCGCCGGGGTTCAAGGTCATCATGCTCGACAGGTGTGCGATCAGCGCAGGAATGCTGTGCACCATGTCGGCTGTATTGCCGTCTTGCTTCAATTCGCCATTGACCCAACTACGCAGGCGCAGGTTCATCGGGTCGGCGATATCGGTTGCGTCCACGAGCCAGGGCCCTACGGGGGTGGCGCCGTCACGGTTCTTGACACGCAGGTTGGGGCGGTAATAGTTCTCCAGGTAGTCGCGGATCGCATAGTCGTTCGCCGTCACATAACCAGCAACCACGCTGTAGGCATCCTCCCTTTTGACGTTGCGGCAGGTCTTGCCGATCACCACGCCCAGCTCGCACTCGAAGTGCATATAGGTGACATCGGCCGGGCGGCGTGTGTGACAGCGGTGGCCGTTCAGCGCATTGGGGCCTTTGAGGAACACCAGTGGCTCCTCAGGGGCCTTGTTGAAGGCGATTTCCTTGGCATGGTCAGCGTAGTTCAGGCCCAGCGCGAAGATGGTGCCGAAATCCATGGGCGGAAGCCACTGCACGGCGGTCTCTGCGACGATGCTGCCATCGGGCAGTTGCACGCGGCCATCGGCACTTTCGGTTACGGCCAAGACCTGGCCTTGGTAGACAACTCGTCCGTGCTTCATGGCTGCGTCTCCAGAGCCACAGTATGGTTAAGCGTGCCGAGGCCCGGTACGGTAATCCGCACCGCATCGCCCGGTCTGGCAACCGGTGATCCTTCGCCCGCGCCCAGCAGCAGAACATCCCCTACAGACAAGGTCATGAATTCCGTCACATCGGCAATCAACTGGGCCGCCGGACGTACCAACTGGTCAAGGCGGCGCTCGTACACCGGTTTGCCGTTGATTTCGATGTGCAGCGTTGCTTGATTTAAATCAAAATAACGGGCCGCTACCACCTCGCCCATGGGGCAAAAACCGTCGCGGTCGCGCTGGCGGATGGCGGGGCGATAGTAGTTCTCGTGCGGCAGCGTGACATCGCTTACCACTACAAAACCTGCCACATGTTCCATGGCTTTGCTTGCGGACACGCGGGTAGCCGTGCTGCCGATCACCAGACCAATCGTGGCATCGATGCGCACTTCGCCAGGATCGGCAGGAATGGCCACCGCAGCGTGGTTGCCTGCAAAGGTGTTGCGTGGCTTGATGTAAAGCACCGGGGCGCGGGGCGCTGCCTTGTAGGGAGCGCTATCGAATTGCGGCATGAGGCGCTGCAGGGTGGAGCGGTCGTTGAGCAGCACACCATACACCGTGGCGCGTGCTGCAGGAAAGCTGGCGATCATGAATGCTCCAGTGCAATCAATTCATCAAGCAGTTGGTAGAGCGCTTCGAGCTGGTCCTTGCCAAAGGCCTGCTCCAGCCCCTGATAGTGGCGGGCAATGTCCTTGGAGAGCTGGCGAGCCAGATTCAGGCCGTGCGGGGTGGCGCTGACCACCGAGCGGCGCTGGTCCGCGGGGTCCTTTTGGCGCTCGATCAGACCGTCGCGTTCCATGCGGCTGAGCACGCCTGTCAGGCTGGGGCCGAGGAGAAAGGCTTGCTGGGCCACTTTTCCTGTTTCCAGCGCTTCGCCGTTGCCCAGCACCCGCAATACACGCCATTGCTGATCGGACAGGCCATGCGCGCGCAGAAACGGTCGCGTATGCCCCATGATCGATTCCCGCGCCTGCAAAAGCAGGCTGGGCAGGTTGCGGTGTTTGAGTGAGGTCTTCATTTATTTAATAGGTTAAATAAATTTCGCCCTAAATGCAAACGGTATTTATGCGGATAAACCAGAGGGCGCCTGAAAATCTGTGCAGGACTGCTGCCTGGAGGCAAGGAGAAGGCCAGCAGGTTCTGCGCGCGTTTCTTCCCGCAGCCTGCGCCGGGCTGCGGCCCGTTGTACCGGCTGCAATCCGTTCTGTGGCGTGGGGTGCTTCCAACATGCATATCCGTCAGACTCTGCAGCTGTGGCACAGTGCTTTTCAGGTTTCTACACCTTGTACCGGATACCACTTGATGAATACCCGTCCGCTTCACTTCTTCTTTCGTCCTGCCGTGCTTGCCGCCTGCATGGCGGTGGTCTGCCATCTGTACGCTGCGCAGCCCGAAGCCGTCCCCGGTGCGCCTGCAGAAACACCTGTGCTGGTGTTACCCGATGGCGGCAAGTATTACGGCCCGCTCAAGGATGGCCTGCTTGACGGTACGGGGCGCATCGTGTGGAACGAATTGCGGCGCTACGAAGGCGCATTTCACCACGGCCGCATGGAAGGGCAGGGCACGCTCACCTTGGCGTATGGCGTGTACCAGGGCCTGTTCAAGGACGGTGATCTGAACGGCCCGGGGCGCTATGCCAGCAAGGACGGCGAAGTGTACGAGGGCAACTTTGTCGACGGTGAATACGATGGGCAGGGCGTGCTCTCGGGCAACAACGGCAACCGCTACGAAGGTCGGTTCGAGAAGGGCCAGTTCGTGCGCGGCACCTTGACTGACGCCAGCGGGCAGACCATGACCGGCCCCTTCAAAAACTTTCAGGCCAATGGTCTGATGGAGGCGACCTATCCCGGGGGCATGGTGTTCAAGGGGGAAATGCGTGACGGCGAGTTCAAGGGCAAGGGCGAATTGCGCCTGGCAGACGGCAAACGCATTCGCGCAGATTTTGATGGCTCTGGCGCTGATGAGGGCGAGATCGACTATCCCAACGGAGATCGCTATACCGGCGCGCTCTATGCGGCGGCAGCCTATGGCAAGGGCCGCATGGTGTATGCCAATGGCGATGTGTACGAAGGCCAGTTCGCCAAAGACCAGCCGCATGGCCGCGGCACCTTGACCCCTGCTACAAGTGGCAAGGCGGTGCAGACCGGTCAATGGCGACGGGGCAGGTTGGTGAACGCAGCAGAGTCTGGCATTCCGGAGGACAACAGCCCCGAGCAGGCCGCGCGCAACAATGAACAGGCCTTGTACGCGCAAAATGCCCTGCTGGCCCAGCAGATGGCGGCACTGCAGCCCAGTGATGGCGCGGCTGCGCAGATGTATGCGCTCTTCATCGCGGGCGATGGCACGCAGGAAGTGTTCCGCCGTGAGGCCGAGTACATCAGCCAGCAGTTTGGCCAGCGTTACGGCACCCAGGGGCGCAGCATGCTGCTGGCCAACAGCCGCAGCTCTGTCGCCCGCCTGCCGCTGGCTACTACTGCCAGTATCGAGCGCGCCTTGGGGGCGCTGGGCCAGAAGATGAACAAGGAACGCGACCTGTTGTTTGTATACCTGACCAGCCATGGCTCGCGCGAGCACGATCTGCAGCTGGGCATGCGTGGCCTGCAGATTCCGCAACTCTCGGCCAGACGGTTGGGTGAGCTGCTGAAGGCATCGGGTATCCGCAAACAGGTCGTGGTGGTCTCGGCCTGCTATTCGGGCGGTTTCATCGAGCCGCTGCAAGGCCCTACCACCTGGGTGCTGACGGCATCGCGCGCGGACCGCACATCTTTTGGTTGCGCTGATGAAAATGACTTTACCTATTTTGGGCGCGCCTTGTTCAAGGAAAGCTTGCCGAAGGCGACCAATCTGAGTGATGCCTTTGGCCAGGCCAAAACTCTGGTGGAGCAGTGGGAGGCCAAGCTGCCCGCTGCAGAGCAGGCGGGGGCAGAGCCTGCCGCCAATGTTGCCAGCGTTGCTGGTGCTGACGACACAAAACCGCTGCTCGACAAGCCTGCGGCGGCAGTGGAGCACTCCGAACCGCAAATGGCTGTGCAACCCGCCTTTCAGAAGGAGGTGGATGCTTGGTTTGCGGCGCGGGGCAAGTGAATGCTTTTATGAAACTACTTCGCAGGCTTTGTTCAATACCGAGCATGGAGCACGATTGCCAGCCGGTTCAGGCCGGGCAGAGCCGTACTTGCTGCCAATAATGATGATTTGCCGCTCGCAAGCCAGACACTTGGGGGCCGAAACCATTGAAAAAGCCGCAATCCGGATAACCGGTTGCGGCTTTCTTGCTGCAAGAAACAGAGCAGCTGGTGGCTAGTAACGGATAGCTGTGTGTTGCAGCTCAGTGCAGCAGGTTATTGCCGGGCGCCTGCGGCTGCACCTTGAAAAAGCCGGTACCACAGGTGCCGTTGCCAATTTCTTCCTCGGTGGCCTCGCGCACGGCTTCCACCTTGATGTCCAGGCGGATGGCGATGCCGGCAAGCGGGTGGTTGCCGTCCAGCACCACATGCTCGGGGTACAGCTCGGTCACGGTGTAGAGCATGTCGCGCGGCGCATCTGGGTTGGTGCCTTTGGGCAGGGCATGGCCGTCGATGGTCATGCCTTCTTCCAGATCCTTGGGGAAGAGGGCACGGGGCTCCAGAAAGACCTTTTCCTCATCGTAATCGCCAAAGGCGTCTTCGGGCTCCAGGTGCAGTTGCAGGCGGTCGCCCACAGTGTGGCCTTGCAAGGCCTGTTCCACGCGGGAGAGCAAATCATTGCCGCCGACGAGGAATTCCACGGGCTCGTCGAGCACATCCAGCTCCTCGCCCAGTGTGTCTTTGAGGGTCCAGGTCAGCGCGACCACGCATTGATCAGTGATTTCCATAGGACAATTGTCGCAGTTTGGCCGTCTGGTGCCATTGCAATACCGGGAAATCCATGCAAATCGAACAAGCACTGCCGTTGCTCGGCGGACTCTCTCCAGCCCAGTTCATGCGCCGTTACTGGCAGAAAAAGCCGCTGCTGGTGCGCGGCGCTGTGACCGATTGGAAAAACCTGCAACTGCCGCTGCCGCGTGCAGAGCTGTTTGAACTGGCGGGGCAGGAGGGCGTGGAGTCGCGCCTGATCCAGCAAAAGAGTGGCGCATGGAGCGTCAAGCACGGGCCGTTCAGCCGTCGTGCGATTCCCTCGCTCAAGACGGAGGATTGGACCTTGCTGGTGCAGGGCGTTGATCTGCACAATGCTGCGGCGCATCAATTGCTGCAGCGCTTTGCCTTTGTGCCTGCGGCGCGCCTGGACGATCTGATGATCAGCTATGCGAGCAATGGCGGCGGCGTGGGGCCGCATTTTGACAGCTACGACGTGTTTTTGCTGCAGGCGCATGGCAAGCGCCGCTGGCGCATCGGCAAGCAGAAGAACCTGACGCTCAAGGACGGCATTCCTCTCAAGATACTGGCCGAGTTCGAGGCGGAGGAGGAATACCTGCTGGAGCCGGGCGACATGCTGTACCTGCCGCCTCGCTATGCCCACGATGGAGTGGCCGAAGGCGAGTGCATGACGTATTCCATCGGTTTCCGCTCGCCTGCGCAGCACGAGCTGGCGGGTGATTTGCTGATGCGCCTGTCCGATGTTGACGATATGGATGACGGTGATACCGATGCGCGCGCGGCCACACCGATCTACAAGGATCCCAAGCAGGCCGCGGTAGAAACTCCCGGTGCCATTCCACCCGAAATGCTGGAATTTGCCCGCGCCGCGCTAGAAACGCGTCTGTCAGAGCCACTGGCGCTGGCCCGGGCGCTGGGCGAGTCGCTCACCGAGCCCAAGGCCAATGTCTGGTTCGAGCCCGAGGACAGCCCTGCAATGCTTGAGGCCGTGGCTTTGGACCGCAAGACACGCATGATGTATGACGGCCAGCACGTCTTCATCAATGGTGAAAGTTACAGGGCCGGAGGGCGGGATTTCACACTAATGAAGAAGCTTGCAGATACGCGCCACCTTGATCGCCGCGATGTGAGCGGGGCCAGCGATGATGCCCTGTCTTTGCTGTCACAGTGGTGCGAAGACGGCTGGGCCCACGCTGTCTCGCGGTAACCGGTAACGTATATGCGGTAATGAACATGGCAGAACCCCTACCTCCACCATCTCCAACTTCTTCCGCCAGTGAGGCCACAACTGCGGCTGCGCTGGGTGGTGGCAGATTCGAGGGCAGGGCTGCTTTTGACAGCCATGTGCTGCATTTTTTGCAACGCGCAGCCGAGGAGCGCTGGCCCGAGTTGATCGTGGCCGACCCTGATTTCGCCGACTGGCCATGGGGCACGCTTGCGGCTACTGAGTTGCTGCAGCAGTGGGCCCGCCATGGGCGCCTCATGACCGTGCTGGCTTATCGCTTTGATGCGCTGCCGCGGCGCCATCCCCGCTGGATGCAGTGGCGCACGGTCTGGGACCATAAGCTGCAATGCCGCAGAATGCTGGCGCGCGATGTGTCACTGGTTCCCAGCATGCTGTGGTCGCCGCAATGGGTGGTAGAGCGGCTGGATATGGAGCGCTGCATCGGTGTGGCCAGCGCAGAGCGGGCAAGCATCGTGCCCCAGGGTGAAATGCTGCAGGAATGGATCAGGCACCAGAGCACGCCGGGGCTGGCGGCCAGCGTTCTCGGCTTGTAAGCGAAGTTCGTCAAGTTCGTTAAATCGTTGCTAAGCAGCAACAACAACGGCAACGCAGGCATAGTCTGCATTCTCGGGTAATCCCTATAATCCTACAACGAGTTCCGTGCGTTAGACGCCAAGTGCTGTGCACGCTCTGCTTCAGGCAAATTGTTTGCCTTTGGCTTGAATCAAAAGAATCCACCGTGGTTAGGAATATCCAAATGAAGAAGTCCGTTGTTCTCGCTTCGTTGATCGCTGCTGTTGCACTGGCCGCTTGCGGCAAGAAGGAAGAAGCTGCTGCTCCTGCACCAGCTCCTGTTGAGGCTCCTGCTCCAGCACCTGCTGCTGAAGCCGCCAAGGATGCTGCCAACGCTGCCGCTGATGCAGCCAAGGACGCAGCCGCTGCTGCTGGTACCGCTGCTTCGAACGCTGTTGATGCAGCCAAGGACGCTGGTGCTGCTGCTGCTGACGCCACCAAGGAAGTTGCCAAGGATGCAGCCGCTGCTGCTGGCAACGCTGCAGACGCTGCCAAGGATGCCGCCAAGGACGCAGGCGCTGCTGCTGCAGAGGCTGCCAAGGCTGCCGCAGACGCCGCCTCGAACGCCGCTACCGCTGCCAAGGATGCTGCCACCAAGTAATTGACTGCGTTGCCTGCGACCTTGGGTCGCAGGTGGCATCAGCCAATCGACCAAGCCCGTGCTTCGCGCGGGCTTTTGCTTTTTGGGAGTCTCCCTTCGAGGCTCTCCTCTCTGTGCTGTTCCATAAGGGGCGCAGGCTGCGGCGGGTGGTGCGCTTTGTGCGATAGAAGCGATTTTGCTATCGAAAAAGAAGCCGCTGTGCGTGGCGCTACTGTGTGCGGTGGTATTGCGCTGGCAGTGAATTCCAAACGCAGTGTAGTACAGGCCCAAAGGCGCTGCGGCGCTCCTTGTGGGCGGCATATTTGCCGGATCGGAACCCCAAGCAATATAGGCATGGCAATGAAAAAGCCACTGCGGTGAGGCAGTGGCTTGGGCTTGGCAGATGCTTTTGCAGGCTTACTTCATGTCTTCGGCCAGCACCTTCACAATGCGCTGGGCATTGGCCGATGTGTCCGCCTGGCCACTTGCGCTCAGCACGGAAACCACACTGGTGGCGTTGTCGCTCTTGACCTGGATGCGGTACTTGATTGGCTCGGGCGCATCGGGGTTGCGGTTGAAGATCTTGGCAAAGAATCCATCGGGCTTCTTGTTCAGATCGGTTGGGTCGATATAGCGCACGTAGTAGATGCCCTGGCTGCGGTCGCGGTCCTCGACGGTGAAGCCCGTGCGATCAAGCGCCAGACCAACGCGGCGCCAGGTACGGTCGAACGGATCGGCCACTTCCAGCACCGGGGCGCCATTTTGCGTGGCGATCTTGGAGGTGGTGACAGGCGCCAGCGGAGCCGCTGCAATCGCCTTGGATTGCTCTTCACTCACGCCCAGCTTGACCATGATGCGACGCAGGAATTCGGTCTCCAACTCCGGGTCGGCTTTGCGCGGCTGCCATATGGTGCTGTCCTTTTCCTTGTTGGAATAGACTTCTTCCATGCCGCGGTGGCTCACGTAGATTTCCGTCTTGCCGTCGGGGCGGCGCTCGATGCGGGTGCGGAACTTGTCCTGCTCGCCGGTCGAATAGATTGAATCGAAGATCTTGCCGATCGACTTGCGGATGAAATCCTGCGGCAGCTTGGCGCGGTTTTCGGCCCAGTCGGTTTCCATGATGCCGATGTCCGGGCGATCAATGGTCAGCGAGAAGCCGCTTTCCTGCCAGAAATCCTTGACGGGTTCCCATACCTTGTCGGCAGAGCGGTCGATCACCAGCCAGCGCTGGTTGCCGTCGCGCTCGATCTGCACATCGCCGATCTTGCTGACGGCTGCATTGACCTGCCCCTTGGGCTTGTTGTCCTGCTGCACCTGGTAGGCGGCTGCCGACACGGTGCCGCCGGGCACCACATAGCGCGAGTCCTTGGACAGCTGGGTGAGGTCAGGAGGCACTTCCAGCGTCGGGCCTTTGGAGGCACTCTTGTAGTCGATCTTGTCACCAGAGAGCAGGTCGCTGGTACTGCTGCAGGCAGCCAATGTGATCGACAGGCCGAGGACGCTGAGTTTTGCGAGGGAATTCACGTTCAAATCCTTAACAGAGGCAACGCGTGAAAGCCTTGTTATAGCAGGCCGACTTCACGCATCGCAGCTTCCACCGTGCCATGCAGGCTGGGTGAGAGCTCAGTCATTGGCAGGCGCAGGGTTGGGCCACACAGTCCCATCTTGTTGGCCGCCCACTTTACAGGAATGGGGTTGGCCTCCAAGAACAGGCTCTTGTGCAGCGGCAGCAGTTTATTCTGAATTTCCATAGCCCGTCGCACATCCCTGGCAATTGCCGCCTCGCACAACTGGCTCATCAGCCGTGGCGCGACGTTGGCAGTCACGCTCACGTTGCCATGGCCACCACACAGCATGAGGGCGACCGCGGTAGGATCATCGCCCGAGTAGATGCCAAAACCTGCAGGCGCGTCCTTGATCAACCATTGCGCGCGCTCGATGTTTCCGGTCGCTTCCTTGATGCCGACAATGCCGGGCAGCTCGGCCAGGCGCAGCACGGTCTCGTACTGCATGTCGGCCACGGTACGGCCGGGTACGTTGTACAGGAAGATCGGCAGATCGCCCACCGCCTCTGCAATGGCCTTGAAGTGCTGGTACTGGCCTTCCTGTGTCGGCTTGTTGTAGTAGGGGACGACCTGCAGCTGACTGTCTGCTCCCACGCTCTTGGCATACTTGGCCAGCGTGATTGCTTCATGGGTGGAGTTGGCGCCGCAGCCGGCCATGATGGGGACGCGCTTGTCGGCCTGTTCCACGGCCACGCGGATGATCTCCATGTGCTCTTCCACGGTGACTGTGGGCGATTCGCCGGAGGTGCCGACCACGCCGATGCAATTCGTACCCTCGGCAATATGCCAGTCGATCAGTTTTCGCAGGCTGCCGTAATCCACGCTGCCATCGGCATGCATGGGGGTGATCAGGGCAACAATACTACCGGTCAGAGGAACGCTGGTGGAGGTCATAGCAATGTGTACGCTCGTGGCGGAAAAAGGGATTCTAGCGAGTGCGGGACTGCATTCGCTCGGGCAGTATATCTCTGGCGGAGAGGTGCTATGACATATTGCATTGAAAATTAAATGAAATAAATTCAAATCGTCGAAATTGACTACATATTTTTGTCAAAATGACGAAGATTGATAGAGCAAAACACTGCCAGTGAATATGTAATTGAATGCGCTCACCCCCGGTTGTTCCCTGCCGCTGCCAGGGGGCAAACCGCAGGTGCTGTTTCGGAGCCGCTTGATTGCATCGTGCTGGTTGCGTGGAGATCGGAAACACGTTCTCATGGGGCGGCAAAAGTTCTACGGCACAATGCCTGCCATGCTGATGTATCCCCAATTTGATCCCATCGCCATCAAGATCGGCCCGCTGGCCGTGCATTGGTATGGCCTGACCTACCTGGTGGCCTTTGGCCTGTTCCTGCTGCTGGGTATTCGCCGCCTCAAGGATCAGCCTTTCGCATCAATCACCACACCATCGCGCTGGGTGCGCAAGGATGTGGAAGATATTTTGTTCTATGGTGTGCTGGGTGTGATTGCAGGCGGGCGCCTGGGTTACTGCCTGTTCTACAAACCGGGGTACTACCTGAGCCACCCGCTGGAAGTGTTTGCCATCTGGCAAGGCGGCATGAGCTTTCATGGCGGCCTGATTGGCGTGATCGTGTCCATGCTGCTGTTTGCCAGGCTCAAGGGGCGGCCTTGGCTGCAGGTGGCGGATTTCGTCGCTCCTTGTATTCCGCTGGGCCTGGCATCGGGCCGTATTGGCAACTTCATCAATGGCGAGTTGTGGGGCCGCTTTGCCAGCCCTGAGCTGCCTTGGGCCATGGTGTTTCCGCAAAGCGGGTCGATGCTGCCGCGCCACCCCTCGCAGATCTACCAGTTTCTGCTGGAAGGCGTGCTGCTGTTCGTGCTGCTGTGGTGGTATTCGCGCAAGTCGCGCGCAGAGGGGCAGGTGGCAGGCGCCTTCATGGTGGGATATGGCGTGCTGCGCTTCATTGCCGAGTACTTCCGCGAGCCAGACGATTTTCTGGGTCTGCTCTCGCTAGGCATGAGCATGGGCCAGTGGCTGTGCGTTCCCATGGTGCTGTTTGGCCTCTTTTTGTGGAACCGTGGCCGAGGCCAGCCCATTGCGGATGCGGCATGACAAACGCGTGGCGGGCGCCTGGCCGGCACTATACTGACCGTTTGTTTCAAACAAAGGCTGCCGTGCGCGGACCTGTCAATGGCTGCGTCAATGGCACCATCCCCCTCATACGTCTAGTTCTTGGAGTCGTGGAATGAAGAAAGTTTTGGCTGTTACCCTGGCTGCCTGTGCGCTGATGGGCCTGTCTGCAAAGGCGTCGGCCCAGCAGGATCTGAAGGTGGCTGTCGATCTGTCGTACGAACCCTTCACCTACAAGCTGCCGTCGGGTCAGCCCGCAGGTTTTGACATCGACATCGCCAACGCGGTGTGTGAGCAGATCAAGCGCAAGTGCGTGTTTGTTGAGCAGGTGTGGGATGGCATGATTCCCGGGCTGCAGGCCAAGAAATACGATGTGATCATCAGCTCCATGGCCAAGACCGAGGATCGCGCCCGCGTGGTGGATTTCACCAACAAGTACTACCACACCGGTGCCCGCGTCGTGATGCCCAAGGGCTTCAAGTACACCGGCCCCGAGTCGCTCAAGGGCAAGAAGATCGGGGTGCTCAAGGCCAGCATTCAGGAGAAATGGGCGCTCGCCTATCTGAAGCCTGCAGGCGCCGAAGTGGTGTCCTACCCGGGTCGTGATCCTGTGTACCTCGACATCAACTCGGGCCGCCTCGATGGCTCAGTGGCCGACAGCGTGGAAATTGCCTATGGTTTCCTGAAAAAGCCTGAAGGCCAGAAGTTCGAATTCGTCAGCGACACCCTGGTCGACAAGAAGATTTTTGGCGAAGGTGCAAGCATCGCCCTGCGCAAGGGCCAGCCAGAGCTGAAAAAAGAACTGAACGACGCGATCGCTGCGATTCGCGCCAACGGCACCTACAAGAAGATCGCCGACAAGTACTTTGATTTTGATCCTTACGGCAAGGACTGATCTTTCATCGCTCATTCCCAAGCAGGCCTTTGTGCCTGCTTTTTTTATTGCCAGGGCCATTCAAAGCCTAAGGCCGGATCCGAGCTGGTTGGGCAACGGTAACAGTGGGGACTTGGTGTAAATACGCAATCCAGAATGCTGTGTTATTTTTCATAATTACAGCAGCCGCACGCAATAGTTGCTGAGTTCGACATGCCCGTGCATACCGCCGCTCGCATGTCTGGACAGAGTTTCCTGCCGTCGCGGATTCCGCATTGTCTTGAGGAAGCACGTAAATGGCCACAGCCGCGCAACCCTTGCATGACACCGTCGCTACCCAGGTGCGCGACCTCATTTTTGCGGGTGCCCTGGAGCCTGGCGAGCTGCTGGATGAGAAGGCCCTGTGCGATCAGCTGGAGGTGTCACGCACGCCATTGCGCGAGGCGCTCAAGCTGCTGGTGTCGGAGGGCTTGCTTCGACATGAACCGCGCCGGGGCTGCTTTGTTGAGAGGATCACCGACCGTGACCTCGACGACATCTTTCCGGTGATTGCCCTGCTTGAAGGGCGGGCCGCGTTTGAAGCCACCCACAAGCTGAGCGCTGCGGACCGCGCCGTGCTCGACGTGATGCACGAGCAGCTCACCCACTGCGCCCAATCGGGTGATATCGCGGGCTATTACCGCATGAACCACCAGATTCACGAGGCTTTCATCACATTGGCCGATAACCGTTGGCTAGCGCAGACCATTGCCGATCTGCGCCGTATCCTGCGGCTGGCACGTTTGCAGCAGCTCAGCGCGCCCGGTCGCCTCGCGGGCAGCCTGCAGGAGCACCTCCATATTTACGAAGCCATGGTGGCGGGCAATGCCGACGCCGCCGAGCAAGCCATGCGCAACCATTTGCTGCAGCAGCGCAAGGCTCTGCAGCGTATGACCACCCTGTCCCTGTCAAGAATTGCCTTATGACCAAGACCTCTGAATCCACTGAAACCGCAGCAAGCACTGCCTCCGATATCGGGGCAATGGCCTCCGGTTGGTTGCAAAAAAGTGCGGCTTGGTTGCGCTCAGTCGGCATTCCTGCCGAGCTGGGCAACGATGCCCCCGAAGGGGGGCGCAACACGACCGAGCGCCTCAAAGCCACCCTGCGCCGTGGAGCCGAGGCTCTGTCGCCGCGCGAGCTGCGCCGTGTGTTGGCCGATCTGCAAGGGGCTGCTGCCAGTGAGGTGAGCGATGTGGAGGGAGGGCGCCTGGCCGAGCAGGTGATGCAGTGGTATGCCGGTGCGGCACCGGCGGAGCGGCAGGATCTGTGGCGCTTGCTGTGCGAGCAATTTGTTCCTGATGTGGCCAAGATTCAGCAGGCGCGTCAGCGTTATGAAGACGCGCTGGGCACGTCTGGCATGGGCGCCGCCGAAAAACATCTGCGCCGCGCCTTGCTGACACCGCGCATGCGCCTGTTGCAGCGCTTTGCCGTGCCGCCACAGGGTATGCGTTTTTTGCTGGATCTGCGAGCCGATCTGCTGCCGCTGCTCAAAACCGAGGAATGGCTCGGTACGCTCGATGCCGATCTGGAGTACCTGTTCTCCACCTGGTTTGATGTGGCGTTTCTGGAAATGCGCAGCCTCAACTGGGATTCGCCCGCATCGCTGCTGGAAAAACTCATCAAATACGAAGCGGTGCACGATATCCGCAGCTGGGCCGATCTGAAAAACCGGCTCGACAGCGACCGCCGCTGCTATGGCTTCTTCCACCCACGCCTGCCGGGCGAGCCACTGATCTTTGTGGAGGTGGCGCTGGTCGGCAAGATGTCCGATTCCATCACGCCGCTGCTGGACGAAGCGGCTGCCGCGGCCGATCTGACCAAGGCGAGCACGGCCATCTTCTATTCCATCAGCAACACCCAGACAGGATTGCGCGGCGTGAGCTTTGGCGATTCGCTCATCAAGAACGTGGTGGAGCAGCTGCTGCAGGAGTTTCCCAAGCTGCGCACCTTTGCGACCCTCTCGCCGATTCCAGGTTTTCGCCACTGGCTGGGCAAGCATGCAGACTCCGTCTGGGAAAGCGCAGACAAGCGCCTTCGGGCAGATCTGGCAAAAGCGGTGGGCAATGAGGCATTGGACAGTGCGCAATGGTTGGCTGTGTATGACAAGCCCACCGAGCTTGCGGCAGATAGCGCGCAGGCCAAGCTGCTGATCCACGCAGCTGCTGTTTACCTGGGCAAGACCATGGAGCAGGGCCGGCCTGTGGATCCGGTGGCGCGTTTCCACCTGGGCAATGGCGCTCGGGTGGAGCGGCTCAACTGGGCAGGCGACCCATCAGCCAAAGGCGTCAAGCAATCCTATGGGTTGATGGTGAACTACCTGTATGACTTGAAGCGCCTGGACAAACACCGCAGCCTGCTGGCCCAAGGCAAGGTGCCGGTATCACCGGCTGTTGAATCACAGGCCAAGGCCTGAACTGGTTTGTGAAAGCATGGTGTGCTGATTCAAAAACAATAGCTGATTGTGCTTGCTTTTATTGGGTTTTCAATGAAAAAAGGCTTCAAATCCAACAACCGCAAGCGCGCAGCTCTCATTGGTGAATGATTGGTTGCAATTTGCCCTTTGAGGCAATGAAGAAGGAGCATCGAAGCTGGCCCATCCATCCGCCGGGCTGGCCTGGTAGTGCAGGAGACAGGCTGCAGCAGAGAGCCGGGACAGGTTCCACCACGCTGTAGCAAAAAATAGCAAGGAGACAAATATGAGCAAGTGCAATCCCGGGATTCATTTCCACCCCTTGCCGCGTCGGCAGTTCCTGGGCCAGATGGCCGCAGGCATGGCGGCTGGCGGCCTGCCGCTATGGGCAATGGCGGAACCGGCCAAAGACTGGCCAAGCAAGCCGGTCACCTGGGTCGTTCCCTTTCCTGCCGGCGGTGGCACGGATGCGTTCGCGCGTCCGCTGTCCTCGCAGTTCTCCAAGACCACCGGCAAAACCCTGGTCATCGACAACAAGGGCGGCGCGGGTGGCACCCTGGGGGCCAGTTATGCGGCGCGCCAGCCGCACGATGGCTACACCTTTTTCATGGGCGGCACGCACCATGTGATCGCGCCCTCCGTCTACCCCAAGCTCGATTACGACATTCAAAAGGATCTGGTGCCACTGGCCCTGTTGGCGACAGTGCCGCAGGTACTGGTCATCAATCCCAAGAAACTCCCGATCAAGAACATGCAGGAGTTGTTGGCCCAGCTCAGGGCCAACCCCGGAAAGATGACATTCGCATCGGCAGGTGCGGGCTCCAGCCACCACTTGGCGGGCGAGTTGTTCAAGATACAAAGCAAGACCGACATCATGCATGTGCCCTACAAAGGGGCTGGGCCGGCACTGCAGGATTTGATAGCGGGCAATGTGGACATGCTGTTTGACGGCCTGGGCTCATCGGCCGCGCACATTGCTGCAGGCCGCATCAAATGCCTGATGGTGGCAGGTGACAAGCGCAACCCTTCGCTGCCCGATGTGCCTTGCGCTGCTGAAGTGGGGCTGCCCGACTACAACGTCACTACCTGGTATGGCCTGTGGGCCATCAAGGGTACCTCGCCCGAAGTGCAGGCCCGCATGGTGGAAGAGGTCAAGCGAATGGGGGCTTCTGAAGAAATCAAAGCGGTCTGGGCGAAAAACGGTGCGGACTATGGCAGCATGACGCAGCCGCAATTTGCGACCTTTGTGAATGAAGAGGTCAAGCGCTGGGCGGCGGTGGTCAAGGCCTCCGGCGCCAAGATCGAATAAAGGCATGCATTCCAATTTTTCATCAACCAATGGTGAAAAGGCAAGGTGAAGGCTTGGTAGACACGCTGCCAGCGAAGCCAGTAGGCCATTGTTAGATGCGGAAATGGAATCACACTGGAGTGGGGTGATGACAGGTCAGATCAGGCAGGAGACATGGGTGTCGGCGGATGGCCGGGCCCATGCGCACACCGTGCGCGTGGTGCTCAGCCATCCGGGCAAGCTTAATGCCATGTCGCGCGGCATGTGGCGCGCATTGCGCTCCGTTTTTGAGAGCTTGCAGCGCAATTCAGATGTGCGTTGCATTGTGATTGAAGGCGAAGGGGATGCGTTCTGTGCTGGCGGAGACATCTCGGAATACGAGAGCTTTCGCTTCGCACCCGAAACCCTGGCAGCGTTTCACGAAGGCGAAGTCTGGACCGCCCTGGATGCCATGCTCCGCTGCGACGTTCCCATCATCGCAGCCATCCGCGGCGCCTGCATGGGCGCCGGGGTAGAGATTGCCAGTTGCTGTGACATCCGCATTGCCGCCACCAATGCCAGGTTTGGCGCACCCATTGCCAAGTTGGGCTTTCCGATGGCACCCAAGGAAGCTGCGCTGGTGGCCAGCCAGGTGGGAGCGATGAAAGCCCGGCAGATGCTGCTCGAAGCAGCGGTGTTTGATGCGGACCAGATGCAGACCGCCGGTTTTGTCAGCCGCTGCACAGACCCTGACGCCCTGGCTGCGCATGTTGCCGAAACCGTGCAGCGCGTGGCAAGCCTCGCCCCCCAGGCTGCGCGGCTCAACAAACAGACCTTGCGCGCGCTGGCGGCAGGCGACATGGCGGCACCCGCTCTGTCACAACCCTATGCCTATGCCGATTCCACCGAGCACCGCGAGGGCATTGCTGCCTTTGTGGGCAAGCGTGCTCCCCGATTTTAACGGCGCCTGCCAAGACGCCCAAGGCGCCCATGACGTCCATGACCTAACCAACCCAGAGACAGACATGAAAAACGACAACTTGTTTAGCGCGCTGCGCGCAGCCTTTCCCCAAGACCTGGATACGATCGCAGTGGAGACCACATCGGCCAGTGGTGAGCCGCTGAACTACAGCTGGCGCGACCTCGACCGCATGAGTGCCCGCATCGCCAATCTGTTGGGCAGCCTGAACATCCCCTCTGGCAGCCGCGTGGCGGTGCAGGTGGAAAAATCGGTGGAAGCGATGGCGCTGTACCTGGCCACCCTGCGTGCGGGCTACGTTTTCCTGCCCCTGAACACCGCCTACCAAAGTGCCGAGATCGAGTATTTCATCACCAATGCCGAACCGGCCGTGGTGGTGTGTTCGCCGCAGAACTTTGGCTGGGTGTCCAAGATTGCCTTCCAGTGCGGCACGCAAAGCGTGTTCACACTGGGCGATGACCGCAGCGGCACCCTGCTGGAGCGCGCCGTGCACTGTGCCGACACGCACGAGCCCGCCGTCAGGCAGTCCGATGACATGGCTGCCATCCTGTACACCAGTGGCACTACCGGGCGCAGCAAGGGCGCCATGCTGAGCCATGGCAATCTGCTCAGCAACGCGGTGATGCTGAAAGACTATTGGGGCTGGAGGGCGGGCGATGTGCTGATCCATGCACTGCCAATCTTTCATGTGCATGGCCTCTTCGTTGCCATCCATGCGGCGCTGCTCAATGGCAGCAAGATGCTCTGGTTCTCCAAATTCGAGCCCAAGGCCGTGATCGCGGCGATGGAGCGCGCTACCGTTTTCATGGGCGTGCCCACCCTGTATGTACGCATGCTGGCCGAGCCTTCGCTCACCAAGACCGCGACCCGGAACATGCGCCTCTTCATCTCCGGCTCCGCACCGCTGCTGATCGAAACCTTCCGTGAATGGCAGGAGCGCACCGGCCATACCATTCTGGAGCGCTATGGCATGAGCGAAACCATCATGCTTGTCTCCAACCCCTATCGCGCCGACAGCCGCTATGACGGGCAGGATGAGCGGCGCGGCGGTACTGTCGGCTTTCCTCTGCCGGGTGTGGGCGTGCGTGTGCAGGGCGACGATGGCCAGCCGGTGCCGGTAGGTGAGATCGGCAATATCCAGGTGCGAGGCCCCAATGTCTTCAGTGGCTACTGGCGCATGCCCGAAAAGACCGCCGAAGAGTTCACGAAGGATGCCTGGTTCAAGACGGGCGATGTCGGCAAGGTGGATGCGCGCGGCTACGTGACCATTGTGGGCCGCAGCAAGGATTTGATCATCTCAGGCGGATACAACGTCTATCCTGCAGAGATCGAGGGCTTCATCAACGAACTGCCCGGAGTGGCGGAAAGCGCCCTGGTCGGCGTGCCGCACCCTGATTTCGGTGAAGTGGGAGTGGCCGTGGTCATTGCCAAGCCGGGCCAGATGGCAGATGCGGAAGGCATCATTGCCACGCTCAAAAAGCAGTTGGCCAATTTCAAGATTCCCAAGCGCTGCTTTGTCGTGAACGAGCTGCCGCGCAATACCATGGGCAAGGTGCAAAAGAACCTGCTGCGCGCGCAGTACCAGGATCTATTCAAAGGCTGAAAGGCCTGTGTGCCTTCAAGCCCGAGGAATGAAGGCTGTCGGCGCCACCAAGCAAAAGAGAAGGCTCAAAGCCTTCTCTTTTTTCTGAGTGGACGGCACTTCAATCTGCCATTCACTTCGCTACTGACAACAAAGTACCTGTCCTTGTCCTACTTTGAGCAGCAAGCCAGATTTGCCCGAAACTCAGCGCAGTACGAGCACCGGAATCGTGGCATGCGTGAGTACATGCTGGGTTTCGCTGCCCAGCAGCAGGCGCTTGATGCCACGGTAGCCGTGCGAAGCCATGACGATCAGGTCACAGTGTTCTTTTTCAGCGGTCTTGAGCAATGACTCGGCTACTAGGTCGGACTGCACCACGACACCTTTGACCGGCACACCAGCCGCAGTGCCCTGGGCCACCACCTTGTCGACCACGGCCTGGGCTGCATCGAGCCAGCTTTGCTGGATTCGCTCCACCTCTTTGACGTCGACGATTGCGCTGCCTTCAAAATAGCTGCGCGGGTAGTTGGGAGAAATATTGACCACGGTGATCTGGGTCTGCCCCAGCTTGGCGAGTGCCAGTGCGTGTTGCACGGCCTTGTCGGACAGCTCGGATCCGTCGGTGGCGAGCAGGATATGGTTGTACATCTGCAGCTCCTTTCGAGTGGGCAACCGAGGTGGTTGCATGTATTGACCTTACCGCATTGAGGCCCGGGCCGCCATGCCCTGAGCCAGAACCGGCAATGGCAGCATGTGTTTGCGGTTTGCAGGGCGATGAGTGGATGAAATCAGGCCGCGCACTGCTGGCTGTTGATCATGCTCTGCAGCTTGTGGGTATCGAGGATGCGTACATGACGCTGCTTGACTTCGATGACGCCATCGTCTGCAAATTTGGAGAAAGTGCGGCTCACGGTTTCCAGCTTCAGGCCCAGATAGCTGCCGATCTCTTCCCGCGTCATGCGCAAAATCAGCTCGGACTGCGAGAAGCCGCGTGCATGCAGACGCTGCACCAGATTAAGCAGGAATGCGGCCAGGCGTTCTTCGGCACGCATGCTGCCCAGCAGCAGCATCACGCCATGCTCACGCACGATCTCACGGCTCATCACCTTGTGCACATGGTGCTGCAGGGCATTCACTTCGCGCGACAACTCTTCCAGCTTCGAGTAGGGCATGACGCAGACTTCTGCATCTTCCAGTGCAATCGCATCGCACGAATGCTGGTCGTTGACGATACCGTCAAGCCCAATGATTTCGCCGGCCATTTGAAAGCCGGTGACCTGGTCACGGCCATCTTCAGTGGCCACACTGGTCTTGAAAAACCCGGTGCGGATCGCGTACAGCGACGTAAAAGCCTCACCATTGCGAAACAGCGCGCCTCCGCGTTTGATCTTGCGGCGCGTGGCCACCATTTCGTCGATTCGATCCATCTGTTCGGAAGACAGGCCCACGGGCATGCACAGCTCTCGCAGGTTGCAGTTGGAGCAGACCACTTTGATTGTGTTGGCTGTCATGAGTCAGTATCCGTTTACAAAAAAGATCGCGCGGGAGGGCAGCGGTTATTGGAATGCATCCATTGTCTACGGAGTCAAAAAAATCACTCTTGATGTAAGTCAAGGACGTAGACAGCTGCTTGCGGCACATTGGGGCATCCGCACGGAATTGAGAACATGATTTCCCTGACCCCCGATTTGTTACGCCGGTTCGATGTGCCAGGCCCCCGTTACACTTCGTATCCTACCGCAGACCGATTTGTTGAAGCCTTTGGTGCGAATGGCTACAAACAGGCCTTGGAGCAACGGCGGACCGGATTGGGAACCCGCCTTGTGCCCTTGTCGCTGTATGTGCACATTCCGTTTTGCGAATCGCTGTGCTATTACTGCGCCTGTAACAAGATCATCACCAGGCACGCCGAGCGAGCCGACGAATACCTTGATTATCTGGAGCGCGAGCTGAGTTTGCAACTGGCCTATTGCCCGGGGCGCCAGCTTGTCAGCCAGCTGCACCTGGGAGGCGGCTCGCCTACCTTCCTCTCCGATGCAGGGCTTTCACGCCTGATGGACATGATCAAAAGCCGATTTGATCTGCAGCCAGGGGGGGAGTATTCGATCGAGGTCGACCCGCGGACGGTGAGTGCAGCACGCCTCGCGCATCTGTTTCAATTGGGCTTCAACCGCCTGAGTTTTGGCGTTCAGGATTTTGACCCGCAGGTGCAAAAGGCAGTGCACCGCGAGCAACCCTCAGAGCAGGTTTTTGCCTTGATGGCGCAGGCGCGCGATATTGGCTTTGAATCCATCAACATCGATTTGATCTATGGCCTGCCTCACCAGACGCCCGCCAGTTTTGCCCGTACGATGGAGCAGGTTTGTCAGTTGCGGCCTGATCGTATTGCGTTGTATGCCTATGCGCATCTGCCTGAGCGCTTCAAACCCCAGCGCCGCATTGCCGTACAGGATCTTCCCAAACCGGTAGACAAGCTGACCATGCTGTCGCAGGCGCTGGATGCACTGCAGGCGGGCGGATACGTCTATGTGGGCATGGACCACTTCGCGCTGCCCGACGATGCCCTGGCCGTGGCCAAGCGCCAGGGGCGTTTGCACCGCAATTTTCAGGGTTACAGCACGCAGCCCGATTGCGATCTGCTGGCGCTGGGTGTGTCCGCCATTGGAAAGATAGGTGCCACCTACAGCCAGAACGCCAAGACGCTGGAAGAGTATTACGACCTGATCGACCAGGGGCAGATCCCGGTGGTGCGGGGGCTGGCGCTCTCACGCGATGACATGCTGCGCCGCTCCGTCATCATGGGCCTGATGTGCCAGGGCAGCCTGGTGATCGAATCGGTGGAGCAGGCCTGGTTGATCGATTTTCACCAGTACTTTGCGGCAGAGCTGGTGCAACTGCGCAGCATGCAGGAGCAGGGACTGGTTCAGATCACTGACGAAGCCATTTCTGTCACCGAGCTGGGCTGGTATTTTGTGCGCGGCGTAGCCATGGTGTTTGACAAGCACCTGCAGGCGGATCGTACCCGGGCCCGGTTCTCGAAGATCATTTAATACCTGCCAACATTACCCTCGATACATCGTTGCTTCGTCGGGGGGCCTCATCCCTGCAGCGAATCTTTGATTTGCCGGGGATAAGAGGCTCTTGCCGGCTACCAGGCCCTCAGGCTTTTGTAGAGCATGTAGACAGCCAGGCACAGTAGAATGCCGCCAAATATCTTTTTGAGCTGGGCGACCGGCAGGCGGTGTGCCGCTTTGGCGCCCAGCGGCGCGGTCAGTACGCTGCATACGGACACCGCCAGCAGGCCGGGCAGCCAGATATAGCCGAGCGAGTGGGGTGGCAGCCCCTGTACATGCAGCCCCGCCATCATGAAGCCCAGCACATTGGTCACGGCAATCGGGAAGCCCAGCGCAGCGCTGGTGGCCACTGCATTGTGAATGGGGACATTGCACCAGGTCATGAAAGGCACGCTGATGAAGGCGCCACCAGCGCCCACCAGCCCAGAGAGGCAGCCAATAAGGCCGCCAGCCGCCAATTGACCCGTTGCGCCGGGCATGGAGCGGGTGGCGGAGGGTTGGGGTTTGCGAAACATGCGCAGCGCCGAATAGCCGACAAACAGCCCGAAGAACAATCCCAGATACTGGCCTTTGAGCAGTGAAAAGATGCCCAGGCTGGCGACCAGACCGCCTGCCACGATGCCGGGCGCAAGGCGCCGGGCGATGTCCCAGCGCACCGCACCGCGCTGGTGGTGGGCGCGCACGCTGGAGATGGAGGTGAACATGATGGTTGCCATCGATGTGGCAATGGCCATTTTGATGGCCAGCTCTGGCGCAACGGCCTGGGTGCCCAGGATATAGGTCATGAAAGGCACCAACACCATCCCACCGCCGATGCCCAGCAGGCCCGCGAGAAAGCCTGTAATCAAGCCGATACACGAGAGTGGAAGCAGGACGATGGGATCAGTCATGGCGATCAGTATCCACCAGGGTTGCTGTGATGCGCTCAGTAAAAAGGCCACCTGAACCAGGTGGCCTGAAGCCCCGCCGCGGCGGAGAGGAGAAGTCGAAGGCAGCTGGTTTCATGCTTTTCATTGGGCCAGCCAAGCCGAAAACAGGTGTTCGCAGCGGATCCACCAGACCGTCATCCTGAACCGGGGGTTCAGGTGGGCAAGGGCAACCTGTCGTTGGGTTCATCTGACGCGAGACGATCACGCTCAACAGGTGATGTACCAAGCCCGTGCTCGTAGAGCATTGGTTCAAGGAACTATAAAGTCTGGCAGGGCTGCGAACGCCTCCATTGTACTGGTTGCCAGCGGCGGATGGCTGTAAAAAACCAATTCAATGTCCAAAGGCTGGGCAAAAACGATAGCGATAACTGCATACTGGCTTTGCGCCAGCGGCCAATTTTCCGCTAAAGGCTTGCATGCGGCAGCGATCTGGTGTTGAACGCGCAAGGCAGAGCCTTGCGCCATGCTATGCCGCCTGTGCGGGCTGACCGGTGGCTGCATCCAGCCGCTGCATGATGGATTGCAGGCGCGGCTCTTCCCAATCGAGTGACGCCTGGGAAGATGTGGGCTCGGCATGCTCTGGCTGCGCCGCCTGGTTGCGGGCTTGCTCGGCTTCTTGGCTCAGTTCGGTGTTCTGGGTTTTCAGATCGAGCAGATCAAAGGCCATGTTGAGGGCTGCCAGCACGGCGATGCGCTCGCGCCCACGGATCTTGCCGGTGTCGCGGATGCCGCACATGGCTTCGTCCACGTGCTTGACGGCGGCCATCAGCCGCTCTTCCTGGCCTTCGGGGCAGCCCAGCATATAGCTTTGCTGCATGATATGAACTTCAAGCTGCTTCATGATTCGTCCTGGTCAAAAGTCTTGGGCAGGCGTTCGATCAGCGCGTCAACGCGCGAGCGGGCGGCCGTCAGGCGCGATTGTAGGGAGTCGCGTTCATGGGTGAGGGTGTCAACCTGTTCCTGCAAGCTGGCATGCGCGCGTTGCAGTTGTTCGTAGCGGGTCAGCAAAGTTTCCACCCGCTCAAGCATCAGGTCCAAAGAAGGCGTAGTGACCATAGAGAGACAGTTTTATTAAAGCGCAACAGTAAAGACGATAAAATTGTACCCGTTGGTGCTCGCCACGGTGGTTCACATCCTGGCAGTTCAACGGGAAGCAGGGGAGTTCGCTTGTGCCCTACAAGCCATGCTCAACCTGCGCTGCCCCCGCAACGGTAAGCGATCGACGGTTTTGCGCCGTCCGCAGCCTGCACTTTAAGCCACTGGATACCTTGAACAAGTCTCTGGGAAGGCGCGCGCTGTGTCATCGTCAGCCCGGATACCGGCCAACACTGTGGATAGCGGTGCGCTGTAGAGTGCGCCGCTTCTGTTTTTCCCCATTTGCCGGCGGGGAGGCTGGCGCGGGGTACTTCATCGCCTGAGATGTAGATGCATTCCCATTCGCCAGTGGTGCGCCTGTGTGCGCCCGATTCTGCTATTGTTTTTTCTCCGCTTCACTCGGCGCGCACCCGCATTGCCGTGGCAGCAGCCCTGATGGCCGCCAGCATTTCTGTGCAGGCACAGACTGCGAATGAAACAGAGGGTAAAACCCTGGAGGCGATGGTAGTGACTGCCAATCGCATCGAGCAGCCGCTGTCCGATCTGACGGCCGATATGTCCATCATCGACAGCAAGACCATCGAGCGTCAGGGTCCCGGTGGCGTGGCCGATGTGCTGGCGCGTGTGCCGGGCATCCAGATGACCCGCAATGGCGGCCCGGGCACGAGCACCAGCGTGTTCATCCGCGGTGCCGAGACACGCTTTACCGCCGTGTACGTGGATGGGGTGCGTGTCGATTCGCAGTCCACCGGAGGCGCCTCGTGGCAAAACCTTCCGCTGGCGCTCATCGATCGCATCGAAGTGCTGCGTGGCCCGGCGGCGGCTGTGTATGGATCAGACGCCATGGGCGGCGTGGTGCAGATTTTCACCAAGAAGGGTGAGGGTGCGCCCAAGCCTTATGTCGGATTTGGCATAGGCAATCGTGGCACTTATACGGCCGAGGCCGGTATCTCTGGCGGCCAAGGCGCCTGGGACTATTCGATTGGCCTCAACCGCGCGCAATCGGATGGTTTCAATGCCCGCACCACCGCTACCGCCAACCCCGACAAGGATGGTTACCGCAACAACGCGGTCAACGCACGCCTGGGCTACCAGCTCAACCAGCAGCACCGGCTGGAAGCTACCATGATGGCCAGCAACATGAATTCGGGCTATGACGTCTCTCCCAAGGAAGATGACCGCAGCATCAACAAAATGTATGCGCTGGGCCTGAACTGGCAGGCCAAGTGGACCGATCACTACAGCACCAAGCTGCAGCTCACCCAATCGCGCGATTACTACGAGACCCGGCCGTCGCCCTATCAGACCGATACGCGCCTGCACAACTACCTGTTCCAGAACGAATGGCGTTACGGCGTCCATACCATGACGGCCGCGCTGGAGCGCCGCGAGGATTCGCTGGTGAATGGCAGCATTGACCGCGACCGCAGCCAGAATGCGCTGGCTCTGGGCTATGGCATGCACAGTGGCGCGCACACCGTGCAGCTCAATCTGCGCCGCGACGACGACAGCGAATTTGGCGGCAAGACCACGGGCAGCGCAGCCTATGGCTACGAATTTGCGCCCAACTGGCGCGCTACCGCAACCGTGGGGACGGCCTTCCGCGCTCCCACGCTGTACCAGCGCTTCAGCGAGTATGGCGACGCATCGCTCGCGCCGGAGAAAAGCAGGAATGCCGAATTGGGCCTGCGCTGGGCACAGGGAGCGGACAGCTTCTCTGCCACCGTGTACCGCAACAACGTCACCAACCTCATCAATTGGGTTGGCGGTACAGGCACTTGCAGTGGCAACAATGGGCCCTATGGCGGTTGCTACTCCAACGTCGGCAAGGCGCGCCTCGAAGGCATCACGCTGGCCGGCGCCACCAAGCTGGGCGAGTTCAACCTGCATGGCTCGGTGGATTTCCAGAACCCGCGCGACCAGACCACGGACAAATTGCTGGCGCGCCGTGCCAAGCGCTTTGCCACCCTCGGTGGCGACACGCGTGTGGCTGGCTGGACCCTCGGCGCTGAAATGCAGGCCACTGCCAAGCGCTACGACAACGCGGCCAACACCACTGTACTGGGTGGCTACACCTTGTTCAATCTGTCGGCCAGCACGCAGATTGCCAAGGATTTCAGCCTGATCGCCCGCATCAACAATCTGGCTGACAAGAAATACGAAACCGCACGTACGTACGCTTCGGAAGGCCGTAGCGCGTACATCGGCGTCAAGTGGATGCCCCAATAAGGGCATCCAGAACGTCAGGAGCAAACAGGGTGATGGATGCGTCTGTGAGCGGAGCCGATGGCGAGAAAACCGCCCGGTGCGTGGCGCTGCTGGTGGCGGCGCCCGCGTCCGGGCAGGGCAAGACGACGGTGACGGCGGCGCTGGCGCGTCTGCATGCGCGTGCCGGGCGGCGCGTGCAGGTATTCAAGTGCGGGCCTGATTTTCTTGACCCGCAATGGCACCGGCTGGCCAGCGGCGGCGATGTGCACACGCTCGACCGCTGGATGAGCGGCGAGCGCGATGTGCGTGCCCGACTGCACCAGGCAGCTCTTGGCCATGATGTGCTGCTGATCGAAGGTGTGATGGGATTGTTTGATGGCGAAAGCAGCGCCGCTGATCTGGCCAAATCCCTTGGCATATCGGTGGTCGTCGTCATCGACGCCTCGGCCATGGCTGGCACCTTTGGCGCCATTGCCTATGGCATGCAGCACTTTGATCCTGACATGAAGCTTGCCGGAGTGCTGGCCAATCGCGTAGCAAGCAACTACCACGGCGAACTGCTACGCGATGGCCTGCGCGACCCGGCGCTCTGGCTCGGGGCGATGTCCCAGGTGGCGCTGGCGGGTGGTGCCCCGCGCGCCAACCTGCTGCCGGAGCGCCACCTGGGCCTGGTGGCCGCCCAGGAGCTGCCCGATGCGCTGGAGCGGCTCGATGCAGCGGCCGATGCGCTGGCCCAGACGCCGTTGGGGCAACTGCCCTGGCCAGACTGGCAGCAGCGCTGGTCGGTGGATTTTGCGGCCCAGAACGATGCAGCCGAGTTGCCCGCACTGCTGGCTGGCCGCCGCATTGCCGTGGCACGTGATGCGGCCTTCAGCTTCATCTATGCGGCCAATCTGGAATGCTTGCGCGCCTTGGGGGCGGAGCTGGCATTTTTCTCGCCCATTGCGGGCGAGCGCCTGCCTGCGTGCGATGCCTTGTGGCTGCCCGGCGGCTACCCTGAGCTGCACCTGCAGGCCCTGCAAGCCAACGCCGGGCTGCAACTGGATCTGCAGGCGCATGTGGATCAAGGCAAACCCGTGTGGGCCGAATGCGGCGGCATGGTGGCGCTGGCCGAAGGCTTGACCGATCTGGAAGGCCGCTGGCACAGTCTGTGGAGCCTGCTGCCCGCGCAGGCGCGCATGCAGCAACGCCTGGCGGGCCTGGGCATGCAACAGTTGGCGACGCCCTGGGGCGTGCTGCGTGGCCACACTTTCCACTATTCACGCCTGGACAGTGGTGCGGGCCTGGTTGCGCGCAGCAGCCGGCCGGGCCAGGAGCCCGAAAGCGGCAAAGGGGAAGCGGTGTACTGCCATGGCAGCATCCATGCCAGCTATTTCCATGCGTGGTTCCCCTCCTGTCCGCAGGCCGTGGCGGCCCTGCTGGGGGCTGATGTACTGCAGACCCTGCAGCAAACTGCACAGCAGGGCTGGCCAGGTGTGTGTGCCGCATCGGCCGTCCAGACTGCATAAGATGGCGACCATGGCAGAACCTTCGTTTTCAGTGGATGGCGCGGTGCTCAAGCTCTTGCTGCTGGGCGGGCAAAAATCCGGTAAATCACGGCAAGCAGAGCTGCTGGCGCGCCAGTGGCTGCAGCAAGGCGCGGGTTACACCGCCAGTTTGATCGCCACCGGCACCGCCTACGACGATGAAATGAAAGCCCGCATTGCCCGCCATCAGAGTGATCGCGCCGCACGCGTACCGCAACTGGCCACGGTGGAAGAGGCGCGCAATGTGGCACAGGCGATAGCCGCCTGCAGCGAGCCGCAGCACCTGCTGATCGTCGATTGCCTCACGCTGTGGCTGACCAACTGGCTGATGCCTTCCCCCGATTTTGAGAAAAATCAGACTCCCGCGCACAGCTGGAAAGCGCAGCAAGCTCTTTTTTTGGAAGCGATTGAGCGCGCATCCGGCCCCGTCATTCTGGTCAGCAACGAGATCGGCCTGGGCGTGATTCCGATGGGGCGCGAAGTGCGCGCCTTTGTCGATGCGCTGGGCGTACTCAACCAACAAACGGCGGCGGTGTGCAACCGCGTCACACTGATGGCGGCGGGGCTGCCTCTGCAGATGAAATGATGGTTCGTTCTATGCATTTTCCAAAATCCCTCCTGCGGCGTGCCGTGCGTACCGCAAGCATCGCAGTGGCGGCAGCGTTGCTGGGCGCGGCAGCGGCCAGCGCGAAGGAGTTGCCTGCTGCCGAGCGTACGGCAGCGATTCCTGTGCTGGCTGAATCTGCGCGCCTCGCTCCCCAGCCCATCACTGATGACCGTGGCAAGACCGTGCAACTGGCACGGCCGCCGCAACGTATCGTCAGCCTGCTGCCTTCGCTGACCGAAAGCACCTGCGCCCTGGGCCTGTGCGACCGGCTGGTGGGGGTGGATCGTTATTCGGACTGGCCGCTGGCTGTCAAGAAACTGCCAATAGTGGGGGGCGGGCTGGATCCGAGCGTGGAATCCATCGTGGCGCTCAAGCCCGATCTGGTGCTGATGTCGCATGCCTCGAAGGTGGCCGAGCGGCTGGAGGCGCTGGGCGTGAAAGTGGCGGCGCTGGAAGTGAAATCACAGGCCGGTGTGCACAAGGTGCTGCAGCAGTTGGGCCAGGTGCTGGGCGTGCCCGCTGCAGAAGGCGCCGACCGCGTGTGGCGCGAGTTGCAGGCGGGGGTGGTGGATGCGGCGCAGCGTGTGCCCGTGGCAGCCAGACACAGTCGGGTGTATTTTGAGGTGAGCCGTGGCCCCTATGCTGCCGGGCCACAGTCCTTCATTGGAGAAATTCTTGCCCAATTGGGAGTGGACAACGTGGTGCCTGCCGAGTTGGGGCCGTTTCCGCGCCTGAGCCCCGAGTTTCTGCTGCGCTCCCAGCCTGACGTGATCATGCTCGGTAACCGCAGCATGCAGGCTGCCACCAGCTACCCGGGCTGGAACAGCCTCAAGGCCATCAAGGGCGGGAACCTGTGCGTCTTCAGCGACCAGGATTCCTACACCATTGTGCGCCCCGGTCCGCGCATGGCAGAGGCCGCCCACCTGATTGCGCAGTGCCTGATTGACAAGGCACCGAGGAAGCAAGGCGCAGAAAAGTCGGCCGAAGGAGGGCAGCGTTGATGGCGGCTCAGGCAGGGCAGGCGTCACTGCGCGAATGCGCGCCTGGCCAGCGCCGCAGCGGCTGGCTGGCGCTGGTGTTGCTGCTGCTTTCCATCGCGCTGTTGATGGTGGGGGCCAGCGTGGGCAGCACTGGCTGGGAGAGCGTGCTGCGCATGCGGGACGACGCCACGGCCTGGCAGATCGTGATGGACATCCGCCTGCCGCGCTCTTTGGGCGCCTGGTTGGCGGGCGCATTGCTTGGCCTTGCCGGGGCGGTGGCGCAAGGCCTGTTCCGCAATCCGCTGGCAGACCCCTACCTGCTGGGCAGCGCATCGGGTGCATCGCTGGGCAGCGCGGTGGGCCTGGTGCTGATGGGGTCGTCCCTCACTAGCCTGAGCCTCATCTACCGGCTGGGCATGACGGGCATGGCCTTTGCTGGCGCCGCCTGCGCCGTTGGCCTGACCGTGGTGCTGGCGCGCAACGTGCAAAACACCTTGCGCTTGCTGCTGGCGGGTGTGATCGTGGGCGTGGTGCTGGGTGCCGTGCGCGATCTGCTGGAGTTGAAGCACCCTGACATCCTGCAGGCCATGCAGGCCTTTACGCTGGGCACTTCGGCATTTGTGGGCTGGGAGGGCTGCGCGCTGATGGGCGCGGTGCTGCTGGTTTGTGCGCTGGCTACCTGGGCCTGCTCGCGGGTGCTCGATGGCCTGACGCTGGGCGAAGCGACGGCCACCAGCCTGGGCCTGCCGCTGACGCAACTGCGCTATGGCCTGGTGGCGGTGCTGGCACTGGCCACGGGTACCTCGGTGGCGCAGACCGGCCTGATTGCCTTTGTGGGGCTGGCTGCGCCGCATCTGGTGCGCAGCCTCGTGCGTATCGGCCACGGTCGCAGCACCTTGCTGGCCGCTGCCATGGGCGGCACGCTGCTGCTGGCGGCAGACATTCTGGCGCGGTGGCTGGTGGCGCCGCAGGAGCTGCCTGTAGGCGTGCTGACCGCAGCGCTGGGTGGTACCTATCTGCTGTGGCGCATGCACCGCAGCACGCGGGCGGCAGGAGCCATGTGATGCCACAAAATACGCCTGAAACTATCGCTATTGCTGCGCAGCAGATATACGCCAACGTGCATTCCAAGCCCATATTGCATGGCCTGTCTGCCGGGTTTGCCAAGGGCCGGTGGACCAGTATCGTCGGCCCCAATGGCGCAGGCAAATCGAGCCTGTTGAAGGTTCTGAGCGGCCTGTGGCCCGCGCACGGCTTGCAGGGCCAGGTACATCTGCTGGGCAAGCCGCTGCATTCGTGGCCCCGCAAGGCGCGCGCGCAGGCCCTGGCCTGGCTGGGCCAGGGAGAGGTGGTGACCGAAGACCTGACGGTGCTGGATGTGGCCTTGCTCGGCCGCTTGCCACACCAGCCCTGGCTGGCAGCGCCCAGCCATGAAGACCACGCCATTGTGGAGCGCTGCCTGCGCCAGACCCAGGCCTGGGAGTGGCGCCATCGTCCGGTGGTCGAACTCTCGGGCGGCGAGCGCCAGCGGGTGCTGCTCGCCCGGGCATTGGCGGTGCAGGCCCAGGTGCTGCTGATGGATGAGCCGCTCGCCAACCTCGATCCGCCACACCAGACCGATTGGGTGGACAGCGTGCGCACGCTCACCCGCCAGGGTGCCACGGTCATCAGCGTGCTGCATGAAATCTCGGTGGCACTGCTGGCGGACGACATGCTGATCCTGCAGGAAGGCCGGGCGGTGCACCAGGGCGCCTGCGGCGACCTTGCCACCCATGCGGCGCTCGAAACGGTGTTTGACCACCGTATCCAGGTGCGCAGCATCGACGGCCTGTGGATGGCATTGCCCCGGATGGCGAAATGAAGAAGCCCTCCCTTGGGTGGTTTTTAAATGCTGTGGGCGATATGTACGCCCCGTGACTTGTGAGAAGGAAAGCATGCAAATCGAAACTCCCCCTACCGAAAAGCCTTACGAGAAGCCCGAGGGCGAACGCCGGGGCCTCGTCATCATCAATACCGGCGACGGCAAGGGCAAGAGCACGGCAGCCTTTGGGCTGGCCTTCCGCGCCACAGGCCGGGGCAAGGCCGTCAAGGTGTTCCAGTTCATGAAGGTGCCTACGGCGCGCTTTGGCGAGCACCGGCTGGCCGACCAGGTGGGGCTGTCCATCGAAGGCCTTGGCGACGGTTTCAGCTGGAAGAGCAGGGATCTGGAGCAGTCGGGCCAACTGGCGCGCGATGGCTGGGAAAAAGCCCGCGCGGCCATCCTCTCGGGCGAGTATTTCCTCGTCGTTCTGGACGAAATCACCTACCCGCTGATCTATGGCTGGCTGCCGCTGCAGGAAGTGCTCGACACCCTGGCTGCACGGCCCAAGGATGTGCATGTCTGCCTTACAGGCCGACGCTGCCCGCAGGAGATCATCGACATTGCCGACACCGTGACCGAGATGAAGCTCATCAAGCATGCCTTCCAGGCGGGCATTCCTGCCCAGCGCGGTATCGAGGATTGAGTGTGAATGGACTCCGGCTTTGCTGCCCAGCCACCCTGGCGGCGGCATAAGGCCCACAATCGAACCATGCCCGATAAACCGATTCCTCCCTCAGCGCCTGCCATGATTGCCGCCATGCCTTTCACCGAGGCAGAGCGTGCAGCCGTCTACCGGGCCATCTACGAGCGGCGCGACATGCGCCACTTTGCCGGTGGCACTGTGCCTGAGGAGGTATTGCTGCGCCTGTTGCGTGCGGCGCACCATGCGCCCAGCGTAGGCTTTATGCAGCCCTGGCGCTTCATCCGCGTGCGAAGCGCCGCATTGCGCGAGGCCATCCATGCACTGGTGGAAGAAGAGCGGGTGCGTACCGCCCACGCACTGGGCGAGCGCGAGGAAGATTTCATGAAGCTCAAGGTGCAGGGCGTGCTCGATGCGGCCGAGGTGCTGGTGGTGGCCATGCCGCCGGGGCGCGAGGCGCACATCTTTGGCCGCCGTACCTTGCCTGAGATGGATATTGCCAGCGCGGCCTGCGCCATCCAGAACCTGTGGCTGGCCGTGCGCGCCGAAGGGCTGGGCATGGGCTGGGTGTCCATCTTCGATCCACAGGCGCTGGCGCAGCTGCTGCATATGCCAGCAGGTGCCCACCCGCTGGGCGTGCTGTGCCTGGGGCCTGTTGCTGCCTACTACGCAGAGCCAATGTTGCAGCAGGAAAAATGGGCCTGTCGTGCGCCGCTGGAAGCCATGCTGATGGACGATGTCTGGACTGAGGAGCCACCAGCGGCATGACGGTCATCACCTGGTCGGAACTGCTGGCCTGGTCCTTCAGCCCGCTGGGCTGGCTGTACCGGGCGCTCACGGCCGCGCCAGATGCGGCGGTGCTGTGGTCGCAGAATGTGCTGTGCGCCTTGATCGCCGTGCTGGTGGCTCTTGCGCTTGATCGGCTGTGGGGCGAGCCACCTGCGTGGCTGCACCCGGTGGTCTACATGGGCAAGCTGCTGGGCGTGCTGGGGAAATGCATAGCGCCCCGCGCAGAGCGCTCAGCCGATTGGATGCGATTTGCCTTGGGGATGCTTTCTTGGTGTGCGCTGGCGGCGATTGTTTTTGTGGTCTATGGGGCGATCCTTTTCGTGCTGCCCTACCAGCCCTGGTGGCTGGCAGGGGTGTGCATGGGGGTATTGCTCAAGCCGCTATTGTCCTGGCGCATGCTAAGGGACGAGGTGCTGGCCGTAGAGGCTGCGCTGCAGCAATCATTGCCAGCGGGCCGCGAGCGCCTGTCATGGCTGGTAAGCCGCGATACCGCCCAACTGGATGCCGCCACCGTGCGTGAAAGCGCCATCGAGACCCTGGCCGAGAACCTGGGCGACTCCGTGATTGCGCCGCTCTTCTGGTTTGCCATTGCGGGCCTGCCCGGTGCGGCGGTGTACCGCCTGGCCAACACGGCAGATGCGATGTGGGGCTACCCCGGCTGGCGCGGGCAGGGCGAAGATCGCCGTTACTGGCAGTGGGCTGGCAAATGGGCGGCGCGGGCGGATGATGTGCTCAACTGGGTGCCTGCACGCCTTACCGCCGCCTGGCTGGCACTGCTGGCAGGCGGCGTGCCCTGGTCTGCGCTGCGGCGCGATGCACGCGTGACGCCATCGCCCAATGGCGGCTGGCCCATGGGCGCGATGGCGTTGGCCTTGGGCGTGCACTTGTCCAAGCCGGGCGTATACCGGTTGAATCCACAGGGACGGGCGCCCGAGGCGGCCCACGTGCAGCAGGCCGTGAATCTGGCATCCAAAGTAGTAGTGGCGCAGGTGGTAGGCATGCTGATAGCTATTTTTTCAATAGCGTTGTGGATGGAGGCAGGCCATGCTTGAAAGCATCCATGGCGGCGCCGATGCGCTGGGTGTACCCGCGCACGATTTCTCCACCAATCGCAACGCTTTCGGGCCGTGCCCTGCGGCGGTGGCGGCCCTGCAGGCAGCGCATGCGGCGCAGTACCCCGATCCGCTCTATACCGGGCTGCAGGAGCGGCTGGCGGCCTTTCACGCGGTGGCGCAACGGCGCATTGTCATCGGCGGCAGCAGCAGTGAGTTGATTCACCGGATGACGCAATATGCCGCGCGCAGTGGTGCATCGGCGGTGACCTTGCCCCGCCACCACTACGGCGACTATGCGCATGCCGCGCGTGTATGGGGGCTGGCGCTGTTGCGGCGCGATCGCGTGGAGGATGGTGCAGGGCATGGCAATCTGCACTGGTTCTGCGAGCCATCGAGCCCACTGGGCGAGCGGGATACCGTTTCAGCGTCTGTGGGGTCGGGGTGGCATGTTCTGGATTGTGCCTATCGCCCTCTGTGGCTGGAAGGCGATGCACCACGGTGCAACCTGGACAGTTTCTGGCAGCTGTGGACGCCCAACAAGGCCCTGGGCATGACAGGCGTGCGCGCTGCCTACGCGATTGCGCCGTGCCATGTTGCGGACGATGCGTTGTGCGCGTTGCGCGAGCTGGCGCCGTCCTGGGTGGTGGGCGCGCACGGTGTGGCCATGCTGGAAGCCTGGACGAGCGGTGAGGTGCAGCGATGGCTGGCCCTGAGCCTGCAGAGTTTGCGTGCCTGGAAGCTGCAGCAGCTGGCGCTGTGTGAGCGGCTGGGCTGGGCGGTGGTACCCGGCCACCAGGCCAATTACTTTGTGGCACGGCCGCCTCTGGCCGAAGGCGTTTTGGTGCAGCGCCTGGCTTGGCTGCGCGCGCAGGGCATCAAGCTGCGCGATTGCGCCAGCTTCGGCCTGCCAGGGGCTGTGCGCCTGGGCGTGCTGCCGCCCGCGTCGCAGGCCGCGCTGGAGCAGTCCTGGAGCGTGGTCCCCTAACACTGAGAGAATGAGCGCGGCAAGCCCCGAGGGCATCCATCCGGCGCTACCATTTCGCATGGACTCACCAATTCCTTCCTTGCGCTCCGTTGTGGTGGAGCGTTACGTCACGCCCTTGCGCGAAGGCGGCTCGATGCCTGCCGTGGTCGAGGCGGATGACCTGGGGCTTTACGTGCTCAAGTTCCGCGGTGCCGGGCAGGGCGTGCGCGCCTTGATGGCCGAATTGATTGCGGGCGGTATTGCGCGGGCGCTCGGGTTGCCTGTTCCCGAAATCGTGCTGGCCAAGCTCGATGCCAAGCTGGCGCAGACCGAACCCGATCCCGAAATCCAGGACCTGATCCGCGCCAGCGACGGCCTGAACGTGGGGCTGGACTACCTGCCCGGTTCGGTGAACTTCGACCCCGCAGTCGATGCGGTGGACAGCGATTTCGCATCGCGCCTGGTGTGGTTCGACACCCTGGTCAGCAACGTCGACCGTACCGCGCGCAACACCAATCTGCTGATGTGGCAGCGCCGTCCCTGGCTGATCGACCATGGGGCCACGCTTACCTTTCACCATGCCTGGGAAGGGGTGGTGGCTGATCCTGGCAAGCCCTATGCCCCGATTGCAGACCATGTCCTGCTGCCGCAGGCCACGCAGCTGGCACAGGTGGACGAGGCGATGGCAGGGCAGCTGACAGGGCCGGTGCTGGCGGCGATTGTGGCTGCCGTGCCCGACTGCTTTCTGAACCAGGCGGCCCAAGACCGCCAGAGCGATGCGCTGGCCGATCCGCAGGCCCACCGTGCAGCCTATGTGAATTATTTTCTGGCCCGCCTGCAAGACCGTGGCCGCTGGTTGCAAGGAGCCATCGATGCACGCGCATGATGTATATGACTACGCTGTCGTGCGCGTGGTACCCCGGGTGGAGCGCGAGGAATTCATCAACGCCGGGGTGATCGTCTCCTGCCAGCGCAGTGGCTATCTGCAGGCAGCCATGGCGCTGGATGAGGCGCGACTGCTGGCACTGGACCCGCAGGCCGATCTGGAGATGGTGTACCGGCACCTGGGCAGCATCATCGCCATCTGTGAGGGCCGACCCGAAGGCGGGCCGATTGCACAACTGCCGTTTCGCGCACGTTTTCACTGGCTCACCGCCAAGCGCAGCAGCATCATCCAGACCTCGGCTGTGCACACCGGGCTGTGCCTGCATGGCGATCATGCATTGGAGCGCATCCTGCAGCGCATGGTTTTGCCCCTGCAACCCAAGGTGCACGCATGACCGCCCGGTGCGTGATGGTGCTGGGCACCAGCAGCGGCGCAGGCAAGAGCTGGGTGGCCACGGCATTGTGCGCCTGGTACCGGGCCCAGGGCTACAAGGTGGCGCCCTTCAAGGCGCAGAACATGAGCAACAACGCGCGCGTGGTGGCTACGCCTGACGGCAGGTGGGGGGAGATCGGCACCGCGCAGTACCTGCAGGCGCTGGCCGCAGGCGCCGTACCCGATGTGCGCATGAACCCCTTGCTGCTCAAGCCAGAGGCCGATACCAAAAGCCAGGTCGTACTGTTTGGGCAGGTGAATGAAGAGCTGACGGCCATGCCCTGGCGCGGCCGCAGTGCCCGGGTCTGGCCGCAGATCGCCCAGGCGCTGGATGAACTGCGCGCCGAAAACGATGTGGTGGTGATCGAAGGCGCAGGCTCGCCCGCCGAGATCAACCTGCACGCGAGCGATGTGGTCAACATGCGCGTGGCGCGCCACTGCGATGCGCACTGCCTCCTGGTGGCGGACATCGACCGGGGCGGCGCGTTTGCGCACCTGTATGGCACCTGGGCGCTGCTGCCGTCTGAGGAGCAGGCGCTCATCAAAGGCTTTGTGCTCAACAAGTTTCGGGGCGACGCCAGCCTGCTTGCGCCCGCGCCGCAGATGCTGGAGGAAAAAACCGGCGTGCCCACCGTGGCCTGCATCCCCATGCAATATGCGCACGGTCTGCCCGAAGAGGATGGCGTGTTTGACGACCGTGGCAGCACAGGTGCCGGGCAGGTGGTGCATACCACCATTGCCATCATTGCCTATCCGCGCATCAGCAATCTGGATGAATTTCAGCCGCTGCTGCAGGTGCCTGGCGTGCGGGTGGTCTGGGCCCGTTCGCCCTCGCAACTGGCGGGCGCCGATTGGGTCATCCTGCCGGGCAGCAAGGCCACGGCCGCTGATCTGGCCTGGATGCGCTCACAGGGGCTGGATGCTGCCGTGACCGCGCATGCCCATGCAGGCGGGCGGGTGCTGGGCATTTGCGGAGGCCTGCAGATGCTGGGTGAGGCGTTGATTGATCTGCATGGCGTTGATGGCAACGCAGCCGGTCTGGGCCTGTTGCCGCTGGCCACGCTGTTTGCGCAAGACAAGACCGTGCAGCCCACCTCATTTTCGCTTCCCGCCTTGCAGGCGCCGTGGCAGGCTTTGGGCAGCGTTCAGGTGCGCGGCTATGAAATCCACCATGGTCAGACCCAGCTGCGTGCCGACATGCAGGCTGGTGCGAGCCGTCCCGCTCAGGAGCTGCTGCCGGGCCTGTTGTGGCAGGGCGGCAATCCCGCGGTGCTCGGCACCTATCTGCATGGCTTGTTCGAGAATGGCGAAGTCATCCACGCCTTGTTCGGCCATGGCGCGCCTAGCCTGGAGCAGGTTTTTGAGCGGCTGGCGCGGGGCGTGGAAGCGTGGTTTGAGGCGGGGGCGCTCGCGCCTCCGTAAAAACCGACCGCTTTGCTTGGTCCAATGAAAAGCAAAAGCGCCGACGCATTCATCATGCGCTGGCGCTTTTTACTGTGGTGGGGCGATGCGGGATCGTGTCAGCTCAGTGTTTTGCCCGGCGTACGGCCAGGGCCAGCAAGCCCATCGAAGCCATCAAGAGCGCCCAGGGGCTGTCCACGGGAACGGGTGCGGTGGCGCCAGGCACGGGTGGCGTTACGGTGGAGGTCACCACCACTGTCACCTTGCCCGTTGCACATGCCGGTGCAGGATAGGTGCCTTGCGCAGTGCAGATCTGGTACTCGAAGGTATCGGTGCCTGTAAATCCAGCTGCTGGGGTGTAGGTCGCGGTGCCATCGGGGTTGTAGACGACGGTTCCGTGGGCGGGCGCGGAAACTGCTGTTGCAGGCCCGGTCAGTGGCGCATTGGCAGGATCGCTCGAGGTATCGTTGGACAGAATGCCGATCGTCACCGGCGTATCCGCCTTCGTGGTGGCAGAGTCTGCCGTGGCGGTTGCGCCCAGGACGTTCACGCTCGCCGTCGCCGTTTTGCACTGGGTGGGGGCCGTCTGCACGCACACCTCGTAGGTGAATGTGTCGCTACCCGAGAAGCCTGCGTTGGGGGTATAGACCACGTTGCCCGAGCCGTCGACACTAACCGTGCCGTTTGCTGGCGGCTGCGTGATGGTAGGCGGCGCGAGGGTTGCTGGTGGCGATGAGGTGGTGTCATTGGCGCGCACATCAATGGTGACGGGCTGGCCCTGCACGGTGTTGCTGGTGTCTGCAACCGGATTGGGGGTGGGCGGAATGCCGAGCATGAGGTCAATGGTGGAATGCCTTGGCAAACCCAGTTCCTTGGCCCGGATTTCGCAGACATCAGCAGCCTTCACGACCAAACCTACTGTGGTGCCAGCAAGAGGGCCGGTGGTCGGACTCGCCAGCTTCCAGAATGAATCGGTGGCGTTGGCCACTGGAGGCGTCTGCACCGGATTGTTGGCCGTGGCGATTTGCAGGAATTCGACCTGGCTTGCATCCACCTGCGTGCCGTCACAACGGTAGAAGCGGTACTCCATGGCATCAGCAGAGTCGAAATCATGGCTGAACAGCGTCGTTCCAACCACCATCGGCGCCTGGAACTTCATGGATATCTCGCCAGCACCCACTTCCCACACGTTGCCCGGATCTGAGGGAAGGCCGATATTGACGGGTAGATCCGTAGAGCTCATGAGCATGGTGCTCTGCGAACTGCCCCAAGTGGCCCAGGTGGTGGGCGGTGTGCCCACGGTATTGATCGTGAACGGAGTCCCGCCTACCGTGGCGTTGATCGGAGTGCCCGCTGTGGGTGTGGGCGTCGCCGTCACAAATTTGGCCATCCGCCAGCCGGTGAAATACTGTGAATTGGCCGTAACCGGCGCTTCTGCGTGCGCACTTGCACACACCAGCAGGGCTGCGCACAGCCCCCAGGTTCTTTTGGAGGTTCTCATCCCTGTCCTCTGTTATAAAGAATTTATTTAATAATATAAGTTAATAAATAAAATCTAATTTTCAACAAGTATGACAATTTCAAATGTGTTGAAAAGTTACCACAGGACTAGGTATTGGTCAAAGACCATGTCGTAGTTTGTAAGGTGGGTTTGGACCGCAGTGGGAGCACGCAAGGACGAGGCGGTTGTGCAGGGGTATCTCTTTGTTGTAAGAACGTGTTTACGATCTCTACGCAGCCGCGTTGGAGTGAAATCGGGATGAGTTCGAAGCGATGGGCCGCAGCTTGCACCGGGGTGCAAGCAAGGGCCAGCGCGAAGAAATCGCCCGATTTCACTCCAACCCGTAGGGACAGCGGCTCTGCGGGCGGTCTGCGTCGTTGCAAATCCTCGCAATAGCGGGGCTATTGCTGCGGTATTGCGCCTCGCATCCCCTCCCGCAAAGCCACTGTCGCGGCGCGAGGAGATCGTAAACACGTTCTAAGCAGACGCTGCCATGTAGGCCTTGGACTGCAAGGTCTGGTGGGCTGGGCCGATAACTGCCGGGCAGGACTTCAAGCATGCTGTTGGCTGCAATTGCCCATTACCAGACAGAAGGAAGATCACCATGAAAAATGCTGTACGCCAATCCTTGCAAATCGCCGTTGCCGCCATTGCCTTGGGGGTGGCTGGTTTTGCGTCTGCGCAACCGGCTGCGCCTGCACAGGCGCCAGCCAAGCATGCCAAACATGCCCATAAAACTGGCAAGCCGCACCAGCGTGCCGATCGCAGTGTGGCCGACGGCAGCTCCAGCTCCCGGGAAGCGGCAGCCGCCCTGCAGGCTGATCGCCAGGGCCAGTTGACCGACCGCAGCAATGACCAGTACGCGGGCAATGCAGTGGCCCGCTGCGGCGTGTTCCGGGCTGAAGAAGACAAGCGTGCCTGTGTGGACCGTGTCACCAACGGGCAGGACAGCGGCTCGGTGCAGGGCGGTGGCATTCTGCGCGAATACACCTATACCGTTCCTGCCAAGCCCTGAGGCTGCATGTACCAGCACTTTTACGCAACCGAGCATGTCTGAGCTCTGTCGGATGGGTGTGTAAAACGCCAGTGCACCCATCCGAATTTGCGCTCTGGCCGGGCAACCGGTCAGAGCGTTTTCTTTTGGTATGGACGAGTGGTGCTGCACTGTCTTGGCAGCCGCGCCATACTATGCGCCCCGGGCTCCGTTGGCGCGCGCCGATATCCCCAGCCCGCTTGCCGCATTTCTCACCATGTCTGATATTCGCCTGATCGCTTCCATCCCGTCTATCCCCTCGCTTCACGATACCGGCCTGCAAAGCCGGGTTCAGCATTTGCTCGATCAGAAAACCAAGCCGGTGGGCTCTCTGGGCCAATTGGAGCAGCTTGCGCTGCGCATTGCCTGCATTCTGGGAGATGAGCAGCCTGTGCTGCAGGCGCCGCAGATGCTGGTGTTTGCAGCCGATCATGGCTTGGCAGCACGGGGGGTGTCGGCATACCCGGTCGATGTGACCTGGCAGATGGTCGAGAATTTTCTGGCGGGAGGCGCTGCCGTCAGCGTGCTGGCGCGGCACAACGGCATTGCGCTGAATGTGGTGGACTGTGGCGTGGCCAGGGATTTTGCCGTGCGCGAGCAGGATCCGGCGCACAAGCTGCCGGTGCCAGGCGAGCCCCGTCTGTGGCGCCGCAAGATCGCTTATGGCTCTGCCGATTGCAGTGTGGGGCCAGCGATGACGGCAGAGCAATGCGCGATGGCCTTGCGCAACGGCATGGTGCTGGTGCAGCAATTGCCGGGCAATGCACTGCTGCTGGGCGAGATGGGGATAGGCAACACCTCCAGCGCATCGCTGCTGCTGGCACGTTTGTGCAATGAGCCCATCGAGGCAGTGACCGGCGTTGGCACCGGGCTCGATGCGGCTGGCCTTGCGCGCAAGGTGGAAGTGCTGCGCCAGGTACTGGCCTTGCATGCTGGCGCGCAGGAGCCGCTCGACGTGCTGTGCGCGATGGGTGGCTTGGAAATTGCCACCATGGTGGGCGCCGTGTTGCAGGCTGCCGTGGAGCGCCGTGTGATTGTGGTCGATGGCTTCATCACCACAGCGGCGGTGCTGGTGGCCAGCCGCCTGCAGCCTGCCGTGCTGGAGCGCTGCATATACGCCCACCGCTCGGGCGAGCCGGGCCATACGCGCATGCTGGCCCATCTGCAGGCGCAGCCGCTGCTCGATTGGCAATTGCGTCTGGGTGAAGGCTCGGGCGCGGCGCTGGCTTGGCCGCTGTTGCAGTCGGCATGTGCCATCCTGCGCGAGATGGCCAGCTTTGCATCCGCTGGGGTCAGTCAGCAGAGTTGATGAAAAGAGGCTGCTCGCGCCTAATTGGAAAGCGTGAAAAAGCGTGGAAAGCGCAATTAGCTATTAATTTAGTAGCAATCTATTAGCGCTTGCCCGGCACCGGTGCGGGTGTCTTTGGCGTGAAGTCGCAGTAGGGCGCTACCACGCATTCCCAGCAACGCGGTTTGCGTGCCTGGCACACATAGCGGCCCAACAGAATCAACCAGTGGTGCGAGTCGACGGCGTATTCAGCGGGTACGCGTTTCATCAGCTGCTTTTCCACTTCCAGCGGATTCTTGCCGGGGGCCAGGCCCGTTCGATTGCCGACGCGGAAGATGTGCGTATCGACCGCCATGGTGGGCTGGCCAAATGCCACGTTCAGCACCACATTGGCCGTCTTGCGACCCACACCCGGCAGGGCCTCCAGCGCTTCGCGGGTGTCTGGCACCTTGCCTGCGTGCAGGGTGACCAGCATGCGGCAGGTTTCCATCAGGTGCTTGGCCTTGCTGCGGTACAGGCCAATGGTCTTGATACGGTTCTCCAGGCCTTCGAGGCCCAGGTCCAGAATGGCCTGCGGCGTGTTGGCCACGGGAAAGAGCTTGCGCGTGGCCTTGTTCACGCCCACATCGGTGGCCTGTGCCGACAGCAGCACGGCGGTGAGCAGCTCGAACACCGAGGTGTATTCCAGCTCGGTCTGCGGCGAGGGGTTGGCAGCTTTCAGCGTGGCAAAAAACGGTTCGATATCGGCGGTCTTCATGGGGCAACTTGTTTTAATGCATGTTCTTGCGCAAAGCCAGGGTGCCCAGGGAGCGCCTCTGGCATGCAAGCATCCTGCCTGCGCCTGATCTGCATCAGTCGTTGATGGGTTTGACTGCGATTATCGCCATGCGCGGAGGCGACAGCGGGCTTGCCGGGGATTTGTATGCGCTGGTTAGTATGGGGGCAAAGCCTTCAAGGAGCCGCCATGCCCAACCTGCCTGCCCAGATCACCGACTTATCGGGTGTTGCGCTGTCTGCAGCCATCCATGCGCGCAAAGTCTCTTGCGTGGAAGTGCTGCATGCCTACCTGGCGCAGATCGATGCGCTCAACCCGCAAGTCAATGCCATTGTTGCCTTGCAAGACCGTGAAACCCTGCTTGCCCAGGCGCAGCGGCTGGATCTGGAGATGGCGCAAGGCTGCTCGCGCGGGTTGCTGCACGGTATTCCGCAGGCGCCCAAGGACATTCTGCCGGTGCAGGGCATGGTGACGACCCGGGGTTCGCCGCTGTTCGTGGGCCAGGTGTCAGAGGCCGACGCCATCCACTTTGAACGCATGCGCGCCAGCGGTGCGGTGTTTGTCGGCCGCACCAATTCGCCGGAATTCGGACTCGGTGGCCATACCTACAACCCGGTGTATGGCGCCACACGCAATGCCTGGGTGCCCACGCGGTCTGCCGGGGGCAGTTCGGGCGGCGCGGCGGTGGCCACTGCCCTGCATATGCTGCCGTTTGCCGATGGCTCGGACATGATGGGCTCGCTGCGCACTCCGGCCGCCTTCAACAACGTGTATGGCTTTCGGCCATCGCTGGGAGCAGTGCCTTACGGCCCGGCTGAGGAGCTGTTCCTGCAGCAATACAGCACCAACGGCCCCATGGCCCGCAATGTGCCCGATCTGGCCCTGCAGATGCAGGTGATGGCGGGAGGGGACGCCCGCACCCCGCTGGCGCGCGAGTGGCCTGCGGGTGCTTTTCCGGTGGAAGGCCTGGAGCGCGATTTTCAGGGTGCCCACATCGGGTGGCTGGGCGACTGGGGCGGCCACCTGGCCATGGAGCCCGGCCTGCTGGCACAGCAGGAGGCGGCGCTGGAGCACTTTCGCAGCCTGGGTGCTGTGGTCGAGCCTGCCGTGCTCGACTTTGATCTGGAGCAATTGTGGGAGGCCTGGCTCGATCTGCGCAGCCTGCAGGTGGCAGGTGGCAACCTGGCGCTCTACACCGATCCGGCCAAGCGCAGCCTGCTCAAGCCCGAAGCGGTGTGGGAGATCGAGCGCGGAATGCGCCTGTCGGGCATGCGTATCTATGAGGCCGCCAAGGTGCGCAGCAGCTGGTACCTGCAGTTGCAGGGCTTGCTGGAGCGCTTTGATTACCTGGTGATGCCCTGCACCCAGGTCTATCCTTTTGCAGTGGAGCTGGACTGGCCGCACACGGTGGGCGAGCGAGAGATGGACACCTACCACCGCTGGATGGAGGTCGTGATTGCCGCGACCATGGCGGGCCTGCCCGCGCTTGCCGTACCTGCGGGCATCAACGCCCAGGGGTTGCCGGCCGGCATCCAGATCGTGGGTGGGTTGCGCGCAGATTGGCCGGTGCTGCAGCTGGGCCACGCCTATGACGAGGCCAGCGGCTACAGCCAGTTGCGCAGCCCGCTGCTGGAAAGTATCTGATGCGACTGCGCGGCCGGATAAGAGTCCTGGTCTTGCTGCGCGTCAGGAATCACATCCCGGCTCAAGGCAAGGCGGGGGCCTGCGGTACGCCTTTGCGAATGGCTGCTGAAAAATCCTCGCCTGGCAGCGCTGCCTGGGCGCGGTCATTGATGTGGGCTGCACCGCGCAGCGCCTCGAAATCATGGGTGCGCGCCAGCGCGCCCAGGCTGTCTACATACTGCGGCAGGTAGCCGCTGGCCAGCAGGCGCCAATCGAGCGGCAGGCCTGGGACAATGCTGCGCACCATGTCGAACACAATGGTGGTGCAATTGGCAAATACCGTGTGGTAGAACGCAGGCGCCTCCACCAGGGCATTGGCCTTGTCGACATAGGCGGCAAACAGCGAGCGCATGGCCGCGCGCGGCATCTGAATGCTGTAGAGATACACCTCCTCGCCGCGCAGATTGCTGCGCACGCGCAGAATGTCGCGCTCTTCGGCGGCGACCAGGCTCAGCTCGAACTGCTTGAAGAAGCCACCAATCGCTGAGAAAGACTCGCCAGCCTCCTTGCGGATTTCGACCGAGAACGTCAGGTATCTGCGCGGGCCCTTGCCATCGTCAAAGCCAAAGGACACCAGGGTATGGGCAATGGCTGGGCCCATCCAGTACGAGGTCGCCATGTCCACCGATACCAGCTGGTTCAGGTCATAGCTGCGGTCTTCCCAGCGCGGCGTGGCGCGGGTGGCGGTCTGCCAGTCAAAGTTGCGGACATTGTGCAGCGTGGCGATGTCGCCGCTGATGCTGCCGGAGAGCTGTTGCGTCACATCGGGCGCCCAACGGCGCGTGTTGGAGGGGTGGATGGTGCTCCACCACACCAGAATGGCGCCCAGCAGCACACCATAGATCAGCAGGCCCTTGGGTGCCCGATGCTGCCACAGCAGATAGATGCTGTAGAGGCCAACGCCGACCCATACGCCCAGGATCAGGCCGCGCGCCGAGCCCGATTTGACCGTTTGCGCCAACTGAAACCACAGAGCCCCACAGGCCCAGACCACGCCTGCCAGCATCAGCAGTGAGGCGATCAGTTTGGCAATGGCAAAAAAGAAACCGGCTATCCGCATGTCATTCGTGCCCAGGGGGCGTAGGCTCTGTGGCTGCACAACGGGTGCTCCCGTCTGCAGAATCTGTCTGGCTGCAAGCATAGACGATGCGCGGGCGTGCAAAACCCAAGAACCTGTTCAAAACCAACACCGATGTGACGCGCAGGCACTCAACTGGCTGCCGACGGATGCCAGAGCGACGCCGGTGGGTGGCAAAAAGCTGCAAAATGGCAGGAGTTGCCAAAGCCGGGCACCTTGGCCCTGTGGTAGGGCTGCTGGCGCTGGTGCCGGACTGCCCTGTTTTTGATTCTTGAGAGAAAGCTCCATGACACTGCGTTTCGCCTCTCGCCTCGACAATGTCGAGACTTCCGCCATTCGTGAACTGTTCAAGCTGCTGGGCAAGCCCGGCATCATCAGCTTTGCCGGGGGCTTTCCAGATGCCGCCATGTTCGATGTGGATGGCGTACAGCAGGCGGCGAACGCCGCCTTGAAGGAAGAGCCCGGTGCGGCATTGCAGTATGGCGCCACCGAAGGCTACCAGCCGTTTCGTGAGCAGATTGCCAGTTTCATGGCGGGCAAGGGCGTGCAAAATCTCGCGCCCGAGCAGCTGATCACCACCACCGGAAGCCAGCAGGCCCTGGATCTGCTGGGAAAGACCATGATCTCGCCAGGCGACAAGGTGATTGTCGAAGGGCCGACCTTTCTCGCCACCATCCAGTGTTTCCGCCTCTACGGGGCTGAAGTCATCAGTGCGCCGATCGATGAACATGGCGTGATCACCGAAGAGCTGGAGCGGCTGATCGCCCAGCACAAGCCCAAGCTCGTGTACCTGGTGCCCACCTTTGGCAACCCCAGCGGTGCACTGCTGAGCCTGGAGCGTCGCAAGCAGGTGCTGGAGATGGCCGTGCGCCACCAGACCCTGGTGGTGGAGGACGATCCCTATGGCGACCTGTACTTTGACGCGCCCCCGCCCCCCAGCATGCTGGCGCTCTCCCACAGCGTGCCGGGCAGCCGCGAGTATCTTGCGCACTGCGGCAGCATGAGCAAGGTGCTCAGCCCCGGCCTGCGCCTGGGCTGGTTGATCGCCCCAGCCGAGCTGCTGGCCAAGTGTGTGATGTGCAAGCAGTTCAGCGATGCGCACACCAGCACCTTCGCGCAGGCCACTGCTGCCCAGTACCTCAAGGCAGGCCGCATGCCAGCCACCCTGGCGCGCGTGCGGACCACCTACGCTGCACGCAGCAAGGCCATGGGCGATGCACTGCGCAGCCACCTGGGCGATGCGGTGCGCTTTGTGCAGCCCCAAGGCGGTATGTTCATCTGGGTGCAACTGACGGGAGCCAACGGCCAGGAAAAGGACGGCAACGCTCTGGCCAAGCGAGCCATCGAGCAGGGCGTGGCCTTCGTGCCCGGCACGCCGTTCTTTGCGCAGAACCCCGATCCATCGACCCTGCGCCTGTCCTTTGCCACGGCGGATATTCCCAAGATCGAAGAAGGCATGGCGCGCCTGGCCAAGGCGTTCTGATTTCGTAAACACGTTTCGTTCCTGACGCCGGTGTGTGAGGTTTCACACTCCGGCGTTATTGTTCCGAGACGTACTTCCAGGAGTTGCCATGCCCACTACCGAACAGCTCCAGGCCCGTGTTGAGGCGCTGGAGATCAAATCGGCCTACGCCGAAGACCTGCTGGAGGATCTGAACCTGACGATCTACAAACAGCAGCAACAGATTGACCGCCTGCAGCAAATGCTGCTGGATCTGCAGCAGCGCCTGCCCGAGCAAGGAGGCGGCGCCAGCGTGCGCAATCTGCGCGATGAGCTGCCGCCGCACTATTGAAGCTGCACTCCCCGTCATGAGAGATTGCGCTGATTGCTATCTAATTTGTAGCTGTCGATGCAGAATGGATGGTATTGGGCCGCCAATTTCTTTCAGGCAGGGCAGAGGACGTCGTTTAGGCACCACTTTGGTGCCTCGTTATCTGGCCCATTTCTTGCGATAGCTGAGACAGGTATTGCCTTCGTCTTTAAAATCATTTGGCAATACTGGTTTTCCCTTAGTTTTTATCGCAACCATGGCCATCGACGTCAGCAATATCACCCACAGCATCCAGCTCGCTGTGGCCCCTGTTTTCTTTTTGACCGGCGTGGCCGGGATGATTGGCGCTGTGGCCGGGCGACTGGCGCGCATCATTGACCGAGGCCGTGTGCTGGAAGACCGCATGAGCGCTTCCAAGGATGCGGATTACATCCAGCGCTCCATGCTGGAGCTGGGTTTTCTGCGCCGTCGCGGGCGTCTGGCCAATGTCTGCATCGGGCTGCTGACAGGGTGCGGCGCGCTGATTGCGCTGACCATCATCCTGCTGTTCATCGGCCAGACGGCGGCAGCAGAAATCGACGCACGGGCGTGGTCGATGGCGGCCATGATCAGCTTTGGCCTTGGGGTGGTGAGTTTTGTGTCGGCGCTGTGCTGCTTCATGATCGAGACCATGATGGCAACCCGACTGCTGAATTTTCATCCGCTGCGGCAGGCGGCCAAAGCCGCCGAGGGCCAGTCTTCGGCATTCTGAGATGGTCGTATATATGCTATTGAACAAGTAGCATTGAATGTCACCGAGAAAAAGCTGAAGGCCGCTTTATTCATCAAGCAGCCGATACGGCGGATTGGAGGGTGGTCAACTACGGGCCATGCCAGCACCATGCGATACGGTAGCCCGGTGCGCTTATCCGCCAGACATCCGCTGTGGCCACTGCGTGCCTTGCGCAGCAGGCGCCATCTGCGCAAAACGCCATAACACTGCAGCGGCTACTGCCGCCAGCTGCACCAGCATACCGGCCCATGCCAGCCAGCCCAGGCTTGGTGCGTTCGTCATGGCATGGTGCAGCGGGCGGCCGAAGGCTCCATACAGGGGCTCGAACAGCGGGGCAAGGCCTGTGGACCAGAAGATGGCGGGCAGAATACCCCCCAGCACGAGCAAAACCAGCATCGTCATGCCTAGCGGAGAACGGTAGCTGTTGCGCAGCGCAAAGAACAGATGGATGCCGCAGTCGCGCAGCACGTGCAGCAACACCATCAGCACAAAGGGGCCGAGGCGGTCGCGTGCCGCCAGCGGGTCTGCATTCCACAGAATATAGGCGGGCAGCAGCACCGCAAACGCCATGAACCAGCTGACAGGCCACAGCGGCAGGCTTTGCCAGACGCGCCGCCACTGGCCATGGCGTGCGCTGTAGAGCACATTGCGCCAGCGCTGGGCGGTCTGGCTGTCCATGGCCGCGGCATAGTAGGTGGCGAGCACCAGCAAAGCAATGGCGCCCAGCACGCGGGCCGTATTGTCGGGCACCAGGCCCAGCAGCAGCATGCAGGCGGCGGCATTGCCCAGCGCCCAGGCCCAGGGCGTGGTGGGCACCGACAGCTGCATGGCCATGGCGCGCCACAGTGCCAGCAGGCCCAGCAGCAAGGAGAGCGCTGCCAGAAACAGCGCCAGGCGCGGGGCTGCCATGGGCACACCCCACCAGCGCACCATTTCGCGGGTTCCGAGCAGAGAATCGAGCCCGACAACCAGGCCGCCAACCATTTGCACCAGGAAGAACACAATGACTACCAGCCCCCAGGTGCTGCGGTTGCCTGCGGGTTTGGCAGGGTCCAGGCCATAGAGCCGGCTCGCCATCAGCCCGCAGTGCAGCGCACCAATGCCCAGCACGCACAGCAGTATGGTCTGCAAGGTGTAGCTGGTGCGCCCCAGCAGCACGCCGCTTGCAAGGGCTACCCCCGCACACAGCAATGCGCCGTACCAGGCGTAGCTCGGGCCGCCAAGCAACTTGCCCCATGCCATGCGCCAGGGATCCATGGCGCTCATGCGCTGCTGATCCCAGGTGCGTTCGTTCACTTCGTCATTGATGCTGGAGAGGGCCGTGAATGTGCCTACACAGGCAGCGAGCAGGCCCATGACGGCCAGTGCGCCCCGGTGCAAGTACAGCACTGGCTCGTGCTGCTCGATCATGAAGACGCAGACGGCCATCAGCAGCAGAATGGCGGGCATCAGCACCAGACGCGAGGGGGTGAGTTCCAGCGTGAGCTGGCGGCGCAGTTCCGGGTTCATTCCAGCTCCTTGGCAAAAAGATCGGCGGGAACGCCGGGCACGTCGGCCATAGGCCTGTGCCGGGAACTGGCCTGCAGGCTTTGCTGGTACCGTTCCTGCAGGCTGGTGCGGGCCTGGTGGTAACTCAGCACCTGGGCACCATGGGTCACCAGCTGTTGCAGCAACTGCACGCGCTCCGCATTGTTGGCGGAGGGCAAGGCAATCCAGAGCGTATGGCTGGCCTCGGTGGCAGTGCGTACATCCAGCAGGCGATAGCCGGCCAATGCGGCAGAGCCCGCGGCCAGCGGTGCCGCCAGCTCCACCTGCATGACCAGCTCGCCAGGCTGCGCCGCACTGCTGCCGCCAGTGTGCGGCGCAGCGTTCAATGCCTCATGGCTGGTGATGCGGCCCTCCCGGATCGACAGGATGTGCGTGCAGTATTCGTCCAGCTCGCTCAGGATATGGCTGGAGACGATCAGGGTCATGCCCTGGGCATGCAATTGGCGAAAAAGGGCGGAGAGGCTGCCGCGCGCCTCTGGATCAAGCCCGCTGGCAGGTTCGTCAAGCAGCAGTACCTGCGGCTGGTGAATGATGGCCTGGCCGATGGCCACCCGCTGGCGCTGGCCGCGCGAGAGGTTGCGCGCCGCATTGCCGAGCTTGTCGGTCAGCGCCAGTTGCTGGGCCACCGCGTGCACGCGCTGTGCGGCGGCCTGGCGGCTCAGGCCCTGGCTTTCTGCCGCGTATTGCAGGCACTGGGCGACGGACAAGGCTTCGTACAGACCAAAAAAATCGGACAGATAGCCCATGTGCTGATGGGCGCGGCGGGGGTTTTCCTGCACATCCACGCCTGCAACATGCACGCTGCCGGCAAGCGGTGATTCCAGCCCTGCCATGCAGCGCAGCAGGGTGGATTTGCCCGCGCCATTGGGGCCGACGAGCGCCGTGACCGTACCTGCGGCAATCCGCAGGTTGATGCCATGCAGAGCCCGGTGGCCGGGGTAGTCAACGATCAGGTTCTGTACCTCAATCATGGTGCGTGCTTTGGAAAAATACTTTAACTATCAAATTGATAGCAAATGGCGCAATACGAGTATGCGCTCAAAGACGATTTTCTATGAATATAGTTCAGCGCGATGGTTGGCTGGCCAGGGGCACAACGCCATGGCCGGGGTCCAGAGGCTCGGCCAGCGCCACGGCCAGCACGGCGTTCACCGACTGCGCCATGCGGCGGTAATCCAGCTTGTCCCAGGTGTCGCTGCTGCGATGGTAATGCGGATTGCGCATGAAGGAGGTGTCCGTCACCATCAGCGCGGGGTAGCCAAAGCGCCAGTAGTTCTGGTGGTCGGAATAATCGATGCCGCGCAGCGATGCGGGAGCGCTGAGTGCGCGCACCGATAATGGCGCGGTGCCGGCCGCATCGATCTGCGCGCCGCCCAGCATCTGGGCATAGGTTTCGCGCGTTGCTGCAAAGTGGCTTAACTGCCCGATCAGCGCCAGGAAGTTGCCAGCGCTGGGGTAGATCGCCGCCATGCCAGGCACTGGGTAGTGCTGGCTTGCAGGTTTGTCGTCAAAGTAGCCGATCATTTCCAGCGAGAGCATTATGCGCAACGGCTGGCGGGCCTCGGCCAGTGTTGCTGCATGCTGGTAGCTGCCCATCTGCGGGGTGCGGAACTGGGGTGGTTCCTCCAGCGTATAAGCAACCAGCTCCACGGGCTGCCTGGGTGGGTGGGCAACCAACAGGCGGGCGAGCTCCAGCAATCCGGCAACGCCGCTTGCATTGTCGTCCGCGCCAGGCGTGTGGCTGCGGGCGTCTGGTGTGGATCCGGCAGCCACACCGTTGGTGCGCGCTGTGTCGTAATGGGCGCCAATCACGAGGAGCGGCGCATCGCCTCCTGCCTCGCTTTTTTTGGGGCCCAGGCGCACAACGATGTTGTGGTAGGGCGTTTGCCCATCCGCCCGCACCGGCTGGCGAGTAGGCGCGGCGCCCAGGGCTTGCAGCTGGGCGTGAATGTAGTTGGCCGCCAGATCCAGCTGTGCGGGCTGGTCAAAGCTGCGGCCGGGAAAGTTCTCGCTCAGCGCCCTGACATGGGCTTGCAGGCGTTCCACCGAGGCGCCACCTGCGCCGCGCAACGGTTGCGCAGCTGCTGGCAGCGCGCTGGCTGTCACACCGGGGTAGGTCAGCTGCCACCACGCTGCGGCACCTGCAAGTGCCAGCAGCGCCAAGGCAATCCATACAACCCGCAATAAACGCATAAGCCAGTTGCGCTTGCGGCGGGGCAGCACTGCCAGGGACAGAGGCGTGAAATCGGTGGATAAGGCCATGGTATGCAGTGTGATGCAGGGGCTGTTGGGGACATGCCATCCGTGGATGGACGGCATCCTTTTTCCGCTCAGTCTGGCGCCCTTCAGGGAGATGGACGTTTTTATCTCCGCCATGATAGGAGCCCTCGCTGCGGTTTACCAGCGCTTTGCGCTGAACGGTTAGGTGCAATGCGGCGTAGTTGCTACAGTTTCGATACTGCGCGTGCGGTTCAAGCGGGAGTCAACACTTCTGCCGCTGCCCGCATGACGCAATCGGTCAGCCGCGCAAGGCTGGTTTGTGCGCTGCGCGGCAACGCCCAGAACAGGGGGACATCCAGCGGTGTGCCTGCAATCAAGGGCACGAGGCGGCCGCGCGCCAACTGCTCGTCAATCAGTACCTCGGGATGCATGCCCCAACCCATGCCAATCTCACAGGCGCGCACGTAGCCATAGTTGGACGGCAGAAAATGCCGCGGCCCGCTGTTGCGCGAGGCCAGGCCGTTGGCCTGCATCCACTGATCCTGCAGGCGATCCTTGCGGTCGAACGTCATGATCGGAGCCCGGGCCAGGGCCTCTGCGCTCACCCCTTCAGCAAAGTAGCGTGCCACGAAAGAGGGGCTGGCGGCGGCAACATAGCGCATGGTTCCCAGCGGCCAGCTGTTGCAGCCGGGGATCTGGCTGCTGGCGCCGGTGACCGCGCCAATCACCGCGCCTTCGCGCAGGGCCTGTGCCGTGTGATCCTGGTCGTCGATGCGCAGGTCGAGCAGTTCGTCGCCACCTGCGGTGAACTCGGCCATCGCGTCCATGAACCAGGTCGAGAGTGAATCCGCGTTCACCGCCAGCTTGAGCGTTGGCGCTACCGGCGCTTGCGGCAGCAGGTCGGGGTTGCTGCGGCGCAGCTCATTTTCCAGCAGTGCCACCTGCTCCAGGTGCAGACACAGGCGCCGACCCGCCTCGGTGCCGGTGCAGGGGTTGCCGCGCTGCACCAGCACCTGTCCGGTGCGCTCTTCGAGTTGCTTGACACGCTGCGACACCGCCGATGGCGTGACATGCAGCTTCTTGGCGGCGCGCTCAAAGCTGCCTTCTCGCACCACGGCGGCAAGAGCAGCCAGTCCCAGGTAGTCCAGCATTTAGCATTGCTTCATATGATTCAGGTTATTTAATTTTACTTAATTATTGGGGCAGCGCACAATCACCGCCTATGTGGACTACAACTATGACTTCTACCTGGCTGGCGGGCTTTACTGTCTGCATGTCACTCATCGTGTCGATCGGCGCGCAGAACCTGTACATATTGCGGCAGGCCGTCAATGGGCAACATATCCGTGCCTGTGTGGCCTGGTGCGTGTTTGCCGATGCCCTGCTGATCGGTATCGGGGTTGCGGGCATGGCGCAGGTGTTGGGCGATTCGCCCACGCTGGCCTATTACCTCACGCTGGGGGGCGCCATCTTTTTGCTTGCCTATGGCCTGATGGCGCTGTGGCGCATGGCAACGGCGCCCGATGCTTCGCTGGGCGCCAATGGCGATGGTGGCGCTGCAGAGAAGACCACGGCCGCCGCCCGCCGCAGCTTGTGGAGCGTGCTGGGTGCACTCGTGGTGATCACCTTGTTCAACCCCCATGTATATCTGGACACGGTGGTGCTGGTCGGCTCCATTGGCGCGCGCCAGGATGGGATGCTCAAATGGGTGTTCGTGCTAGGCGCAGCCTGTGCCAGTCTCACCTGGTTTGTTACCCTGGCGCATGCTGGCAAACGCATGCAGAAGCTGTTTGCCAATCCGCTCTCGTGGCGCATCCTCGATGGCCTGACCGGCGTGATGATGCTGACCCTGGCTTGGTGGGTGTACGGTGGGCTGGACCAAATCGCTCCATAGGTGGTGGTATTGATGGGAGTCAATTTCGACTCGGAATTGGTGCCATGCACTGACTAATACGAAAAGAACCCGCTACTGGCGGGTTCTGCTTTTGCGGCATTTCTTCGAGAAGCGGCAGATCAGACCTGCGGCGTTTCCACCCGGCCGTCGGGGTGCTGGGCAAAGCGGCCCCTGGTGCCATGGGTATGGGCATGGCTGGGCCACGGCCAGCCACCAAACTGGGTGCGCTGAAAATCATGCACGGCTTGAACCACCTCCTGCTGGGTGTTCATCACAATCGGGCCGTGAGATGCCACCGGCTCACCAATGGGCTTGCCTTGCAGCATCAGCACTTCGATCGCCTCATTGCCGTCATTGCGCAGCGGCGCAGGGTGATCGGGCTGCACTTCCACCATCACCGGCTGGTGAAAGCGCTGGCCGTCCACCGTCAGGGTAGAGCCTGTGGTCAGATAGAGCGCACGGCGTGCGTGGCGGCTGGCGGCGGGCAGCACCAGGGTGGCACCGGGCTCCAGGCGGATGATCCAGATCGCCACATCGGCATCCGGCTCACTGGCCCAGGAATGGGTGGGAGGCGTCAGTGCCCTGGTCGGCTTCGGGCTACCGCCTCCGCCTGCATGGACGGGGGTGTAATCGCCCGCGATCACTTCCACCTCGCTTTGGCGGCCCTGGGCATCGGATTGCCGTACATGCGGAATGTCATGCGCCCAGAACATCGTGAAATCGGGCGGCGCCATCTTGTTTTTGGCAGGCAGGTTCAGCCAGATCTGGAACAGGTCGAGCGTGTTGTCCCTGTCCTCGTGCACCAGGGGAAACATCTCGCCATGTTGAACGCCGGAGCCGGTGGTGAGCCACTGCACATCACCTTCGCCATAGCGGGCCGTGGCGCCTAGGGAGTCTGCGTGGTCCACCAGGCCCTTGCGCACGATGGTGACGGTTTCGAACCCCCGGTGCGGGTGCGCGGGAAAGCCTGGCACCTGCTCGCCGTGGTACATGCTGAAGCCGTCCTTGCCGCTGAAATCCATGCCAATCTCGCGGCCTTGCAACAGCTCTTGCTGCGGACCCAACTGGCCATTGCCTGCGGGGTAGCGGTCCTGGTGGTACATGCCGAAGATGAATGGGTCAATGCCCGGCAGGCGCTGGTCCAGGGCCTGGGCGCTGAGGATGATGGTGGGTTGGTTGTCTTGCATGGTGCGTCCTCAAGAAGAGAGCGCAGGAGGCTCCTGCCCGCCTGCTGCATATGACAAGTAGATGGTGGTAACCGGGCCAAATGCAATGCTTGGCAAGGCTGGGTGAAAGCTGCCAAATGGTTTGTGAGCAGGCAGCAGATGAAGGTGTGTCGCGCACCTTGAAAATCAAAGACGCTCGCTTATTGATAGCAAAACAGGGTGCCCTGTACAGGCAATGCTCATTCAGCCGGGCAATGGCATCTGCAGGCTGCGCTTCAAGGTGGCCAGGGCGATGGATGTCGTAAAGCGCTGGATGTTCTGGTCGCCGCCGAACAGCCGCTGGGTGATGGCCTGGTATTCCTGCATGTCGCCAGCGGTAACCACCAGCAGGTAATCCGTATGCCCCGTGGTGCTGTAGCACTGCTGCACGGCAGGCTCGGCCGCCACGCGGGCACGAAATCCGGCGGTCAATGCATCGAGCTCGTTGACCAGTTGCACCTCGATCAGAATCGTCAGGGGCCTGCCCACGGCTTCGGGGTTGAGCTGTGCGGTATTGGCTGCGATCACACCACTGTCCTGCAGCCGCCGGATGCGCCGTTGCACAGCGGCAGGCGACAGATGCACCCGCTCGGCGATTTCGCGCTGCGGGGTGAGGTTGTTCTTTTGCAGAATGGCCAGAATGGCCCAGTCAAAGGAGTCGAGATCGGCTTTCATCGGCGAGGCGCGCATTGCAGCGGCAGACAGAGCGGAAGTTGCATGTTGCAGTGCAATTTTGCGCAATTTACTTGGCAGCTTCGCAATATTATCTCGTCCATGCAAAATTCCTTGGGGCAGCGCGTGCTGCCATCGGTTGCGGTATTGGCATCGGTCTCATCCCTGTGCCTGGGCACCAGCTTTGCCAAACATTTGTTCCCTGTCGTGGGTGCGCAGGGCACTACGGCGCTGCGGGTGGGCTTTTCGGCACTGCTGTTGCTGGCCATCTGGCGCCCATGGCGGTTTGGGCCAAGCCGTGCCAATCTGAGGCAGATTGCCATCTTCGGCGCGGTGCTGGGTTTGATGAATCTGCTGTTCTATATGGCGATCAAGCGCCTGCCGTTTGGGGTGACCGTGGCGATTGAGTTCATCGGGCCGCTGTCCGTGGCCGTGCTTACATCGCGGCGCTGGCTGGATTTTGTCTGGCTCGGGCTGGCGGCCACGGGCCTGTTCATGCTGCTGATCCTGCCGATGCTCGGTGTGCAGGTGGGGCATCTCGATCCGCTGGGCCTGCTGTATGCCAGCATTGCCGCCGCTTGCTGGGCCGGCTACATCGTGCTGGGCAAGCGCGCTGGCCACATGCATGGCGGCATGGTGGTGTCGCTGGGGTTGTTGGCTGCAGCGTTCGTGGTGGTGCCGTTTGGCATTGCCGAGGCGGGCGCCAAGCTATTGAGCCCTTCTATCCTGCTGTATGGGCTGGCGGTGGCTGCCGTCTCGAGTGCGATCCCGTATTCGCTGGAGATGTTTGCCTTGAAGCGGCTGTCGCCCGGCACATTCTCGACCATGCTGGCAACCGAGCCTGCCATTGCGGCGATTGCCGGTACGCTGGTGCTCGCAGAGCATCTGAGCCTGGTGCAATGGTCGGCCATCGGCACCATCATGGTGGCGGCCATGGGCAGCGCACTCACATCCAGGCCTGCGCCTGCGGTAGCGCCCGCACCGCAGAAAGCTGCAGGAGATGCCCAGGCCTTGGTCTGACGGTGTTTCGACGGAATTTTGGGTATAAAAAAGCGCTTGCCGTAGATGCGGTAAGCGCTTTTTGCTATCTAAAGTGTAGCTTTAGTTTTCGCCAGCCCATTCCACCTTGGCGCCCAGGCTCTGCAGGTTTTCAACAAAGCGGGGATGCGCGCGCTTGATGGGGGCGGCGTTGCGGATCTCGGAGCGGCCGGGAATGCTGGCTGCCACCATGAACAAGGCGATGGCCACGCGGATGATGTAGGGGCTCTCGACCACGGCAGGGCTCAGCGGATTGCCGCCCAGCGTCACGATACGGTGCGGGTCGGACGAGAAGACGTGGGCGCCGAACTTGGACAGCTCGCCTGTCCAGCCCAGTGCGCCGTCGTACACCTTGTTCCAGAACATGGCATTGCCTTCGGCGCGCACGCCCAGGGCGATGAAGATCGGCAGCAGGTCAACCGGGAAGTAGGGCCAGGGAGCCGCCTCGACCTTGGTGAGCACATTGCGGGTGAAGGGCGTTTCGACTTTCAGCGGGCCGGTGCGGATGGCGCGCGACCAGCCGTCCTTGTGTTCGATCTGCACGCCGAACTTGGCAAAGGTGCGGTCGATCAGCGGGAAATTGTCAGGCGTGCGGTTGCGCACCTGCACGTCGCCTCCGGTGATGGCACCCAGCGCCAGGAAGGTGGTGATTTCGTGAAAATCTTCCTCGAAGTGGAAATCTCCACCCCCCAGCTTTTGCACGCCATGCACCGTCAGGCGCGAGGTGCCGATGCCTTCGATCTGCGCGCCCAGCATGGTCATGAAGCGGCAGAATTCCTGCACATGCGGCTCGCAGGCGGCATTGGTCAGCACCGAAGTGCCCTGGGCCGTGGCAGCGCACAGCACAAAATTCTCGGTGGTGGTGACGGAGGCGTAGTCCAGCCAGTGCTGGGTGGCGTGCAGCTTCTCGTCGGCACGCACGATCAGCGATCCTTCGCCATGCTCCACACGTCCGCCAAAACGGCGGAAGACTTCGATATGCGGGTCGATCTCGCGTACGCCCAGGGTGCAGCCCTTGACGTTGTCCTCCAGCCGCGCCACGCCAAAACGCGCCAGCAACGGTGGCACCAGCATGATGGACGAGCGCATTTCTTCAGGCAGATGGTGTTTGCAGGCGTCGAAATGCGTATCACGGTGGTGCAGTTTCAGCTCGCCCGTCTGGTAGTTCATCTCGACGTTGGAGCCCAGCTTCTCGAAGATATCGAGAATCTTGCGTACATCGGTGATGTCGGGCACGCCATGCAGGGCCAGCGGCTCGCTGGTCAGCAAGGTGGCGCATAGCACGGGCAGCACGGCGTTTTTGTTGGACGAGGGAATGATGCGGCCCTGCAAGGGTGTGCCGCCGTGCACGATGAGTTTGGACATACAGAGGGAGAAATCGCGGAATCGGGCTGCAACGGGACTATCGCCCTTTGCAGACCTGCATGTTACAGGAGCCACTAAGACAAAAGGCACTCTCAATGAGTGCCTTTTGTAATCAGCGGTCAATGCAAGCATTGTTAACGCCTGCTAAATCCTTGTCAGAGACATTGGTTTGCCGCTGCAGGCGCGGTGTCCATCCACCATCTGCTCAGTTGGCGGGAACGACGGCGCCCTTGTACTTGTCCAGGATGAATTTCTTGACCTCTTCGCTGTGCAGGGCGCGGGTCAGCTTGGCAATGGCTTCGTCATTGGCACGATCGGCACGGGCAGCCACGATGTTGGTGTAGGGCGAGTCCGAGCTTTCAATGAACAGCGCGTCCTTGGTGGGGTTCAGCTTGGCCTCAATGGCGTAGTTGGTGTTGATCAGGGCCACATCCACATCCGCCAGTGCGCGTGGCAACAGGGGGGCTTCGAGTTCCTTGAACTTCAGCTTCTTGGGGTTCTTGGCGATGTCCAGCGGGGTCGAGGTCAGCTTGGTGGCGTCCTTGAGCTCGATCAGGCCATGCTTTTGCAGCAGCAGCAGCGCGCGACCACCATTGGAGGGATCATTGGGGATGGCAATGGTTGCGCCGTCCTTCAAGTCCTTGATATTCTTGATTTTGCTGGAGTACGCGCCGAAGGGCTCCACATGCACCTTGCCATTGGGAACGGCCACGATGCTGCTCTTGCGGTCCTTGTTGTAGCTGTCGAGGTAAGGCTGGTGCTGGAAAAAGTTGGCATCGAGCTGCTTGTCTTCAACGGCCGCATTGGGCTGCACGTAATCGCTGAACTCCTTGACCTGCAGATCCACACCCTCGGCCTTGAGCTTGGGTTTGACGAAGTTCAGGATTTCGGCATGCGGCACGGGCGTCGCAGCCACTTTCAGAACCACATCGGCAGCGTGGGCGGACACGGCCAGAGCCGCAATGGCGAGAACAGAAAGCGTTTTTTTGAACATGGTGTTTTGCATTAGTAAAAAGACCAGCCCCGGCAGCACATGGAATCTTTCTTGATGGGACTGAACCAAGATGGGTGCCAAGTCTAGCGCCAAAAAATATTCTTTCTAAAGAATATAAAGAGATTTGGTTATAAAGATTATTGTCTTTATATGAGATCGACGCAGTTCTGTGGGCGCTGTTCCGCTATGCTTGCGCTCATGACTCCTGCCAATGCCACCGGCCTCGATCCTGCGCAGTTGCTGCGCTTGCTGACGACCACCATGCCTTTTGGCAAGTACCAGGGCCGTGCGATTGCTGATCTGCCGGGCAACTATCTGAACTGGTTTGCCCGCGAAGGCTTTCCCAAGGGCGATCTGGGCAGGCTGCTGGCGCTGATGCACGAAATCGACCACAACGGCCTGGGCGAGCTGCTGCGGCCCTTGCGTGCCGCGCTGGCCGAGCAATCACCGGAGCCAAAGCGCTGAGCGGTTGCGGGCAGCGCCATTGGATTGGATGCGCTGCCGGGCTGCGGGCCTTTTTATCGCTCAACAACACAAAAGCCCGCAATGCGGGCTTTTGTGCGTGAGCCACCAGGCGGTACAGCCTGAGCGGGTTTCTTACTTGGCGGCAGAGCGCGCGGCTTCTGCCTTGGCCTTGGCTTCATCGGCCTTCTTCTGCAGCGCGGCCGCTTCGGCCTCTGCCTTCTTGGCTTCGGCTTCCTTGGCGGCAGCTTCTTCCTTGGCCTTGTCGCCACCCATGGCACCGGCCATGGCGCTGCCAGCCATGGTGCCTGCAACGGCACCCACGGCTGCTGCGCCCATGGTGCCCATCATGCTGGGGCGGGCTGCAGCGGCAGGGGCCGCTGGTGTGGCCGCTGCTGCCGAATTGGTAGCGGCTGGCGTTTGTGCAGCAGGTGCAGGCGCTGCTTTGGTTGCTGTATTTGCGGCTGGCGTGGCAGCAGGCGCGGGCGCTGCTTTTTGCGTAGCCGCAGGGCGCGATTTGAAACCGCCACCCATGCGCTTGGCGTGGGCCAGCCCTGGCAGCACCAGGCCAGCAACGGTCAGGGCAACCACGGAGGCGGATGTACGAAACGAAGGATTCACAAGTGTTCCATTCAAGAAAAACAGCCAAAGGCGGGCGACAGTCTGCGACTGCAGTGTCGTGCCGACCCTGGAGAGATAAGGTCAACCACTGCGGATATCAAGCTGCGCGTTGCAAGCAGAAACAGTGGCCAGGGGGCTGCGCTTTGGTTATTCGTTCTGGGTGGCGCAAGCTGAAGTTGATTGTAGGCCATGCTGGCGCATGACCTGAAGCGCGTCTGCCGTTCTTGGTGCAAACGCGCCCCATCTGCCCGTTCAAGCCTCAGAACGTGTTTACGATCTCCTCGCGCCGCGACAGTGGCTTTGCGGGGCGCCCGGCTAGCGATGGGCTGCTAGGCGCAATACCGCATCAATAGCCCCGCTATTGCGAGGATTTGCAACGACGCAGACCGCCCCTAGCCGGGCGCCCCCAAACCCAGTGTCCCTACGGGTTCGAGTGAAACCGGGCGATTTCTTCGTGCTGCCCCTTGCTTGTACCCCGGTGCAAGCTGCGGCCCCAGCACTTCGAACTCATCCCGATTGCACTCCAACGCGGCTGCGTAGAGATCGTAAACACGTTCTCAGCACAGCGGTGCGGGCGTGGCGTGTGCAGAGGCAAAAGAGCCCACCGGTGGTGGGCAAAAGGGCGGACGGCGAGGGACGATGCGTCCGCCCGGGCGGCAGTGAGGGTGCCGCTTATTTCACACCCAGCGTCATGGACGACACCGAGTTGTTGCCCACGGCCACGGCGCTGATGCGGTTGCCGGAGATGTTGTTGCCCGTCGAGACACCGCCACTGCTGACATTTCCGCTGGCGCCAGCGGTCACTGCGCCCGTATTGATCTGCGTCGACGTCAGGTTGGTGCTGGCCACCAGCTGGCCGGGCAGGGCGACGATGTTGATCTGGTTGACTGCGTTGTTGCCATAGGCCGTTGCAGTCACCGTGTTGTTCAGCAGATTGGAGGTGGTGGCTCCCCCGCTCACCATGGGCTGGCCCGCAGGGGCATTGAGCGCAGCAGTGGCGGTGATGGCGCCGTTGTTGGTCTGCGTGTTCAGCAGGCTGGCACTGTTGCCGTTGAAGGCGGTGCCCGCTGCTGCGTTGATGCTGTTGAGCGCCGCGTTGCCAGCGCCCAGTGCATCGACGGCATTTCCCGAAACGGTGACCGCCCCCGTATCCAGTGCGCCTTGCACACCAATCGTCATGGTGGTGTTGGCATTGACCTGGCCGACATTGGCCTGCACGTTCGACAGAACACCGGCGAGGCCACCGCTGGCGGTAGTCGAGTCAAGCGCGAGTAGGTTGTTGGCAACATTGGCGCGCGCACTGGTGCTGGCCTGGTTGTTGCTCACGGTGGTGGCGCCACTGTTGCTCACGCCGGTGCCAGTCAGCAGGTTGGTGACGACCGTGGCGCTGGTATTGCCTGAGGCCTTCTGGTCACTGCCCAGTTGCAATGTGGGCGCCGCCAGGTTGGTTCCGGCCTGCAGGCTGATGGTGTTGATCGCCTGGTTCTGGCTGGCGCTGGCATTGGCGCTGTTGTCCGAGACGATGGCTTCATGCCCACCCGAGCGCAGGCCCGATACCCCGAAGTCCACCTGTACCAGCGAAGTTGCGTTGCCAGCTTGCGCGTCCTGCACGTTGCCCAGGATGGCTCCGCTGCCCGCTCCATTCATGCTGGTGTCGCTTTTCAGCGCTGCGGTGTTGGCAGCGAGGTTGATGTTGGCATCGGCGTTGGCGTTGTTGCCCGACACGATGCTCTGCCCGCCTGAAAGCGACAGCCCGGACACGCCCACCATCGCCATGGTGGGGCTAGGGGCGGGTGCAGGGCTGACCTGGTTGAGGTTTGCCACCGTGGCGCTCACGTTGCCGGAGACATGCGTCTGTGTATTGGCGATCAGCGCACCTGCATTGTCCAGGCTGGTGCCGTTGATGGCGGTCTGGTTGCTGGCAGTCTGGCTGCTGGCAACGGCGGCCAGAGTGTTGCCGCTTACCGTCTGCTGGTCGCGGGTAAAGGTGTTGACGGACAAGGGTCCCAGCGTGGTGCGAACACTGCCAACCTGTGCGACATCCACAGTGGCGCTGGTGTTGCCGACGGTGTGCGTCTGAGTGCTGACAATGGCTGCGGGTGTGAAATTGAGCGAACCGCCCGTGATGGAGATGGCGTTGCTCGCCCGGGTGCTTTGCGCAGTGGCCTGCAGGCTGTTGCCGGTCACGGTCTGGCTCCCACCTTGGGAGAAGAGCGCCCGGCTGCCCAACGCAGTCACTTCGGTGATGGCGCTGACGTTGCCGCTTGCATGGCTTTGCGTGCTGGTTATCGCAGCGCCGGTGTTGTCGATGCTGCCGCTGGCGTGCAGGTTCGCGGTATTGGTGGCGTCGGAGCCCTGGGCCGAAGCGTAGGCCTTGTTGCCCGAAATGGTCTGGGTATCGCCGCTGGAGTTGCCCAGAATCGAAGGTGCCATCGACGAGCCCAGCTGGGTCACCTTGGTATGGGCACTGACGCCCGCACCGGCAAAGCTCTGGGTGTTGCCCACCGTCACGATGGCCTCGGGGCCCATGGCCGCAGGGCCGGTGATGCTGCTGTCAGCCGTCACGGAGACGCCGGTGTTCCCTGTATTGCCGCTGGCGCTTGCACCTGCGGTATTGCCATTGACGATGTACTGGTTGCCGGACGAGTTGGTGGATGCGTTGCTCACGCCCAGCATGCCTACGACACTCTGCGCTTGCGTGCTGCCACTGGCCGCTTGCACCGTGTTGGCAAATGCAGGCAGCGTGCCGTCAAGCTGGACGGAGCCCGCGTCCATTGCAATCTGGTTGCTTTGCTGGTTGCTCTGCGCTGATGCCGTGGCCTGGTTGCCGCTGGTGTTGAAACTGCTGTTCGAAGGGCTTGGAGAGGTGAGGGTTCCCTGGATTTGCGTGCCCAGCGTATCAACGGCGCTGATGGCTCTGGTGGTGCCGGCCTGCACCTGGGTCACGCCGCTCATGAGCCCGCCGGTGGTGGAGATGGTCAGGTCTGCAGGTGTAGTAACGGCAATGCCGGTCTTTGATTGGTTGGCCGAGGCGGATGTGTCTGCGGTATTGCCGGAGACGTTGACGGTCAAATCCGTCCAGCTGCCACTGCGGGGCTGAATGCTGGCGCCCAGCAGCCGCACAGCGGTGTTGGCTGATATGTTGCTTGCCGTTACCTGCCCGGTGCCGGCAATGGCGGGCGTGGCCAGCACCAGCGTGGGGGCGCTGATGGCCATCGTGGCGACGTCGGAGTTGCCGCTGGCTTGGGTGGAAACCTCGTTGCCGCTCACATTGGCCGTGGCGCCGACACGGCTGCCCGCATTCGCCAGCGCATTGGCTGCGCCTGTGGTGTCGATGCCGACGGTCGTATTGTTGGTATTGGCCGTAACGGCGCCCGTGACCAGCTGGGTGGCTGTCACTACGGGGTTGACGGCACCGGCCTGGCTGGTGATGGAGAGCGCCTCCGTGGCGCCAGGGGCCAATTGGTGTTCGTTGCCGTGGGCGCTGGCGCCGAGGCTGTTATTGCTGTTGTTGGTGGTGACCGGGTCCAGGGTACCAAGAACCAGGTTGGCGCCGCCATTGGCGGTCACAGGGCCGCTGCTGTTTTGCGACGGCGTGGGTCCGATGACCGCTGGCGGGCCCGCGCTGATGATCTGGGCCTGCGCGCCCATGGCTGCGCCAAGCAGTGCCACGGCAGCGGCCAGTGGCGCCAGATGTGTGCGGGGAACGCGGCGCGAAGAGGATGTGGTGTGACGTGACATGGTGCTCTCCTTGGAAAAAATGGAGCGGGGCTGGGGAAGAACTCTTGAAAAGGAAGGTGATTGGCCTCAAACGCTTTTGGGGAAAGCGCTATCAGCTATGGTTTTGATATCGACGTACCCTGGCTGACGCCTCAGGGGGTCACCTGCAGCTTGGCGAGCAGCCGGTAGCCAGCGCCATAGCGGTGAACGGTGTTGTCGCCTGGCGATGGGCGCCAGGTGATGCGTATCTGATCTGGCGGAACGCCGTGCTGCGCCAGCAGGTTGCGCAAGGCTTGGATGCGGGCGTCGGTCAGCTCGTCGCGGCGAGTGGGGTTCTGGTCGGCTTCGCGCTCACGGGCCAGCAAGGCCATGCGTACGCCCTGGCCTGCGCGCAGGCGCGTTGCCACGGTTTCAGCCGCAGTAGCCGATTGTTGGGCGATGCGGTTGGAGTTTTCCTCGAACACCACGTCCATCGCCGTGAGCGCGGCGGCCGTACTTTCCTGCAGCGGCTCGGTGGCAACCGCTGCCTGGGGCGCAGCTGCAGTGGGTTGGGCTGGCGCGGGCGTGGGAGCTGGCGGAGCTTCTTCGGGCGGTGTGGCGGTTGCCTTGGCCTGTTCGGTAGCGCCGGTCTTTTCCAGGCAAGGCGCTGCAGGCGTCTGGGTGATGGTGCTGATGAGCTCGATCACACCTTGCTCCAGCGTGGTGCGCACGCCCAGCTGCACGGGCTCCAGATCCTTGCTGCCAGCGTTGATGTCGAACAGGTTGCTGCCGAAGAAGCGGAAGATGCCTGCGCCGATTTCCCGGCCCACGATCTGCTTTTGCAGGCTGACAGCACGCACCACACGCAGCGTGCGGGTCTCGACAATGCGAAGGTCTGCGCCGACATTCATGGTGAAGACCCGGTAGCGCGGACCGATCTGGTTGATCTGGGCCTCGATGCCGCCGGACTGGATGTTGTAGTTCACTTCGGTGAGGCCGCCGATGATGTAGTAGTCGGACTTGAGGATGGAGCCACCGTAGTACGGAAGCCAGGGCACCGCACGCTGGCCCTTGTCATCAGCCAGTGCATGTGAGTTGCCATCGCCCAGCTGGCGCCGGTCGGTATAGGCCAGCTCCAGCTCGGCCACGCGGGTGTCGAAGCGCTCGCGCACGTCAATCGCGCCGCCGAGCTTGCCCAGCGCCGAATACACCATCAGCGCGCCGCCTTGGGTGACGACATTGCCATCGCCCTGCGAGTACTTTCCGGTGTAGTCCTTGATGTCGCCGACGGCCACCGACAGGGGCGCTTTGCCGCCTTGCTGGGCCACGATGCGGTGTGACAGGCAGGCCAGAATGCCATCGAGCGGCGTACCGTTGTGGCGCGGGCCCGGCCCTTGCATGACGGCGGCTTCGCCTTCGGCCATCTGCACCTGCTGGTAGGTAGGCAGCGCGCAGCCGCCCAGCAGCAGGGTGGCAGCCAGGGTGGACAGGGGCAGGATTTTGCTGCGCCCTGCCTGCAGTACGGGAACTGTGTGCTTGGTGGGTGTATGCATGGTGTCCTCCGCCGCGCTTAGTTGATGGCACCGCTGGAGCTGAACTGGCAGGCCGAGCTGCCGCTCACGTTCGTGGTCTGGCTGCCGCTGTTGTTCTGCGCGACCTGCATGTCCTGCTGGCCATTGGAGCGGTCGCTGTTGATGGGCGCCGTGGTGGTGGTCGAAGGGCTGCCCTGCACACCGCTGGTGATGGGGCCGGAGTTGCTCTGGTTGTTGTTGGTAACTCCGCCGCGGCCGAGGTTGTCACGGCTTTCGCTGGAGCTGCCGGTGCTGCTGGCGCTGGTGCCAGATGAGGCATTGGTTACGGGAGAAGCCACGTTATTGGCTTGGTCTGCAGCGCTGCTGTTACCAGCCGAAGTGGGCTGGAAGTTGCAGTTGACCTGGCGTTCGATATTGGTGATGTAGGTGCTTTTGAATGCGTCGTAATAGCCGCCTTTCTTCTTCTCTACCAGGTCGTTGACCAAGGCCCGGTTGGCGCGGTCCGCGCTGGTCTGGAACTGCCATGGCACGGATTCGCCGAGCCAGCCCTGTGCATGGGCATGGGTGGCCGCCGTCAGCAAGCCGATGGCCAGATAGGTGGTGGTTTTGTTCATGTCGTCCTCGCATTGGTGGGTCCGCTTGCCGTGGGCCAAGCGGAGGGAAGCGCGAGTGCACTGGCCGCATCGCAGCAATGCCTTCGCATGGCTGCATGGTCATTTTTTGGTGAAAAATCGTAAATAGTTCAGATGCACTAGGCGGAAGCGTCAGAAACGGGGTAGGTGGAGGCCTTTCTGTGGGGGATGTTTTGTATTTTTCATATATTTATCAATGAATTGAAAATTTTCATATTTGATGAAATCGATGCTGAAAAGCACATCAAAAGGCAGTTAGTACAAATGAACTATTGGTTACGGATTGGTTTGGATGTAAGGTAACGATATGTATGTGTTTGCGCCAAAAGTTATCAAAAAGAGAGAGAAGAGGGATAAACATGACGCTTCCATTGCCATCGGTCGTGCTGGTTGATGACCACCCCATGTTCCGCAAAGGGCTGCGGATGATGCTGTCGACCAGCGACATGGTGCAGGCCCATATCCATGAGGCGAGTTCGGTGGCCGAGGCCATTGCGCTGCAGTGCTGGGCCGATCTGGTGCTGCTGGACATCAGCATGCCTGGGTGCGATGGACTGGCCGGTATCGATCATGTACGAAAGCGCTGGCCGCGTGCCTTTGTGGTGATGCTCTCCGGCCATGACCATCCGGAGTTGATGAAGGATGCCGTGCGGCAAGGAGCGTCAGGCTTCATGTCCAAAGCCATGCAGCCCGACGCGATATGCGCCCAGGTGCAGCACTGGCTGCGCAGAAGCCCCGGGATGGAGCCAGTGAGCCGCAGCAAGCCTGTGAGCCTGTGCACGGTGCCGCCTCTGGCAGAGGGCGAGAGCGAGTTGCCTGTGCGCCAGTACGAAGTCCTGAAGATGCTCGCCAAAGGCTACAGCAACAAGGCAATTGCCAGGCAGTTTGGCCTGAGCGAACACACGATCCGCAACCAGGTGGCGTCGGTGCTGAAGCACTTTGGCGCCGAGACGCGCACCCAGGCCGTGCTCAACGCCCAGCGCAGCGGCGTTCTGCCGGCCATGCCCATCAAGTAGGCACGGGCGGCGGCCCGTGTCAGTGATATGGGCAGCCGGCAGGAGGAAACCACAATGAAAGAGCAAAGCACGGTAGTTGATGAAGGCGAACGGCAGGCAGTAGAGCAGGGCCTGTTGCCTGCTTGCCTGCTGCCGCCGCAAAGACTGCAAAGGCCACGCAGGATGCTGTGGCTGCAGGGGCTGTTGGCGCTGCTATGTTGGCTGTGGGTGATTCCGGCACAGGCTGGCTCGGACAGCCTGCGCATTGGCATCCAGCTGGAGCCTCCATCGCTCGATATCACCACCACCAGTGCGGGCACGGCAAGCGAAATCACCTATGCCAATGTCTATGAGGGGCTGACTTTCATCGATGGAGAGGGCAAGGTAAAGCCACGGCTGGCGACGCAGTGGCAGGTGAGCAAGGACGGCAAGACAGTCGATTTCGAGCTGCGCGGGCAGGTGCTCTACCACGACGGCAAGCCCTTCAATGCGCGCACCGCAGTCTTCAGCCTGCAGCGCATGCTGAAGATGACCAGCATGAATGCCTACCTTGAGTGGTTTGACAAGGTTGCCTCGGTGGAGGCTGTGGACGACCAGTTGCTGCGCATTCACCTGACCGCACCCGACAGCCTGCTGCCTTATGCGCTGGCCTTGCCAGGCGCCGTCATGGTGCACCCCGATACGGCAGATACCAATGCTGTCCAGCCAGTGGGCACAGGGCCGTACCGGGTCAAGCCCTGGCGGCGGGGCCACTCTGTCAGCCTGGTGCGCAATGACTCCTGGTGGAATTCCCTGAAACCGCAGATACGCGAGGCACAGTTTCTCTTCATGACCACCTCGTTCGAGACGGAAAGCATGCTCGCTGAGGGCCGCATTGATGTGCTCAGCAGCGTGACGCGGCTGACCGGCGCCTTTGCGGGCCGCTCCGATTACGTCATGACCTCGCGCGGTGTGGAGGGCAAGCAGATCGTGGCATTGAACAATGCGCGTGCGCCGCTCAACGACATCCGTGTGCGCCGTGCACTCAGCCATGCCTTGGACCGCCGTGAATACCATGGCATCTATGGGCCGCTCATTCAGGCTGTACCCATTGGCACGCATTTCTCCCCCTTTCACCCCGCCTATGTGGATCTGGTGAACCGCTACCCCTACGACGTGGAGCGCGCCAAGGCGCTGCTGCGCGAAGCCGGTGTGGCGCCGGGGACAGTGTTGAAGCTGGCATTGCCGCCCACCGACTATGGGCGCTATGGCAGCCTGATTGTGGCCCGGCAGATGGAGGCCATCGGCATCCAGGTCGAAATCGTGACCATGGACTGGCCCACCTGGCTCGACAAGGTGTTCAAGCAGAAGGACTATGACATGACGGTCATCATGCATGTCGAGCCCATGGACCTGAACATCTATGCCCGCAGCGGCTATTACTTCAACTACGACAACCGGGCCTTCAAGAAGATCTGGGAGAAGGTACGCGCTGCACGCAACGATGCCGAGCGCAACGAACAGCTGGGGCAGGCGCAGCGCCAGATCACCGAGGATGCGGTCAACCTCTTCATCCAGCTGCGACCTGAGCGCAACTTCATCCGGCGTGAACTGGCGGGCATGTGGGAGCACTGCCCCATACCCGTATTTGCGATCGAGAACCTGCGCTGGCAGAACTGAGGTGGAGCAGGGAAATCTGCGCCAATGCTTCAAAAAAGAGGGCTGACGGCGACCTCGGGTAGAAGGCTCAATCGATCTTTTAATGGAAATCCAGTGAGTACAAGCGCAAATAGCTATGTTTTATGAATCCTTACCGCGAGGGCTTGACGAAGGGGACTGCGGCGCGAGGCATTTTGCTCACGGCGCCGAGATGCGTGTTGCCTGCCTGAAGTTCCTGGGCCCAAGCGCATGTCCCGCTCCTTGAAGCTTGCCAGACCTTCGGTCACTGCCAGGCTGCTGATCATCCTCACGGTGGTTGCGGTGGGCATTGCCATGGTCTTTGTGTTTGCGATCCGGGGGCTCAAGCGTACCGACCAGGAAGTGCGACGGTTGGCAAATGTCGAGATGGAGCAACTGGTTGCCAGCACGCGGCTCATGCAGCAAAGCGAAATGGTGGCAAGCTACGCGCGCCTGGTGGGTCAGAGCAACAGCCAGAGCGAGCGACGCCTGAACATGATGGAGCTGACGGACCGCATGCTGTGGCTGGACAAGCTGGTGACCGAGCTGGTGGCCAGTGGCGACCTGCGCGATCTGGGGCCGCAACTGATCACCACGCGCGAAGCGCTTCGGGTGAAGGTGGGCCAATTGAGTGGCGCGGTGTTCGAGCCTTCGGTCTACGGAGAGGCGGAGATGCAGACCGATGCGCTGGTGGCGGGCAGCCAGGCGTTGGCCACCAAACTGTCGCTGCTGGCCAGCCATGTGGCGGCAGATCTACGCCGCGAGCTCAATGAGAGGGGCCGCCAGCTGTCGCGCGATGTGGCCACCCAGCAGGAGCGCCTGAACTGGTTGGTGACGGCGCTGATCCTGATCGTGATTGCCGCAGGTATCTATATGGATGCCTCGGTGTCGCGCCGGATTGTCAACTTGCAGCGTGAAGTGCGCGATGATGAATTCGGCGGAATCCACACCGCGCCCGACCTGCATGGCGACGAAATCGACCAGCTGGCGCATGCCATTGCATCGTATAAAAAGCACCTGAGCGACCATGCCCGCCATGCACAGAACGCGGTGCATGACAAGAACCGCGTCCTCGCTGGCGTGAGCCATGACCTGCGCCAACCGGTGCAGGCGCTCAACCTGTTTCTGGAAACCCTGCGCGGATCGGGCCTGACGCCACCGCAGGCGAGTGTGTTGGAGCACGCGCGCGCGGCCAGCGCCGCAAGCCGCGAGATGCTCGATACGCTGATGGATTATTCACGCATTGAAGCGGGCGTGCTGGATGCCAAGCTCCAGCCGGTGGCCATTGCAGGTATTCTGCGCAGGCTTGAGAAGGAGTTTGGCCCCCAGGCCGATGCCGCGGGCCTGCTTTTCCGGGTGCGGGACAGCGAGGACTGGGTCTACACCGACCAGTCATTGCTCTTCATGCTGCTGCGCAACCTGGTCTCCAACGCGCTGCGCTACACCGACCAGGGGGGCGTGCTGCTGGCGGTGCGCAAGCGTGGCCTGCAGCGCTGCATTGAGGTGTGGGATACGGGCCTCGGAATTGCGCCGGCTCACCATGAACTGATCTTTCAGGAGTTCCGCCAGGTCGGTGAAGACCATGGGCCCGGTGGCAAGGGGCTTGGCCTGGGGCTGGCCATCGTGCGCGAGCTGGCCGACATCCTGAACGTGCAGGTGTCGCTCTCCTCCCGGCTGGGCAAGGGCACGGTGTTTCGTGTTGCGCTGATGGCCGAGGCCGCGCCTGCGGGCGCCTACGGGCTGGTGTCAGGCTTGTGGGAGGACGCTGATGACGCGGGATACGAGCCGCTTGCGGGCCTGAAGGTGCTGGTGGTGGACGACGAGCCCCTAGTGCGCGTGGGGCTGTCGAGCATGCTGGAGCAGTGGCAGTGCGAGGTGGTGAGCGCAGCAACCGTCGGCCAGGTGCAGCGGCTGCTGCGGCGTGCGCAGGACAGTGCAAGCAGGCCGTTTGATGTGGTGCTGACCGACCTGCGCCTGTCGAAAACCGAAGATGGCGGCATGGTGGTGATGGCCATGCGCGAAGCCATTGCCCATTACCCGCCCTGGCAGACGCATCTGCCGCAGTACATCATCCTGACGGGAGACACCGCGCCAGGGCGGCTGCAACTGGCCAACACCATGGGCGCCACACTGATGCACAAGCCCATTGATCCGCGGCAGTTGCACGATCTGCTCAGCCGCGAGCTGGGCCTGCGGCTGGACATGGAAGAGTTTATGGAAACACTTCCAGCAATCGATCCAGACCGCCCTGATTGATGGCAACCTTGGCTTCTGCGCGCACGCGGGGCTTGGCGTGGTAGGCCACTGACAGGCCTACTTCGCGCATCATCGGCAAGTCGTTGCTGCCGTCGCCTACGGCAATCACCTGCGCAGGCGCAATGCCCATCAGCGAAGCCAGGCCCAGCACCGTGCGGCGCTTTTCCTCGCCATCGCAGATGTCGCCCCAGCTTTGCTCCACCAGGCCGCCGGTGAGCTTGCCGTCCTGCACTTCAAAGATGTTGGCGCGGACAAAGTCGATGCCCAGCTGGGTTTTGACGTGGTCTGCAAAGAAAGTGAAACCTCCCGATACCAACAGTACCTTGAGGCCGGCCGCATGGGCTGCGTCGATCAAGGTCTTGGCGCCTGGGGTCAACTGCAGGCGCTCTTGCAGCACACGCTCGATATCGGCAATAGGCACGCCTTTGAGCAAAGCCATGCGCTGGCGCAGGCTTTCCTTGTAATCGCTGATCTCGCCGCGCATCGCCGCTTCGGTGATGGCTGCCACCTCGGCCTTCTTGCCGGTGATGTCGGCAATCTCGTCGATGCACTCGATGGTGATCAGGGTCGAGTCCATGTCGAACGCGATCAGCTTGTAGTCAGCCAGCTTGTTGAAGGGAAGCGTGCCTTTGATTTCGATGGCGGGCGGGGGCGTGGCAGTCATGGGTATGGATGCTTTCGTGGAGGGGCCCGCAGCTTGGGTGCTGCGGGCGTCTGGCGCTGATTCTACCCAGGCGCGCCGCATGTGGCGCGGTGCGGTGACGCAGGCCAGCACAGCTGCCCAGGAAGAATTTGCGATGAAGACAGGCGTACCTGCGCCTCTATGGATGGGTCGCAGAGGTCATATTTGTATATTCCGACTATTACCTCTATGCCGTTGCACCTTCGGTCTTTGGCGTGTTCGTCAGCGGCTTGCCGAGGCTGCGCACCACATCGCGCACCATCTGTACGCGGTCCTTCACCTCGGGCAGGGCGCGTTCGATGCGCAGCTTGTCATTGCCAGCCAGCTTGATCGCCTTGTTCTTCTGGATCAGGCCAATGATGGTCATCGGTTCGATCGGTGGGTTGGGGTGGAAGCTGATATTGATGACACCCGGCGCCGCGTCAACCTTCTGCACACCAAACGGCTCGCACAGCACCCGCAGGCGGTGAACGTCGATGAGGGTCTGCGCCTGCGCTGGCAGCTTGCCGAAGCGGTCGACGATTTCTTCGAGCAATGCGTCGATCTGGTCGGCAGTCTTGGCGGTTGCCAGCTTTTTGTAGAACGACAGGCGCAGGTGTACATCGCCGCAATAGTCGTTGGGCAGCAGGGCCGGGGCGTGCAGGTTGATGTCGGTGGTGGCGGCCATCGGGGAGAGCAGATCCGGCTCCTTGCCGTTTTTGAGGCTGCGCACGGCTTCGGACAGCATCTCGTTGTAGAGCTGGTAGCCGATTTCCATCATGTTGCCGCTCTGGTTGTCACCCAGCACTTCGCCCGCCCCCCGGATTTCCAGGTCGTGCATGGCAAGGTAAAAGCCGCTGCCCAGCTCTTCCATCTGCTGGATGGCTTCGAGCCGCTGTGCTGCCTGCTTGGTCAGGCCCTCCATGTCGGGCACCATCAGGTACGCATAGGCCTGGTGGTAGCTGCGGCCTACGCGGCCACGCAGCTGGTGCAATTGCGCCAGGCCAAACTTGTCGGCACGGCTGATGACGATGGTGTTGGCACTGGGTACGTCGATGCCGGTCTCGATGATGGTCGAGCACAGCAGGATGTTGTAGCGCTGGGCCACGAAGTCGCGCATCACGCGTTCCAGCTCGCGCTCGGGCATCTGGCCATGGGCCACGGCGATGCGGGCCTCGGGCAGAATTTCTTCCAGCTTCTGGCGCCGGTTCTCGATGGTCTCGACCTCGTTGTGCAGAAAGTAGACCTGGCCGCCACGCTTCAATTCGCGCAGCACCGCTTCGCGGATGACGCCGGTGCCTTCGTTGCGCACAAAGGTCTTGATGGCCAGGCGCCGTTGCGGCGCCGTTGCAATGACGGACAGATCGCGCAGCCCGTCGAGCGCCATGCCCATGGTGCGTGGAATGGGCGTGGCGGTGAGCGTGAGCACGTCCACTTCGGCGCGCATGGCCTTCATGGCCTCTTTGTGGCGCACGCCAAAGCGATGCTCTTCATCGATGATGAGCAGGCCGAGGTTCTTGAACTGGGTCTTCTCCGACAGAAGCTTGTGCGTGCCCACCACGATGTCGACCGTGCCGTCATCCAGCCCCTTGATGGTGGCATTGACCTCCTTGCCCGAGCGAAAGCGTGACACCAGCGCCACCTTGATCGGCCATTTGGAAAAGCGATCCGCCAGGGTCTGGTAATGCTGCTCGGCAAGCAAGGTGGTGGGGGCCAGCAGCGCCACCTGCTTGCCGCCGGTTACCGCGACAAAGGCTGCACGCAGCGCCACCTCGGTCTTGCCAAAGCCCACATCGCCGCACACCAGTCGGTCCATGGGGCGGGGCGAGATCATGTCCTGAATTACCGCATGGATGGCGGCGCGCTGGTCGGCCGTTTCGTCAAAGCCAAAGTCGTTGGCGAACTGCTCATAATCCTGCGGGCTGTAGCGGAAAGCGTGGCCTTCGCGGGCGGCGCGGCGGGCATAGATGTTGAGCAGCTCGGCAGCCGTGTCACGCACCTGCTCTGCGGCCTTGCGCCGGGCTTTTTCCCACTGGCCGCTACCCAGTTTGTGCAGCGGCGCTTCGTCTGCCGATACGCCGGTGTAGCGGCTGATCTGCGCGAGCTGGCTCACAGGCACATACAGCACCGCCTTGTCAGCATATTCCAGGTGCAGAAACTCCTGCAGCGCGGGCGAGCCATCGGGGTTCTTCTGGCCCACATCCATGTTGATGAGGCCGTGGTAGCGACCAATGCCGTGCTGGGCATGAACCACCGGGTCGCCCACTTTCAGCTCCGACAGGTCCTTGATCAGCGCCTCGACATCGCTCGCCTGTTCCTGCCTGCGGCGGCGGCGCGCACTGCCGGTGGCGGCGAACAGTTCGGTCTCGGTGATGAAATCGATCCCCTGCTCAGCCCAGCGAAAGCCCTTGGCAAGCGCCGCAGTGGCAATGCCGACCTTCTCGTTCGTGCTCTGCTGAAACTCGGCCAGTGAATCGAAGGCGGGAGGGTTCAGCCCGCTCGCGCGGAAGAAATCGAGCAGGCTCTCGCGCCTGCCGTCGCTTTCCGCCAGAAGCAGCGTGCGTGCCTTGCCAGATGCAATGTGCCGCTGCAGTTTGGCGAGCGGGTCTTCGGCGCCGCGCACCACGGCCAGGTCTTCCAGCTTTTGGAAAACGGCTGCGTCTTCCACATCCTCCACCTGCGGGCGCAGGGAAAACTGAGCCGTTTCCCTGGCGGTAGTGTAGAACTGGTCTGCAGTCAGAAACAGGGTTTCAGGCGGCAGCGCAGGGCGCTCCGGGTCACCCTGCACCAGCCGGTAGCGGTCCTTGGTGTCTTGCCAGAAGCGCTGGAAGGCAGGCTCCAGATCGCCGTGCAGCACCAAGGTGGCATGGTCGCCCAGGTAATCAAACACCGTAGCGGTGCTGTCAAAGAACAGGGGCAGGTAGTACTCGATGCCCGCCGTGGCCACGCCGTTGCCCATGTCCTTGTAGATGCGGCTCTTGGTCGGGTCGCCTTCCAGCAACTCCCGCCAGCGGTTGCGAAAGCGCGCGCGCGCCTCGTCATCCATGGGGAACTCGCGGCCCGGCAACAGACGCACTTCCTTGACCGGGTAGAGGCTGCGCTGCGTGTCGGGGTCGAAGGTGCGGATGGAGTCGATCTCGTCATCGAACAGATCCACCCGATAAGGCACGAGCGAGCCCATCGGGAACAGATCGATCAGCCCGCCTCGTACGGAGTATTCGCCGTGGCTGACTACCTGCGACACATGGTTGTAGCCCGCCAGCGTGAGTTGCGCCTTGAGTTTGGCCTCGTCGAGCTTCTGCCCGGCCTGGAAGGCAAAGGTATAGCTTGCGAGGAAAGATGGTGGCGCCAGACGGTACAGGGCCGTGGTGGCGGGGATCAGCACCACGTCCGCTTCGCCCTGGCTGATGCGCCACAGCGTGGCCAGGCGTTCGCTGATCAGATCCTGGTGCGGCGAAAAGGTGTCATACGGCAGCGTTTCCCAATCCGGGAAAAGGGCAGTGCGCAGCTCGGGCGCAAAAAAAGCCATTTCGTCCTGCAGGCGATGCGCGTCGCTCGCATCGGCGGTAACGATGGCAGTGACACGCTTGCCCGAGGCTTCGCGCTCGGCCAGGCGCGCCAGCAGCAATGCGTCGGCGCTGCCAGGAGGCATTGGGGACTGGAAGCGTTTGCCGGCGATGAGTTTGGGAAGTTCCATGGTTTCAACAACCCATCTCGGCGGATGGGTCACCTTCACAACAACTGAGCCCGCTGGTAGCGGGCTAGCAGCGGGAAGCAGAACAACAAAAGCACGGAAAGCCCTATGGTCTCTCTGCAAAACTCCTTTCCGTGGTCTGAACGTGGTCTCGCGCGATCCGTGTTCATCCTATTTGGCCGGGGTTTTGCAGAGCCTTTCCAGGCTCCGTGCGTTAAAACAAAAGTCTGAGCCATTCTAAAATAGACGCATGAACCAGTCTGTCCGCAATGATTTGATCCCGGCTGTGCCCGCTGCACCACCCGATGCCGCGATTCCGCAGCCCGCACCATTGCCTGCAGACCCGGGTGCAGCCACGCAGACGCTGGACGAGGCCAGCCGCGACGTGATTGCCCGTTACTGGGCTTTTCTGCCCTGCGCGGGTGTGGGCGCGCGAGCGGTGGATGCCACGCGTCCGGCCCATGTGCCCAAGCAATACCAAAAGGTGGCGGGCTGGCCGCTGGTGCTGCACACCCTGGCTGCCTTCATGGCGGTCAAGCCGCTTGCGGGCGTGCTGGTAGGCGTGAGCAGCGGCGATGATTTTCTGCAGCGCTACGCGCATGCCGGTTTTGCGATCAGCCCCTGCGGCGGCCCCACGCGCGCCGATACCGTGGCGGGTGGCCTGCGCAGCCTGCTTGAGCAAGGCGCGCAGCGCCACGATTGGGTGCTGGTGCATGATGCGGCGCGTTGCCTCATCAAGCCCAGCCAGATCGAGCAGTTGATGCAGGAATGTGCGGCTGATGCGGTGGGCGGCCTGCTGGCCTTGCCGCTGCCCGATACGCTGAAAGCCGCCAAGATTGATGCACATGGCCAAAGCCGTGTCAGCACGACGCTGCCGCGTGTCGACAAGTGGTTGGCACAGACCCCGCAGATGTTCCGCATTGGCTCCTTGCTGGACGCTCTGGCCCAATGCCAGGATGTGACGGACGAGGCCAGCGCCATCGAGGCCGCTGGCCTGCACCCGCGCCTGGTGGCGGGCAGCAGCTTCAACTTCAAGGTCACCTATCCAGACGATTTTGCGCTGGCAGAAGCCTTGCTGTCGCAGCGCATCGCCGCTGGAGACAGCCAGATTGCTATTATTTTTGATGAATCTGCGCGCGACTGATGTACGCTGGAGGCTGATCGTAGGTGCGCCAAGCTCGCATCGCAAGCGATGGTCTCCACAGACGCAAGTTCTGCCCGGCGAAGTTGGGGCTGGAATTTTTTACTGAAACTTGAATGAAAAGGTACGTGATGTTGGCAATGCGGATTGGTGAAGGCTGGGATATTCACGCGCTGGTACCGGGGCGCGATCTGGTGCTGGGGGGCGTCACCATTCCACATACGGCGGGCCTGTTGGGACATTCGGATGCCGACGCCCTGCTGCATGCGATTACCGATGCGCTGGTAGGCGCTGCAGGCCTGGGTGATATCGGTACGCACTTTCCGGACACCGACGAACGCTTTCGCGGCGCCAATTCTGCTGTGTTGCTGACTGAGGCCATGCGCCGCGTGGCCGAGCAGGGCTGGGTGGTGAACAACGTCGATAGCACGGTCATCGCACAGGCGCCCAAACTGGCGCCTCACATTCCCGCCATGCGCGCGAGCATCGCCAAGGCGCTGGGCATTGACGAGGCCCAGGTCAACGTCAAAGCCAAGACCGCAGAAAAAATGGGGCCGGTGGGCCAGGGCGCAGCCATGGAAGCGCGTGCTGTGGTGCTGCTGGTGCGCGCTGGATAGCAGGGTTTTGATAGCTGGAGGTGATCTTCTCTAGAGCGCTCGGGACCCTCTGCAAAACTTCCTGCTATGGTCTGAGCGCGGTCTCGGGCGATCCGCTGCGTTGTCTTTCTTGGCAATAGCTACGGCTATTGCCTTCAAAAGATGCCGTTCGTCTCATCCCGATCCGCATCCATCCCATTTGCCAAGGGCTTTGCAGAGGATTTCTGGCGGCATTTTTATGTGTTCTCGGAGTTGCCACAGCACTTCTGCATAAACGCTGCGATGGGTGGCGCGCAGGTGTCGGATACCGTTTGCAGGAGCATGTGAGGCCCCGGGATGGTGATGGTCTGGCTGTTTGGTAAATGTGCAAAAGGTTGTACGCTGCCGGACGGTACAAGTCGGTCTTTTGCAGCGCGAATGGCCAGCAGCGGCACTCGCAAGCGCTGCATGTCCAAAGCTGGTGGCTGCAAAGCCTCCATAGCGCGATGTTGTAAAACCTTGGGTGACGCATGACCCAGCGCCTGCTTTAAAGCCGCTTGCAATGGCGGCGTTGCCCAGCGGCCCAGCAACCACCAGTGCCATGCTGCAGCCGGCACAGCGTGCAAGGTTCTGGCCGGTAGATTCCTGATCAACGGCAACAATGGTAGGGCCCACGGCACAGCACAGCCTGCAAAGCTGGCTGCCAATACCACGCCTTTTAGCTGTGCTGGTGGGGCTAGGTACATATTGCCCTGGCCACACCCCGCCAACAACAAGGCCAATGGACCCCCAAATGATTCACCCAACAGTACAAAGGGGCGGTCGTGCGGAAGCTGTGGTTGCACCCAATGCGCCAGTTCGGCATACCCCATGGTCTGATGCGGCGGATAGAGCATGAGTTGGTGTGCCAGTCCATCCATGCCTTGCACTGCGCGAAGGCTTTGCGGAAGGGCTCCCTGTAATGCCGGGCTCCCATCGATTCCTGGCAGGGTGACCAGACAGGGCGTTTTGCTCAAGCCTCGCCGCCCTCATGTCGGGCCATGAATTGCGCCCCTGTCAGGGTGCACACCTCATTGGCCAGTGCATAGTAGGCGGGTTTTTCGTCGATGTAGATCTGCTGGGTGAGCTCCAAGCCATCCTCGTCCTGGAAGAGGCCGGCAGACAGGTAGTGCGCATTGTTTTCTACCAGCCGGTAGAACAGATGGGTGCCGCAGCGGCTGCAGAATGCGCGTTCCGCCCATTCCGATGAGGCGTAGCGGGTGACGGGGCCGCTCACTTCCACCTCGGTGCCGCCTTCCAGGCTGAAGCCCGGGCCTCCATTCCAGCGCTGGCACATGGTGCAGTGGCAGACATGAACCTGGAGATACGTTGGCGCAGTCACATGAACGGCACCACAAAGGCACTGGGCTTGCATGGCAGCTTCCTTGGAGAATAGGGGGAGGTGCCCGCATTCTAGACATGGTCTGCCATCCGGCACAATCGGTGCGAATGAGAAATCCGAGTCAGATGCCCGCTCCTGAAGGGAGATGAAACGGGCCCTGAGCCTGGTGTTACTGCAAGTCTCCCAGGTTGGTGGGGGTGCCGGGCAGGTGGCGCTTGATCTGCGGGCGCTGCAGGCGGCGCTTGGGTTCCTTGCCCTGGGGCTGGTCTGGTGCGCGGCGCAGGTAGATGCTGGTGACAAGGCCTGTGCTGCCATCGGATGCATTGGCCATGGTGAGGCGTCCGCCCATGCGCTGCACGGTTTTTTCGACAATGGAGAGGCCCAGCCCTGCACCTGCTGCAGCGGTACGGGCCGTGTCGCCACGGAAAAAGGGCTTGGTCAGGTTGCTGAGTTGGTCGGCAGATACGCCGGGGCCGTGGTCGCGCATGCGGATGGTGACGGTGCTGTCACTGAACTTGACGGTGATGTCCACGCGTGTGTAGTTGGTGCCTGGTGATTTGCCATAGCGGCGCGCATTTTCCAGCACGTTGGAGAGTACGCGCGAGAGCTCGATCTCGTCGGCGCTGGCCATCAGCTCTTCCGGCACAGTCATGTTGATCTGCAGCTCCTGGTGGTCTTGCACGGCGTAAACGCAAGACGATACAACGCCATAGACATTCACCGGGGTGAGCTTGGCTGCATGGTCGGGGCGGGCGTAATCGAGAAATTTGTCGATGGTGGCGTCGAGCTGCACGATATCGGCCACCATGTGTTCGCGGGCCACATCGTCGAAAACGCTCATTTCGGTTTCCAGCCGCAGCCGCGCCAGCGGCGTGCGCAGGTCGTGCGAGATGCCCGCCAGCATGACTGCACGGTCCTGCTCCAGTTTGGCCAGGCGCTCGCTCATGCGGTTGAAGCCGATGTTTACCTCGCGGATTTCGCTGGTGACCGCGTCTTCGTCCAGCTGTGCGGCGAAGTCGCCCTCGCGCAGGCGATTGGTAGCGCTCGATAGCTGCTTGAGTGGCCGGTTGATGAGGCCTGCAATCACTGCTGCGCCCGCCAGCGACAGCGCGGCGGCTGTCAGCACCCAGATCAGCCAGGTTTTGCCGCCTGCGGGATTGAAGCGCGAGGGCTCGATCAGGAACCAGTTCTGGTCGCCGTCGATGGTAAAGCCCACCCACAGGCCTTCCTCATGGTTCACGCTGCTGGCCACCACGGTTCCGGGGCCCAGGCGCCGGGTCAACTCCTGCGTCAGCCGCGCGCCCAGTGGCGTGGAGGTATCCATGGGCTCGTAGGTGTCCTTGGGCTCGCGTGGCACGATGCGCACGCCTTCCTGATCCGCCATGGTCTTGACAAGAGACACGCGGGCAATGGCGTCCGAGTGCAGCAGTGCAGCGCGACTGAGGTTGACGAGCGAGGCGATCTGCTGCGCCGTCTGGATGGCGCGTGGCTCGGTTTCCAGCGAGCGCAGTGTCTGTACCCAGGCCAGAATGCTGCCCGTCAACAGGATCGCCAGCAGGAAAAAGGTACGCCAGAACAGGTTGAGACCGACGCGGGTGCGTTTGCTGGCCCGTGTGCGGGCACCGGCCGTGCCATCCAGAGGAGCCAGGCCGGAGTGGTCTGTGTCGTGAGCGGGGTTGGATGCCATGAGGGAAGTCAGTTCAAAAGGGCTGTGCAGTCATCCTGCATTGTGCGCCATGCACAAAACTGTGGATGACAGCAAAAGTCTGAGCCCAGGCAAAGAAAAACCGCCCACAGGGATGCTGGGGCGGTTGGTCAGCACGTTCTATATATTGAGCGTGTGATCAGTTGGCGCCGTCCGGCACAAACACATAGCCTACGCCCCACACTGTCTGGATGTAGCGCGGCGCTGCCGGGTCGACCTCGACCAGCTTGCGCAGCCGCGAAACCTGTACGTCCAGGCTGCGGTCAAAGGGTTCAAATTCGCGGCCACGGGCCAGCAGGGCCAGCTTTTCGCGTGACAGCGGCTGGCGTGGGTGGCGCACCAGGGTCTTGAGCATGGCAAATTCGCCCGTGGTGAGCGGCAGCTCTTCGCCATCCTTGGTCAGCACGCGGGTGCTCATGTCGAACGTGAAAGGGCCAAAGGTGACCACTTCGTTCTCTCCCGAAGGCGCGCCAGGCGCTTCCTGAGGAGGGCGGCGGCGCAGCACCGCGTGGATACGTGCCAGCAGTTCGCGTGGGTTGAAGGGCTTGCCAATGTAGTCATCAGCGCCCACTTCCAGGCCCACGATGCGATCCACATCTTCACCCTTGGCAGTCAGCATGATGATAGGGGTGCGGTCGTTGCTGGCGCGCAGGCGGCGGCAGATAGACAGACCATCTTCACCGGGCATCATCAGATCCAGCACGATCAGGTCGACGGTTTCGCGCAGCAGGATGCGCTGCAGGCCTTTGCCGTCTTCGGCAATCATTACTTCAAAGCCCTCGTGCGACAGATAGCGGCGCAGCAGGTCACGAATACGGGCGTCGTCATCCACGACCAGGATTTTGTCTACGCGGTTGGTTGCAGTCACCATGGGTGATTTCCTCCGGCTGATTTGTAACTTTTACATTTTGACCGGTTTTTTCGGAAAAAGTGCGTTTCAAGGTCGAAAATTGACTCTAAGTTACAAAATTTGCGTTACATGTGCGTGAGCGTACATGCTGTCAAGTCGGTAAATTCTGTTTTTTATGCCTATCTTCATTGATATTTTGCTCATTTAAACCAAGGACTATGAATTTTTGAAAATGTATCCTTTGTTATGCAAAAAAAGCATTGAATGCAGGGGCTCATAAAAAACGGCGCATGGTGCGCCGCTAGAGGGTGGGGTTTGCAACAGGTTTTATTGCGCTACCCAGCCGCCGTCCATGTTCCAGGCCACGCCGCGTACGTTGTTGGCGGCGGGGGAGCAGAAGAACACCGCGAGCTCGCCCAGTTCATCCGGGGTGGTGAACTGCATCGAAGGCTCTTTCTCGCCCAGCAGCAGCTTTTTGGCTTCTTCATTGCTGATCTTGAGCTGCTCGGCTTTCGCATCCACCTGCTTTTGTACCAGCGGGGTTAACACCCAGCCGGGGCAGATGGCGTTGCAGGTAATGCCCGAAGCTGCGTTTTCCAGTGCGGTCACCTTGGTCAGGCCGACAATGCCGTGCTTGGCCGCCACGTAGGCCGATTTACCGGCGGAGCCCACCAGGCCATGCACCGATGCCACATTGATGATGCGGCCCCAACCGCTTTTTTGCATAGCGGGCAGCGCGAGCCGGCTGGTGTGGAAAGCACTCGTCAGGTTGATGGCGATGACGGCGTCCCAGCGTTCCACAGGAAAATCCTGCACGTTGGCTACATACTGGATACCAGCGTTGTTGACCAGGATGTCCACCTGGCCAAACTCCTGCGCGGCATAGGCAAACATGGCTTCGATGTCAGCGGCCTTGCTCATGTCGGCGCCATGGTAGCCAATGCGTGCGCCAGATCCGGCCATGGCTTCTTGCACTTCGGCCTTCGGGCCTTCGGTGTCGCCAAAGCCATTGAGGATGATATGGGCGCCCTGGCGTGCCAGTGCCTTCGCAATTCCCAGGCCAATGCCGCTTGTCGATCCGGTGACCAGCGCGGTTTTACCTTTCAGCATTCGTTATCTCCAGTTACTATTGGTTCATTCCCACCGGCCATCCTAAACCAAATGGGTTCAATGGGTGGGTGGCCTGCCATATGAAAAACCATGCTTGAACAACCACGCTTGCAATATGTCACCTGTGCGGTCGCTGGCAATACGGAAGCGGGGCGCAGTGATGCTACCCACCGCATGGCCTACTGGGAGTGGAACCATACCGGCAATCCACGGCATCCCCATGTCATTGTCTGTGTGCATGGCCTTACGCGGCAGGGGCGCGATTTTGATGCCTTGGCAAGCCAGCTGGCGCTGCATGCGCGGGTGATCTGCCCTGATGTGGTGGGGCGAGGCTATAGCGACTGGCTCGACAACCCCCAGGGCTACCAGGTGCCCTTGTATGTGGCAGATATGCTTGCGCTGCTGCAGCAGGTGCACAACGCGGCACCCATCGGCAGTCTGGATTGGGTCGGCACCAGCATGGGTGGCTTGATCGGCATGGGGCTGGCGGGTGAAAAAAGCATTCAGCCGGTGCTGCCGGTACCGATCCGGCGCCTGGTGCTGAACGATGTCGGGCCGGTCATAGAGCCTGTATCGCTCGTGCGCATCGGCGGCTATGTCGGCAAGCAGATGGTGTATGCCAGTGAAGCGCAGGCGGTAGAGGCGCTGTGGCATCTGTCCAGGGGGTTTGGCCCTCATACGCCCGAAGAATGGCTTGCACTGTCGCGTCCGATGCTTCGACCTGAAAGCGGCTTGGCCGTGCGCCTGCATTACGATCCGGCCATTGGTGAGCCCATGCGGGCGATGACACCCGAGATGGCCGCAGCAGGCGAGCAACTCCTGTGGCAACTGTATGACAACATAGGTGCTGATACCTTGGTGTTGCGCGGTGCAGAATCGGACTTGCTTTCTGCGAAAACGGCCCAATCTATGGCAGAGCGCGGGCCCAAGGCCCGCGTTGTTGAATTTGCAGGGGTTGGCCATGCGCCCACCCTGGTGTCTTTTGATCAAATAGCTGCGGTGCTGGCCTTTTTGTGCGGTTCGTAGTGCATTCCTGGCGGGGGAGTGCAAGAGTGTGGTGACAACATGAAAAGTTTGACGGCAGTCGCTCAGCCTGCGCCCGGCGCAGAACATCTTCCGGCAGAGCCGGTCTCTCCTCTCGTGGCGGCAACCGCCCATGCACTGCCTGCACAGGACGATGTGCTGGCCCGGGCGCGTTCCTTCGCATTGCCACTGATTGCAGAGGAAACGCTGGATACGGGTGAAAACGCACTGCAGCATGCCGATGCAGTGGCGGCCATCCTCAAGCATATTGGTGGCTCGGAGGCAATGCAGGCTGCAGCCTATCTGGTGCACGCCAGTGAACAGCTGAACAAGCCGCGCGAAGTCATTGGCAAGGTGTTTGGCGAAAGCTATGCCTCGCTGGCCGTCGAAACTGTTGCGCTGATGAAGGTGCAGGCCCAGGCGCGGCAAGCCGATGCGGGCCATCTGGTGGACGACCCGGCCACGCAGACCGAAAACATCCGCAAGATGCTGCTGGCGTTTTCGCGCGATCTGCGGGTGGTGATGCTGAGGCTGACCTCGCGCCTGCAGACCCTGCGCTGGTACGCTGTCAGCAAAAGACCGGTGTCACCGGCCATTGCGCGCGAGAGCCTGCAGGTGTTTGCACCGCTGGCCAACCGTCTGGGCATCTGGCAGATCAAGTGGGAGCTGGAAGACCTGTCCTTCCGCTTTCTGGAGCCAGACACCTACAAAAAGATTGCAAAGCTGCTGGACGAGACCCGTGTGGAGCGCGAGCTGTACATGGTGACCTTGCGCGAGCGGCTCGAATCAGCGCTGCGGGCCCACAGCATCAGCGCCACTGTGGCGGGAAGGCCCAAGCACATCTACAGCATCATCAAGAAGATGCGCGGCAAGTCGCTGGATTTCGAGCAACTGTTCGACATTCGTGCTTTGCGTGTCGTGGTGCCCACGGTCAAGGACTGCTACGCCGCCCTGTCGTTTGTGCATGAGACCTTCGCGCCCATCGAGTCTGAGTTCGACGACTACATTGCCAAACCCAAGCCCAATGGCTACCAATCGCTGCACACCGTGGTGCGCGATGACAATGGCAAGGCCATCGAAATCCAGATTCGCACCCAGGCCATGCACGACCATGCAGAAAACGGCGTGGCAGCGCACTGGGCCTATAAAGAGGCGGGGGCCAAGGGCTACGCAGGTGTCACTGCCAGCAGTGATTACGATGCCAAGATTGCCGTGCTGCGCCAGCTGCTGGCATGGCGCAAGGATTTGGTGGGCCAGACTCAGGACAGTGGCCTGTTTGATGACCATATCTATGTGCTCACGCCCGATGCGGCCGTGATCGAGCTGCCCCAGGGCGCCACCCCGGTTGACTTTGCCTATTCCGTCCACACCGAACTGGGCCACCGCTGCCGCGGGGCCAAGGTTGATGGACAAATGGTGCCGCTCAATACCGCGCTGCAAAACGGCCAGACCGTGGAGGTCGTGGCCGTCAAGGAAGGGCGGCCTTCGCGCGACTGGCTCAATGCCGAGCTGGGCTACCTGGTCAGCTCGCGCGCCAAGGCCAAGGTGCGTGCATGGTTCAACGCACAGATCACCCACGAGAACGTGAGCCGGGGCCGCGAACTGGTGGAAAAACTGCTGCAGCGGGAAGGCAAGACGTCCCTCAAGCACGACGACCTGGCAGAGCAGCTGGGTTTCAAGACTGCAGAAGCCTTGTTCGAGGTTGTCGGCAAAGACGAGCTATCGCTGCGTGCTATCGAAAACATACTGCGCCCGCCCGAACCCCAAGCGCCGCAGGACGAATTTCTGCTCAACCGTCCACGCAAGGCGAGCGAAGCATCTGGCAAAGGCGGCGTGCTGGTGGTTGGGGTGGACTCGCTGATGACCCAGCTGGCCAAGTGCTGCAAGCCCGCGCCACCGGATCAGATCGGCGGTTTTGTCACCCGGGGCAAGGGCGTGAGTGTGCACCGATGCGACTGCAGCAACTTCCGGGAAATGTGTGCACGCAATCCAGAGCGAGTGATCGATGTCGAGTGGGGCTACAGCAGGCGCCAATTGGCGAGCGAGGCCGTGTATCCGGTGGATGTGGCAGTGGAGGCGAACGACCGCCAGGGCTTGCTGCGCGATATCTCCGAAGTCTTTGCCAGGGACAAAACCAATGTGATCGGCGTGCAGACCCAGTCCGTCAAAGGAACGGCCTGGATGACTTTTACGGTGGAGATATCGGATTCGGGCCGGCTGGCCAAAGTGCTGGCCGCAGTAGCCACGGTTGCAGGGGTGCGTTCTGCGCGCCGCAAATAGTCTGTTGAAGCAGGCTGGTGGGACTTGGCGGTGCAGATTTTTGAAAAAGTACCCAAGTTTGCCGGAACGCTGAATTTTTCGGTCTATAATTCAAGTCTTCAACGACAGGCGCGTAGCTCAGCTGGTTAGAGCACCACCTTGACATGGTGGGGGTCGTTGGTTCGAGTCCAATCGCGCCTACCAAACATCGCAAGCAATACCAGTGCTTGCAGCAAAAAAGCCCGCTAGCAAGCGGGCTTTTTTGTTTGCGCGATACGTAGATGTATGGCGATCCATGTTTCAGAGTAGGTCGCTCAAAACAGAAGTCTTTGCTTCTTGAACAGTGGTTGTGGTCTGGCGTTTTGGAAGATGAATCCGCTCCCACGCTTGTCGGTGGAGCAGTAGGGCTTATTTGCTCCAACTCGCCTGTTGATCTTCCCTTCGCTTGTGTGCGCTCTACGCTCCCCCGAACCGATCATTGAATGATTCGGTATGCCGAGCTAGGTAACCGAGCCGACATGTCTGTTCCGAATTCCAGTGCAGTGAATCCGGAAGCTTCCTGTGAGGGTCTGCGCTGAATGTGTGACCGCGCTGAAATAGCCTCGCTCGCAGATGATTGTGGGTTCGAGAGGTTGGCTTCCGGCGTCCATGCTTTCCTAACCTCAAGCCTATTGGGATTCACGTGAGAGTCAGAGGATGACGCCCGTAAATCTTGCTTCTTTACGCTCATCTGGCTTGTCGATGCACAGGGGTGCTATGCATTCGTTGGATTGATTGTAAAAATACTTGACATTAGAATCAAACTGTGAGTTCATGCGTTAGTGAACCATATGCAACATCTAAGTGTTTTTAACAAAGCAGATGTCGATTGTTATAAAAGATGATGCAGCATCGAAAATAAATAGCGATAAAATGAAAATCAAGTTATTTTCATAATAATTTGAAATTTTTATAAGGTAATTAATATGTCAGCACAAGCCGCCAAGCCTGAGTGGCTTTGTTGCACAAATCCGGGCCGCAGCGGTAGTAGGCTCGGATGATGAGTGAGACGAACTGGGGTCGGCGCAAGTACCGCACCACAAACTGGA
>NZ_JACHKZ010000011.1 GCF_014207855.1 Comamonas odontotermitis | reverse complement strand
TATTGGGCGGTGACTACACGGAAAACGGTCACTGGCCGTTTTTCATAGAAGAACTGGAGCAATACACATCCGCGCTCGCGGCACTGGAGGTGAGGGATGAACGGCGTTGAAGCAGCAATGCGTGGCGAGTGCGAATCCTGCGGAAGCAAAACGCATCATGGCCCATGGTCAGCTGAGCAGATCGCGGCAGTGATAGACGACCTAGGCTCAAGCCAGGATGAATTTGGTGATCTGTGTGACGAATGCCTAGTCCGAGAAATAGGTAAAGGTGACGTGGCATACACAGAGCATCTCCTTAGGCGACCGATGAATGTCCTGCCAAAGACGAATGGTCTGCTCTCACTAATCTGCGCCTATCAAAAGGGAGCCCCCAATGAAACCGACTAGGCGTCAAATCCGCCGCGCCAAGAAAAAGCGCGAGCAAGACAAATGGAACCAGCCCCGCTCTTGATGCGGGGTTATTTTTTGCCCGCTTCATGGGCTATCTATTGGAGGAATCGTGAAACATAAAGATACACCATCCAATGCAGCCGACCTGACAGTGAAGCCTGAATGGGTGCTGGCTGAAAAATTTGAGGAGCTGACAGGCGTTACTCCCATGGCAGTGCATTGCCGCCGCCGTGATGGCGTTTGGCTGGATGGCACTCACTGCGCAGTCATCGCCCGCCGTCTTTACGTGAACATCAAAGAGGCTGATCAATGGATAAAAAGCCAGCTACCCCGCCGGGCGTGCTGATTCGAGATTTGGTATCCGGGCAGCGCATCCAAATCTCGTTCATGTGGAATGCCCAGCAATGCAGGGAGCTGCTCCCGCCCTGCCCGATAAACAAGGCAAGCATTCATTATGCGAGCAACCTGAGGGCCGAAATCAAGCGCAAGGTGACTGATGGATCATTCATCTACGCTGAATATTTCCCAGAAAGCCCCAAGGCGAAGAAGCCAAGCAAGCAATCCGCCCTCATGGAAGAAATGCTTCAAAAACAGTTGGAGCTATACGAGAAACAGGTGGCAAACGGAAAAATGTCACCGGCCACCTTCCGTGGGTATGCCAAGAGCATCACGGGGGAGCGTATGAGGGAATGGCACGGCCACAAGCTGACAGATGTCACGCCCTCAGCACTGCGGGAATGGATCAGCGACATGGACTGCACAAGCAAGGCCATTCGCAATATGCTGATCCCCCTGCGCTCGGTCATGGAGGATGCACTGAATGACGGGCTGATTGAAAGCAATCCATTCGAACGGATTGCCCTGGTGAAGCTTATTCGCCAGACTAGCAAGGCCAGTGACTATGTGATCAGTCCTTTTACTCACACGGAACGCGAGGCAATTCTTGGCGCGTGCCGGCCAGACGAGCGACCTACTTTTCAGTTCTGGTTCAACACTGGGTTGAGACCTGGCGAGCTGCAGGCGCTGGACTGGAAACACATCGACTGGGACAAGGCGACTGCAAGGATTGTCCAAAACCAGGTCGCAGGAGTTATCAAAGCGCCCAAAACCGCCGCAGGGATTCGTGAGGTCGATCTGAATGCGGATGCAATGGAGGCACTGCGGATCCAGCGATCAATCAGCCAACTCAAAGGTGACCGGGTTTGGCTCAACCCATCCACGCTAGAGCCATGGGCCACTGATGCCCAGGTTCGCAAGAATGCGTGGCTGCCGATCATGAAGCGCTCCGGCATTCCATACCGCAACCCATACCAGATTCGTCACACCTACGCATCCACACTTCTGACCGCAGGAGCCAACCCGTGGTACGTTGCCCAGCAACTGGGGCATGAAGATGTGGAGATGGTCTTCCGCACTTACGGGAAGTTCATCCGAGAGGACTTCCAGAAGCCCAAGGCCAGCCTGAAAGCCGTGAAATGAGATCGGTGTGATTTCCGTGTGATTTCGGTGTGATTTTCTGGACAATTCCAGACAATCAAAAAGGCAAAAAACAACGCCACACAGAGGCATTTCTCTTGTGTGGCGTTGTGCTGTATGGTGGAGCTGGCGGGAATTGAACCCGCGTCCGTAAGCCTTCGTCGAGCAGATCTACATGTTTAGCGTTCTGGTTTAAATCTCACCTGCTATATCGCGCAGACGCACGCTATGTAGCAAGCCAGTACCCTATTTTCTTGTCATCTGCCAAGGCACCCGGCAGACAACCAGCTGATGAAAATTCCCTTGCAGCCTGGAGGTATTGCTACCCCCTTGCCCAGCCCATCAGCGTGCTGTTGCAAGGCTCACCGGATTTAAGCGGCGAGTGCGAAACGTTCGTCGTTTGCAGTTAGTTTTTTGAATGGAGATTCACGAGCGTCACTCAAGCTCGACATGCACCACACCGATCCCGAACCCACGTCGAAACCGGGACAGCCCCATGGCATCTATTTTAGGACAGTTTTAGCCGTTTCAAGAGCTCGCGCGGAGAATCAATGATGTCATCGGCCTGCCAATGGGCGACAGACTGTTTTTCACCGAGATAGCCATAAACAGCAGCGACGGTGTACATGCCTGCCGCCTTTCCTGCCACGATATCGCGTTCATCGTCGCCTACATACACGCAAGACTCTGGAGCCACGCCGATGCGCCGGGCAGCTTCGAACAAGGGCTCAGGGTGAGGTTTGGCGTGCGGCGTGGTATCACCGCTGATTACAGCACCAGCAGTGGCAAACAAGCTCATCTGTTGGGACAAGGGCTCCGTAAAGCGCTTGGATTTGTTGGTGACCACACCCCAATGCAATTGACGAGCCACAATATTTGTCAACATTTCCGAGACACCATCGAAAACTGTGGTGTCCTGCGTCATACGTCGCTCGTAGTTTTGGAAAAACTCTTCGCGCAGGATGGGGAATTGCTCATCTTCCGGTTGCAGGCCAAAAGCGACGCGTAGCATTCCCCTTGCACCTGACCCTGCAAAAGGGCGGTAATCGGCCATGGGGAGCGACGGCAGACCTCGCACCACCCGCATCTGGTCCGCCGCAGCCCCCAGATCAGGCGCGCTGTCGATCAATGTGCCGTCCAGATCAAAAAGAATAGCTCGGATAGGATTTTTCAGGCGAGCGAGCGTCATCAGGCAGGCTTTCGGGTAGCAATCATGTAATTGACGCTGGTATCGTCATTGAGCCAGTAGCGTTGCGTGAGCGGATTGAATTGCAGACCTTTGCTGCGCTCAATCACCAAGCCCGCATCGCGGCAGTAGCCAGCCAGTTCTGCTGGCCGAATGAACTTGGCATACTCGTGCGTGCCCTTGGGCAGCATCTGCAGCAGATACTCAGCCCCTACAATTGCCAGAGCAAACGCTTTGGCGTTGCGGTTGATGGTGGAGAAGAACACCCATCCTCCTGGCTTGACCAGATCATGGCAGGCTTTGACCACCGAGGCCGGATCGGGCACGTGCTCCAGCATTTCCATGCAGGTTACCGTGTCAAAGCTCTCTGGCTGCAACAGTGCCAGGGTTTCGACAGCGATTTCTTTGTAAGTAACATTGGGTGTTTGGGCCTCCAAAGCATGTAATTGCGCAACACGCAAAGCCTTGGTGGCCAAATCGATGCCGGTAACAGTTGCGCCTTTGCGCGCCATGGAATCGCTCAGGATGCCGCCACCACATCCCACATCCAGCACGGTTTGCCCTTGGAGGGGGCTGTAGGCATTGATCCAATCCAGGCGCAGTGGATTGATCTGGTGCAGGGGTTTGAATTCACTGTCAGGATCCCACCAGCGCATGGCTAGGTCGGAAAACTTGGCCAATTCGGCCGGATCGGCGTTCACTGTCTGGTTCATGACCCCATTGTCCACCATCTGCAAGTTGGCGAAGGCATAAAAAAAGCCCCATTGCTGGGGCTTTTTGCGAGCGGGCCAGAATTACTTCTGGGTGCCCACCACTTCGATTTCCACGCGACGGTTCTTGGCGCGGCCAGCGGCAGTCTTGTTGTCTGCCACAGGTTGCTTCTCGCCCTTACCTTCGGTGTACACGCGGCTCTTGTCGATGCCCTTGGACACCAGGTAAGCCTTCACAGCTTCAGCACGGCGCACGGACAGCTTCTGGTTGTAAGCATCGGTACCGATGGAGTCGGTGTGACCCACAGCGATGATGACTTCCAGGTTGATGTTCTTCACCTTGCCGGCCAGATCGTCCAGCTTAGCCTTGCCTTCTGGCTTCAGCACCGACTTGTCGAAGTCGAAGAACGCGTCAGCAGCGTAGGTAACCTTTTGGGTGGTTGCAACTGGAGCAGGGGTTGGTGCAGGAGCTGCGCCAGGAGCTGCAGTAGTAGCTGGAGCCGCAGGAGCTTCAGCTGCCTTCACCAGAGCGCCATCGCAACCTTCAGCTGCGGTAGCAGGCGTCCAGTTGGCATCACGCCAGCACAGTTCGTTGGTACCGTTCTTCCACACCAGCTCGCTGGTGCCGTTTTGCCAGTTATCAACAACTTTGCCGCCGTCAGCAGCCTTAATTTGTGCTCCAGCGGCGGTTGCAAGCGCTGCAGAGGCAAACAACATCGCCACTTTGTTCAGTTTCTTCATGGTTCTCCTCTTGGGGAAAAAGCCGCAGCCGCGCTGCGAATCAAGACGTCGTCAGTGACCATCACCAAAAACGTTCTTACTTATTGTGCCATAGGCGTACCGGATCGCCATAGTTATCTGTAGCACCAAGGGTAAGACAAAAGCGCATTGGACCTAGAATGTTGCCAGCATGCAACATCAGCTTGCGCCTAAAATGGCTGTTGTACTTCGCCACTCATGTCAGATCTATGACCCAGTTTGCTAAAGAAACTCTGCCCATCAGCCTCGAGGAGGAAATGCGCCGCAGCTACCTGGATTACGCAATGAGCGTGATCGTTGGCCGCGCACTCCCCGATGCACGCGATGGCCTGAAGCCAGTGCATCGCCGGGTTCTGTATGCGATGCACGAACTCAATAACGACTGGAACCGTCCTTATAAGAAGTCGGCGCGTATCGTTGGTGATGTGATCGGTAAATACCACCCACACGGCGACCAGTCGGTATACGACACCATTGTGCGCATGGCCCAGAATTTCTCCATGCGCCACATGCTGGTGGACGGCCAGGGCAACTTCGGCTCGGTCGATGGCGATGGCGCCGCCGCCATGCGATACACCGAAATCCGCCTCTCCAAGATCGCCCACGAAATGCTTGCCGATATCGACAAGGAGACGGTGGACTTCGGCCCCAACTACGATGGCAGCGAGAGCGAGCCGCTGGTATTGCCCAGCCGCCTGCCCAATTTGCTGGTCAATGGATCCGGCGGTATTGCGGTCGGCATGGCCACCAATATTCCGCCACACAATCTGAATGAAGTGGTGGATGCCTGCCTGCATTTGTTGCACCACTCTGATGCCACGGTGGACGATCTGATGGAGATCGTGCCTGCGCCAGATTTCCCGACTGCCGGCATCATTTACGGCATCAACGGCGTCAAGGAAGGCTACCGCACCGGCCGCGGCAAGGTGGTGATGCGCGCCAAGGTACATTTTGAAGACATCGACAGAGGCCAGCGCCAGTCCATCATCGTGGATGAGCTGCCCTACCAGGTCAACAAGAAGACCTTGCAGGAGCGCATGGCCGAGTTGGTGCACGAGAAGAAGATCGAGGGCATCAGCCACATCCAGGATGAGTCGGACAAGTCCGGCATGCGTCTGGTGATTGAGCTCAAGCGCGGCGAAGTGCCCGAGGTGGTGCTGAACAATCTGTACAAGCAGACCCAGCTGCAGGATACCTTTGGCATGAATATGGTGGCGCTGGTCAACGGCCAGCCCAAGCTGTGCAACCTCAAGGACCTGATCAAGGTGTTTCTGGAGCACCGCCGCGAGGTGGTCACCCGCCGCACCGTGTTCGAGCTGCGCAAGGCGCGTGATCGCGGCCATGTGCTCGAAGGCCTGGCCGTGGCACTGGCCAATATCGACGACTTCATCGCCATCATCCGCAACGCGCCTACGCCCCCTGTGGCCAAGGCCGAGTTGATGAACCGCAGCTGGGACAGCCAGCTGGTGCGCGAAATGCTCACCCGTACCCGCGCCGATGGAGGCGTCGTCAGCGCCGATGACTACCGCCCCGAAGGCCTGGAAGTCGAATTTGGCATGCAGCAAGATGGTCTCTACCGTCTGTCGGAAACCCAGGCCCAGGAAATCCTGCAGATGCGTCTGCAGCGCCTCACCGGCCTGGAGCAGGACAAGATCGTGGCGGAATACAAGGAGATCATGGCGGTCATCGAAGACCTGCTGGACATCCTTGCCAAGCCAGAGCGCGTCTCCACCATCATCGGCGAAGAGCTGGTGGCCCTGAAGACCGAATTTGGCCAGACCAAGCTGGGCGCCCGCCGCAGCCTGGTGGAATACAGCGCGCAGGATCTGTCCACCGAAGACCTGATCACCCCCACCGACATGGTGGTCACGCTCTCACACACCGGCTATATCAAGAGCCAGCCCCTGTCCGAATACCGCTCGCAAAAGCGTGGTGGCCGCGGCAAGCAGGCCACAGCGACCAAGGAAGACGACTGGATCGACCAGCTCTTCATCGCCAACACGCACGATTACCTGCTGTGCTTCTCCAACCGTGGGCGCCTGTACTGGCTCAAGGTCTGGGAAGTGCCTGCGGGTTCGCGCGGCTCCCGTGGCCGCCCTATCGTCAACATGTTCCCGCTGCAGGACGACGAGAAAATCAACGTGGTGCTGCCTCTCACCGGCGAATACCGCAGTTTTCCTGCCGACCACTACGTGTTCATGGCCACCAAGATGGGTACAGTCAAGAAGACCTCGCTGGATGAGTTCAGCAACCCACGCAAGGCCGGCATCATCGCCGTGGGCCTGGACGAAGGCGACTACCTGATCGGCGCGGCGCTCACCGACGGCAAGCACGATGTGATGCTGTTCAGCGATGGCGGCAAGGCCGTGCGCTTTGATGAGAACGATGTTCGCCCCATGGGCCGCAATGCCCGCGGTGTGCGCGGCATGAACATCGAAGACCACCAGAGTGTGATCGCCATGCTGGTGGCCGACGCCGAATCGGCCGACGCCATGCTGTCCGGCGACACGGAAGCCGCCGCATCCTCCAGCGCCCAAAGTGTGCTGACCGCCACGGAAAACGGCTATGGCAAGCGCACCCACATCAGCGAATACACGCGCCACGGCCGTGGCACCAAGGGCATGATTGCAATTCAGCAGTCCGAGCGTAACGGCAAGGTGGTGGCCGCCACCCTGGTGAGCCCGGATGACCAGATCATGCTGATAACCGACACTGGTGTACTGGTGCGCACCCGCGTGGCCGAGATTCGTGAGATGGGCCGCGCCACCCAGGGCGTCACCCTGATCAGCCTGGATGAAGGCGCCAAGCTCAGCGGCCTGCAGCGAATCGTAGAAAACGATGCGCAGGCCGATGAAAATGCGGAAGGCGCCGACAGCGAGGGCAGTGAAGGAAACGCAGACGACACGCCTGCAACCGAATAAGCCCTGAACAAGCCATGTTGCGACATGGCTTTTTCTTCGATTGGTTTGCTCCTTTTTATATAGCTACTACCGCCCATGGTTGGGCGCAAGAGGCCTTTTAATGCAACGCCCCTATAACTTCTCGGCCGGACCGGCCGCCATTCCCGAGGAAGTGCTGCAAATGGCAGCCGCCGAAATGCTGAACTGGCATGGTTCGGGCATGAGCGTGATGGAAATGAGCCACCGAGGCAAGGAATTCATCTCCATCGCCGAAAAGGCCGAAGCCGACTTCCGCAAGCTGCTCGCCGTGCCCGATCACTTCCACATCCTGTTCATGCAAGGCGGCGGTTTGGCGGAAAACGCCATCGTGCCGCTAAACCTGTCGCGGGGCGGCGCGGTCGATTTTGTGGTCACCGGCAGCTGGAGCCAGAAATCCGTCAAGGAAGCGGGCAAGTTCTGCGATGCGCAGACGGTGGCGAGCGACGAGGCGCAGGGCTTTACCCACATCCCCGCAGCGGCAGGCTGGAAGCTGCGCGACAGCGCGCAGTATGTGCATATCTGCAGCAACGAAACCATCAACGGAGTCGAATTCCAGGAGTTGCCCGATCTGGCAACACTGGGCAGCAAGGCGCCCCTGGTGATCGATTTCTCGTCGCACGTCGCGTCGCGCCCCGTGGAGTGGAGCCGGGTTGGCCTTGCCTTTGGCGGCGCGCAAAAGAACCTGGGGCCTGCGGGCCTCACCCTGGTAGTGGTGCGTGACGACCTGCTGGACCACGCCATGGCAGCATGCCCCAGCGCCTTCAACTATCGCCTGGTGGCCGATAACCAGTCGATGTACAACACCCCGCCCACCTGGGGCATCTACATGGCAGGTTTGACGTTTGACTGGATCCTGCGCCAACGGGAAGGCGCGCTGACCGGCGTAGCCGCGCTGGAGGCGCGCAACCAGGCCAAAGCCGAGTTGCTGTACCGCGCGATCGACGGCTCGCAACTGTACGAAAACCGCGTGGCGCACGACTGCCGCTCGCGCATGAATGTGCCGTTCTTCCTGAAGGACGAATCGCGCAACCAGGCCTTCCTCGATGGCGCCAAGGAGCGCGGCTTGCTGCAACTCAAGGGCCATAAATCGGTAGGTGGCATGCGCGCCAGCATCTACAACGCCATGCCGCTGGCTGGCGTGCAAACACTGGTTGACTACATGCAAACTTTCGAGAAACAGGCCTGATTTACAAGCCCCAGGCTTTTACCCGGAGACATTCCTGAGCTATTCTTGCAGGCTGGCGCACGCGCTCTGCGTGGCCTGACCTGTACCAGTACCCATGAGCAACCAACCCCAAGCGTCCCCCGAACTCGCCGCACTGCGTGTACAGATCGACAATCTGGACACCCAGCTCCTGACCTTGCTGAACCAGCGCGCCCTGGTGGCCGAACGCGTTGGCGAGCTCAAAAAGCGCGAAGGCACGCCGTTCTTCCGTCCCGATAGGGTCGCCCAGGTCATCCAGAAGATCGAAAACGCCAACCCCGGCCCACTGAAGAATGCGCATGTCTCGGCCATCTGGCGCGAAATCATGTCGGCCTGCCTGGCACTGGAATCCCCCCAGCGCGTGGCTGTGCTCGGCCCCGCCGGTACTTTCTGCGAAGAAGCAGCCATCCAGTACTTTGGAGGCGCTGCCGATATCAAGTACTGCAACAGTTTTGAAGAAGTCTTCCATTCCACCGCCGCCGGCAGCTCGCAATTTGGCGTCGTGGGTGTGGAAAACTCCAATGAAGGCGTGGTGACGCGTTCGCTGGACATGCTCCTGCACACGCCCTGCCATGTGGTGGGCGAAGTGAGCATGCTGATCCGCCACAACCTGATGCGCACCAGCAACTCGCTTGAAGGCATCGAAGTGGTTGCCGCCCACCCGCAGGCGCTGGCACAGTGCCAGGGCTGGCTGTCCAAGCACCTGCCCAACGCCGAGCGCCGACCGGTAGAGAGCAATGCCGAAGGTGCGCGCCTGGCAGCGCTCAACCCCAACTGGGCTGGCATTGCTGGCGAGCGCGCCGCGCAGCAGTTTGGCCTGCATATCGTCAGTCACGCGATTCAAGACGACGCCTACAACCGCACGCGCTTTGCCATCATCTGCCTGCCACACACACTGGCCATGCCGCAGCCGTCGAGCAAGGACTGCACGAGCCTGATTGTCTCCGTGCCCAATCGCCCTGGTGCAGTGCACGATCTGCTGGTGCCGCTGTCCAAGCATGGCGTGTCGATGACGCGCTTCGAATCACGCCCTGCCCGCACCGGCCAATGGGAATACTACTTCTACATTGATCTCGACGGCCATCCCGCCCAGCCCAATGTTGCCAAGGCTCTGGAAGAATTGCGCGAGCTATGCGCCTTCTTCAAGATGCTGGGCGCCTACCCTGTAGGAGCCTGATTGGTGAAAAAGTTTGAACACATGGCGCTGATCGGCTGCGGGCTGATGGGCGGCTCGTTCGCGCTGGCCGTCAAGAGAGCGGGGCTCGTCAAACGCATCGTGGGCTACAGCAAGTCGCCCTCCACCACCAGCCGCGCGCGCCAGATGGGTGCCATCGACGAAGAAGCCAGCTCGGCCTTGATCGCGGTATCTGGCGCCGATTTGGTGATCTTGGCGATTCCGGTCGCATCGACCGAACCCACCTTGCGCACCATCAAGCATCTGATCCAGCCCAGCACCCTGGTCATGGATGTGGGATCGACCAAGGTCGATGTGGTGAACGCCGCGCGCGGCGCACTCAAGGACCGTTTTGGCTGCTTTGTGCCCGCACACCCCATCACCGGTAAAGAGGTATCGGGCGTTGATCATGCAGACGTCAACCTCTACAACGATGCCCAGGTGGTGCTCACGCCGACCGAGCTGACCAAGGTGGCCCAGTTGCGCCAGGCCGAAGCCCTGTGGAAGGGACTGGGCACGCATGTCACCAGCATGTCTCCGGAAATGCACGATGCTGCCCTGGCTGCCAGCAGCCACGCGCCGCACCTGATCGCCATGGCCTATATGAACGCGATCCTTGCGCAGGAAGACGGCCACCGCATCCTGTCGCTGGCAGGCCCCGGTTTTCGCGATTTCACCCGCATTGCCGCTGGCGAGCCCAATATGTGGCGCGATATCTTCAGCGCCAACCGCACCGAGATCCTCCAGCAGATCCACTACCTGCAGCACATGCTGGGGCGCTATGAAGCGGCCCTGATGACTGACAACCAGGCCGCAGTCGAAAGCCTGATCCGCAGCGCCTCGGACACCCGGGCGCAATGGAAGCCGGGCAAACTGTACACGCCAGAATCGCTGTCCAAAACCAAGCCCACGACCTGAGGCCTCGGCACCTTGTCGGCGGCAATCACCGCAGGCGGTCAGCCGGTGCCAGTCGATAATAGGCGGGGTGTTGCCAACCCGTCGCAAGGCCTTGGTTGGCAAGGCTTGGAAAGGGTTGGAAAGGCAAGAAAATCTGGAGTCGATTTTTGAATTTTTCAGACGGACGTTGCCTGGGCTTGTTGCACCAATCATTCTCAATAGTTCAATAGAATTGGCCGCCAGCGACCGCCACCTGTGCGCATTAACTCCTAAAAGCAGAGCAAACCATGTTCACCACCGCTTTTCTTGACATTCCCGCACTGCAAAGCGCCAATGGTGAAGTGCAGTTGCCCGGCTCCAAAAGCATCTCCAACCGCGTGTTGCTGCTCGCCGCGCTAAGCCAGGGCACCACCACCATCCATGACCTTCTCGACTCCGACGACACCCAGGTCATGCTCAAAGCTCTGGAGCAACTGGGTTGCGCCGTAGTGCGCAGCACCGATCCGGCACACCTCAACAGCTACCACGTCACCGGCCTTGGCGGTCATCTGGCACCCGCGACGGCGGCGCGCACTCTGCAACTGTTCCTGGGCAACGCTGGCACCGCCATGCGCCCGCTGACGGCTGCACTGGCACTCTTGGGCGGCAATTTCGAGATGAGCGGCGTCGCCCGCATGCACGAACGCCCGATTGGTGACCTGGTCGACGCGCTGCGCCAGCTCGGCTGCAGGATCGACTACCTCGGCAACGAAGGCTACCCACCGCTGCGCATTCATCCGGTAACAACGGCCCAGCTGCACCTGCAGACACCCATCCCCGTGCGCGGCGATGTGTCCAGCCAGTTCCTGACAGCCCTGCTGATGGCGCTCCCGCTGGTGGGGCGCCAGCAGGATGTGACCATCGAAGTCATGGGCGAGCTGATCTCCAAGCCCTACATCCACATCACGCTGGAGCTGCTCCAGCGCTTCGGCATCGCTGTCAAAAATGATAGCTGGCAGCGCTTTACCATCCCTGCGGGCAGCCATTATCAGTCGCCACGCGAGATCCATGTGGAGGCCGATGCCTCGTCGGCCAGCTACTTCATCGCGCTGGGCGCCATCGCCGCGGGCAAGAGCAGCAAGCCCGGCCCCAACAACTCCACCATCCATATCGACCGTAGCGTCAAAGTGCTGGGCGTAGGCGCCCAATCCATCCAGGGCGATATCCGCTTTGTCGATGCTGCGCGGGCCATGGGCGCAGCCATCACCAGCGGCCCCAACTGGCTGGAAATCCGCCGGGGCAACTGGCCGCTGCAAGCCATCGACATGGACTGCAACCACATTCCCGATGCCGCCATGACACTGGCAGCCATGGCGCTGTACGCCAACGGCACCACCACCTTGCGCAATATTGCCAGCTGGCGCGTGAAGGAAACCGACCGCCTGGCCGCCATGGCCACCGAGCTGCGCAAGCTCGGCGCCACCGTGGAAGAAGGCGCTGACTACATCAGTATCACACCGCCTGCGGATCGTGAAGCGTGGAGGCCCGCCAGCATCCACACCTATGACGACCACCGCGTTGCCATGTGCTTCTCGCTCGCAGCCTTCAACCCCGCAGGCGTGCCGGTGCGCATTGAAGACCCCAAGTGCGTAGCCAAGACCTTTCCTGGCTATTTTGAAGCACTGTTCTCTGCCGTACGCCCCGTACCCGGCAGCGTGCCCGTGATCTGTGTGGACGGGCCCACGGCCTCCGGCAAAGGCACCGTGGCGTCTGCCGTGGCTGCTGCGCTAGGCTACCACCTGCTCGATTCGGGTGCGCTCTACCGCATCACCGGCCTTGCTGCCACGCGCGCGGGCATTCCTATCGATGCCGATCACGCGGGCCAGATCGCAGCCCTGATTGCCCAGTTGGACATCACCTTCACACCCGACCAGCGCGTGCTGCTCGACGGCGAGGACATCAGCCTTGCCATCCGCTCCGAAGAGGCGGGAATGAACGCCTCGCTCGGCTCGGCCCTGCCCGCCGTGCGCCAGGCACTGGTGCAGATGCAACATGATTTTCGCCAGCTGCCCGGCCTCGTGGCAGACGGCCGCGACATGGGAACCGTGATTTTCCCCCTCGCCCCGCTCAAGATCTATCTGACGGCAAGCGCCGCCCAGCGCGCGCAGCGCCGTCATAAACAGTTGATAGAAAAAGGAATACCGGCTACAATAGCCGACCTTCGTGCTGACCTTGAGGCGCGCGATGCGCGCGACATGAACCGCGCCACCGCTCCGCTGCAAGCTGCGCAAGATGCTCTCCTGCTCGACAACTCCGACATCACGGTTGAAGAAGCCGTGGCCCAGGTGCTGGCGTGGTGGGAAAAGCGCCAACCGTTTGCCGCAGTGGCGGCCCACTCCCAGGCCAGCGCCTGAACAGTGTGGCTTTTGCCCTGATGTAGACGGTTTGCAAGGCCCCGGCCGCCTTCCACTGGTGCGTTCCATACCACCATGGGTTGCCGGGTTGTTTAACTTTAACCCGCGGAACCTCCGCAACCTGCATAGCCAGCCTTAAAAACGATAGCAATAGTGCTAACGGAAACCTGACTATGTCTAAGGAAACACATGTCTGAATCTTTTGCCGCCCTTTTTGAAGAGTCGTTGACACGCACCGAAATGCGTCCTGGCGAAGTCATCACCGCTGAAGTCGTGCGCGTTGAGCACAACTTCGTCGTGGTGAACGCCGGCTTGAAGTCGGAAGCCTATGTGCCTATCGACGAATTCAAGAACGACCAGGGCGAAATCGAAGTCCAAGTGGGTGACTTCGTGTCCGTGGCCATCGGCTCCATCGAAAACGGCTACGGCGACACCATCCTGTCGCGCGATACCGCCAAGCGTCTGGCCTCGTGGCTGTCGCTGGAAAAGGCCCTGGAATCGGGCGAATTCGTGACCGGCACCACCTCCGGCAAGGTCAAGGGCGGTCTGACCGTTCTGGTCAACGGCATCCGCGCATTCCTGCCCGGTTCGCTGATCGACACCCGTCCTATCAAGGACCTGACCCCTTACGAAAACAAGACCCTGGAATTCAAGGTCATCAAGCTCGACCGCAAGCGCAACAACGTGGTGCTGAGCCGCCGCGCCGTGGTGGAAGCCTCGATGGGCGAAGAGCGCGCCAAGTTGATGGAAACCTTGAAGGAAGGCTCCATCGTTCAGGGCGTGGTCAAGAACATCACCGAATACGGTGCGTTCGTGGATCTGGGCGGCATCGACGGCCTGCTGCACATCACCGACATGGCATGGCGCCGCGTGCGTCACCCATCCGAAGTGGTGACTGCTGGCCAGGAAATCACCGCCAAGATCCTGAAGTTCGACACCGAGAAGAACCGCGTGTCCCTGGGTCTGAAGCAAATGGGCGACGATCCATGGCTGGGCGTGTCGCGCCGCTACCCATCGGGCACCCGTCTGTTCGGCAAGGTCACCAACATTGCCGACTACGGCGCGTTCGTGGAACTGGAACCAGGCATCGAAGGTTTGGTGCACGTTTCCGAAATGGACTGGACCAACAAGAACGTTGCTCCTTCCAAGCTCGTGTCTCTGGGCGACGAAGTCGAAGTCATGGTTCTGGAAATCGACGAAGACAAGCGTCGCATCTCCCTGGGCATGAAGCAATGCAAGGCCAACCCATGGCAAGAATTTGCTCAGAACACCAAGCGCGGTGACCGCGTGAAGGGCCCGATCAAGTCGATCACCGACTTCGGCGTGTTCGTGGGCCTGGCCTCGGGCATCGACGGCCTGGTGCACCTGTCTGACCTGTCGTGGAACGAAGCTGGCGAAGCCGCCGTTCGTAACTACAAGAAGGGCCAGGAAGTGGAAGCCATCGTGCTGGCCGTGGATGTGGACCGTGAGCGTATCTCGCTGGGCATCAAGCAGCTCGACAGCGACGCCTTCACCACGTTCGCTACCGTGAACGACAAGGGCCAGATCGTGACCGGCAAGGTCAAGTCTGTGGACGCCAAGGGCGCTGAAATCGACCTGGGCGACGACATCGTCGGCTACCTGCGTGCTTCGGAAATCTCCCAAGACCGCGTGGAAGACGCTCGCTCGGTGCTCAAGGAAGGCGACGACGTGACCGCCGTGGTGACCAATGTGGATCGCAAGAGCCGCAGCATCTCCCTGTCGATCAAGCAGAAGGACCACGCTGAGCAGCAAGAAGCCATGGCTTCGCTGTCGCAGCAATCGTCCAAGGAAAATGCTGGTACCACCAGCCTGGGCGCTCTGCTGCGCGCCAAGCTGGACGCCGACAAGTAATTGACGGCCCCTGCTGCCGACATACCTTGCACAGCTTGGTATAGTCGGTAGCCAGCATTCAAGGTGGGCGCCCAGTGCGCCCATCTACGTTTTGCCTATATAGATTACTGAAGATTCCCATTCGTATGACCCGATCCGATCTGATTGAAGAGCTTGCCGAACGTTTTCACCAGCTGACCCAGCGGGATGCAGAGCAGGCTGTCAAAACGATTCTCGAGGCCGTCGAAGATTCCCTCGTGCGCGGCCAGCGCATCGAGATCCGTGGTTTTGGCAGTTTCACCATCACCCACCGCCAGCCACGCCTGGGCCGCAACCCCCGCAGCGGCGAAGCCGTGCAGGTGCCTGCCAAGCGCGTCACGCATTTCAAGCCAGGCAAGGCCTTGCGCGAGGCCGTGGACGACCCTGCCAACATCCTGGCATCGGCCGCCAACCCGCAGGCGCAATTGCAGAACAACGACGAATAAGACTGCCTCCTGTGGCGAATCACAGGCTTGAATCGGCCCATTGATCACAATCAACAACGCTCCTCATGGAGCGTTTTTTATTGGCAGGCCTGCTTCGGAACAACGTCCCCCAAGGCACCCAACGGGATCAGCGCCCTCAGGCGTTTTTTCCACCTTGCTTTACCACTGCGACAAACCAGCACGCCGTTGACGCGCTATGCTCGGCCGATACTGTAAAAACTCAAAATTCATAGCAAATTACGTATATGCATCAAGCGCAAAGCAGTATTCCGGCCAATATATCCCGCCGCCAATGGCTGCAATGGCTTGCAACCACAAGCCTCGGCGGCATGTCGTTGGCCAGCCATGCAGCCCTGGCGACTGCGGCCTGGCCGGTCAGCGAGCAGCTCTTTGGCCTGGGCATAGCCAGCGGCGAGCCCGCCAGCGACAGCGTAGTGTTGTGGACGCGGCTCTTGCCCAGCCCGCGCATGCCCTTGCTTGGGCCGCAATCAGTGCAGTGGGAAATTGCCCACGACGAGCAGTTCCAGCATGTCGTGCAAAAGGGCGAAGCACTGGCCACAACAGACTGGGGCCACAGCGTGCATGTGCTGGCGCGCGGCCTGGCACCTGACCGCTGGTACCACTATCGATTTCACTGCAATGGCCAGACCAGTACCACCGGACGCACACGCACCACCCCGGTCGATGGCGCGCCCGTACAGCGCATGCGGCTCGTGTTTGCCTCGTGCCAGCGCTGGGAACACGGCTACTACGCTGCCTGGCGCCATGCGCGGGCAGACGATCCAGACCTGGTGGTCTTTTTGGGCGACTACATCTACGAATACGCATCACCCAAAGCCGATGCCAGCGACGCGAAAACCCAGTCACAGCTCTCCAAGCTGGCGCGCCTGCAGCCGCTGGCCTACCCGCGCAGCCTGCAAGACTACCGTGACCGCTACGCGCTGCACAAAAGCGATCCCGATCTGCAGGCCATGCACGCCTATTGCCCTTGGGTCATGACCTGGGACGACCACGAGGTGGAAAACGATTACGTGGGCCTGGAAGGCGTGGGCAGCGCTACCGCCTTTGCCGCCAAGCGCCTGGCTGCCTATCAGGCGTTCTACGAAAACATGCCGCTGCGCGCTGCCGTGGCCGCCAAAGCCAGTGCAGCCGGTAGCCTGCGCAATACGCAGATCTACCGCCGGTTCGCCTGGGGCAACCTCGCTGAACTGATGGTGCTTGATGCGCGCCAGTACCGAGACATTCAGGCCTGCCGCACACCGGGCGATAAAAGCAACGGCTCCGTCCATGCGGATGACTGCCCCGATCTGGCCCTCGATGCCCGCAGTTTTCTGGGGTGGGATCAAGAGCGCTGGTTGGCAGAAAATCTCAAGAACAATAGCGCCTCGCGCTCATCCAGCAAGCGATGGAGCGTGATTTGCCAACAAACCCTGTTTGCCCCTCGCCACTATCCCAATGGTCGCACCAGCACCGACAGCTGGGACGGTTACCCCGCAGCGCGCCAGCGCCTGATCCGCGCCATCGATCAGGCCGCATTGCGCAACACCGTGCTGCTGGGCGGCGACATCCACCAGAACTATGTCTGCCGCATCGACAACCCCGAAGCCGAGGGCCGCGCACCCCGTGCGGTGGCAAGCGAATTCTGTGGCACATCCATCACATCGCACTCGGGCACCACGCAGGCCCGGGTCGATGCCGTCGTTGCTCGCAACCCACAAATCTTGTTTGCCCGCTGCGACGAGCGCGGCTATGGCCTGTGCGAAGTTACACCTACCCTGTGGAAGACGCAGCTGCGCGCCGTCGATGACCCGTTGCGTGCGGACAGTGGCATCCGTACCCTGGCGCGCTTTGTGGTGGAAGACCGCGTGGCCGGGCCACAGCTCGCCTGAAGCAGCGCGCAAGAGCCTATTTACATCTGGATGCGTGTGTCGGTGCACTCCCTCAATGGCTTATCTGGCAGAGCAGGTACGATGCAGCATCCCACTACAGAAATAGAGAAGGAATACCGCCATGGCACACCAGACTTCCCTGAATCTCGAAGCCAGAAACAAGGCCCGCCAACCGCTCACGCGCGGCGCGCGCCATGCCTTGCAGATCAGCACACTGGCGGCGGCGGCCCTGTTGGCCGCCTGCACCAGCGCGCCATCGCTCCACTACACCCCACCTGCCGTGGCCGACCAGCCCGAAGGCAGCTCCGGCTGGATCGATAAGCCCGGCTGGGCCAACGAAAAGTACGCAGTGGCTGCAGCCAACCCGCTGGCAACGGATGCAGGCTTTCAGGTGCTCAAGGCCGGCGGCAGCGCCATTGATGCAGCCATTGCCGTACAACTGGTGCTCGGCCTGGTTGAGCCGCAGTCCAGCGGCATCGGCGGCGGAGCCTTCCTGCTGCATGCCCAGGGCAGTAAGGTAGAGGCCTATGACGGCCGCGAAGTCGCCCCCATGGCCGCCGATGAAAACCTGTTCATGAAGGACGGCAAGCCCATGGTCTTCCACGATGCCGTGGTGGGCGGCCGCTCGGTGGGCGTGCCTGGCGCCATCCGCATGCTGGAGCTGGCCCACAAGGAGCACGGCAAGCTCCCCTGGGCCACCTTGTTTGAGCCCGCCATCAAGCTGGCGAGCGACGGCTTCAAGGTCAGCCCTCGCCTGAACACGCTCACGGCACAGGAAAAGTTTCTGGGCCAGGATACAGTCGCCAGCAGCTATTTTCTCGATGCCAACGGCAAGCCCTGGCCCGTGGGCCATGTGCTGAAAAACCCGGAATACGCGGCAATCCTGAAAGACATCGCCAAGAATGGCTCCAAGGCGCTGCTGGAAGGCCCGGTGGCAGAAGCGATTGTGCGCAAGGTGCAAGGCCATGCCACCAACCCCGGCAAGATGACAGCAGCCGATCTGGCCGCTTACCAGCCCGTCAAGCGCGAAGCACTGTGCAGCGACTACAGCCCGCAAGCTGCAGCCAATGCGGCTGCACGCAGCTACCGCGTGTGCGGCTTCCCGCCACCCAGCTCGGGCGCCATTGCAGTCGGGCAGATCCTGGGCATACTGGGCAATACCCCGGCCCCGCAAATGGCGCTGGGCGCCGATGGCCTGCCTACTGCCGACTGGCTGTACCTGTACGCAGAAGCGTCGCGCCTTGCATTTGCCGACCGCAACCAGTACGTGGCTGATCCTGCTTTCGTTCAGGCTCCCGGCAACGACTGGCACAACATGCTGCGTCCGCAATACCTGGCTGAGCGTGCCAAGCTCATCGGTGCGCAAAGCATGAAACAAGCCCAGCCCGGCCAGCCCGGTGCCGTGAAAATCGCCTACGCCACCCAGCCCTACCAGATGGAATATGGCACCAGCCACATCAGCATCGTCGATGCCTATGGCAATGCGATTGCCATGACCACCACTATCGAAGACCAGTTCGGCTCGCGCCAGATGGTGAACACCGGCCGGGGTCTGTCCGGCGGATTTCTGCTGAACAACGAGTTGACCGACTTCAGCCTGGCTCCGCGCGATGCCCAGGGCCAGCTCATCGCCAACCGGGTCGAGCCTGGCAAACGCCCACGCTCGTCGATGGCACCCACGCTGGTGTTTGACAAGGCCACCGACAAGCTGGTGGTGAGCGCCGGCAGCCCTGGTGGCGCCTGGATCATCCACTACACCGCCAAAACGCTGTACGGCATGCTCAACTGGGGCCTGATGCCACAACAAGCCATCAACCTGCCTAATTTTGGAAGCTTGAACGGACCTACCGTGCTGGAGGAAAAGCGCTTCCCTGCCGCCACGGTAGAAGCCCTCGCCAAGCGCGGAGCCGAAGTCAAGGAGCAGAACCTGACCAGCGGCCTGCAAGCGATCTCGCGCGGCGAGGCCCATGGCAAATCGCTGTGGTTCGGCGGCGCAGACCCACGGCGCGAAGGCGTGGTGATGGGGCAGTAAGGCCTCGGCGCCCGGCATGAAAAAAGGAGCCTGCGTGGCTCCTTTGTTATTTCATGCGCACAGATGCGCGCATCACTGCTCGGCAATCACATCAATGAACACCAGCGGTTCCGTGCCTGTTGCCGTCAAGCCATGCGATTCGCCCTTGCGCACGATGGTCACGTCTCCCGCCTTCACCGGCACATCCTTGCCATCCTTGTCTTTGAAGACGCCAGTGCCCGAGACGATGATGTAGGTGTCCTCGTTGGTGGTGTGCGGGTGGTAACCGATGGAATCGCCCGGCTTCAAGCTCAGCCAGCTGATTTCCTTGATCGCCTCGTCCTTTTTGGCCTTGTCACGGGTAAAGGCATATTCACCTACCAGCACGCCCTGGCCACCACCCGCCTTTTCCTTCTGCGCCTTGAGCATGCTCTCCTTGGCATACACCTCGGAATGGGCTTTTCCGCCCAATAGCAGCGCGCCAGTAGCTATCAAAAAAGAAGCACTTAGCCATAATATACTGCGAGGTGCGGTGCGAGAGGTGGCGCTTGGGGCGTGTTGCATGGCTTGTGTCCTTGTCGATTGAAATGTGGATGAACCAAGCCACTCTAGGCACTGGGCCACACCAGAGCCATTGCGGCAAACCCGAGCGGCAAATACAACGCAGCTTTCAGCCAACACCTCGCGTCATACAGCCCGGCGGCAGCGTCAGGCGCCCGAGCATCACACATCAATGGCGTCTGCAGACCCGGCCAGCTTGCGCAGCTCGAACTTCTGGATCTTGCCCGTACTCGTCTTGGGCAGATCGCCAAACACTACAGCGCGAGGCACCTTGAACCCTGCCAGATGCTTTTTGCAGTGGGCCACAATGTCCTCGGCCGTCACCGCCGCGCCAGGTTTGATCTCGACAAAGGCGCAGGGTGTCTCGCCCCATTTGGCATCGGGTTTGGCCACCACGGCGGCGGCGAGAACTGCGGGATGGCGGTAGAGCACGTCTTCCACCTCGATGGACGAGATGTTCTCTCCGCCGGAGATGATGATGTCCTTGCTGCGGTCCTTGATCTTGATGTAGCCATCCGGGTACTGCACCGCGAGATCTCCCGTGTGGAACCAGCCACCACGGAAAGCCTCGTCCGTGGCGGTCGGGTTCTTGAGGTAGCCCTTCATTGCGATGTTGCCGCGCAACATGATCTCGCCCATGGTTTCGCCGTCTTCCGGCACAGGCTCCATGGTTTCGGCATTGATGACACGGGCCGCGCGCTGCAGGTGGTAGCGCACGCCCTGGCGCGCATTGAGGCGGGCACGCTCGCCCACGTCCAGCCCATTCCAGCTCTCCTGCTTGGCACAGACAGTGACGGGGCCGTAAACCTCGGTCAGACCATACACATGGGTCAGGTCAAAGCCCATCTGCTCCATGCCTTCGATCATCGATGCGGGCGGCGCCGCACCCGCCACCATGCATTTGACGCCACCCTGCGCCAGATTCTGCATCCCCTCCTTCATGGCCGCCGGGGCGTTGACGAGCAGGCTGTGCACGATGGGAGCGCCACAGTAGTGGGTTACGCCATGGGTTTTGATGGCGTTGAAGATGGCCTGCGCCTCGACCCGGCGCAGGCAAACGTTGACTCCTGCGCGCAGCGCCACCGTCCATGGAAAACACCAGCCATTGCAGTGGAACATGGGCAAGGTCCACAGATAGACAGCAAACTTGGGCATGTCCCATTCCAGCACATTGCTGGTGGCGTTTACCGCCGCGCCCCGGTGGTGGTAGACCACGCCCTTGGGGTTGCCGGTGGTGCCGCTGGTGTAGTTCAGTGCAATCGCATCCCACTCATCGCCCGGCAAGACCCACTCAAAGTCTGCCCGGCCCTGCGCCAGCAACTGTTCGTAAGTGAGGATGCCCAGGCGCTCGCTGGCCTCGCCATAGATGGCGTCTTCCACATCGATCAACAGCAACGGCGTGGCCGATTGGCGCAACTGCAGCGCTTTGGCCACCACACCGGCGAACTCGGGATCCACGATCAATGCCTTGGCTTCCCCGTGGTCCAGCATGAAAGCAATGGTTTCAGGATCCAGCCGGGTGTTGAGAGCATTGAGCACGGCGCCCGCCATCGGCACGCCAAAATGCGCCTCCACCATGGGGGGCGTATTGGGCAGCATCACCGCTACTGTGTCATTCTTGCCAATGCCATGCTGCTGCAAGCTGCTGGCCAACTGGCGGCAGCGGGCATAGGTTTGCCCCCAGGTCTGGCGCAGATCGCCATGGATGATGGCCAGCCGCTCGGGGTAAACCTCGGCCGCGCGCTCAAGAAAGCTCAAGGGGGTCAGCGGGGCGTGGTTGGCCTCATTGCGCTCCAACCGGGTGTCGTACATGCTCGTCATCGGTCTTGTGTCTCCTTGGAAACCACTGTGCCACAGATGGCTGACACGGAAATTGCAATGGCCGATGGGCTCTCACCAAGAATACGGATCGGTGAATATGGTAAAAATGACTGCTAGCGCCCGCCCATTGGGCAACATCAATCCTTTTTTCATAGCAATCCATGCCTGCTTGGCAAGCAACCGGTCAAGCCGAGTGCCGCAGCAATTTGCCCATGCAGCACTTGGGCGTGGCTGCGCTTGGGCGACAATAGGACGGTGTCCATCCCCCAGTCATTCATCCAGGAACTGCTCTCCCGCGTCGATGTGGTCGATGTGGTGGGCCGCTATGTACAGCTGAAAAAAGGCGGCGCCAACTACATGGGGCTGTGCCCTTTTCATGGCGAAAAGTCGCCTTCATTCAGCGTCAGCCCTTCCAAACAGTTCTACCACTGCTTTGGCTGCGGCAAAAACGGCAACGCGATTGGTTTTCTGATGGACCACACGGGTATGGGCTTCCGTGAAGCGGTGACCGAATTGGCCCAGAGCACCGGCCTGCAGGTGCCCGAAGACGATGTCTCGCCCCAGCAACGCGAACGCGCCGCCCAGGCGCGCGAAAAGCAGGCGACACTCACCGACATGCTGGAAAAGGCGGGCGACGCCTACCGCAAGCACCTGTCACAGTCGCAAAAAGCCATTGCCTATCTGAAAGGCCGAGGTGTCTCTGGCGCCACTGCCAAGCGTTTTGGCCTGGGCTATGCGCCCGAAGGCTGGCGCGGCCTGGCCAGCGTCTTCCCTGCTTACGATGACGCCAAGCTGGTGGAATCGGGGCTGGTGATCGAGTCCGAAGACGACAAGGGGGGCGATGCCAAGCGCTACGACCGCTTCCGCGACCGGGTGATGTTTCCGATCCGCAATGTCAAAGGCGAATGCATCGGCTTTGGCGGCCGCGTATTCGGCGACGAAAAGCCCAAATACCTGAATTCGCCCGAGACACCGGTCTTTCACAAGGGGCGTGAACTGTACGGCCTGTTTGAGGCGCGCACCGCCATCCGCGAACACGGCTACGTCCTGGTAACCGAAGGCTATATGGACGTAGTAGCGCTGGCGCAGCTGGGCTTTCCCAATGCCGTCGCCACCCTGGGGACCGCTTGCACGCCCGATCACGTACACAAGCTGTTCCGTTTTACCGATACCGTGGTGTTCAGCTTTGACGGCGACGCCGCCGGACGCCGCGCCGCCCGCAAGGCGCTCGACGGCGCCCTGCCCTATGCCACCGATACGCGCAGCATCAAATTCCTCTTCCTGCCTTCCGAGCACGACCCGGACAGCTTTGTGCGCGAATATGGCGCCGATGCGTTTGCCCGCCATGTACATGACGCAACCCCGCTGTCGCGCTTCTTGCTTGAAGCCGCCAGCGAAGGCTGCGATCTGGGGCAAGCAGAAGGACGCGCGCGCATGTCCAGCAACGCCCGGCCGCTATGGAATTTGCTGCCCGATGGAGCCTTGAAGCGCCAACTGCTGGTCGAAATTGCCGACAAGGCCCAGCTTCCTGCCGCTGAACTCGACGGGCTGTGGCAGAAGACCACGGCCCTGGAACAGGCCCGCCAGGGAGGCGGTGGCCGTGCGCACCACCCGGGAGCCGACCCCACCCGATCCACTGCGCCGTGGGATGCGGCAGTCGAGCCCCCTCCCTCGTATGGCGACGCACCGCCCTGGGATGGCGAGGGCGGCATGGACCGTTACCCCGGCCAGCGCAGCGATGGCTATGGCTCCCAACCAGGCAGCAACTTCGGCCATGGCGCTGGAGGCAATGCCTACGGCAAGCGCAGCCCTGGCGAATGGAAGGGCCGCAAGAGCAACTGGCAACCACGCCCTGCGCCGCAGCCACCCATGCCCACCGTAGCAGTCACGCGGGAAGACCAGGCCGCGCGCCTGCTGCTGTCGCACATGGCGTTTCTGGAGAACTTTTCCCCGGAAGATGCCGCCACCCTGGCGCAGTTGGATGCGCCCTACGGCAGCCTGTTTGCCTGGATAGAACAGCAGTTTCTGGCGCACGGCGCGCAGTCATGGGCCGTGCTGCGGGAGCACATGCGTGGCCATGTGATCGAGGAATTCGCCACCCAGCTGATGCAAGGGCACCACGCCCAGATCGACGGCCCGCTCGATGAGATCCGCGACGAGCTGCGTGACTCGCTCAGCCGCATCGTGCTCGACCACCTCGAAAAGCAGAACCGCCAGCTCATCACCCAGGCTTCTGACCCCAAGGCCCTGCGGCGCTACCAGAGCAATTTCCACCGCATTGGCCTGCTCAAGCGCCAGGTCAACAAATAAATGGCGCCAAGCTCTTGACATTCGCCAAAAAGGTATAATATTTGTTGCATCGGCAAGAGCGACAGCAGCACCTCCGGACCGGGCCCGCGTAAAGACTTACGTGATTTGCCACCAGCGCAAGCGCCCAACATACCGCAAGGACTGCATTCCAAATGATCGCCCCAACATCTTGCCCAGAGGTTCCGCACCTCGTATGGCCCAGCTGCCCATTGCACCTGTTGCAGGCAGACGCCGTATTTATTTATTTTGTATGCGCCGGTTAATGGCGCTTGCCAGTTTTCTTTGTGTGTTTTCTTTGATTCGAGGGTGTACATGCCTGCTACAAAGTCCGCGAAGTCGTCCGTCAAGTCGCCAACCAAAGCCAGCGCTGCCAAAAGTGCCAAGGCTGCAACCGTGTCCAAAGCCGCAAAACCTGCGGCTGCCAAGACACCTGTTGCAGCTGGCAAAACCGTAAAAGCCAGTGCTGCCGCCCCCTCCCCTACCAAGGCAGCGACGAAGAAGGTTAGCTCCGTGTCCGAAAGTAAACAACGCCTGTCTCAAGCAGAATTGCTCAAGGCTGCCGATGCCTTGCTGAATGCAGGCGCCCCCAAGAAACGTGCCACCAAGAAGGTGGAAGCCGAAGAAGCGGAAACCCCTGTGAAGGCCAAGGCCGCCGCAAAAACCGCAAAACCAAAAGCTGCCAAGCCTGCCGCAGAAGAAAAGCCCAAGGCCGCCAAGAAGACGGCTGCCAAGGGCAAAGCCAAGGCAAAAGCCAAGAGCGAAGAAGTCATCGATGATGATGCCGATTTCTCCGACATCGAGGACGATCTCGAAGGCGAGGAAACGGTAGAGGCCGAGGCTGCGCCCGACTCCCCTGTCGAGAAAGCCAAGCCGCTGCGCATGAAGGTCTCCAAGGCCAAGGAGCGCGCGCTGATGAAGGAATTCGGTCTGGACGAAGCCGTTCTGACCGAAGAGGAAATGTCCACCCGCCGCCAGCGCCTGAAGGCGCTGATCAAGCTGGGCAAGACCCGCGGCTACCTGACCAACGCCGAAATCTCTGACCACCTGCCCGACAAGCTGGTTGACGCCGAAACGCTGGAAGTCGTGATCTCCATGTTGAACGACATGGGCGTAGCGGTATACGAGCAGACCCCGGACGCAGAAACCCTGCTGCTGAACAACACCGGCCAGTCCGCAACGACAGAGGAAGAAGCGGAAGAAGAAGCGGAAGCCGCCCTCTCGACCGTGGATTCCGAGTTTGGCCGCACGACCGACCCCGTTCGCATGTACATGCGCGAAATGGGCACGGTCGAGCTGCTGACCCGTGAAGGCGAAATTGAAATTGCCAAGCGCATTGAAGGCGGCCTGCAGGACATGATGCTGGCCATCAGCGCATCACCCGCCACCATCGCCGAAATTCTGGCCATGGCCGAGGAAATTCGTGAAGGCAAGGTTGTCATCTCCACCATCGTGGACGGCTTCTCCGACGCCGACGAAAACGATGACTACGTGGCCGAAGAAGACTTCGACGAATACGACGAAGAAGACGATGACGATGGCAAGGGCGGCTCCAAGGCCATGACCCGCCGCCTGGAAGAGCTGAAGAACGAAGCACTGTCGCGCTTTGACAAGCTGCATTCGCTGTTCGAGCAGCTGCACCAGGCCTACGACAAGAACGGCTACAGCTCCGCCCAATACAAAAAGGTGCAGGATCAGCTGTCTGCCGAGCTGATGACCATCCGCTTCACCGCCAAGACCATCGAGAAACTGTGCGACATGCTGCGCGAGCAGGTGGACAGCGTACGCCAGAAAGAGCGTGCCCTGCGCAAGATCATCGTGGAAAAGTGCGGTCTGCCACAGGAAAAGTTCATCCAGCTCTTCCCTGCCAACCTGCTGAACCTGCAATGGATCGAGAAGGAAGCCCAGGCTGGCAACAGCTGGAGCGCCATCATGGGTCGCAACATCCCGCCCGTGCAGGAGCTGCAGCAGAACCTGATCGACTTGCAGGCCCGCGTGGTGGTGCCGCTCGATGAGCTCAAGCTCATCAACAAGCGCATGAACGACGGCGAGCGTGCTTCGCGCAATGCCAAGAAGGAGATGATCGAGGCCAATCTGCGCCTGGTGATCTCCATTGCAAAGAAGTACACCAACCGCGGCCTGCAGTTCCTCGATCTGATTCAGGAAGGCAACATCGGTCTGATGAAGGCCGTGGACAAGTTCGAGTACCGCCGTGGTTACAAGTTCTCGACCTATGCGACCTGGTGGATTCGCCAGGCCATCACGCGCTCGATTGCGGACCAGGCCCGCACCATCCGCATCCCGGTCCACATGATCGAGACCATCAACAAGATGAACCGCATCTCGCGCCAGCACCTGCAGGAGTTCGGCTTCGAGCCTGATGCGTCCATCCTGGCCGAGAAGATGGAGATTCCCGAGGACAAGATCCGCAAGATCATGAAGATCGCCAAGGAGCCGATCTCGATGGAAACCCCCATCGGTGATGATGACGACAGTCACCTGGGCGATTTCATCGAAGACAGCGCCAACACGGCGCCCGTGGATGCCGCCATGCAGGCTGGCCTGCGCGACGTGGTCAAGGACATTCTTGATGGTCTGACCCCGCGCGAAGCCAAGGTGCTGCGCATGCGTTTCGGTATCGAGATGAGCACCGACCACACGCTGGAAGAAGTGGGCAAGCAGTTCGACGTGACGCGCGAGCGTATTCGCCAGATCGAAGCCAAGGCGCTGCGCAAGCTCAAGCACCCCAGCCGCTCGGACAAGCTGCGCAGCTTCATCTAAGCTCCTCGCCCCTCCTGCAAGCCCCGCCCCGAGCGGGGCTTTTTCTTTGCAGCAAACTTCAAAGCCACCGGAAAGCTATCGAAGCAATAGCACTACGCGCTCCAGGGATGCGCGCGAAATGCCGTTTTGGGTCAAAATCCGGACTATGGAAACCACCTTGCCCTCTGCTATCCAAGCCTTGCCAGCCACCGTGCTTACACCCGCGCTGAGCACGCCGAGCACGGATGCGATTGCGGCCGAGGTTCCGGTGGCTCTTGTGTTCAACGGCATATCGCACGCAGTCATGATGTGCACCCCGCAGAACCTGGAAGCCTTTGCACTCGGCTTTGCCCTGTCGGAAGGCATCATCGACGGCATTGAAGACTGCTATGGCATCGAAGTGGCCGCAGCCCATGTATCGGGCAACGACGGCGATTTGCCCAGCATCCATGTAGAAATCACCATCGCAACCCGCTGCTTCGCCCGCCTGAAGGAAAAGCGCCGGACACTGGCCGGGCGTACCGGCTGCGGCGTCTGCGGCATTGATTCGATGGATGCGCTGGACATGGTGCCCGAGCCGTTGGTACCCATGGCCTGGGCGCATGACATCGGGCTGGAGCAGCTGCAAAGCGCATTCAGCCAGTTGCCAGCGCTGCAGGTTCTGAACCAGCAGGCTGGTGCCATCCACGCCGCGGGCTGGGCCTCGGCCGATGGCCAGCTGCAACTGGTGATGGAAGATGTGGGCCGCCACAATGCACTCGACAAACTGCTGGGCAGCATGGCGCAGCAGCAGTTGCTCCAGCAAGCCGGGTTTGTGGTGATGACCAGCCGCGCCAGCTACGAACTGGTGCGCAAATGCGCTCGCCTGGGGCTGCCGGTGCTGGCCACCATTTCTGCGCCAACCACCCTGGCTATTCAGGTGGCAAACCAGGCCGGCATGCGCCTTTTTGGCCTGTGCCGGGGGGCGCGATCCATTGCCTATACCGCCAATCGATAAAGACTGCTTTCTGCCCCGCAGCGCCCCACAGACGGCCCTGAGGCACTCAAAAAACGTAGCATATCAGCAACACTTATCGCGCCATCGCACCAGATTGGGGTACTGCGCCTATACATTGCCGATCAAGAGCTATTAAACTTGTAGCAGATATTTCTCGCGACTATGGTCGCGCCCAATATTGTGGATTTGAATGCGAAAGCGCCGCTTTCGCTCCTCAACATAGCGCAAGGAGAACCATACATGAGCGCCAAGGAAAATACCGCCATCAACCAGCTGTTCGAGCGGTTGGAATGCCGATACGCTTTGCGTGTGCTGTGGGCACTGCGTGACGGCCATCCACAAACCTTTCGTCTGCTGCAGGACAGCGTGGGCGGCATCACCCCCAATACCTTGAACACCCGCATCAAGGAGCTGCGCGAAGCTGGCTTCCTCGATCACAACAGTGACGGCTACACCGTCACCCCTTCGGGCCAGGATCTGCTCAAGCGCCTGTCGGACGTGCAAGCCTTTGCCACCCGCTGGGTCGCTGCAGGCCAAGGCAAAAAATAAAGCCCCTCCCCGACAAAACCACGCCAAGCCCGCTTCATGCGGGTTTTGTGCTTTGTGGGCAGGTATGATTGCCCGTTGCAAGAACACTCTCAAAGGATCACCATGGCATTCACTACCACCCCATCAGGCCTGCAATACGAAGATACCGAAGTTGGCGCCGGCGCAGAAGCGGCCAAGGGTCAGCAAGTCACCGTGCACTACACCGGCTGGCTGTATGCCAATGGGCAGCAAGGCAACAAGTTCGACTCCAGCAAGGACCGCAATGATCCCTTCGTGTTCCCACTGGGCGCAGGCATGGTCATCAAGGGCTGGGACGAAGGCGTGCAAGGCATGAAGGTGGGCGGCAAGCGCACCCTCATCATCCCCGCAGAGCTGGGCTATGGCGCGCGCGGCGCAGGCGGTGTAATCCCTCCCAACGCCACGCTGAAGTTCGATGTGGAACTGCTGAAGGTATAACTCGGGGCAACCCAATGGGGGAAGACAGCCTGAGGGCTGGCGGCGGATAGCAAGCAACCGCTGCTGCGCCACAAAAGGTATTTCCCCTTCAAAGCCATTTCCGGCAAGAACTGCACCGCGCACACGCCCGGTGCAGTTTTTCATTGCAAGCCTCCCATTGCTGAGCCGTCGCCCGACAGGCATGACGCCGCCCCCGGGCATTCTTCTAGCGCTGCTGCTCTGATTGCACCGCGGCTACCCCGCCTTTGCGGCGAGACAGATTGCTGACCACCCAGATCACCAGAAGCCCAGCAGGCACCCCGAATACCGCCGCCAGCGTTGGCTGTATGCCCCACCACAGATGAGAGTACTGGGCCGATTGCCAGCCAGTGGCGCGTGCAGGCCATGCGTTGACCACCATGTAGTACAGGGTAATGCCCAGGCCCGCCAACATGCCCCACACGGCGCCTTGGCGTGTTGCCCCTTTCCAATACAGACCCAGCAGCATTGCGGGGACAAAAGCAGAAGCGGCTATCGAAAATGAGGCCGACACCAGCACCAGAATGCCGGAACTGCGCACCGACGCCACGGCTGCTGCCGCCAGCGCCACCATCAGCAAGGTGAATTTGGACAGAATGACCCGCTGCTGCGGTGTCACGGATTTGCCCCGCTCCACCAGGTACAGATCGCGCACCAGCGCATTGCTGATCGTCAGCAGCAGGCCATCGGCTGTTGAGAGGGCCGCCGCCAACCCCCCAGCAGCCACCAGGCCCGATACGACAAACGGCAACCCGCCCAGCTCTGGCGTGGCCAGCATGATCAGATCGGCTCCCAGGCGTATCTCGCCCCACTGCACAATGCCGTCTCCATTCACATCCTCAATCGACAGCAGTGAGCCGTCCACCCGCGTCCACTGGGCGATCCAGGTGGGCAGTGCATCAAAATTGCTGCCCACCAAGGTCTGCATCACCTGTAGCTTGACGAGCGCCGCCAGCGCAGGCGCGCTGGTGTAGAGCAGCACCACAAAAAACAAGGTCCAGGCAACCGAGCGCCGCGCCGCTGCAGGCGTGGGCAAGGTGTAGTAGCGTGTCAGCAGGTGAGGCAGGCCCGCGGTGCCGAGCATCAGACAAAACATCAAGGCCAGAAAATTGCGCCGCGACACATCCTCCTGCACCTGCGCGGCCTCTGCCACACCAGGAATCACCGCATACGGCACCGTATGCTGCGGCGTGCCCCCCAGCGGCTGCGCGCGGGCGTAGTTTTCGTGCATGGCAGCGGTCCATTGCTCGCGCGCCGTGGTTTCGTCCTGGGGCAAGGCCGCCAGCTCACGCCCGGCTGCCAACACCTGGCCCAGATCGGCATTGCTGATGCGCAGCTGGTGCACCAGCTCACGCAGCCGCTCGCGCTCGGCCTCCAGCGCGGCCGGGATATTGCGCAGCCGCGATTCGAACACCATGCCACGCTGCAGGTAGACCAGCTCCACGTCACGCTCGGCCGGATCGCTCAGCAAGGCTTTTTCATATTCAGCAATCTTGCCCAACTCCTGCGTATAGGCCACGGCTGCCACCGGGTTGCCCAGGCGCTGGTAGGCAAGCCAGGATACAGGGATCAAAAACGCCAGAAGAATCATCACGTACTGCGCCACCTGCGTCCAGGTAATGGCACGCATGCCCCCCAGAAAGGAGCAGACCAGCACCCCACCCAGGCCCAGCATGATGCCGATCTCGAACTGCACACCCGTCAGCCGCGACGCGATCAGGCCCACGGCATAGATTTGTGCCACCACATACGAAAACGAACACATCACCGCAGCGAGCGCCGCAATCACGCGCGGCCAGCGTCCGCCATAGCGCAGCTGAAAGAAATCCGGCAAGGTATACAGATTGAGTGCCCGCAGCTGGGGCGCAATCAAAAGCGCCACCAGCACGAAACCGCCTGTCCAGCCCAGAAGGTAGGCGAGCCCGCCGGGCTGCTGGCTGGTGCCTGCAAAACCCTGCAGATACAGCGCGCCCGACAGACTCAGAAACGATGCGGCGCTCATCCAGTCTGCCGCAGTCGCCATGCCGTTGTAGATGGGCGGAATGCGGCGGCCCGCCACGTAATACTCTTCCGAATCGGCCGTTCGGCCCCACACGCCGATGGTGGCATACATCATCACCGGCACAAACAGGAAGATCGGTCCGATCCATTGGCGCGACAGACCGGCATGCTCTGCCCAGCCTACCAGCCCAATGAAACAGGCCAGGCCCAGCAGATACAGTGCAAACAGCTTGTGGATTCGTTGCATGGCAGCCGTGCTTGCTTATTGCACATCCTTTTCCGGATGCAGCCGCAGATACCAGGCATATGCCACCAGCAGCAGTACATACAGAACCGGCAGGCCCGAGGCGGCATAGCGGTAGGCCGCGCCTGCGCCCCAGACGGCATCGAGTTGCGGCGCCCAGTACAGGCAGGCAAAGGTGCTGAGTACCAGTACCAGCAACACCCACAGCTTGGCCGCGTTCAAGCGTATCGACGCAAAAGCGGCCGATGGATCGGAAGGAGTCGCCTCGGGGCTGGCACTTTTGTTGGCAGTATTCATTGGCAGTAGATTGAGAGTGGGACGGCCACCCAAGCCCATGAAGGGTGGCTAGCTCTGCGACGCTCTTCATTCTGTGCAGCCGTCGCCCCGCCATTTTGTCGCAGATGGGACTGGTTTGCGCCCTCTCTAGGGGGAAGCACGGTGCAGCGTCCACAGCCGGGTTTTGATAATCCAGCCTGAATCGGAGCTGCACACCATGCGGCAGCCAGCCTCCGCGATCGCGCATCGCTTGCACAGACGACAACTATTTTTGGAGACAAACAGCCGTGACCCATCTCAAAATCACAGCAGCTGCCGCCATGCTGGCCTGCACCACCTTGGCAGCGCAGGCCACCGGCATCTCGGATGACAAGGTCAAGATCGGCGTGCTCACCGATATGTCGGGCCAGTATGCCGATTCGGGCGGCAAGGGCTCGGTCGAGGCGGCCAAGATGGCCATCGAAGACTTTGGCGGCAAAGTACAAGGCAAACCCATTGAGCTGGTATTTGCCGACCACCAGAACAAGGCCGACATCGGTGGCACCAAGGCCCGCCAGTGGTGGGATGCCGAAGGCGTGGACATGATCATGGATCTGAACAACTCCGCCATTGCCGGCGCCGTGTTCACCCTGGCCAAGGAACGCAACAAGGTGGCCATCAGCACCGGCGCGCTGTCCACGGGCCTGACCAACGAATTCTGCGCACCCACCACCGTGCATTACACCGTCGACTCCTACTCCCTGGGCAAGTCTGCGGTCGAAAGCATCATGGCGCAGGGCAAGAAAGACTGGTTCATTCTGGCGGTCGACTATGCCTATGGCAAGGTGACAGCCGCCACGGTGACAGATTTTGTCAAGGAAAGCGGCGGCAAGGTGCTGGGCACCGTCTATCACCCGTTCAATGCCAGCGACTTCTCGTCCTTCATGATGCAGGCGCAGGCCAGCAAGGCCCAGGTCGTGGCGCTTGCCAACGCCACGCAGGATACCGTCAACTCCATCAAGACGGCGCGGGAGTTCGGCATGACCAGGAACATCACCTTTGTGCCGCAACTCATCTACATCAACGATGCGCACGCCATGGGGCTGGAGCTGGGCCAAGGCCTGACCTTTGCCACCGCCTTCTACTGGGATCGCAATGATGAATCACGCGCCTGGTCCAAAAAGTACCAGGCCCGCATGAAGAAAATGCCGTCGATGAACCAGGCCAGCGTCTACTCCGCCGTCACCCAGTACCTCAAGGCCATCGATGCCGCAGGCACTGACGAAGGCGTGGCGGTGACCAACCAGCTCAAGAAGATGAAGATCAACGACGTGTTCTCGCAAAACGGCTATGTGCGCGAAGACGGCCGCATGGTGCACGACATGTTCCTTGCCCAGATGAAGTCTCCCAAGGAATCCAAGGGAGCCTGGGATTACTACAAGATCCTCGACACCATACCGGGTGACAAGGCCTTCCAGCCCCTGTCCAAGAGCACCTGCTCGCTTGTTACAAAAAAATGAGTACCTTGGGCTTATCTGGTAAGCACCAGCGCCTGATTTCACATAAAGACCAATGACACCCAAGCCCGGCGCCCGCCGGGTTTTTTATCGGCGCGGACCGCAAGACGCGGCAGCGTCCAAAGCAAGGTCCGCCTCGGCATTACAAAAAAATACAAACCGCACTGTACGGCTTAACCCCATGGGGCGGCCTGCTCCGATTCAGCAGGTACCACAACCCTGCCGGAGCATGCACCATGCCTAAGACCGCACATCCCTACCCAGCCCGCTCTCACTCGGCGCCCTCTCGCTCGGGGCGTCTTCGCACCACCCGTTTTTCGCCTCTTTTCTCAGCCCTGCTCACCACCTGCCTGCTGACAGCAGGCATGCCCACCGCCCATGCCAGCGCATCCGCGCCGCGTGGCAGACTGGCCGATGTCAAGCTGGTGGACCGCACGACGGGCCAGCCCCTGCGGCTGTACCAGTACCAGGGCGAATACTGGGTGGCGGGCCGTCCCGGCGCCAGTTATGCCATTGACATCACCAACCGTACCGGCGGCCGCATTCTGGCTGTCATCAGCGTTGACGGCGTCAACGCGCTTGACGGCAAGACCGCATCGAGCGCGCCGGATGACGGCTATGTCTTCAATCCCTGGCAAAACTGGGCCATCAACGGCTGGCGCAAAAGCCAGTCCCAGGTTGCGGCCTTCTACTTTTCGGAAAGCGACGCATCGTACGCCAGCCGCACCGGCCGCCCGCTGGACGTAGGCGTGATCGGCGTCGCCCTGTTCCGTGAGCGCGTGCCCGAACCCGTGCGCCCCCCACCGGCCGTGCGCCGCAGCCCCGTGGCCGAAGAACATGCGCCAGCCCGTATGAAAGAATCGGAAAAATCCACCGCCGATGCCGCAGCCACGACGGCACCCTTGCCCACGCCACCATCCGCGCCACAGGCCGCCCCCGCCGCTGCCTCACAGCCGCCCTCCTCACCGGCAGCAGAAAGCGCAGCCGAAGCATCACCCGCCCCGTCCACATCTGAAAGAGCCGCCAAGCGCGCGCCTGCAGCCACAGCCAACGCCGCGCCGCGCTCCCCAAGCCTTGGCACCGGCCACGGCGCGCTGGAAACCTCGCACACCCGCACGGTGGATTTCGACAGCGCCACGCAACGGCCCGAGCAGATCGTCCGAATCCGCTACGACAGCTACGCCAACCTGGTGGCCAAAGGCGTGATCCGCGAGCCGCGCCCTGCGCCTGAACGCCGCCCCCAAGCCTTTCCCGCCGATGCCGAGCGCAGCTATGTGCCCGACCCACCTCGCTATTGATTGCCGGCACCCATCCGCCCCGCCCTGGCATACGCCAGCCTGGGCAGGGGTGGTTGTGCGATTTTCTCCACATCGGCTCGCACTGTGCATCCGGCTTTGCATAATGGGCCCGATGGTGGATGAACAACAACCCGACGAAGCGCTGATGCTGGCCTATGCCCGCGGCCATGCCGCCGCGTTTGAGCCACTCTACGCCCGCCACAGCCAGCGCCTATGGCGCTATTTTTTCCGCAACACAGGCAACGCAGCTCTCGCTGATGACCTGGCGCAGGACACCTGGTTCGCCGTGGTGGATGCAGCGCCCGGCTACCAGCCCAGTGCCAAGTTCAGCACCTGGGCCTTCACCCTTGCGCACCACAAGCTGGTGGACCACTGGCGCCGCCACAAACCCCATGCCAGCCTCGACGAGGAAACCGGCGAAGGCATGGCCCTTGCCGAAACCCTGTTTGCCAATTCCGGCTTTGATCCCGAGCGCCTGCAAGGCCGCAAGGACATCGCCCGTGCCCTGCTCAACGCCCTGGCCCAACTACCGCCCGAACAACGCGAAGCCTTTTTGCTGCAAGCCGAGGCCGACATGACCGTGGCCGATATCGCCGCAGCCACCCATGTGACCCAGGAGACCGCAAAAAGCCGCCTGCGCTATGCACGCGCCAAACTGCGCCAAGCCCTGGAAGCAGGCGACGAAGAACCACAGAAGGTGCCCGCATGACCGACCGCACCACACCCCGGAACGCCCCCGTGCCCGGCACGCCGCCAGATGATCTGGTGCAGCGCTACCATGCAGCCAGCACAGAAGACGGCAGCCCACACGGCCCCAGCCCCGAGGCCAGTGCCCGCGTGCTGGCCTATGCACGTGAGCAGGCAGCCATGCGCACAGCCAACGACACACAACCGATACTCACGCCCGCACCAGACACAGGTGCCGGCTTTGACGGAGAGCCCGCCAATGACCGCCGCTGGCTGCGCCATGCGCTTGGCAGTCTGGCCGCCATTGGCCTGGTTGGCTGGCTCACCTTGCATCACCTGGACGAGCCTGGCGCGCCTCAACTCGACAGCCCCGCACCGGCTTCTTCGGCTGCGGGCGAATCCGCCGCCACGGTATCGTCCGCAGCGTCAACAGAGCCTGTGGCTGCCGATGCGATCGCCAATGGCAAGGCCAGTGCCAATCTTGAAGAAAAATCACTGCCCGCACCCACCCCAAATGCACCATTGGCGATCAAACCTGAAGCAAAAAAAACGGCAGAGCACCCTCTGCCACCTGCAGCCAGTGCACCTGATACGGCCCAGCCAGGCGGCGATGGCGGCGCGGCCTTCGCTCGCAAGGCCCAGCAACACGCACCTGCTTCTGCAGACATGCACTCTGCCACTGTTGCACCACCCCATGCTGCAACTGCGCCGGCGCTCCCTACTGCTGCAATGCCGACTCCCGCGGCTCCTGCGGCCCCTGTTGCAGTAACCCCGCCCCCCCAACTGGACCGTCGCGCCCGGGCAAAAGAGGCAGAATTCTCTGCCGGAGCACATGCGCAGGCGAGCGTAGATGCCAGCGCGGCAGCCGAGCGCACGGCAGAAGCCGCGGCCCCGGTTTCCGCAGAACACGGCACGGCCACCAGCAAAGCCAAACCTCTACCGTACTGCGACCCGGCCATGCCTGCCGATGCCCAGGCCGAACAGGCCCGCCGCATCCAAGCCCGCGAAGAAGCAGAAGCCGCAGGCAAGGCTATGCCAGAGCCCGCGCCAGTCTGCAGGCCTCCCCGGAAGTCCACAGCGCCGCAAACCATACCCCTGGACAGTCGATAGTGCATGTCTGCAAAGGGATGAGAGAGGATGAAAAAAGCCGCCCTGGCCTTAACACCAGGGCGGCTTTCCATGCGCAATGCATGGAGCCTCCAGCACCATGCACACCATCAACAGGGGCAGGAACTACATGCCGGAGCGAGAGTTCTGTTCTTCCGGCAATCACCCCCTGTAAAGCGTCTCCAATGCCTTGCGCTCCTGGGGGGTCAGCGAGCGGAACTCGTTCACGACCTGCTCACGGGTCTTGCCGGAGGCAGCACTGGTATCGCGCGGCGGGAAGTTGCCACCACGGAACGCATCAGAGCCGCCTTGCTTCACAAACGCAGCCGCTTCGGCTTGCACTTCAGCCCGGGTTCTTTCGCTCTTGAAATGCTCGGGGTATGTGACATAGCCCTTTTCCGTGGTGGTCTGGTGGATATAGCTGTTCGCAAAAGCTGCATTGCCCGTCAGCAGCGCTGCGGCGAAAACAGACATGGCGGCGATCAGGGAAGTACGGTTCTTTCGCATGAGGAAGTGCCTTTCAAAGGTTTGTAAACACCTCGAAGCGAGTGCATTCGAGATGGCTCTATTCTGAAAAAAACACCCTGACGGATTGCCCACCGGAAGATGACATTCTCGCCACCTGCGTGTTACAAAAAGAATATAGAAACCATAGCAGCCAGCGCTTTCCCGATAACCTCTGAGCCCCTTGCGTTGCAGAATAAAAAACGCCATGCCGGATTGGGCATGGCGCTGTTTTTGCGGTGCCATCAGGCTACCGGCTCTTGCTCCTTCAACTCGTCCTCCGATGGATCGTTCTTGTGCACCATGCGATAGAGCAGCGGCAGCACCAGCAAGGTTAATATCGTCGACGAAAGTATCCCGCCGATCACCACCGTGGCAAGCGGGCGTTGCACCTCGGCCCCTGTACCCGTGGCAATCGCCATGGGCACGAACCCCAGTGATGCCACAAGCGCCGTCATCAGAACCGGCCGCAGGCGAGAGAGCGCGCCGCTATGCACCGCCTGCGGAACACCCAACCCTGTCTCGCGCAGGGCGCGGATCGATGAGATCATCACCAGGCCATTGAGCACGGCCACCCCCGACAGCGCGATGAATCCGATGGCCGCAGAGATGGACAGCGGAATGCCCCTCAGCCACAAGGCCAGTATTCCACCCGTGAGCGCAAAGGGGATGCCGGTAAAGACCACCAACCCGTCTCTCACGTTGCCAAACATGGCAAACAGCAAGGTGAAGACCAGGAGCAGTGCGACAGGCACCACGATCTGCAGGCGCTGCTGGGCCGATTGCATGTTCTCGAAGGTACCGCCCCACCGCGTCCAGTAACCTGCTGGCAGGGCAATCGCATCCAGGTCACGCTGCGCCTGTGCGACGAACGAGCCGATGTCTCGCCCCCGCACGTTGGCACTGACGACGATGCGCCGCTTGCCGTCTTCGCGGCTGACCTGGTTGGGGCCCGGAGACAGGTTGAAGGATGCTACTGCAGACAGCGGCAAAAAGGCCTGCCTGCCGCTTGCCTGCGGCGGCAGCGCAATCGGCAGGCGCTCAAGGGCTGCCAGATCATTGCGCACCGATTCAGGCAAGCGAACCTGAATATCGAAACGCCGGTCACCCTCGAAAATCGTGCCCGCCTCCTGGCCGCCAATGGCCGTGGCAATGGTCTGCTGCACATCACCCAGGTTCAGCCCATAACGTGATGCCTTCTCGCGGTCGACCTGCACGGTCAGCATGGGCAGGCCAGTGGTCTGCTCCACCTTTACCTCCGACGATCCGGGCACCTTCTGCAGCATAGCTGCAATGCTCTGCGCCGTGCGCTCGAGCACCTGCATGTCATCGCCAAAAATCTTCACGGCAACATCGCTGCGCACGCCCGATATCAACTCATTGAACCGAAGTTGAATGGGTTGCGAAAACTCGTAGTTGCTGCCGGGAATCTCTTGCACCACGTCCTGGATCGCAGCCAGCAGATCCTCTCTGCTGCGGTTGGGATCGGGCCACTGTGCTTTGGGTTTGAGCATGATGTAGCCGTCTGAGATATCGGGCGGCATGGGGTCGGCCGCGATCTCCGCTGTGCCGGTGCGCGCAAAGACCCGGTCGACCTCCGGAAATTTCTCCTTGAGCGTGCGCTCCAGCTGCATCTGCATGTCGAGCGACTGGGTCAGACTCGTCCCGGGTACGCGCAGTGCCTGCACCGCAAAATCCCCTTCATTGAGGTTGGGCGCGAACTCACTGCCCATGCGAGACGCCAGCACCAGGCTCAGCAATACTGCCACCACGGCACCTGCGATCACGACCATGGGCATGCGCATCACGCCTTGCAGCAGCGGCTCATAGGCATTGCGCGCCCATGACATCAGGCGGTTCTCCTTCTCCGCAACCCGCGCTCCGATAAAGAGGGCAATGGCAGCGGGGATGAATGTGATGGATAGCACCATGGCACCGGCCAGCGCCAGCACCACCGTCAGCGCCATAGGGTGGAACATCTTGCCCTCCACCCCAGTCAGCGCAAAGATCGGCAAGTACACCACCATGATGATGAGCTGGCCAAACAGCAACGGCCTGCGCGATTCCTTGGCGGCGGCAAACACTTCCTGAAACCGCTCGTTGCGCGTCAGCAGCCGCCCCTTGTGCTCCTGGGCATGCGCAAGGCGCCGCACGCAGTTCTCCACGATGACCACCGCCCCGTCAATGATGATGCCGAAATCCAGCGCGCCCAGGCTCATGAGGTTGGCGCTGATGCGGTAATGCACCATGCCGGTGAAGGTAAAGAGCATAGAGAGCGGAATGATGAGCGCCGTGATCAGGGCCGCGCGGATGTTGCCCAGAAAGAGGAACAGGATGACCACCACCAGCGCGGCGCCCTCCAGCAGGTTCTTTTTTACGGTGGTGATGGCCTTTTCCACCAGGGTGGTGCGGTCGTAGACCGTGACAATCTTCACGCCTTCGGGAAGGCTCTTGCGGATCGACTGCATCCGCTCGTCCACCGCCTTGGAGACTACGCGGCTGTTCTCGCCAATCAGCATGAAGACGGTGCCGAGCACCACCTCGCGCCCGTTGTCCGTGGCAGCCCCGGTGCGCAACTCGCGCCCCAGTTCCACATCGGCCAAGTCGCGGATGCGTATGGGCTGGCCCTGCGCCGTGCCGACGATGATCTCCCTGAGATCGTCGATTCCCTTGGCTTGGCCGGGGGCGCGGATCAGGTACTGCTCGCCCTGGCGCTCGATGTAGCCCGCGCCAACATTGGTATTGTTGTTCTGCAGCGCCGCCACGATCCGATCCATGGAAATACCGTAGGACGCCAGCTTTTCCGGTGAAGGAGCCACCAGGTACTCTTTCGAGAAGCCGCCGATGGAGTTGATTTCGGTGACGCCGGGCACATTGCGCAGCTGCGGCTTGATGACCCAGTCCTGTATCTCGCGCAGGTCCATGGGGGTATAGGGCGAGCCATCTGCCTTCCTGGCGCCCTCTTCGGCCTCCACGGTCCACAGGTAAATCTCGCCCAGGCCCGTGGAGATGGGCCCCAGGCTGGGCGATATGTTGGCAGGCAGCTTCTCCTTGGCCTCCTGGATGCGTTCATTGACCAGTTGGCGGGCGAAATAGATGTCGGTGCCGTCCTTGAAGATCACGGTGACCTGGGACAATCCATAGCGCGACAGCGAACGTGTCTGCTCCAGCTGCGGCAGGCCCGCCATCACGGTTTCTATCGGGTAGGTGATGCGCTGCTCGGTCTCCAGTGGAGAATAGCCAGGCGCCTGGGTGTTGATCTGTACCTGGACATTCGTGATGTCAGGCACTGCGTCGATCGACAGCTTCTGGTAGCTGAAAACGCCGAGAACGGCCATGGCGGCAGCGGCTACGAGAACCAGCCAACGCTGCTCGATGGCAAAGCGGATGATGCGCTCAAACATGTGCTCTCCCCCGTTCAGTGCGCGTGCTCGGCAGAAGCCTTGCCCATCTCTGCCTTCAGCATGAAGCTGCCGTCCCTGACATACGCCTGCCCGGCTTTCAGCCCCGATTTGATTTCGACAAGGCGCCCATCCGAGCGCCCCACCTGCACCACCTGTGCCTTGTAGCCGTCATCGGTGGGAACAAACACCACGCTCTCCTTGCCATCGGGCTGCTGGATCGCCTTGGCATCCACCGCAATGGGTACCTGCGATTCTTCTGCCAGCACCTTCACATCGACAAAAAGGCCGGGGCGCCATACGCCTTGCGGATTGGCAAGTGCAACGCGAGCGGGCGCAGTGCGCGTCTGCTCGCCAATCAGTGCGCCCACATAGGCCACGCGCCCCTCAGCACTGGAGTCGAATGCCGTTGCGCGCACCGTGACGGGCGAGCCCACGCGCACAAAAGGCAGTTGCGGTGCGGAAACATTCATCTCGGCCCACACCGAGCTCATATCCGAGATGGTGAAAGAGGCGGTGTTCTCCGCCACCGATTCACCGACCGTGAGGTGCTTCTCGACCACCACACCGGCGAGCGGCGCCCTCAGCTCATAACGGCTGAAGCCGCCTGCACCGCCGCCACCCGCGCCAGCGCCGATGGAAGCGAGTTTCTGGGAGGCATTGGCGACGGCAATCTCGGCCTCCTGCAAGGATGCTCTGGCCTGCTGGTAATCCTGCTCGGCAGAGATGCGCTCCTCCCACAGCTTCCTCTCGCGGTCGTAGGTTGTTCGCGCCAGCGACAGGCGCTTTTGCGCAGTCTGCAGCTCGCTGCGCTGGTCTGAAACGGCAGCGCTCTGCACCACCGCCAGCAACTGCCCTTTGGCAACCCGCTCACCCAGTTGCGCATGCACCGAAGCCACCACGCCCGGCACCCGGGGTACCACGTGCGCGGTGCGGTCCTCGTCAAAGCGGATCTCGCCTGACAACACCATCTCCTTGCGGATGGATGCCGCATCCGCCTGCACCACCACAATGCCTGCCGCCTTGGCCTGCACGGGGCTGAGCTTGACATGCCCTTCCTCTTCCTTGTCGCCATGACCCGCTTCTTCCGTCTTGGGGCTGACCGCCTGCGCGGGTTTTTTCGCCTCGCCTTCGTGGTGCTCACCATCCTGATGCTGGTCCGCATCCTGATGGGCTTTTTCGGGTGCTGGGCTCTCTCCGTGGTGCTCACCATCGCCATGCGCGTGGGATTCAGTGTGGCCGGCTTGCTGGGCCTGCGCCTGAGAAGGCTTTGTTGCTGGCCGCAGAATAAGTGCGCCCCCCACCATGCCGGTGGCAAGGATTGCGGCAACCACTATCCATTGCCGGGAGGACGAGAGAGAGGTGTCGAATTTGGTTTTCTCGGACATATTCAGATTCCAGTGACTGCAAGATCCACATTGGGCGTACCCAGAAGACGGTCGATTTCCGCGCGCGCCTTGTGGGACGCGCTGAGCTGCTCCAGCAATTGGCGCTGGCTGTCAAACAAGGTGCGCTGCGCGTCCAGGGCATCCAGAAAGCTGAACTTGCCCAGGCTGAAGCCACGCACCGCCAGCTCGTACGCCGACTGCGCCGTCGGCACCACCTGGCTGCGCAGCAGCTGAACCTGGCTGTTGCTGCTGAGCAATTGCTGGCGCGCCGCAAACACCTGGGTCTGTATCTGCAGCCGCACGTCCTGCAGGTGTTGCTCCGCCTGGTCCACCTTGCGCAAGGCCTGCAGCTGGTTGCCCTCGTTGCTGTCGAACAATGGCAACGGAATGCTCACGCCAAACACGATCTGGTTGCGCCCTACTTCCTTGGCCCGTTTGACGCCCAGGCTGACGGTCAGATCCTGCACACGCTTGCTGCGCTCCAGGTTGGACGCTGCACGGCTCTGCTCCAGCGCGAGGCGAGCCGTTGCAATACCTGGGGCGCTGTTCAGAAGCGCGTCAATGTCATCGAAGTCGGGGGACTCTGCGACGGCGGAAAAATCGCCCGTCGCCACACCCACCTCAGCGGCCTGCCCGCCCCACAGCGCTGCCAGATTCTGCTGCGCCACCAGCACATTGGAGCGCGCCTGATTCAGCTCCAGCAGCGCATTGGCCTGCGCCACCTGTGCGCGACTGGCCTCCAGTGGCGGCACCTTGCCAGCCTCCACGCGGCGGGCTGCGGCGTCTGCCGATTGCTGCGCCAGCGCATGCGTTTTGGCGGCGTACTCCACCCGCTGCTGGGCCAACAGCAATTCATTGAACTGGCTCACCAGCTGAAACCTGAGCGCCACCCTGGTTTCCAGCACCGTACTGTTGGCAACATCCCTTTCGCGCTCGGCCACCTGAATGCGCGCCTCGCGCTTGCCGCCCAGCTCGACCAGCTGATTCAACTGCACGGTGCTCGAACGCGAGGAAGAACGGGTATCTTCCTGGCTGTAGGCCAGCTCGGGGTTGGGCCGTGCCTGGCTTTGCAGCACTGCGCCCCTGCTGGCCTCTGCACCATGGCGTGCAGCCTGCAACCCAGGATTGGCAGCCAGTGCCTTGCCCCAGGCAGCAGCGAGCGAGGTCTCCGCGCGGGCCGGGGAAGCCGATGTGGGAAGGCTGGAGGCCGTACCTGAGGGATAAGCCCAGCCGGACGCCGCCTGTGCCGGGTAGATGAAGGCTATCGCCACCACGGCGGCAAGCGAGAGCGTTTTGATATGCGTTGGGCCTATGAGCCGGCCATAGAGCGGGGTCGCCATGTGAGCATCTCCAGAAATCGAGGTTCACGCACACATACCCTGTGCCTGGGCGTCCGGCCTGCACCAAAGTGCCGCTCGGTCGCCCTGGCGCTCTCATGCATTCGCCATGCACACCAGGCCCGGCGCATTGCGACGTGCAGGGTCAATGCGCGCTTGGACGGACTCTATGAATTCAAGGACGACACAACGCCGTCAGCCAGATTACAAATTTGTAATCTGCATTTCTGTTTCAAATGCCAGACAATCTGCTGCATGAGATTGCTTTTGATTGAAGACGAAGCGAAGCTCGGGGAGTACCTGCGCAAAGGCCTCTCCGAAGAAGGCTATACGGTCGATACCGCAATCAATGGTGTGGACGGCCTCCACATGGCGATGGAGCTGGAATACGATCTCATCGTTCTGGACGGCATGCTGCCCGGCATTGACGGCTTTGCCGTGCTTGCTGCACTGCGGCAGTCCAAAGCCACCCCGGTTCTGATGTTGACCGCCCGCTCCGATGTGGAAGACCGCGTGCGCGGCCTGCAAAGCGGCGCCGATGACTACATGGTCAAGCCATTTGCGTTCTCCGAGCTGGTTGCGCGCATCCAGGTACTGCTGCGCAGAACATGCATGCACCAGCAGTCGCCAGAGCCCACCATCCTCGGCGAAGGCGATCTGGAGCTGGACCTCATCCGCCGCAAGGCCACGCGCGCAGGCACTCGGCTGGATCTCACGGCCAAGGAATTCAACCTGCTGGCGCTGCTGCTTCGCCGCAAGGGCGAGGTGCTCTCACGCACGGAGCTGGCATCGCAGGTGTGGGACATGAACTTCGACAGCGAAACCAATGTGGTGGAGGTCGCGGTGCGTCGCTTGCGCATGAAGGTAGACCATCCGTTTGGCACCCCACTGATCCAGACCGTGCGCGGCATGGGCTATGTACTGGAGGCCAGGGCCGTCGGATGAACACTGCCGCCCCTGTTCCCCACCTCGGGAAATACCTTTTCCGCTGGCTGGCCATACTTACCATGCTCGGGCTGGGGGCTGTGAGCCTGGCGGTCTATCTGGTCTTTGACCATACGCTGTCCGTGCGGCAGCAGGAAATGCTGGACCAAAAGCAGGCCTCGCTCACCCATGTGCTTGCAGACGATCTGAAAGAGCACAGAACCAAGTCGCTGCAGCACATGCTGATGGATTTTCTGGCAGGCCACGGAGACTATGCGGTCTACATCAAGGACGATGCCGGAAACACCCTGTTCGACAGCCGCACTGCATCCTTTCCTGCGCACCACTCGATCGAGCGCTCATTCAGGGTGTCCTTCTATTCAGAACAATCCGAGCAACTGCTGAGCGCAAATGCCACTCTGGTGATGGATCGGCGGCCCGATGACGCGCTGCTCCGGTCACTGGCCTGGACGCTCCTCGCCTCCATGGTGGCAGGCTCGCTCATCCTGTCCCTGTTCGGCAGACTGCTGGTGAGAAAGAGCCTGCGGCCGATCAAGGCACTCGTTGCTCAGATTGGCGACATCACTGCCAAGGACTTTGAAAAGCGCCTGGATGGCAGCGCCTTGCCGCAGGAGCTGCACCCGCTGGTGACGCAGTTCAACGCCTTGCTGGACCGACTGGCCGATGCCTACCGCCAGCTCGAATCCTTCAACGCCGATGTGGCGCATGAGTTGAACACCCCGCTTGCCACCTTGATCAGCAGCTCGGAAGTGGTGCTGCGCAAGCCCCGCACCGTGGAAGAGATGCGGGAGGTGCTGGAGTCGAACCTGGAAGACCTGCGCCGCATCGCCAGCATTGTGGGAGACATGCTTTTTCTCTCCAGAGCCGACCGGGGCGCTGGTGCGCGGGAGAAGAAAAACGCACGCCTGGCGCCCGTTGCTTCGGAAGTGGCCGATTTCTACGAAGCGGTGGCGCTGGATGCCAATCTGCGAATCGAAATCGATGGAGATGCAAGCGCACCCATTGATGCGCCCTTGATACGCCGCGCCCTCTCCAACCTGCTCAGCAACGCAACGCGCTATGCCCGCACAGGCTCGGCGGTCGTGATACAGCTTCGCAACCGGCAGCAAGCCGACCACCAGGAGGCCGTGATCACCGTATGCAATGAAGGCGCGGGTATCGAGGCCACACACCTGCGTCATCTGTTCGAGCGCTTTTACCGCGCAGATTCATCGCGCCACAATGCCGACCACAACCATGGCCTGGGATTGGCCATTGTTCAGGCGATTGCCAAGATGCATGGCGGCTCGGTGTTTGCCGAGTCCGATACCAGCGGCACCCGGATTGGCATCATTCTTCCTGCCAGCTAGCAATACTTTTGCAAACTCAGCCCCGCAAGCGGCAACAAAAAAGCCAGTCAGGCAACTGACTGGCTTTCGATCTTTCGCTCTTGCGATGTGAACGGCGCAGGGCCGGGCCGCTTACTTGGCAGCCAGGCGCTGCCAGGTGTCGATCACGCTGTCGGGGTTGAGCGAGATCGAGGCAATGCCCTGATCCGCCAGCCACTGCGCAAAGTCGGGATGGTCCGACGGGCCCTGCCCGCAGATGCCAACGTACTTGTTCTGCGCACGGCAGGCACTGATGGCACGCTCCAGCATCTTCTTGACTGCAGGGTCACGCTCGTCAAAATCGGCAGCCAGCAGCTCCAGGCCAGAGTCGCGGTCCAGGCCCAGCGTCAGCTGGGTCAGGTCGTTCGATCCGATGGAGAAACCGTCGAAATATTCGAGGAACTCATCTGCCAGGATGGCGTTGGATGGCACTTCGCACATCATGATCAGCTCCAGCCCGTTGTCACCACGCTGCAGGCCATTGGCAGCCAGCAGCTCGGTCACGCGCTGTGCCTGCTGGAGCGTACGCACGAACGGGATCATGATCTTCACATTGGTCAAGCCCATGTCGTTGCGCACGCGCTTCAATGCTTCGCATTCCATCTTGAAGGCTTCACCGAAGTCCTTCGAGATGTAGCGCGCAGCGCCACGGAAGCCCAGCATCGGGTTTTCTTCATCGGGCTCGTAGCGGCTGCCGCCGATCAGCTTGCGGTACTCGTTCGACTTGAAATCGGACATGCGCACGATGACAGGCTTGGGATAGAACGCTGCAGCAATGGTGGCCACGCCTTCGGTGATCTTGTCCACGTAGAAAGCACGGGGCGATGCATGGCCACGGGCCACCGATTCAACCGCTTTCTTCAGATCGGCATCGACCGCTGGGTAGTCCAGGATCGCCTTGGGATGCACGCCGATGTTGTTGTTGATGATGAATTCCAGGCGGGCCAGGCCCACACCGTCATTGGGCAACTGGGCAAAATCAAACGCCAGCTGGGGGTTGCCCACGTTCATCATGATCTTGGTCTTGATGGGCGGCATTTCACCCCGCTTGACCTCGGTCACCTCAGTTTCGAGCAAGCCGTCGTAGATCTTGCCAGTGTCGCCTTCGGCGCAGCTGACGGTCACCAGGGTGCCGTCCTTGAGCAACTCGGTGGCGTTGCCGCAACCCACCACGGCAGGAATGCCCAGCTCGCGCGCAATGATGGCCGCGTGGCAGGTGCGGCCGCCACGGTTGGTGACGATGGCCGCAGCCTTCTTCATCACCGGCTCCCAGTTGGGGTCGGTCATGTCGGTCACCAGCACATCGCCGGCCTGCACCTGGTCCATCTGCGAGATGTCGGACACCAGGCGCACGGGGCCGGTGCCGATCTTCTGGCCAATGGCGCGACCTTCGGCCAGCACGGTGCCGCTGCCTTTGAGCTTGTAGCGCTGCTCGGCCTGGCCCTTCGACTGGCTCTTCACCGTTTCGGGGCGGGCCTGCAGGATGTAGAGCTTGCCGTCGGTGCCGTCCTTGCCCCACTCGATGTCCATTGGGCGGGCATAGTGCTTCTCGATCACCAGCGCGTAATGTGCCAGCTCCTGCACTTCGGCATCGGTGAGCGAGTAACGGTTGCGCAGCTCGGCTGGCACATCGGTGGTCTTGACCAGCTTGCCCGAAGCAGCCTTCTCCTCCGGCGTGGCAAACACCATCTGGATCAGCTTGCTGCCCAGGTTGCGGCGGATGAGCGCCTGCTTGCCTGCCTGCAGCATGGGTTTGTGCACGTAGAACTCGTCAGGATTGACGGCGCCCTGCACCACGGTTTCGCCCAGGCCGTAGCTGGAGGTGATGAAAACCACCTGGTCAAAGCCCGATTCGGTATCGATGGTGAACATGACGCCTGCGGCGCCCTTGTCCGAACGCACCATGCGCTGCACACCGGCGGACAGCGCCACCACATCGTGGGCAAAGCCCTTGTGCACGCGGTAGCTGATGGCGCGGTCGTTGTACAGCGACGCGAACACTTCCTTCATCTTGTGCAGCACATCGTCGATGCCCACCACGTTGAGGAAGGTTTCCTGCTGGCCAGCAAACGATGCGTCGGGCAGGTCTTCTGCCGTGGCCGACGAGCGCACGGCAAACGATGCCTGGTCATTGCCCGCCTGCAGGGTCACAAAGGCCTCGCGGATGGCTTTTTCCAGGTCGGCAGGGAAAGGCTGGCTCTCGACCATGGCGCGGATTTCCGCACCCACTTGCGCGAGGGCTCGCACATCGTCCACATCCAGCGCCCCCAGTTTGGCGCTGATCTTGCCAGCCAGGCCCTCAAAGGCCAGGAATTCGCGGAATGCGTGGGCCGTGGTGGCAAAGCCGGTGGGGACGCGCACGCCCTGCGGCAATTGCGAGATCATTTCGCCGAGCGAGGCGTTCTTGCCGCCTACGACCTCGACATCGGTCATTCTCAGGTTCTCAAACGGTACGACCAGGGCGGTCGCGCTGTAGAGGTTGGACATGATGGAGCTCCGGAAGTTAAAAACTGTGGTATCTGGCAGAGGCGCCCACGGCCGCAGATCAGGCGGTGGCGCGCGCGCAGGTACTCCATCCGGGCCATGGCTGGCGCGGACATCTGGCTTTGTATTTGTACTGGTAGGCCGGAGTACATGCGGGAAATGTGAATAATGGGCGTCATTGTAGGCGCGCGGCTGCCGTTCTGCTTGTGACTTGGTTAACACCAGGGCCAAGAATGACGAAGGCGCAGCAGACGGGCCGCTGCCTGCTACAAAAATTGTTTCCTATCGCTTGAAAAACACGCAGCCGCTATGCACCAACGCACGATTTTCTTTATCTCTGATGGCACAGGCGTGACAGCCGAGACCTTTGGCCGCGCCATCATGAAGCAGTTCGACATCACCACGCGCGCCGTGCGCCTGCCCTTTGTCGACACCGTGGACAAGGCCCACCAGGCGGTGCGCCAGATCAACCACACGGCCGAGCAGGAAGGCAAGAAGCCCATCGTCTTCACCACCCTGGTCGAGCCCGACACCGTGCAGGTGGTGCACGACCACTGCAAAGGCCTGGTGATGGACATGTTCTCCACCTTTGTGCAGCCGCTGGAAGACGAGCTGGGCGCCAAATCGCACCATCGCATCGGCCGGTTCACCGATATCAGCGAAAGCAAGGAATATTTCGAGCGCATGGAGGCGATCAATTTCAGTCTGGCGCACGACGACGGGCAGACCAACCACGATCTGGCTGGCGCAGATGTGATCCTGGTGGGCGTGAGCCGCAGCGGCAAGACCCCCACCAGCCTGTACCTGGCCATGCAATTTGGCCTGAAAGTGGCCAACTACCCGCTGATTCCCGAAGATTTTGACCGCCAGCAACTGCCTCCCGCCCTGCTGCCGTACAAAAAGAAGATCTTCGGCCTCACGATTGCCCCCGAGCGCCTCAGCCAGATCCGCAATGAGCGCCGCCCCGACTCGAAGTACGCCAGCCTGCAGAACTGCCGCATGGAAGTGGCCGAAGCCGAATCGATGATGCGCCGCGCAGGCATTCAATGGCTGTCCACCACACACAAATCCATTGAGGAAATTGCAGCGGTGGTGCTGCAGGAGCTCAAGGAAGAGAGCTGAGAACGTGTTTATGATCTCCTCGCGCCGCGACAGCAGCTTTGCGGGGCATCCCTGACCGGGCATCCCCAAAATCGCTGTCCCTCCGGGTTGGAGTGAAATCGGGCGATTTCTGCGCGCTCGCCCTTGCTTGCGGCCATGACCTGCGGGGGCCGTGCATTCCGTCACACAGCTTTACACCGGCTATATCTGGCCTATACCCTGGCCAGCCCCAGCTTGTTATATATAAAGGGTACAAGCCCTCACACACCAAACAGTCTTGACCATGCATTCATTGCGCTCCCACCTTCTCTGCAGCTTCGCCAGCGCATTGCTGCTGTGCGGCGCTGCCCAGGCGGCCCAGCCTGGCGCCTTTTCCGTCACCGAAACCAAATCTGCCATTGGCAACAAGGCAGCCAAGCCACCGCGCACCAAAGACCGCTGCATTGGGCCAGAGCTGGTGGACAAGGAGGGTTTTCTGTACCCCGACATGATCCTGTCGCAGCATTTCAGCCAGTGCCGCATCAAGGACAGCAAGCTGGTGGGCAAAAACCGCAAGGAATGGACGGTGACCTGCGGCAAGATGCTGACCGCGCAGGCCAACCAGGTGAACACGGGCGCAGATTTTCGCCTGCACATCAATGCGCAGCTGCTGGGCGGCGCGATGAAGCAGACGCTGGATTACGAGGCTTCATCACTCCAGCGCGCCTGCACAGCAGACGATAGCCCCTTGGAATGAAAATGCGGCTTGCTGCACGGCTGTAAAGCCCCAGCTGCTATAAAACCAGTAGAACTCGCCTACCCGCCCAAGCCCATACCCACGTCGGCACCTGCAAACAGGTACTGCTGCGTCCCGTCTGGTGCCGTGGCGGCAAAGCAGCCCACACCCCACACATCGCGCATGGTCTGTAGCGACAGCACGTCGCCCACAGGGCCATGCAGGCAGCCGCCGCCGTGCACCAGCAGCGCATCATCCGCATAGCGCAGTGCCAGATTCATATCGTGCACCACAACGACCACACCCACGCCCCGCACCTGCGCCCAGTGTTGCAGCAGATCCATGGTGCGGTGCTGCCAGGCCAAATCCATGGCGGCGGTGGGTTCATCGAGCAGAAGCCAGCGCGCCTGGTCGCCAGAAGGCGCTTCCCACACCTGTGCCAGTGCACGTGCCAGGTGCGCTCGCGCACGTTCCCCGCCAGAGAGGCTGCGCACGCTGCGGCCTGCAAAGGCCTCCATCTGCGTGGCCGCCATGGCATCATGAACAATGGCCGCCTCGTTGCGGCTGGGTTGCAGGCGGTGGGCATAGCGACCTAGTTCCACGACTTCCTGCACCGTAAAGTCAAAGGCCACAGAGCCATCCTGCACCATCATGGCGCGGCGCCGGGCCAGGTCAGCGGACGGCCATCTGGTGAGCGGCTGGCCATCGAACAGAATCTGGCCTGCATGGGGCGCCCACTGGCCCGTCAAGGTTGCCAGCAGGCTGGATTTTCCAGCGCCGTTAGGTCCAACGATGGCCGTGAGCCTGCCAGGTGCTATGTGGGTGTGCAGGCGCACCAGCACATCGCCACCGGGCACCCCCACCTCCAACTGGTCCAGCTGCCAGCCGCTGCCCTGGGCAGGCGGGCTGGCGTAAAGACCCTGCGCATTCTCTTTCGCTACTTTATGAATAGCTAGCTGCGCTTCAAGGGCAGGCATCGGATTGCCAGACTCCCTGAAAACCTCGAATGGTTTGAACATGCGCCCCTCCCTACAGTTGCCGCCGAAACTGGCGCAGCATGGCCAAAAACAGCGGAACCCCGACCAGCGCCGTCAGCACGCCCAGCGGCAACTCAGCCGGAGCAACCACCGTGCGCGCAAAGGCATCGGCAAACACCACCATGGCAGCGCCCAACAAGGCGGAAGCGGGCAGCACCACACGGTGATCCGGCCCGGCGATCAACCGCACCCAGTGCGGCGCCACCAGGCCAATGAAGCCGATCATGCCGCAGGCTGCCGTGATGCAACCCACCACCAGCGCCGCCACGATGACCGCCAGACGCTTGGTGCGCTCCACCGCCACGCCCATCAGGCTGGCCTGCGCCTCGCCCAGTGCAATCGCGTTGAGGGGCTGTGCCAAGCGCTGCGCCACCCAGGCACTGATGGACACCACGGCGCACGCCATGATTGCGACTGGCCAGCGCGCATTGCCCAGACTGCCCATCAGCCACAGTTGCAGGTTGCGCAATTGCTCATCGGTCGACAGAAAACTGAGCAGACCCAAGCCCGCCATGGCCAGCGCATTGATGGCCACACCCGCCAGCAGCATGACGCCGATGCGCGTGCCGCCGCCTGCCTGCGCCAGTCCGTAAATCAGGCCTGTCGTCACCAGCCCCCCTGCGAAGGCGCACAGCATCAGCGGCCAGCTGCCCAGGCTGCGCGGCACCGATGGGAACCACAGCGCGCCCATCACAATCAATGCGGCAGCCGCCAGCGCGGCTCCGCTGCTCACGCCGATCAGCCCCGGGTCTGCCAGCGGGTTGCGAAACAGCCCCTGCATCAACGCGCCAGCCAGACCCAGTCCGGCGCCCGCTGCCAAGCCCAGCACCAGACGCGGCGCGCGGATGGCTGCAAACACCTGCTGCTCGGTACTGCCGGCGTCCGTGCCGCCCTGCCACCAGTGCTGCAGCGCGCTCCAGGCAATGGCGGGAAGCTGTGCCGCGTCGATGGCGAAAGCGCCCTGCCCGGCCGCAAATACAAACGCGGTCAGCGCCAGCAGAGCCATCAGGCCAATGGTGTGGGATTTTCTCAGTCGAAATACACCCTTCTGGCGTTTTGCTTGAACACCAGGCGCCATGGAAACTGATGCGCCATTCGATACGCCCAGCCGCCCAGCGCGCGCCGGGCTGGCAGATTGCGATGGCGAAAGCCGCTCCGTACCCGGCACCGGGCGGGCGCTCACGGCGCCAGTTGCAGTCACGGCATCGCTCATGCCTGCACGGCCTGCAAACCCTGGTGCAGGGTACGTACCGCCAGCGGCAGGCGCGGGCCAAAGCCGAGCAGCTGGCTGGCTTCCAGGGCGATCAATGCCTTGTTCTTGTAGGCCGGGGTCAGCGCAAGTTCCGGGCGCGCCCAGAACTTGGCCTCTCCTCCCACCGCCTCCACGCCTTGTGTCGTTGTCACAATCACCTGGGGCGCTGCCTGCGCCATGGCTTCTGCCGTCAGCGGCCGATAGCCGCCAAAGCCTTGCATGACATTGCTGGCCCCGCCCATGCGCAGCAGCGCATCGCCCGCCGTGCCCTGGCCCGCCACCTGCGGCGTTCCGCTGTGCGAGAGCACAAACAGTGCGCGAGGCAAGCGGCCTGTCGCCACGGTGGCGCGTACCTGGGCCTGCACGGTGTCCCACTCCTTCTGCAAATCCTGGGCCAGTTGTGCGGCCTGCGCCTGCCTGCCAGTAGCCTGCCCCACCAGCCGGATCTTGCGCAGTACTTCATCCCAGCTGTGGTCCGATTGCACCAGAGCGATGGCAACGCGGGTCTGGGCAATCTGCTGCAGCACCACGGGCGGGCCCGCTTCGGTGGTGCCGATCACTACATCGGGCTTGAGCGACAGCACGCCTTCGGCGGCCAGCTGGCGCACGTAGCCCACCTTGGGCATGCGGTTGGCCGCTTCGGGGTAGTTGCTGGTGGTGTCGCTGCCCACCAGCAGCGCCTGGGCCCCCAGTTGGTAGACGATCTCGGTGAGTGCGCCGCTCAGACTGATCAGGCGCGTTGCTGTTGGCGGCGCAATGCCCACATATGGCTGCAGCGCCGCCTTGGCGCCGCCATCTGCGGCATTTGCTGCATTTTTTGCAGCAACCGGCGCAGATTGGGCAATCGCCAGGGTACCCAAAGGCATCAGGGCGGTGCCACCTGCAGCCAGCAGCAACGCACGGCGGCTGGCTAGGCAGCTGTTGCTGCGCTGGCCAGCGCGAGAAAACGCATCCATGGCCGCCTCCTTACGCCGCAACCGCCTGGGCATCCAGACGCGGCAGGCTGGTTGCCAGTGCGCGCCAGGGGGCCAACTCGGGCTTGCCGGGCTTGCGCGCACCAAAGAACATGGCCATCAGATCGCCATGGCCATCAAACACTTCCACCGAGGTGACGATGCCGTCGCTGGTGGGCTTTTCCACGAGCCAGACGTTGGCAATCATGTCGGTGCGCATGTGCAGGTTGAAGCCTGCATCGAGCACATTGATCCATTGGGCAGTTGGCGTCGTCATGGGCTCCACGCGTTGCACCGGGCCACTGTGAATCTGGATGCAACCGCCACTGCTGACGAACACCATGATGGGCGTGCCTGCAAAACTGGCCTCGTTCAGGAGCTGGGTGACGCTGTCCTTGGCCAGCGGCCAGGCAAAGCGCCCCTGCACCAGACGGAAGGACTGCTGACGTTCGGCACCCGCGTTTTTGATGACGCTGAAGAACTCGTGCGTATCCTGCATCGCCGCCCATGCCGATTGCAGCGCTGGCACATCCACGCTGCTGTCGGCCGGCACGCTTATAACCTGGCGTGGCGCAGGTGCGTCAAAGCCGGGCAAGGCAGCCGCATCCACATCTGCTGCGCAGGCAAAGCGCGCCACCAGCGCGCCCCAGGCGGCCAGGTCGGTCGCCTCACGGGCAAACACCTTGTGCACCGCACGGCCCGCGCGGTTGTAGAACTGCAAACTGCGCAGCACGGTGCTGCCGCCGTGGGCAGACGCCTCCTGCACCGCATAGGCTGCGTGCCAGCTGGCAAAGAAGAGACGCAGGTCAATGTCTTCCCCCACCGCCAGCCCCACCTGCATGCCCGGCTCGCCACTGGCGCTGAGGTCCGTGTAGGTACCGGTCTTTTCATGCACGGTACTGGCGTTGCGCGTCAGCGCCATCACAGGGCCGCAGGGCTCCAGCGCCTTGAGCACCTCGATCCACCCGCCCTGCGGGGCTTGCAGCGGCTGCACCTGCAGCGTGCTGGCCTCGCGGGTATCCGCAGCCAACAGTGGCATGGCATGCGCGGCAATGGCCTCACCCTCGCTGCTGCCAGCGGCTTCAGCAGCATCCTTGGCACGCAGGCCCTTGGCGCGTTGCGCGGCATAGGCTTCGCGGATCTGTGCAGCGCGGTCGCTGGTCAAGGCGGCAGGCTTGGTTTTCGTGGTGATCATCGGAATGCTCCTTTTTCAATAGCTATTGGTGCTTATTGGTGCTTATTACGAAAGCGCCTTCGGCTCATTTGGCTTAAAACTCTGCCACCAGGGTGACCTTGGCGGACCGCCCGGGCTGGGTGTAGGAATCGATCACTGGCGAGCTGGTGGCGAGGCCCCTCACATCCGACCAGCGCCAGACCTTCTTGTCGGTCAGGTTGTAGAGGCCGACGTTCAGGCGCAAATCCTTGCGGATGCGCCATTGCGCGGTCAGATCCACCACGGTGGCCGACGGGTTCAGGAACTGGGTACCGCCCGAAGGGTTGACCGTGTCCTTGGCTTTCTTGCCCTGGGAGTAGTTCAGGCCCAGCTGCGCCGTCCACTGGGCGGCATCGGCACGCAGGCCTACGGTAAGGCGCTGGGGATCGATGGACGAGAGCGGCTCGCCACTGGTGGTGTCGTGCCCCTGGGTACGGCCCCAGGCGAAAGGCGTGCTCCAGCCAATGCCTGCATAGCGGCCCCAGTCGGCACGACCCTTGACCTCCAGCCCGCTGATATTGACCTTGCCGCGGTTGACGGACTGGAAGATGAGCGGATCGCCTGGCCTGCCCGTCCCACCCACCTGCACCAGGTCATCAATGAAATCCTTGTACCGGCCGGTGAACGCCGCCACATCGAGCGAGACATTCGCAAGGCGGCCCCGCACGCCCACTTCGAGGTTCTGGCTGGTCTCCGGCTTCAGATTGGGGTTGGGAATGGTCTTGTAGTTGCCGACCGGGTTCTCGAAGAATGCATTGACCTGCCCGGCATTGGGCGCGCGAAAGCCCTTGGCGTAGTTACCAAATACACGCCAGTCGGAATTCACCTGGTACATCACGCCCAGCTTGGGCGATGTGGCATTGCCCGACAGCGACACTGCCTGCGCGTTGAAGCCCGCCTGATCGGCCTTGATGCGGAAATGGTCGTAGCGCAGACCGGGCGTGATCGTCCAGTTGCCAAAGCTGATCTCGTCCTGCCCATACAGCGCCCAGCTCGACTCGGTGGTATCGGGGAAGCGCTTGAGCGGAAAGGTCTCGCCCACGGGCGGCGTCAGGCCGGTCTGCAGGTTTTCAACATCGGTACGCACATAGTCCAGCCCGTAGGTGAACTGCTGCGCCATGCTGCTGCCGCTCTTGACGAGCTTGCGCGCCTGTACATTGGCCTGGAAAGTCTTTTCCTGGTAGGTCACATCGCGCGTGCGGTCTGCAGCAGTGAGGCGGTCTTCGTAGATGAACTCGCGCGAATCGGCGTTCTGGTAGCTCAGCGATGCCTTCACATCGTCCAGCATTGGGGCATCAAAATTGCGCCATTCGCCCGCCCAGGTGCCGCGCGTGCGTTTCATGTCAGTGGTGGATGCCGAATCGATCACGGCGGTGGAGGCCGTGACCGGCGGTGCAGTGCGTGCCGTGTAGAGCTGGTAATCCACCTTTTTGTCGACATGCTCAACCGTGAAGGTGTGCTTCTGGTCGGCTGTCGGGCGCAGCACCACCTTGCCGAGCAGGGAGGCATCCTTGTCATGCTGCGGATTGGGCAGGGTGCGACGGCTGTCGATGGTGTCGATGTCGCCCATGCTCTTGAGCTCGCGGCTACGCCCCAGGTTGACGCCCAGCAGCCACTCCACGGCATCGCTGGGCTTGCCAGCCACCGTCAGGCCCAGGGTCCTGCCGGTGTTTTCGCTGTCGTAGCCAATGCTTGCACGGCCGCCAAAGGTCTTGCCGTCCTTGAGCAGGCTGGACGGATCGGTGGTGATGAAGTTGACCAGGCCCGCCATGCCGTCCGAGCCATACAGCGCCGAAGTGGCGCCACGCACCACCTCCACGCGCTGCACCAGGCCCACATCCAGATAATCGCGCCCAAAGGCATTGGCGCTGAACACATAGCTGCGCGGCAGGCGGATACCATCCACCATCATCAGCACCCGGTTGCCATCCAGGCCACGGATGTTGAAGCCCGCATTCTGGTCGCGCCCGGTACTGCCCGATGCCAGCGTGAACCGCGCCGGGCTGCGCTTGACGGACACGTTGGGCATGTCTCGCGTCACATCCCGGATGTCGCGCACCTGCTGCTCTTCCATCTGCTGGGCATTGAGCACATCAATGCTCATCGGCAACTCGTCAGGATCCTGCTCGTGGCGCGATCCGCTGATCACCATTTCCTTGAGCACCGGGCCATCGGCTGCGGCGATCTGAACGACGGCCGGGTTGGCGGCGGCAGCCGTAGCCCTGGCAGGCGTTTCAGGCGAGGTCTGGGCGCCGGCCGCTTGCGCGGCACACAGCAATGCAGCCAGCGCCAGCGGTTGCAAAGCCAGCACCTTGCCGGGCTGGCCATCTGCCAGTGTGCAGGATTCAGACGAAGGCATGCAGCGCATGCCGAAAAGAGATGAAGCAGCCACGGACCGAGCTTTCAGACAACAGAGGTTGAACAAGGAAGCTGGCTGGGACCCGAGAGCACAAAGCGTTGCAGAGCGCGGTCAATCCACGCTGGTCCGAGGCTGGCAATGGCGTCAATTATATGCGAATAGTTCTCATTTGAATCAAGTTGCAAACATCCAGGCACGAAAAGCCTGGAGGTAAAGCGCATTTTTGGCAGCGGGCGCCTGCCCTGCTCGCCTGACAACACGCTCAACCAGTCGCCATTCAGGGGTTTGTATGCGAGACGCCCCCGCCCCCCATCCTGCTTGGCTGCATTGGCTGCAAGCACAAACAGCACCAATGTCCCCTTGGTGAAAACAATTAGAAAGAAAATTTTCTAAATAATTATTTTTATGTATTAATTGAAAATTAAATTACACAACTCTCGAAAAACACCATGCCCACCCATCTTGCAAACCCTGTTCTGGAAGCCTTGCGCCAGCCTGGCGAACACGCCCTTCTGACGCAGCTGCGCCAGGACTTCCACCGCTGGCCCGAGATGGGCTTTGAGGAAAACCGTACCGCTGACCGCATTGCCATGGAGCTGGGCTTGCTCGGCATTCCGTTTACCCGTGGCGTAGGCCGCACGGGCATCGTGGCGGTCATTGAGGGTGAGCGCACCGACAGCGGCCGCGCCGTGGGCCTGCGCGCCGACATGGATGCGCTTGCCCTGTGCGAACTCAACCGCTTTGGCCACGCATCGCAAAACCCCGGCGTGATGCACGCCTGCGGCCACGACGGCCACACCGCCATGCTGCTGGGAGCTGCGCGCTTTCTGGCCAGGCACCGCCGGTTCAACGGCACCATCCACCTGATCTTCCAGCCCGCAGAAGAAGGCCGGGGCGGCGCGCAGGCCATGCTGGCCGACGGGCTGTTCGAGCGCTTTCCCTGCGACGAGATCTATGCGCTGCACAACTCGCCCGTGCTGCCTGTGGGCACTGTGGCGGTGGCGCCCGGCGCCTGCCTGTCGTCGGCAGACATGTTCACCCTGCGCATCATCGGCAAAGGGGGTCATGGCGCCCATCCCCACCTGGCAGCCGACCCGGTGGTGGCTGCCAGCCATGTGATCTCAGCGCTGCACCACATCGTGCCACGCAATGTGCCACCCATGGAAAATGCCGTGCTCAGCATTTGCGCCATTCGTGGCGGCGACATGGAGGCTCGCAACGTGATTCCGGATTTTGTGGAAATTGGCGGCACTGTGCGCACCTTTTCCAAATCGGTACAGGATCTGATCGAGAGCCGCATTGCAGAAATCGCCCAGCAGACCGCAGCCGCCCATGGCGCGCGCGCCGAGCTGGAGTATTCGCGCCTGTTCCCGCCCACCGTCAGCACCGAGCGCGAGGCAGCCTTTGCCGCCCAGGTCGCCGCCAGGCTGGTGGGTGCGGAACACGTGATCACCAAGCCCATGCCATCAACGGCATCGGAAGACTTCTCGTGCATGCTGGAAGCGCGCCCCGGTGCCTACCTGCGCGTAGGCCAGGGCGGTGCAGAACAGGGTCGCACCCTGCACAACCCCAACTACGATTTCAACGATGAAATCCTGCCACTGGGTGCTGCGCTGCTGGCCAGTCTGGCACTGGATGCGCTGCCGCTTCAAACCGATCGCTGAGCAGCCGGACAGGCATCCAATCAAGATAACAATCCAGGAGACAAACCATGTTGCCCCAAGCCCCCGCCGAAATGCACCTTGCGCCCTGCCCTTTCCGACTGTTTGCGAAGGCAAACGCACTGGTCATTGCCGCAGCCGCATTGCTGAGCCTGAACGCCGAAGCCCACACCCTGCGCCTGGCCAACCAGGGTGACCCCATGTCGATGGACCCGCATTCGCTGCAGGAATCGTTTCAGCTGTCCTTTCTGGGCAACATTTATGAGCCACTGATTGGCCGCGACCGCCATTTTGCGCTGATGCCGATGCTGGCCACCGCCTGGGAGGCGACCTCGCCCACGACCTGGCGCTTCAAGCTGCGCCAGGGCGTGAAGTTCCATGACGGCTCGGCCTTCACGGCCGATGATGTGATCTTCAGCTACCAGCGCACGCAATCGGAGTCATCAGATACCAAGCTGTATGTAGCCCCTATCAAGGCCATGCGCAAGGTCGACGCCTACACCGTCGAGATGGAGACTGCGCAGCCCATGCCCATACTGCCGGATCTGCTGTCAGGCTGGCTGGTGATGGGCAAGGGCTGGGCCGAGAAGAACAATGCCGGCGTTCCCGCCGATGTGCGCAAGGGCACGGAAAACCATGCCAGCCTGAACGCCAACGGCACCGGCCCGTTCCAGCTCAAGCAGCGCCAGCCGGGCGTGCGCACAGTGCTCAAGCCCTTTGACGGCTGGTGGGGCCAGAAGGAGCACAACCTGACCGAAGTGGTTTTCACACCGATTGCCAACAACGCCACGCGGGTTGCGGCCCTGGTCTCGGGGGAAGTCGATCTGATGGAGCCGGTGCCGCTGCAGGACATTCAGCGTATTCAGTCAAGCGCCAACCTGCAGGTGCTGCAAAAGCCCGAGCTGCGCACCATGTACCTGGGGCTGGATGTGGGCCGCGATGAATTGCTCTACAGCAATATCAAGGGCAAGAACCCGCTCAAGGACGTGCGTGTGCGCCAGGCGCTCTACCAGGCCATCGATATCGAAACCATCCGCAGCAAGATCATGCGCGGCGCAGCCCAGCCTGCGGGCATCATCGTCGCGCCAGGCGTGCGTGGCTACGATGCATCGCTGGACAAGCGCCGGCCCTTCGACCCGGCAGCCGCCAAAAAACTGCTGGCAGAGGCAGGCTACCCCAACGGTTTCGAGCTGGGTCTGCACTGCCCCACTGATCGTTATGTGAACGACCAGGCCATCTGCCAGTCCGTCACCGCCATGTGGACACGGGCGGGCATCAAGACCACCTTGTATGCAGAAACCAAGGCGCTGTATCTGCCACGCGCCTTCAAGCGCGATGTTTCGGCCTTCCTGCTGGGCTGGCAACCTGCCAGCAACGACGCGCAGAACACACTATGGGCCCTGCTAAACACGCCCGCCAACGACGGGCGCGGCCGCTTCAACCTGGGCGGGTACGCCAACCCAAAGCTCGATGCATTGACGCAAGACATCGGCGTGGAGATCGATCCCGCCAAACGCCAGGGCCTGATGAAGGCGGCCTGGCAAATCGTGCAGGACGACATTCCACTTCTGCCACTGCACAACCAGAATCTGGCCTGGGGCGTAAAACGGAACATCGACGTGGTACAACAGCCGGATAACAGCCAACCGCTTCGCTATATCCATGTGCGCTAAACGCCAGCAGCCTGCCAACGACCCGACCGTTCCTCCCACCTATACGCCGCAGGCACAGGATGCGCCCGACCGCATCCGCGTGCACTACGGCAGCCTGACGAGCAGCCAGAGACAGGTGGCAGACTACCTGCTTGCACACCCTTTTGAAGCCGCAACCCTGAGCATCGACGCCATGGCCGCCGAGTGCACGGTCTCGGTCGCTACCATGAACCGCTTTGCCAGTGCCCTGGGCTACGGCAGCTACAGCAGTTTCCGCAACCACTGGCAGCAATTGCTGCAGCCAGGTATGGCGCCGCTCGACAAGCTGCAGCAGCAGCGCAACATGCCCAGCACTGCCCACCGGCGCCTGCAATCCACCCTGCACAACGGCGCCGCGCAGGCACAGACCGCAGCCGCACTGCTCGACCCTGCAGCCACCGAAGCCATGGCCCACCACATTACCAGGGCGCGCCGCATTACAGTGCTGGGCAGCGATGTAAGTGCCTATATCGCGGGGTACTTTGCCAGCTACGCCAGCCTCTTTCGCCCAGATGTGGAGTGCCTTCCCCAGGCAGGAGGACCCAGCGAAGCGCAGCGCAAGCTGATGTCGCTGGGCAAGGACGATCTGCTGCTGACCATTTCGCTGCCCCGCTACTCGCTCCAGACGCTGGAGCTGTGCGCCCTGGCGCATGCACGGCAGATTCCCATCGTTGCCATCACCGACCGTCCGGATGCCCCCATTGCCGCATACACGCAGCAGATTTTGCTGGCCCCGGCACAGCACCCCATGCTGCCTGCATCAGCCATGGGCGTGCTGGGCTTGCTCGAAGGGCTGTGCACCGTGCTGGCCGCCAGCAGCCCCTGGAGCGCGGAAGACTTGCGCCAGCGTGTGCAACTGGCCGACGCATTCCATGTCGACACCAGTCCGCGCGCCCGTGCTGCGCGCAAGGCGCCCTGAAACCTCTGTCACCTGCATCTGCCCCGCCCATGATCACGTTCTCATCCGAGCTGCCCTATTCCAGCACCCGCCAGCCCGTGTATGGCGACGACGTGGCGGCCACCTCCCAGCCTCTGGCGGTATCGGCCGCCATGGCACAGTTTGCGCAGGGCGGTAACGCCATTGATGCTGCGCTGGCCGCCGCCATGGCACTGACCGTGGTAGAGCCCACCAACAACGGCCTGGGAGGCGATCTTTTTGCACTGGTCTGGGATGGAGCGCAACTGCACGGACTCAATGCATCGGGCTGGGCGCCGCAAGGCTGGACGCCCGAGCGCTTTGCCGGACGTGAGCGCATGCCGTATGAAGGCTGGGACAGCGTGACCATTCCCGGCCAGCTGCGTGGCTGGCAGGCCTTGCACCAGCGCTTTGGCTCACAGCCCTGGGCCAGCCTGCTTGAATACGCCGAGCACTACGCACGCTCCGGCTTCATCGTGCCGCAAGGCGTGTCCAGCAAATGGGGCCTGCATGTAACGCGCCTGAGCAACCAGCCCGGTTTTGCAGAAACCTTTCTGCCCGGCGGACGCGCACCGCAGGCGGGCGAGCGATTCACCAACCTTGCACTGGCAAACACGCTGGCACGCCTGGCCACGCACGGCGCCGATGAATTCTACGAAGGTGAGACCGCGCAACGCCTGCTGGCCCATGCCCGCCAATACGGCAGCGCCTGGCAGGAGAGCGATCTGCGCGACTACCAGTCCCAATGGGTCCAGCCGCTGGCCCAGCGGGTGTGGGGCGATTGCTGGGTGCATGAATTGCCGCCCAACGGCCAGGGCATCGCCGCCTTGCAGGCCCTGGGCATGTTGAACGCCCGCGACCACGAACTGCCCGCCGACATAGACAGTGCTGCTGCCATGCACTGGCAGATTGAAGCCACCAAGCTTGCGCTCGCTGACCTGTACCCCCACCTGGGCGACCCTGCCAGCATGCGCATTCCGCCCCGCGATTGGCTGAGCGACGCCTATCTGCGCCGGCGCGCCCCCCTGATCGATCCGCAGCGCGCGCAGCACCCTGCGTCGGGCCTGGGCGGGCACGGCACGGTATACCTCTGCACCGCAGACCGGCAAGGCCGCATGGTGTCACTGATCCAGTCCAACTATGATGGCTTTGGCAGCGGCGTGGTGCCCACGGGCACAGGCGTGGCGCTGCAGAACCGGGGCGCGGGCTTCAGCCTGCAGGCGAACCACCCCAATTGCGTAGGGCCGCGCAAGCGGCCGTTTCACACCATCATTCCCGGCTTTGTCACGCAGGGTGGGCAGCCCCTGATGGCCTTTGGCGTGATGGGCGGCCCCATTCAGCCGCAAGCCCATGTACAGGTGCTCACCCGCATGCTGCGCCATGGCCAGAACCCACAGGCGGCACTCGACGCGCCCCGCTGGCGTATCGAGCCCGGAAAGGGCATCTACACCGAACCCGGTTTTGCGCCCCCACTGCGCGATGGTCTGCAAGCGCTGGGGCACCCGTTGCTGCCGGTGACCGATCCGACCATGGAGTTTGGCGCAGGCCAGGTGATCTGGCGCCTGCCCCACGGCGGTTACGGCGCTGCATCGGACGGCCGCCGCGATGGACACGCAGCTGCACGCTAGCCCGGCAGGCAGATGATTTGTTATTGAATCAGGCGTTCTGACGCTGACGCATCAAGCGCTGAAAGCCGATTTATCAATAAGAAAAACCTGGATACCAACAAAAAACCCACCTGCAGCAAAACAGGTGGGCTTGTTGCGTTAGAACCGACGCCGGTTCAAGAGCAGATTATTTGAGCCACTTTTGCGATTCCTGCTGCAGCACGCCCCGCAAAGCCAGAACGTCCCAGGTGAATTGCATCACCCGGCTGTAGTCGGCATCGTCAGCTGGCAGCATGAAGCCGAGTTGATTGACGGGAGTCAAGGGCTTATCCAGATACGCGGCATGCAGGCGCGGATCGGCCTTGCTGTAATGCAGCGCTTCGTAGGTTTCGGTGATCATCACATCGCCCTTGCCTTCGGCGATCAGTGCCGGAATCTCGGCGTTCTTGTCGTGGGTGGCGATCTGTGCGGTCTGCATGTTCTGCAACACGTAGGCCTCGTTGGTGCCGCCCGGATTCTTGATGACGCGCACGCTGGCCTGGTTCAGCGCCTCGGGCGTGGTGAACTTGTCCTTGTCAGCCGCCCGCACCAGGGCCACCTTGCCAAACGGTGCGTAGCCCGGCAGCATCTGCACCTTGCTGATGCGCGCCACATTGCGGGTGATGCCGCCCACGGCCACATCAAACTTGTTTTCCTGCAGGTCAGACATGAGCTTGGGCCAGGTCGTGTCCACGTACTGCACCTTGACACCCATCTCCTTGGCCATGGCCTCGATCACGTCGATGTCATGGCCCGCATATTTGCCATCGGCCTTCATTGCAAAGGGCCGGTAATCGCCGGGCGTGCCCACCCGCAGCACCTTGGCCTGCATGATGGAATCCAGGCGCGGGCCTGCCTGCACCGGCGCAGAGGAAAATACGGCCACTGCGCCCGCCGCGCAGAGCATGGCAGTTATCAGTTTTGATTTATTGCTTTGCAATTCTTGCTCCTAGGTCTTCATTCGCCACATATACAGCGTGGCCCATCCACAGCCTACCGCGCAACTGCAGTAGCCCCCTTCGAGAAAAGCGCATTCCATCCAGGCAAGGTCTGCCAATGAAAAAAGCGTGTACCCATTGCTGTGTACACGCTTTCTTGTCACACGCCGCCGCCATTGTGGCCCAATGCAGCGCAGATGCCATCGGTGCTTCACCCAGGAAGCACCGGCACGTTCAGTAACGCGAGATCTGGCCCTGGTTGATCTGCACACGGTCGCCCGGGCGCAAATCGCCTGGGTGCGGCACATCAAAAACGCGCTGCCCCCCGTTTTGCAGGTTGATCACGATGCGGTAGCCGCGCGTCTGGTTGCGGTTGCCGTTCTGCTCGATGGCGTTGCCCGCCAACGCACCTGCACCTGCGCCTGCTGCGGTGGCTGCAGCGCGGCCAAAACCGCCTCCAATCTGGTTACCCAGCACGCCACCAATCACGGCTCCCAGAATGACGCCAACGCCCGACGTGCTGCTGGATTGGCCGCGCAGCTCTTCAATGTGGCTGACCGAGCCGTACTCTACGCCGTAGCCGCCTTGCTGGGGCTGCTGCTGGGGATAGTTGCCCTGCTGGGGGTAGCCGCCTTGCGGATATCGACTGTCGTAACGAGGCGGCGCCTGAACACAAGCTGCCAGCACCGATGCACTGGCCACCACTGCAGCCAGTTTGCCCGCTTTGCGCGCCAGCGCGGTGCGCCAGCCAATATTGCGTTGAGCCATTGCTCTCTCCTTTAGCATTCGAGCCAGTCGCTGCCGAGTATTGCAGCCTCTCTGGCATTTTGAACCTTGCCTACTTGGTTCCTGTCGATCCGTAACCGCCCGTGCCGCGCTCGGAGACTTCACCAAACTCCTGCACCACATTGAATTGCGCCTGCAGCACCGGAACGATCACCATCTGGGCCAAGCGCTCCATAGGCTGCAGTACAAAAGCTGTGTCGCTGCGATTCCAGGCACTCACCATTAGCTGCCCCTGGTAATCGCTGTCGATCAAGCCGACCAGATTGCCCAGAACAATGCCATGTTTGTGCCCCAGACCGGAGCGCGGCAGAATCATGGCCGCATAGCCAGGATCGCGCAGATGAATGGCCAGGCCCGTGGGAACCAATTGCCAGGCATTGGGCGCCAGGGTGAGCGGCTCGTCCAGGCATGCACGCAGATCCAAGCCCGCACTCCCAGGCGTTGCATACTGCGGCAGTTGATCCTGCATGCGCGGATCCAGAATTTTGATATCAACAATCATGGTTTGGTTTTGTTTCTCGGGATGGGCGAGGCTAGCACAGCCCACTCCACCTTAACGCACCGCGGGCCCTCAGGTGCACCCGGCTGGCAGCCGGAAATCAAGGTGAGAGGAAAAAGCTGGTTCGTTTGTAACGACACCGCCGCCACTACAGGCAAAGATGTAACTGTTGCAGTGGATTTGAAAAGAGCTTCGTGCTACTTTTCACTTCTTTGCATTGTCCATTGCCTTTTTGATGACCCCGACCAGCATCACGAGGCCCAATGGCGGAAACGCCACACCGATCAAGGCCATAACCACCCAGCCGATGAGCTTGAACACGCTCGCCTGCTGACCGGCTGGCTGCTTGCCTGTGGCAGTGGATGCAACTGGAGAAAAGATCTCCTCTGCCTTGTCTGCACGCGCAGTGCTACCTTGGCGCTTTCCTTCCAGCTGGCGAATACGCTCCAGCAAAGCATCGGCGGCAGTGGGCGCCGTGGCTTTCTGCCCACGGCCTGAAGAAACCGGTGAAACGGTTTTCGCCTGACCTTGTGACGCTTTGGCAGCAATGCGCGCCGACGCCGAACCCATCTGCGAAGCGGTCTGGTGAACATGGCCTAGCGACTGGCGCGCCAACAACCCCTCCACATAGCGGACAAAATCGCCCCCTGGCGGAGTCTGGTAGATGCTGTCCGTTGCAAAATCGTGTCTGGCCATGGATAGCGCACCTCTCCTGCCTGTTGAGTACCGGGATTACTACAGCTTTGGTCCCGCTGCAGTGGCTCAGTGATTGATAGTTTCAAAGCCCATCATAGTATGCATCGATACGCGGGGCCGCCCCCTCTCTGAGAGCCATTACAGCACCCATGCTGCCGGTACTGGCGCCCCATGGCACCTGCAGCACATGGGCTTGCTTTCTGTCACAATGGCCCAACTTTGAATACGGCGGTCGCTGAACCTCCACGACATTTGAAATTTAACAAGGAACCTGCCATGTCGGACTCCCTGATCAAGCATACCAACGAAGCCAATTTTGAAGCAGACGTACTGCAGCCGAACACCAATGTGCTGGTGGATTTCTGGGCCGAGTGGTGCGGCCCCTGCAAGATGATTGCTCCTGTGCTCGAAGAGGTATCGGTCAGCTACAAGGACAAACTGCAGATCGCCAAGGTGAATGTGGACGAAAACCGCACCATCTCTGCCAAATTCGGTATCCGTGGCATTCCTACGCTGATGTTGTTCAAGAATGGCCAGCTGGCAGCCACGAAGGTGGGCGCTCTCAACAAATCCCAGTTGACAGCGTTCCTGGACGAGCAACTCGCCTAATATTGACCTCCATCATCCAAAAGCAAAGCGCGGCCGACGAGCCGCGCTTTTTTATGGGAATATGCGCAAACTTTGGCCCTCGCCATGGGATAACAGCATTTTTTACCCTAAAGATACATATAGTTGATCATTTAAAGGGGGTGTTTTCCAACACCCTGTTTATAATACGGGTCCAGATCATCGGTCTCCCTTTCTAAGAATAGATCACGCCTGATCTCCGGCTTGGCGGTTTCCCGCTTGTTGCGCCGGCTCTGCATTCCCCCTCCATCTAACAGTTGCTCCGTTCTGGAGTCCATTCATGCACTTAAATGAGCTCAAGGCACTCCATGTGTCTGAAGTCCTCAAGCTGGCAGAAGAGCTTGAGATTGAAAATACCGGCCGCATGCGCAAACAGGAGTTGATGTTTGCGATCATCAAAAAACGGGCCAAGGCCGGTGAACAGGTGTTTGCCGACGGCGTTCTGGAAATCCTGCCCGATGGATTCGGCTTCTTGCGCAGCCTCGATACGAGTTTCACTGCCAGCACCGACGATATCTACATCTCCCCAAGCCAGGTGCGACGCTTCAACCTGCACACGGGCGACATGATTGAAGGCGAAGTACGCACGCCCAAGGACGGCGAGCGCTACTTCGCACTGACCAAACTCGACAAGGTCAATGGCCTGCCCCCCGAGCAGAACAAGCACAAGATGATGTTCGAGAACCTGACGCCCCTGTTCCCCAAGGAACAGATGCGTCTGGAGCGCGACATCAAGGCCGAAGAGAACATCACCGGCCGCTTGATCGACATCATCGCCCCCATTGGCCGTGGCCAGCGCGCACTCATCGTCGCCCCGCCCAAGAGCGGCAAGACGATGATGATGCAAAGCATCGCCCACGCCATTACCGCCAACTACCCAGACGTGCACATGATGGTGCTGCTGGTCGATGAGCGCCCGGAAGAAGTGACCGAGATGCAGCGCTCGGTCAAGGGCGAAATCATCGCCTCCACCTTCGACGAGCCAGCAGCACGCCACGTGCACGTGGCCGAGATGGTGATCGAACGTGCCAAGCGCCTGGTCGAAATGGGCAAGGATGTCGTCATTCTGCTCGACTCCATCACCCGCCTCGCACGCGCCTACAACAACGTCGTGCCTTCGTCGGGCAAGGTGCTCTCGGGCGGTGTGGACTCCAATGCATTGCAGCGTCCCAAGCGCTTCTTTGGCGCAGCGCGCAATGTGGAAGAAGGCGGCTCGCTCACCATCATCGCCACCGCGCTGGTCGATACCGGCAGCCGCATGGACGAAGTGATCTTTGAAGAGTTCAAGGGCACCGGCAATAGCGAACTGCACCTGAACCGTCGCCTGTACGAAAAGCGCGTGTTCCCGGCCATTGAGCTCAACAAGAGCGGCACACGCCGCGAAGAGTTGCTGCTGTCGCCGGAGATCCTGCAAAAGACCCGCATCCTGCGCCAGTTCATGTACAACATGGACGAAATCGAATCCATGGAAATGGTCATCAAGAGCATGAAGGCCACGAAGAACAACACCGAATTCTTCGACATGATGCGTCGGGGTGGCTAAAACCGCACCGATTTGCCATGAGCTCTCCGTTTATGCAATAATGGAGAGCTTTTATTGCGGAAAGTACGCACAGCTTATTGCGGTACAGAGGTTGTATCCGGCTTGGCACGGCTCCCGCACTTGACCAAAGGAAAGATCATGAAAGAAGGCATTCACCCAGATTACCGCGAAGTTTTGTTCGTGGACCTGTCCAACGGCTTCAAGTTTGTGACCCGTTCGTGCGTGAACACCAAGGAAACCGAAACCTTCGAAGGCAAGGAATATCCTCTGTTCAAGCTGGACACATCCTCTGAATCGCACCCCTTCTACACCGGTACCCAAAAGTCGGTGGACAACATGGGCGGCCGCGTGGAGAAGTTCCGCAACCGTTTCGGCAAGAAGTAATTTGCGGTTTGCCTCTGCTGTGGTCTTCAAGGCCACGGTTTTCTGGCAAAGCAAAGGCAGTGCGGATGACGTACTGCCTTTTTTGTTTGCGGGTGTGGTGCAGCATTGAATCTTTGAAGGCAACCACAAACCTCCTAGATTTCGCTCGCGTGCTCTGCTATCTTTGCTTGCTTGCTCCTTTCGGTCTCTTACGGTGAATTTCCCAACCCCAGCGATTGTTCCTCAGGCTGCCGTGCGCCCTCTCCCCCGGGCGCTGCTGCTGTTGCTGTGTCTGGCTTACGTCGTGCCAGGCTTTTTTGGCCGCGCGCCGTGGAAAGCACTGGATATCACCACCTACGGATACTCTCTGGAGCTGGCGCAGGGCAAAACATCGTGGCTGGCGCCCTCCATCCTGGGGCTGAATCCGGACGCCGAGGGGCTGCTGCCCTACTGGCTGGGCGCTTGGGCCATCCAGGCGTTTGGCAACGTGATACCACCGAACATGGCAAGCCGCCTGCCTTTTGCGGCCCTGCTGTGGCTTGCATTGATGGCAACCTGGTATGCCGTCTATTACCTGGCCCGCAGCCCGGGGGCAGGCCCTGTGGCCTTTGCATTCGGTGGCGAAGCGTCTGAGATCGACTATGCGCGCGCCATGGCCGATGGGGGTTTGCTGGCGCTCATTGCATGTCTGGGCCTTGCACAGCCATCCCATGAAGCCAGCAGCTACGTGGTTCAGCTGACTGGCGTGTGTTTTGTCTTTTTCGCCGCAGCCTGCATCCCCAACCGGTTTGTACTGCCCCTTACCGTTGGAGGAATCGGGCTTCTGATTCTGGCGCTCAGCGGCGCCCCCACCTACAGCGTATTGATGGGCCTGGGCGCAGCCCTGATCCTGGCACTCACCCCTGTCAATGCCGCACAGCGCAACAAGAGTCTGCAGGCGTCCATTGCTTTTGCCGTGATGAGCGTGCTGGCCTTGCTGCTGGCGGTATACCTGCACCAATGGCAGTGGCGCATCCTGCCTGTGCAGGAATTCCGCCAGTTCCAGTCTCTGCTGGAGTTGCTGGTCTGGTTTGTATGGCCTGCATGGCCTCTGGCCTTGTGGTCGCTGTGGATCTGGCGCCGCCAGATTGCAGACTGGCGCTTTGTGCATCGCCACCTGTGGCTGCCGATACTGCTGGGAGCCTTGGCTCTCATCAACACCGTCACCACCAATCCGGGAGACCGCGCGCTGCTGCTGGGCCTGCCCGCCTTTGCGGCTCTCGCTGCATTTGCCTTGCCTACCTTCCGCCGCGCCATGGCTGCGCTGATTGACTGGTTCACCCTGCTGTTCTTCAGTGCCGCAGCCATCACCATCTGGGTGATCTGGCTGGCCGTCTACACCGGTGTACCGGCCAAGCCAGCCGCCAATGTGGCTCGTATCGCGCCGGGCTTTGTAGCCAACTTCTCGCTGCCGCTTTTCCTTGTGGCCTTGCTGGCCAGCCTGGCCTGGTGCGCTCTGGTGTTCTGGCGCGCCCGGCGCAACCGCCCAGAGATCTGGCGCAGCCTGGTGCTGCCTGCTGGCGGCACGGTGCTCAGCTGGATACTGCTGATGAGCATCTGGCTGCCAATGCTGGATTATGGCCGCAGCTACACGGCGCAGGTCGAGGCGTTGGCCAAGGTACTACCTGCTCCATCGCAGGCGGGCTGCGTCGCCATCGGAAACCTGGGGCGCGCACAGATCGTTGCACTGCAGGCGCAAGGCGGATGGCAGTTGATTCCAATGCACACAGACACCGCCAATGCATGCCGCTGGCTGGCGCTACCGATAGAAGGCGCCAGATCCGCTCACAGCCACGGCATTGACGAAGACTGGGAACCACGCGCGGTCGTGCCGCGCCCCACGGATAAAAACGCTGAGATTGTTATTTACCAGCGCAAGCAGGATTAGGAGCAGCCATGCTGAGCGCTGTGCGCCGCGTGTTTTCACGCCGCGATTTCGATGTGGTCGCCAAACACGCGGCAACCGTATTCGTAGGGCAAATCGCAGTAATGGGTTTCGGCGTGGTCGATACCATCGTTGCGGGCCGCCATGCAGAAGCTTCATTGGCCGCGCTATCCGTAGGCTCCGCGATTTTTGTGACGGTCTATGTCTCGCTGATGGGGTTGCTGCAGGCGCTGCTGCCTATCTGGTCGGAGATGCATGGCGCCCGCCGCCACGCAGACATCGGGCCATCGCTGCGGCAGTCGCTCTATATCTGCATGGCAGCAAGTGCCGTGGGCATGGCTGTATTGTTCCATCCTGCGCCCATACTGCGATGGACCGAAGTTCCCACCGATTTGCAGCCGCTGGTGGAGAGCTATCTGGCTGTTGTGGGCTGGAGCCTGCCCGCAGCTTTGCTCTTTCGCGTCTTCAGCACTGTAAGCCAGGCACTGGGCAAACCACAATTGGTGACCTGGCTGCAGGCCGTGTCGCTGCTTGTCAAACTGTCGCTGTCGATCTGGTTCACCTTCGGCGGCCTGGGTCTGGCACCCATGGGGGTGGTGGGCTGCGCCTGGGCAACGTTTGCCGTCAACTTCTTCCTCTGCGGCGTGGGCTGGATGCTGCTGCGCACGCAGTCGCTGTACGCGCCGACACAAATCTGGCGCAAGCTGGAGCGGCCCCATGGGCCCACATTGCTTCAGTTCGCGCAGCTTGGCGTTCCTGCCAGCCTGTCGATTCTGGTGGAAATCACCTCGTTCACTCTGATGGCCTTGTATGTGGCACGCATGGGCACGGCAGCCTCAGGCGCCCACCAGATTGCAGCCAACGTGACAGCGTTGATGTACATGGTGCCCCTGTCATTGGCCATTGCCACCAGCGCGCGCGCCAGCTATTGGCGCGGCGCTGGCGACGAGCGACGTGCACGCCATGTCGTGTTTATGGGGCTGCTGTCTGCCATGCTGCTGGCTGCTGTGTTGTCTTGCGTGGTGCTTATTGGCAGATACTGGATTGTGCCGGTGTATACCCACACGCCAGAGGTTACCGCCATTGCAGTGGGACTGCTCGCCTGGGTGAGCCTCTATCACCTGGCAGATGCCACGCAGACCGTCTCCATCTTTGTGCTGCGCAGCTACCGCATCACCTTTGCGCCGCTGCTGGTGTACTGTGGCCTGCTGTGGGGCATGGGCCTGTGGGGCGGATTCCGACTGGCCTACAGCGGGTTGGGCAGCATAAGCGCCCTGCACTCGCCCATTGCGTTCTGGATGTGTGCAGCGGGGGCGCTGGTGTTGGCTGCCGCCTGCTTTGTTGCGCTTCTGCAGCAGGTGACCCGCAAGGCCGTACAACGTAGCCTGGCCTGATCCACATTGCAAGCAACGGCTCACGCTATACCAGCGCCTCCGTATCTGCCTTTCGCATCCGGGATGCCGGAAATACCACCACGAATTCAGACCCCTTGCCCAGGGTACTGCGGATCTGCAGTTGCGCGCCATGCCGCTGCAGGACATGCTTGACAATCGCAAGACCCAGCCCGGTGCCCCCTGTGTCTCGTGAACGGCTGCGATCCAGGCGGTAAAAACGCTCGGTCAGACGCGGAATATGCTCAGGCGCAATGCCCGGGCCTGTGTCCATGACGCTGAAGCGGCCTGTACCATCTTCCTGCAGCACAAACTGTACGGTGATATCCCCACCCGCGGGCGTGTAGCGCACCGCGTTGTTGACCAGGTTGGACAGCGCACTTTGCAACTCGTTGCCCGCACCCGCCACTTCGAGGCCCGCTTCGTCAAGCGACTGCATCTGCGGAAAATTCAGGTGCAGGGGCTTGTCACCGTCCTTGGCAATCATGCGTGCGAGGCCGTGCGCGTCCTCCTCGCAGCGGCGCATCAGGCTGCGCACCCCTACCCATTCTTTCAGGCTGGGCGGAGGATTGCCTTCCAGACGCGAGAGGGTCAGCAAATCCGCCACCAGGCTTTGCATGCGCTGCGCCTGGTTGGACATCAAGGCCAGGTATTGGGTACGCTCCTCGCTGCTGAGCGGCAGGGTCTGCAGGGTTTCGATAAAGCCTGTCAACACCGTCAGTGGCGTGCGGATCTCGTGCGATACATTGGCAACAAAATCGCGCCGCATGGCATCGGCCAGTTCAATCGACGTGACATCGCGCGAGAGCAGCAACTTGCGGTTCCCTTCGTAGGGAAACATTTGCACCGATAGTTTCAGCGGGCTGGTGGCACGCACCACCGGGCTCATCAGGACCACATCTCTGCTGAAATCGTTGGCGGCAAAATAACCTGCAAACTCCGGCGCACGCACCAGGTTGGAGATGAGCTGCATGTGATCGCGCCCGAGATCGAAGCCGAAGTGCTCACAGGCGGTCTGGTTGCACCACTCGATATGGCCTTGCGCATCCAGCAACACCACGCCATTGGGCGATGCCTGCAGCGCAGTCAGCACCTGCTGCAGCTGCGCCACCGCCTGCTGCTCTTGCTTCTCATGCTGGCGCAACAGCCGACGCGCCCGGTCCACGGCCTCGCCCCATACACCATATAGATGTGGAGGGCGCTGCAGGTCACCTTGCTTGAGCCACGAAACCACTTTGTTGCCACGCCACAGGTCCGCAACAAACCAGCACCATGCACCCACCACGGTAGCGACAAGCGCCCCTGGCATCTGCCCCAGCCACCAACCCAGCGATGCGCCGACGATCTGAAACAACAGAAAACTGACAATGCGAAACAGCATGCAGACCTAACTCAAAAAAGAAAAGCTGCGACAAGCGCAGCATACGAGAAATGGCAAGCCCGCGCATCAGGCGCGCTGCAGCGCCTGCGGCTGTGCCGTGATGCGGTAGCCCGCGCCCCGCACCGTCTCCACCATCACGTTCGCAACGCCCAAGGCCTCGCGGAGGCGCTTCACGTGTACATCCACGGTACGTTCCTCGATGAAGACATGGTCACCCCACACCTTGTCGAGCAGCTGTGAGCGGGAATGCACGCGCTCGGCATGCTTCATCAAATAATGGAGCAGCTTGAACTCCGTCGGACCCAGCTTGAGAAGCTCTCCCTGAAAGGTGACGCGGTGGGTCGCCGCATCGAGCACCAGCTCGCCGATCGTCACACTGTCATTGACCTGCTCTGGAATACGACGGCGCAATACCGCACGGATACGCGCCAGCAGCTCCTGCGTGGAAAATGGCTTGGTGATGTAGTCATCCGCACCAGCATCCAGACCGGCGATCTTGTCAGGCTCATCGCCGCGAGCCGTGAGCATGATGATCGGAACACCTTTGACACGGGCATCAGCACGCCATTTGCGCGCCAGCGACAAGCCGCTTTGGCCTGGCAGCATCCAGTCCAGCAAAATCACGTCCGGCAGCACGGCGTCCAGCTCTCGCTGGGCTGCATCGCCGTCCTCTGCCCAGATCGGCAGGCAGCCGTTGTGCCGCAGGTTCACCGCGATCAGCTCGGCAATGGCCGGCTCGTCTTCGACAATGAGTACGCGTGGCAGTTTTTTCATACTTCAAGCTCTACAAAACACTGGATTCGATTTCGTCCATCGTGGTGTGGCGCACATCGATTCCCTTGACCAGGTAGATGATGAGTTCTGCCACGTTCTTGGAGTGATCGCCGATGCGTTCAATGGCCTTGGCCAGGAACAGCAGATCCAGACTCGGAGAGATCTTGCGAGGATCTTCCATCATGTAAGTGATGAGTTTGCGGACAAAGCCATCAAACTCGGCGTCAATCAGATCGTCCTCCTTGAGGATAGAGACTGCAGCCGCCGTGTCGAGGCGGGCAAACGCGTCCAGCGTCTTGCGCAGCAGGCCCGAGGCCAGCTCGGCCGCCACACGCAGATCGGTCGTAGGCAGCGAGCGCGCCGCGCCGCTTTCGATGATGGAGCCCACCATGCGCGCCATCTTGTGGGCCTCGTCGCCCATGCGCTCGAGGTTGGCGGTCGCCTTGGAAAAGGCAATCAGCAGGCGCAGGTCGCGTGCCGTCGGCTGGCGGCGGGCGATGATGGTCGACAGCTCGTAGTCGATGTCTACTTCGAGCTGGTTCACGCGCTTTTCAGCTTCGTCGACGCGTTGCACGGCCTCCATGCTGAACTGCGAGAGCGCGTAGATCGCTTGCTGAATCTGCGACTCCACAAGACCGCCCAGCTCCATCACGCGGGACGAAATATTGTTGAGCTCGCTGTCAAATTGAGACGATAGATGTTTTTCAGTCATGCCACTCTTTCAGGTTCTGGTGGATCAGCCGAAACGGCCTGTGATGTAGTCTTCGGTTTCCTTGCGCTGGGGCTTGAAGAACATTTGCTCGGTGGCGCCAAACTCCATCAGGCTGCCCAGGTACATATATGCGGTGAAGTCGCTGCAGCGGGCGGCCTGCTGCATGTTGTGGGTCACAATGACCACGGTGTACTCGTCCTTGAGCTCTGCGATCAGCTCCTCCACCTTGGCGGTCGAGATCGGATCCAGTGCCGAGCAGGGCTCATCCAGCAGCAGCACTTCAGGCTTGATGGCAATGCCGCGGGCAATACACAGGCGCTGCTGCTGACCGCCCGACAGGCCGGAGCCGCTCTGGCCCAGCTTGTCCTTGACCTCGGACCACAGCGCGGCCTTGCGCAGTGCCCATTCCACGCGCTCTTCCATGTCGCTCTTGCTCAGGTCCTCGAACAGCTTCACCCCGAAGGCGATATTGTCGTAGATCGACATCGGAAAGGGGGTCGGCTTCTGGAACACCATGCCCACCTTGGCACGGATCAGCGCCACATCCTGCTTGCTGGTGAGCAGATTCTCGCCATCCAGCACGATCTGGCCTTCCGCGCGCTGCTCGGGATAGAGCTCATACATGCGGTTGAAGGTACGCAGCAAGGTCGATTTTCCGCAGCCCGATGGGCCGATGAAGGCCGTCACCTTCTTTTCCGGAATTTCCAGGTTGATGTTTTTGAGGGCGTGGAATTTGCCGTAGTAAAAGTTCAGGTCACGCACCGAAATCTTGGAATTCAGTGCACTGGCATTGGCTGCATTGGTTTTCGTCAGCATGATGTTCATCCGTATTTATTTTTGACGCGCAAAGCTGCGCGCCAGAATGTTCAGACCGAGCACGGCGAGCGTGATCAGGAAGACGCCGGCCCAGGCCAGTTGCTGCCAGTTTTCATAGGGGCTCATGGCGAACTTGAAGATGGTCACCGGCAGGCTCGCCATCGGCTTGGACAGATCGGTATTCCAGAACTGGTTGTTCAGCGCGGTAAAGAGGAGCGGAGCGGTCTCGCCAGCAATCCGCGCCACCGCCAGCAGCACACCGGTGATCACACCGGCACGGGCGGCACGCAGGGTCACCATGCTGATCACCTTCCATTTGGGGGTGCCCAAGGCATAGGCAGCTTCGCGCAGGCTGGATGGCACGAGCACCAGCATGTTCTCGGTCGTGCGAATCACCACGGGAATCACGATCAGCGCCAGCGCCATCACACCCGCGTAGCCGGAGAAGCTCCTGAGCTTGATCACGATCACGGTGTAGACAAACAGACCGATCACGATCGACGGCGCAGACAGCAGGATGTCATTGACAAAGCGGGTGACCGAGGCGAGCCAGCCGGTCTTGTTGTATTCGGCCAGATACACGCCAGCCATCACGCCGATGGGCGTGCCCACACAGGTCGCCAGGAACACCATCACCAGCGATCCCCAGATCGCGTTCGCAATCCCGCCCGGCTCGTTGGGTGCAGGCGTCATCTCGGTCAACAGCGCAACGCTCAGGCCGCCAATGCCAAGGCGCAGGGTTTCCCACAGAATCCAGATCAACCAGAACACACCGAAGGCCATGGCCGCCAGCGACAGGCCAATCGCAATCTTGTTGATGCGGTTGCGGCCGCGGTACTTGGCTGCGCGCACGGCTGCGAGATCCGAAGCCTTGATCAAACGTTCTCCGGTGGTCATGCGCGGGCTCCTTCATTCTTTTGCAGGCGGTTGAGCAGCAGCTTGGAGCAGGCCAGCACAATGAACGTGATGAAGAACAGCGCCAGCCCCAAATAGATCAGCGATGCCTGGTGCAGGCCTTCACCGGCCTCCGCAAACTCATTGGCCAGCGCCGAGGTGATGCTATTGGCCGCCTCAAACAGCGACAGAGAATTGAGCTGGTTCATATTGCCGATCACGAAAGTGACAGCCATGGTTTCGCCCAGTGCGCGGCCAAGCCCCAGCATCACGCCGCCGAACACGCCGGTTTTGGTGTAAGGCAGCACGACCTTCCACATCACCTCCCAGGTGGTAGAGCCCAGGCCGTAGGCCGATTCCTTGAGCAGCGCTGGGGTCACCTCGAAAACATCTCGCATCACGGAGGCAATGAACGGAATCACCATGATCGCCAAGATGACGCCTGCGGAAAAAATACCAATACCCACGGGTGGGCCGGATACCAGGCCTTCCAGCACCGGAATGCCCTTGAACAGGGTTTGCAGCGGCTGCTGCACATAGGTAGCCAGCAGCGGGCCGAACACCATCAGACCCCACATGCCATACACGATGGAGGGCACGGCCGCCAGCAGCTCAATGGCCGTACCCAAAGGACGCTTGAGCCAGACGGGCGAGAGCTCCGTCAGAAACAGGGCGATGCCAAAGCTCACAGGCACCGCAATCAGCAAGGCAATGGCCGATGTGGCCAAGGTGCCATAAATCATCACGAGGCCACCGTACTGGTTCTGCACCGGATCCCATTCGCTGCGGAAGAAGAAGCCGATTCCGTACTCACGGATGGCGGGCCAGGCACCCACGACCAGGGAGCCCATGATGGCCAGCAGCAAAGCCAGGGTCAGCACCGCCGCGCCACGCGCCAGCAAGGCAAACAGGCCGTCGGCGACAGAGTTGGAAAGCCAGGGCTTTCGCGAGGGAGGCTGGCTGGATTGCATGTCTGCTTTATCCCCCGCCACCGCGCTGTTTTGTACTGGAAAAGATGTCGACACTTGTAAATTCCATGGAAGGTGGAAAAGGCCGCTACCCGAGCGGCCTGTGATATTTGCGACTTACTTGGCGACTACAGCCTTGCCACTGCTGTCCTTGATGTTGTTCCAGGACTTGTAGATGATGTCCTTCACGCTTGCGGGCATAGGCACGTAATCCAGGCCATCGGCCGTCTGGTCACCCGACTTGTAGGCCCACTCAAAGAACTTCAGCGAAGTGGCAGCCTGCGCTGGCTTGTCCTGGGTCTTGTGCATCAGGATGAAGGTGGCGCTGGTGATCGGCCACGAATCCTTGCCTGGCTGGTTGGTCAGGATCTGGTAGAAGCTCTTGGTCCAGTCCGCTCCAGCGGCTGCTGCCTTGAAGCTGGTGTCATCAGGGCTGACGAAATTGCCTTCTGCATTTTTCAGTTGGGCAAAGGTCATCTTGTTCTGCTTGACGTAGGCGTACTCCACGTATCCGATGGAGTTGGGCAGGCGGCCCACATACGCTGCAACACCTTCGTTGCCCTTGCCGCCGGCACCCGTAGGCCAGTTCACGGCTGCGCCTTCACCGACCTTGTCCTTCCATTCGGTGTTGACCTTGGAGAGGTAGTTGGTAAAGCCGAATGTCGTGCCCGAGCCGTCAGCGCGGCGCACAGGGGCAATGACAGCGTCCGGCAAAGCCACGCCAGGGTTCATTGCGGTGATGGCCGGGTCGTTCCATTTCGTGATCTTGCCCAGGAAGATATCGCCCAGCACCTGGCCCGACAACTTGAGCTGGCCGGGGTTGATGCCCTTGATGTTGACCACGGGCACAATGCCGCCGATCACCGTAGGAAACTGCACCAGACCTTTCTGGTTCAGCTCATCGTCCTTCAGCGGCATGTCGGAAGCACCAAAATCCACCGTCTTGGCATCGATCTGCTTGATGCCAGCGCTGGAGCCCACGGACTGGTAGTTGATCTTGACGCCAGTTGCCTTGTTGTAATCAGCTGCCCACTTGGAATACAGCGGAGCGGGGAAGCTCGCGCCTGCGCCGGTGGCCTCTTCCGCCTGAACCTGGGCAAACGCACCCGCAGCAACCAAACCAGCAACCAGCACTCGAATCGCGGACAGTTTCATGAAAACTCCTGTTGGTAATGAAACGCAATGGAGTGGACTGTAAAAAACCTTTATGACATTGATATGACATATTCCGTCATATTTCCCATGGAAATCAATCGATGCCCCTGAGCAACAGATAGGCAAATGTCATATTTCAGTCATGCAAAAGACTTAATTTCAAAGTTTTGTCAGCATAACGAATGGCTTTGCGGTGAACAACTGCCGCAGTGCTATGCTGCCTGCCCTGGAATGCTTTTGTCGGCCATGCGAGGCCAAGGGATGGGGTGGACTGATGCGGCCAGCCGCATCCGCTTCATTGTATTTTGTGAAGCAGATTCCTTTTTTGCAGACTTGATTGATGACGACACCTATGCTTGATGGAACCCTGCTTGCCGCCGTGGATCTGGGATCCAACAGTTTTCGCCTGGAGGTTGGACGCTACGCCTTCGGCCATATCGAACGCGTGCAGTATTTCAAGGAAATGGTGCGCCAGGGCGCTGGCCTGGACGAGGCAGGCAACCTTTCGGTGGAGTCCATGCAGCGCGGCTGGGATTGCCTGGCCCGCTTTGCCGAGCGGCTGAAGGGTTTTCCGCCCGCCCAGGTGCGTGCCGTAGCCACCCAGACGCTGCGAGAGGCCAAGAACCGCGACATCTTCATCCAGCAGGCCAACCAGATTCTGGGCTACCCGATCAGCGTGATCTCCGGCCCGGAAGAGGCCCGGTTGATTTACCAGGGCGCCGCGCATTCGCTCCCGCCCTCTGACGAACGCAGGCTGGTTGTCGATATTGGGGGACGCTCGACCGAGTTGATCCTGGGCCAGCGCTTTCTGACCGAGCGCGTGGCCTCGTACCCCGTGGGCAGCGTGGCCTGGTCGCTGCGCTATTTTCCGAATGGCGAATTCACCAAGGCCAGCCTGAGAACGGCACACATTGCCGCGCAAGCCGTCATGGAAGAGGCCGCCCTGCACTTTGCCCCCAACAGCTGGGACATGGCCTATGGCACATCGGGCACGGCAAACGCCATTGCAGATGTGCTGGCCGCCTATGGCGGAGAGCCTGACGTGGTGCGCCGCGAGCAGTTGTACTGGCTGTGCGAACAACTGCTGGCCGCAGGCAATGCGGCCAATGTGCGGCTCGACGGTCTCAAGGAAGAGCGACGCGCCGTAATCGGCGGCGGCGTGACCGCGCTGTGTGCCATCTTCGACCTGCTGCAGATCGACGAGTTGCGCATTGCCAGCGGGGCCCTGCGCCAAGGCCTGCTGCGCGACATGGTGCAGCACGAAGAGTATTCCGATATCCGCAACCGTACCATCAACACCTTGATGGAGCGCTACCACGTGGACGGCACGCAAGCGGCGCGCGTTCAGCAGACCGCAGCCATTCTCTTTGAACAGGCCAAACGCTATACCGGCGTGACCGACCCTGCGCAGCTGAAATCGCCCATGCTGGATTGGGCCAGCCAACTGCATGAAATGGGCTGCCTCATCTCGCATAACGACTACCACCACCATGGCGCCTATGTACTGAGCCACAGCGACGTGCCGGGCTTTACACAGACCGAGCTCTCACACCTCGCCGCCCTGGTACTGGCGCAGCGCGGCAAACTGCGCAAGGTGGAGGATTTCTTGCAGAACCCCGAGTTTGCACTGGAACTGCTGTGCCTGCGCCTGGCAACCGTGCTGTGCCATGCCCGCCGCGATCCGGAGCTGGAGCAGTTGAACCTGCGCGACAAGCCAGAGAAGTGGTCGCTCAAGGCACAGGCCGGCTGGTCGGAGCAGTTTCCGCAATCGGCCTACTTGCTGGGCGAGGAAGTGCTTGCCTGGCAGAAGACACCGTATGTGTTCCAGTTCAAGCAGGCGGGCAACATCCAGGCCAAGTGATTGGCATTCACATATAAAAATAGCTGCTAGTTCTCATTCGTTAGACACTAGCAGCTATTTTTTATATAGCAAAAAATTGCCGAAAAAAAATTCCGTCAGGCATGCGTTGATGCATCAACCCAGGTCTACCGGCGCCACAGCGCCTCGGCCGGAAAACACCCCCGTGAGATTGCCGATGAACTGGTCCACGCTGGCCTGCGTCGCCTCCGGCGACCAGCCTGCAACATGCGGGGTGATCAGGATATTAGGCAGGTCGATCAGAGGCTCGGGCCGGTGCGGCTCGCTCTCGTACACATCAATGCCTGCGCCCGCAATACGGCCTTCTTTCAGCGCCGTAGCCAGCGCCTCGGTATCCACCACCGAGCCGCGCGCGATGTTGATCAGATAGCCTTGCGGGCCCAGCGCCTGCAGCACCTGCGCATTGACCAGGTGCCGGGTGCCTGCCCCGCCCGGTGTGGCGCACACCAGTACATCGGCCCAGGCAGCCAGCGCCAGCGCCGAATCAAAGTACGGGTGCTGCACATCGGCCTTGGGCTTGCGATTGTGGTAGCCCACCGGCATGTCGAAACCTGCAGCGCGCCTGGCGATCTTGAGGCCAATGTGGCCGAGGCCGATGATGCCCAGCTTCTTGCCCGATACGCCCGGCGGGTGCGGAATCGTGAAGCGATCGACCCCGGAACGCGCCTGCTGGTCCAGCGAGCGGAAATTGCGCACCGTGGCCAGTATGAGGCCAAAGGTATGGTCGGCCACGCTGGTGTCGTTGGTACCTGCCCCGGTTGCCACGACGGCGCCGCGCGCCTTCAAGGCATCCAGCGCCAGCCCTTCGTAGCCCGCGCCCAGGGTACAGGCCAGGCGCAGGCGCGGCATGCGGGCCACCTCATCAGCTGTCAAACCGATGGAGCCGATGGTGAGCACCGCATCCACCTCGGCGCCCTGCTCTGCGACAGCCTGCGTGCGCTGTGCCGCCGTGGGCGCGTAGATGACCGTCGCATGCTGGCGAATCTGGTCTAGATGCTGCTCGGCCATGGGATTGAAGACCAGCAGCGTGATCGGGGAATGCGAGGACTGGCTCACCACAACTCCTTCATTGATAGCAAAAAAGCCGCTTGCAACATGCACATGCGGCTCTTTTGATTATGAAGGCTTTTTGCCGACAGGGTTGTTCTCTGGCGCAGCGTGGCCAGAAGCACCCCGCGGACTGTTCCAGTCAGCCCAGAAAATGCTTGCGATAACGTGCCGGCAGGCGATCGAGCTGCATCAGCATGGGCAGATCGGCGGTGTTGAAATCCGGATCCCAGGCGGGCGCGCCAATCACCTCGGTGCCCACACGCAGGTAACCCTTGATGAGCGCCGGTGGCTCCACATCAACCTGGTCATCCAGTTGCTCCAGTGGCAGCGGCAGGCGTGGGGTAACTGTGTACTCCGACGATACCTGCTTCTTGGCCCGCAACTGGCGCCAGATGCTGGCCGCTGCATCGCCGCTGACGATGCCGTTGTGCCACATCGGAATGCTGGCGCAGCCCATCATGACATCGAGCCTGTTGCGCTGCATGAAGCTGGCCAATGCGCCCCACAGCGCCATGATGACGCCGCCCTGGCGGAAATCGGCATGTACGCAGCTGCGACCCAGCTCCACCATGCGCGGGCGCAGTGCATCGATGGCGGTCAGGTCGAATTCACCGTCCGAATACGTGCGTCCGGCGCGCAGGGCCTGGGCTGGCGTGAGCAGGCGGTAAGTGCCGATCACCTGTTGCGTGCTGCTGTTGCGCACCAGCAGGTGCTCGCAGTAGTCGTCAAAGCCATCCACATCGTGGCCGGGCATGGTCGTTTGCAACTGCGCCCCCATTTCACCGGCAAATACCTGGTGGCGCAGACGCTGGGCTTCGCGCACTTCGTCCAGATGGCGCGCCCAGGACACCTCGATATCAGCGACTGCCGCTGCGGCAGGCAAGGCGGGCGCATGCTTGGCGGCGGCCGGGCTGGAGACAAGGATGTCGGATGCGCTGGAGAATTCGGGCTTGTTGTGCATGGCAGGGCTCCTCTATAGCCCTGCCGCCCTTTGCTGTACACCAGCCGCTATGCCGCGCCTCGTGCCCACACAGGGCTATCACAGAGCCCCGCCAGTTTCTCGTCTCCACATGACAGCGCAATGTGCATTTCATGACGCTTGCATGACATGGTGGCCATGCAACACCTGCGCAAGCGGGCTGCCTGCATAGCTCAGCTCAGGATTGGCGGGCCACATCGGCCAATTGTTCCGCGCAGCGGCTGGCCTGGGCTGCATCAAAGGCTTCCACCATCACACGCAGCAGCGGCTCGGTGCCGCTTGCGCGGATCAGCACACGCCCCTGGCCGCCAAAACGCTCGGTGATGTCGCGCTGCAGATCGGCCAGCTTCTGGTTTCGGCTCCAGTCCTGGCCTGGTTGCAGGCGCACGTTCAGCAGAACCTGCGGGCACAGATCTACACCCTTGAGCTGCTCGGCAATGCCTTGCTGGCGGCTCACACAGGCTTGCAGCACCTGCAGCGCGCTGATGAGGCCATCGCCCGTGGTGTGCTTGTCCAGCGCCAGCAGATGGCCCGAGCCTTCACCGCCCAGTATCCAGTTGCGCCGTTGTAGCTCTTCGAGCACATAGCGGTCACCCACCTTGGCCCGCACCAGCTCGATGCCTTTCGTGCGCAGGGCCGCTTCCACGGCCAGGTTGGTCATCAGGGTGCCGACGACGCCCACCACCTTTTCGCCCCGGTGCAGGCGATCCATCGCCATCAGGTAGAGCAATTCGTCACCGTTGAAGAGGCGGCCATTGGCGTCCACCAGTTGCAGCCGGTCGGCGTCGCCATCCAGCGCCACACCAACGTCTGCATTGTTGGCGCGCACGGCCCGCACCAGTGCTTCGGGGTGGGTTGCGCCCACGCCTTGGTTGATATTGAGGCCATCGGGGTTGCAGCCGATGGTGATCACATCAGCCCCCAGCTCATGGAAAACCTTGGGTGCAATCTGGTAGGCCGCGCCATGTGCCGCATCCACCACCACCCGCATCCCATGCAGGGACAGCTGGTTGTCGAACGTACTCTTGCAAAACTCGATGTAACGGCCTGGAGCGTCATCAAGGCGGCGCGCCTTGCCCAGCTGTGCGGATTCCACCCACACCGGGCTCTCGGCCAGCGCAGCCTCCACCGATTCCTCCCAGGCATCGGGCAGCTTGGTGCCTTCCGCGCTGAAGAACTTGATACCGTTGTCTTCGAATGGATTGTGGCTCGCGCTGATGACCACGCCCAGGCTGGCACGCAAGGCCCGCGTGAGGTAAGCCACGCCGGGGGTAGGCAACGGCCCGAGCAGCACCACATCAACGCCTGCGGAGTTGAAACCCGATTCCAGCGCACTCTCCAGCATGTAGCCCGAGATGCGCGTGTCCTTGCCGATCAGCACCGTTGGGCGATCCTCGCCACGCCGTAACACACGGCCTACGGCGTGGCCCAGCCGCAGCACGAAATCAGGAGTGATGGGCGATTTACCGACCGTGCCGCGAATTCCATCGGTTCCAAAATACTGGCGTGGCATATTCTTTGTTTCCGTAGCAAGAAAGTAAGTACCTGTCTTGTCAGCTGCAGGTTTTTTTGACTATTTCGGCTCTCTGGTCAAGTGTAACGTTTGTGCCACGTTTCCAGTTGAAAGCGAAGCTCCCGCTTGTCATTCGTTAAACATGCCAGGCCTCGGGCCGCCGCATGGCTGCCAGCACAGCCAGCGCATCGCGGGTTTCGCGTACATCATGTACACGCACCACAGCCGCGCCGTGCTCCACGGCCAGCAGCGCCGCTGCGATGCTGGCGGGCATGCGTTCGCCCACTTCGCGCCCCGTCACCTTGCCCAGCGAACCTTTGCGCGACCAACCCGCCAGCAGCGGATACCCTGTCGCCGCCAGCACAGGCTGCTGCTGCAGCAAGGCAAAGTTCTGCTCCACAGTTTTGCCAAAGCCGGTACCGGCGTCCCACACAATGCGGCTCTTTTGCACACCCTGCGCGCATAGCTCAAGTGTCTGTTGCTGCAAAAATTGCAGCACTTGCGCTGTCACATCTTGTGCGGTGTCCATGTGCTGCAGGTGCATGGTCTGCGGATTGGCATGCATGTGCATCAGGCATACACCGCAACGGGGGTGAGCCGCCACCACGGCACGGGCGCCCGGCTGGCGCAGCGCCCAGATGTCATTGATGATGTCGACTCCGGCATCGAGCGCAGCCTGCATCACTTCGGGCTTGTAGGTGTCGACGGAAATGGGCACCTGCAAGGCCACCGCCGCCTGAACCACCGGCAGCACGCGGCGCAACTCCTCATCCAGCGGCACGGCGGGGCTGCCTGGGCGCGTGGATTCACCACCGATATCCAGAATGTGCGCGCCATCGGCAAGCAGCTTTTCCGCATGTGCCATGGCAGCCGCAACGCCCTGGTGGGAGCCTCCGTCCGAGAAGGAATCGGGCGTGACATTGACGATGCCCATGATCCTGGGCTGGGTCAGGTCAATCGCAAAACGGCTGGTTTGCCAGATTGGCATGGATAGATCCTTCACAAAAGAGAAAAGCGCTCCAGGAGCGCTTTTCGGTGTGTGTCTCGATTCAACAGAGAATCAGGCAGGCCCCATCAGGCGGCATTGGGCGCATGATCAGTCACCACGGAGGTGTTGCCACCGCTGCTGCCACCATCGTTGTTGGAGGGCGGATTGCGCGGTGTCCAGTCCTTGGGCGGGCGAGGCTCCTTGCCGGCCATGATGTCGTCCAATTGCTCGGCATCAATGGTTTCCCAATCCAGCATGGCCTTGGCCATGGCATGCATCTTGTCGCTGTTGTCCTCGATCAGCTTGCGTGCCAGGTGGTACTGCTCGTCGATGATGCGACGCACTTCGGCATCCACCTTCTGCATGGTCTCTTCACTGATGTTGCTCGGCTTGCTCATCGAGCGGCCCAGGAAAGGCTCGCCTTCCTGCTCGGCATACACCATGGGGCCCAGCGCATCGGTCATGCCATAACGCGTCACCATGTCACGGGCAATCTGGGTTGCACGCTCGAAGTCGTTGGAAGCACCAGTGGTCATCTGGTTCATGAACACCTCTTCGGCAATGCGGCCACCGAACAGCATGGCGATCTGGTTCAGCATGAACTCCTTGTCGTAGGAGTAGCGATCCTTCTCGGGCAGGCTCATCGTCACGCCCAGCGCCCGGCCACGCGGAATGATGGTGACCTTGTGTACCGGATCGCACTTGGGCAGCAGCTTGCCGATCAGCGCATGGCCTGCCTCGTGGTAGGCCGTGTTGCGACGCTCTTCCTCGGGCATGACCATGGATTTGCGCTCGGGGCCCATGATGATCTTGTCCTTGGCCTTCTCGAAATCCTGCATTTCGACGGTACGCGCATTGCGACGCGCTGCCATCAGTGCAGCTTCGTTGCACAGGTTGGCCAGATCGGCACCGGACATGCCGGGCGTGCCACGGGCGATCACGGCTGGATTCACATCCTGGCCGACAGGAATCTTGCGCATGTGCACGTTCAGGATCTGTTCGCGGCCACGAATATCGGGCAGCGTGACATACACCTGGCGGTCAAAACGGCCTGGGCGCAGCAAGGCAGCGTCCAGAATGTCGGGACGGTTGGTCGCCGCCACAACGATCACGCCGAGGTTGGTCTCAAAACCGTCCATTTCGACCAGCATCTGGTTCAGGGTCTGCTCGCGCTCGTCATTGCCACCACCCATGCCTGCGCCGCGCTGGCGGCCGACTGCATCGATTTCATCGATGAAGATGATGCATGGTGCATTCTTCTTGGCGTTTTCGAACATGTCGCGCACGCGGGCCGCACCCACGCCAACAAACATTTCCACGAAATCAGAGCCCGAGATGCTGAAGAAAGGCACCTTGGCCTCACCAGCAATCGACTTGGCCAGCAAGGTCTTACCCGTGCCAGGAGGCCCGACCAGCAGCAGACCACGCGGAATGCGACCGCCGAGCTTCTGGAACTTGTTGGGGTCTTTGAGGAAGTCCACAACTTCCTTGACTTCTTCCTTGGCCTCGTCGCAACCAGCCACATCGGCAAATGTGACGGTGTTGTTGTTCTCATCGAGCATGCGCGCCTTGGATTTGCCAAAGCTGAAGGCGCCGCCCTTGCCGCCGCCCTGCATCTGCCGCATGAAGTAGACCCACACCCCGATCAGGAGCAGCATCGGGCCCCAGCTGATCAGCAAGCTCATCAGCAGCGAACCTTCTTCGCGCTCCTTCACATCAAACTTGACATTGTTGTTGATGAGATCGCCAATCAGGCCACGATCCATGAAGGTCGCGGTAGTCTGCAGTTTGCGGTCGTCACCGGTCGTGGCCAGAATCACCGTTCCCGAAGGGCTTTCCTGCAAGGTGGCAGATTTGACGCGGCCATTGCGCACGTCCTGCAGGAATTCGGAATACGGTACCTTGGTCGCGCCAGCGCCTGCACGGTTGTCAAATTGCTTGAACACCGTGAACAGCACCATGGCGATAACCAGCCAAACGGCAATCTTAGAAAACCACTGATTGTTCAAGGGGGCTCCAGTAGTAGGAAATCAGGGCACGGCTTGCGCAAATCCGGTTCAGACAGGCTATTTGCCCGGGGCAAATAGCCTGTGTACATCCTTGTTTGCACAAGCCCTGCAGGAAAGACACAGGAAACTGATGTGTCAGGTATGCGCTATTTTAGGACTTTCAAGGGCCCAGTCCCCTGTTTGCCCCTTGGCCCCGGAGCGGAATCCCGGAAATGAGGCCATGGCTGACAGCGACAGCCTACTTCTTCAGACGCATACCAAGCAAATAGGTTTCCGACGACTTGTCGCGTGAAGCCTTGGGCTTGTACGGTTTGACCACCTGAAAAGTCTGCTTGAACAAGTCCACCAGCTGCGAATAGCCGCTGCCATGGAACAGCTTGACGACCAGCGTCCCCTCGGGCTTCATGTGCTTGATGGTGAAATCGACAGCCAATTCGATCAAATGAGAGATGCGTGCGGCATCCACATTTTCTACCCCGGATAAATTAGGCGCCATATCGGATATCACCACATCCACCTGGCGGTTGCCCAGAATTTCCTCCAACTGCACCAGCACCTCTTCTTCTCGAAAATCGCCCAGGATGAAGTCCACACCCTCGATGGGGTCCATCGGCAGCATGTCGAGGCCAATGATGGCGCCATTGAGCTCGCCCACTGCTGCGCCATCGGGTGAGAGGCGGCGGCGGACGTACTGGCTCCAAGCGCCAGGGGTCGATCCCAGATCGACCACTACGTCACCGGGGCGGATGAGCTTGAAATGCTCGTCAATTTCCTTGAGCTTGTAGACCGCGCGGGCGCGGTAACCGTCTTTTTGCGCCGCGCGCACATAGGGATCATTGACGTGCTGGTTCAGCCACGCCTTGTTGATCTTCTTGCTTTTAGTACTTAATTTCATGTTTACTCCAAGGAACCCCGATAATACGGGCATGCCCCAAATACAACTCACCCCCGCCCAGCGACGCGAACACCGCGCCGAAGCCCACCATCTTGACCCCGTGGTGCTGATTGGCGGCGACGGCCTGACCGAGGCCGTCCAGAAAGAGGTCGATCTGGCCCTCAATGCGCATGGTCTGATCAAGATCCGCGTGTTCTCCGACGACCGTGCTGTCCGCGAAGCCATCTATGCAAAGCTGGCCGACGAGCTGAACGCCGCTCCCATTCAGCACATCGGCAAGCTGCTGGTGCTGTGGCGCCCCAAGGCCGCCAAAGAAAAGCAGCACGACGAAGACCGCAAGCCCGGCCCGCGCGAGGTCAAAGTGCTCAAGTTCAGCAAGAACAGCTGGCAAAAGCCCGAGGTCAAGCAGATTCGCATCCTCGGCAACCAACGCCTGACCTCTGGCGGCCAGATCAAGCGCGCCAAGCCCAAACAGAAGTCCGTCAAAAAACAGCAGGGCTGATAGTGTGACCGATCGCCACATCCTTTGCATGAAATGGGGTACCAAATACGGCCCCGAGTATGTCAACCGACTCTATGCGATGGTCCGTCGCCACCTCCGTGGCGATTTTCGTTTTGTGTGTCTGACGGACGATACCCAAGGCATCCGCAGCGAGGTGGAGTGCTTTCCCATCCCCGACCTGAACATCCATCTGGCCCCCGGCCAGCGCGATGGCGCCTGGAAGAAACTCACCACCTTCGAGCGCGACCTCTACGGTCTTCAGGGCCAGGCCCTGTTTCTGGATCTGGATGTGGTGATTGTCGGCAGCCTGGATGATTTTTTCACCCTGCCAGGCGAGTTCCGCATCATTCACGACTACCCGCGCTTCTGGCGTTTTGGCAAGCGCATTGTCGGCAATTCTTCGGTCTACCGGTTCACCCTGGGAGCGCATGCCGATGTACTGGAACACTTTCGCAGCAATACCGACCAGCTGCGTGTCCAGTACCGCAACGAGCAGGAATACCTTTCCCATTTTCTGCACCAGCAGGGCAAGCTGCAGTACTGGCCCGCACAGTGGTGCCCAAGCTTCAAGTACTACTGTATTCCCGCCTGGCCCAGCAATTACTGGAAGGAGCCGGTGCCCCCCTCCGATGCGCGGATCGTCATCTTCCACGGTGAAGTAAATCCGCCCGACGCGCTGGAAGGCCGCCGCAACAAGCGCTTTCACCATATTCAACCGGCAAAATGGATCGAGAAGGCCTGGGGTTGAACGGCACACCGTATTGACTCTTCAAGAACCATCGCTGATGGCGCCCGTCTTTGAAGGGTTGGAAGTGCAAACGGGATTCAGGCCCCTGGCGAATAGCCGCAACCAGCGCTCGTTCTCGTTAAAGACATAGCCGCGAATACAAAAGGAAAAAAGAAAAAGGCGTTGATCTCCCGATCAACGCCTTTTCAATGTCTGCACGCGTCAATATGCGTCTGCCTGTGCACCTGCTAGCGCTGCGCTGCATCTACCAACGGGTGGCCTTTCATGCGCGTCAGTATCGACAGCGGGCTGGCCGCCGGGTTGTACTCGCTGCCAGGCGGCAGGAACAAGGTCTGCTCCAGCATGTACTGACCGGACATCACGGCATGCACCGCCTGGTCCGAAAAGCACACCCAGGTAGAGCCTGCTGCGAAAGGCACGGTTTCCTGCGGCGCATTCTTCTGGTAATCCGGATCGCCCTTCATGCCATCGTGCAGCTGCAGCATCAGGTGGTCGTATTCACTGCGATAGGATTTGGTGACGTGGAGCAGCTCCAGCGCCTTGGCCTGCCAGGCACTGTAGGGCTTGGCGCGGGGCAAGAATTTCTTTGCCACGTCTTCAAATGGCTCCCCTACTCGCCATACACGCGGCTGGCCATCGGGGTTCACATTGGTGAACACGCGCAGAATGCGCTCGCCGTAATTGGGGCGTGAGGGAAAGGCATCGACATGCATGCGCTTGTCGTCTGCGCGCCAGGACTGGGCACGTGTTTCCACCTGAGATGGGCGATAGCTGGTGGGCGCCATCCGCACCACAGGCATGTATTGCGGGAAAAGCCCGCCAATCAGCGCCGTGGCCTGCTCGCGAAAGCGCGCCACCATGGCTGCAACCGCCGCCTGTGTGGCCGTGTCTCCTGCCACGCCTTTGATGGAGCCATCCACGTTCAGGCTGATATTGCGTGTCTTGGGATCGCGCACATCCGGGCGCAGCAGCGTTTTCTCGTGGTCTGACAGTGCAAAGCGCAGCTGCGGGAAATACAGAACCTTGCCGGCCTCGACGGCCGCCGTCCATTCATCGCAACCGTGAACCTGGTTCCAGTCCGTTGCGTCGATTTTGAGGATTTGAGATTGCATGGCGGCTCCAGTGTACCCTGGTCACCTGCCACTGTTTTGGCGCAGGTCAAGCCTTCTGGTCCATCGAGGCCGCCCCTTGTACACGGCCAGATACGTGCCATAGGACGATGGCAGCACACAGCCATTGCAGTGCATACATGAGCGTGCCCAGGCTGTGCCAGAGCTTGAGATTCTGGCGGGCCACAATTTTGGGCGAAATACCGTACTGCACCACCAGGGCCAGCAGCATGCCTGCCAGAACAAAGCCGATGGCTGTCCGAGCCCACGGATAGAGCGCATTGGCCTGCTTGTCCTTGGCCATCACCAGTAGCAACAAGGTGCAGGCTACCGACACCCAGGTCTGCGCCGCAAACAATTTGGCTGCCATGAAGCCTGCCATCGCGGCCAGTGGCAGATTGGCAAACAGCATGGGCACTGCCATGAAGCCAATGACCGACAGGCTTCCCCACCATAGTGCGGCAGCAAAAATCGGCAGGCGTTCTTTCATGCTGGCAATCATGGGCATCGCCTTTGGGCAATTAGAGGTAGCGCACGCCCACCACTTCGTAGCGGCGCACGCCCCCCGGGGCCTGAACTTCGGCGGTGTCGCCCTCTTCCTTGCCGATCAGCGCGCGAGCAATCGGGCTCGATACATTGATCAGGCCTTGCTTCAGGTCTGCCTCATCTTCGCCCACGATCTGGTAGGTGACGGGGTCACCGCTTTCTTCGTCTTCCAGATCCACGGTGGCGCCAAACACGACCTTGCCGCCAGCATCGAGCTGGCTGGGGTCAATGATCTGCGCAGCCGACAGCTTGGCCTCGACCTCCTGGATCCGGCCTTCGATGAAGCCCTGGCGATCCTTGGCGGCATCGTACTCGGCGTTTTCACTCAGGTCGCCGTGCGAGCGCGCTTCGGCAATCGCTGCAATCACACCCGGGCGCTCTACGGTTTTGAGGCGCTGCAGCTCTTCCTTGAGCTTTTCTGCTCCGCGCTTGGTAATCGGAATAGTGGCCATCTCGGTCTCCACAAACATGTTCAATGCCAGCATTTGCTGGCATGTGGCATTCATACGTCCCGCCCTGCGGCGGATGGTTCAAAAGCAAACCGCCGCGCTGGGAGCGCGGCGGTTGCGAGTCAGTCCCTATTATGCCGATTTTTGTGCTCCGGCACAAAATCGGCGCACAGGCGTGTAGCAGGAATCAGGACTTCAGGCTGGCATGAAGTTCCTGCACGGAATGGACATCCAGGTTGTCCATGTTGCGCAGGCCTTCCACGGCAGCTTCGGCACCGAAAATGGTGGTAAAGGTCGTCACCCGCGCCAGCAAGGCGCTGGTGCGAATGGCGCGCGAATCGGCAATCGCATTGCGACGCTCTTCCACCGTGTTGATGACCATTGCAATTTCATTGTTCTTGATCATGTCCACGATGTGTGGGCGGCCTTCAGTAACTTTGTTTACTGTTTGCACCTCGACGCCAGCTTCGGCAATTGCCGCAGCCGTGCCACGGGTGGCACACAGGGTAAAGCCCATGGCAGCCAGTTCCTTGGCGATCTGCACGGCGCGCGCCTTGTCAGCATTCTTCACAGTCAGGAACACCTTGCCCGAGCGCGGCAGCTTGGTTCCCGCACCCAGCTGGCTCTTCACAAAGGCTTCGCCAAAGGTTTTGCCCACGCCCATCACTTCGCCGGTCGATTTCATCTCGGGGCCGAGGATGGTGTCCACACCAGGGAATTTGACAAACGGGAACACGGCTTCCTTCACGCTGAAGTAAGGCGGCGTCACTTCCTGGGTAATGCCCTGCTCTTGCAGAGTGTCGCCCACCATGCAGCGCGCGGCCACCTTGGCCAGTTGAATGCCTGTGGCCTTGGAGACAAATGGCACTGTACGCGAAGCGCGCGGGTTCACTTCCAGCACGTAGATGATGTCCTTGCCGTCGCTTTCCTGAATGGCGAACTGCACATTCATCAGGCCAACCACGTTCAGGCCTTCGGCCATTGCTGCGGTTTGGCGCTTGATTTCATCGACCGTTGCCTTGGAGAGGTAGTACGGTGGCAGCGAACAGGCCGAGTCGCCGGAGTGCACGCCGGCCTGCTCGATGTGTTCCATCACACCGCCAATGAAGACCTTGCCGGTACGGTCACGCACGCAGTCCACATCGCATTCGATGGCGTTGGAGAGGAAGTGATCCAGCAGCACCGGCGAGTCGTTGCTCACCTTCACGGCTTCGCGCATGTAGCGCTCCAGGTCGCGCTCTTCATGCACGATTTCCATCGCGCGGCCACCCAGCACGTAGCTGGGGCGCACCACCAGCGGGTAGCCCAGCTCGCGCGCATGTTCCATGGCCTGTGCCTCGGTACGTGCCGTGGCATTGGGTGGTTGGCGCAGGCTCAGCGATTGCAGCAGTTGCTGGAAGCGTTCACGGTCTTCCGCGGCGTCGATCATGTCCGGCGAGGTGCCGACGATAGGCACGCCTTCGGCCTCCAGCGCCAGAGCCAGCTTCAGAGGCGTCTGCCCCCCATACTGCACGATCACGCCAGCTGGTTTTTCGACGTCAACGATCTCCAGCACGTCTTCCAGCGTCACTGGTTCGAAGTACAGGCGGTCGCTCGTGTCGTAATCCGTCGAGACGGTTTCGGGGTTGCAGTTGACCATGATGGTTTCGTAACCATCTTCGCGCATGGCCAGGGCGGCATGCACGCAGCAGTAGTCGAACTCGATACCCTGACCGATACGGTTGGGGCCACCACCCAGCACCATGATCTTTTTCTTGTCGCTCGGTTGCGCTTCGCACTCTTCATCGTACGTCGAGTACATGTAGGCGGTGTTGGTGGCAAACTCGGCCGCGCAGGTGTCCACGCGCTTGAACACGGGGCGCACGTTCAGAGCCTTGCGCGCTTCGCGCACGGCCTTGTCGGTGGTATGCAGCAGCTTGGCAAGGCGGCGGTCCGAGAAGCCCTTTTGCTTGAGGCCGCGCAGGTCTTGCGCCGTGAGCGACGACAATGCCTTGTCACCCTGCGCTTCGGTGTGCTTGTCAAGCGCCAGCTCCAGCTTGACGATTTCTTCAATCTGCACCAGGAACCACTTGTCGATCTTGGTGATGCTGTGCACTTCGTCGAGCGACCAGCCGGCAGCGAAGGCGTCGCCCACGTACCAGATGCGATCGGGGCCGGGCTCTCCCAGTTCCTTTTCCAGAATCTCGCGGTCCTGGGTTTTCTCGTTCATGCCGTCCACGCCCACTTCCAGGCCACGCAGGGCTTTCTGGAAGGATTCCTGGAAGGTGCGGCCAATGGCCATCACCTCGCCCACAGACTTCATCTGCGTGGTCAGGCGGTTGTCGGCAGCAGGGAACTTCTCGAATGCGAAACGTGGAATCTTGGTGACCACGTAGTCGATGGTGGGCTCGAACGATGCAGGCGTCTTGCCGCCGGTGATGTCGTTCTTGAGTTCATCCAGGGTGTAGCCCACGGCCAGCTTGGCAGCAATCTTGGCAATCGGGAAGCCCGTCGCCTTGGAGGCCAGCGCGGACGAACGCGACACGCGCGGGTTCATCTCAATGACGATCATGCGGCCGTCCTTCGGATTGACCGAGAACTGCACATTGGAGCCACCCGTGTCCACGCCAATCTCGCGCAGCACCGCGAGCGAGGCGTTGCGCATGATCTGGTATTCCTTGTCGGTCAGGGTCTGCGCAGGTGCCACGGTGATCGAATCGCCGGTGTGAACGCCCATCGGATCGAGGTTTTCGATCGAGCAGACGATGATGCAGTTGTCCGCGGTGTCGCGCACCACTTCCATCTCGTACTCTTTCCAGCCGAGCAACGATTCCTCGATCAGCAGCTCGTTGGTGGGCGAGGCTTCGAGACCGCGCTTGCAGATGGTTTCGAACTCTTCCGGGTTGTAGGCAATGCCGCCACCGGTGCCGCCCAAGGTAAAGCTGGGGCGAATCACGGTGGGGAAACCCACGTTCTTCTGCACCTCCCAGGCCTCTTCCATGCTGTGGGCAATGCCCGAGCGTGCCGAGCCCAGGCCGATCTTGGTCATCGCGTCCTTGAACTTCAGGCGGTCTTCAGCCTTGTCGATGGCTTCGGGCTTGGCGCCGATCAACTCGACCTTGTACTTGTCGAGCACGCCGTTCTTCCACAGGTCCAGCGCGCAATTGAGCGCGGTCTGGCCACCCATGGTGGGCAGGATCGCATCGGGGCGCTCCTTGGCGATGATCTTCTCGACCGTCTGCCAAGTGATGGGCTCGATGTAGGTGACGTCGGCAGTGGCCGGGTCGGTCATGATCGTGGCAGGATTGCTGTTGATCAGGATGACTTTGTAGCCTTCTTCGCGCAGTGCCTTGCAGGCCTGGACGCCGGAGTAGTCGAACTCGCAGGCCTGGCCGATGATGATCGGGCCAGCGCCAATGATAAGAATGCTTTTAAGGTCTGTGCGTTTAGACATAGGGCTCGCCTTGCAATCGCGTACGCTGGAGCGCTATATTTTGTATAGCTACCAGCGCTTTATTCACACGCGGTCGGTATCTAATTTATTCAAAATGGCTTGCACGCGGGCTTCGGGCAGGTTCTTCTGCATCAACTGCAGCAGGCCATCACCCTGCACCATGGGGCGCAGCACTTCAGCTTCGGCGTCGTAGAACTTGGCATCCCACTCCGCCATCACCTGGTTGAACTCCTCGTCTTCCATGGTCTTGCACTTGGCCACGATGGTGACCAGAGGCAAGGCCTTGTTGTCGAGGAAGGATTTCTTGTAGGGCTTTTGCTGCCAGCGCGCCATGAACCATTCCTTGTGGTCTGGTGATAACGTCATGATGCGCTTGCTGATGGCTTTTTCGAGCGTAGCGACTGGAAAAGAAAACAGTTTCATGGCAGCAAAATCCCTCTCTTCATCAATTTGATCAGGCCTGGCTGATTGCCTTTTTATGCCTGTGCTTACGCCTTCTTGTGCTTGCGCATCAGGTTCACAAAACGGTCGAACAGGTACGACACATCGTGCGGCCCCGGCGATGCCTCTGGGTGGCCCTGGAAGCAGAAGGCAGGCTTGTCGGTGCGCTCCATGCCCTGCAAGGTGCCATCAAACAGGCTGACATGCGTGGCGCGGGCGTTGGCAGGTAAGCTCTCCACATCCACCGCAAAGCCGTGGTTCTGGCTGGTAATGCAGACGCGGCCACTGTCCAGATCCTTGACCGGATGGTTGGCGCCATGGTGGCTGTTCTGCATCTTGAAAGTCTTGGCTCCCACGGCCAGGGCCATGATCTGGTGACCCAGGCAGATGCCGAATGTGGGCACGCCACTGTCCATGATCTCGCGCGCAGCTGCAATGGCGTAATCGCAGGGTTCTGGATCGCCAGGGCCGTTGGACAGGAAAACGCCATCGGGTTGGTACTTGAGCACATCGGCAGCAGAGGTCTGGGCAGGCACCACGGTCACGCGGCAGCCACGCTGGGCCAGCATGCGCAGGATGTTGCTCTTGACGCCATAGTCATAGGCCACCACATGGAATTCGTGGTTCTGCAGCTTGCCGTAACCGGGCGTGCCGTCGGCACGGGCCAGTTGCCATTCGGTCTGCGTCCACTCGTAGGCTTCGGTAACGCTCACCACCTTGGCCAGATCCAGGCCCTTCATGCTGGGCGCGGCCTTGGCTGCGGCGATGGCTTCGTCAATACGTGCCTGCGATACGGATTCACCCTCTGCCAGCCCCACGATAGCGCCATTCTGTGCGCCCTTGTCGCGCAGCAGGCGGGTGAGCTTGCGGGTGTCGATATTGGCGATGGAAACGGTCTTGGTGCGCTTGAGGTAGGCAGACAGCGTTTCGGTGCTGCGGAAGTTGCTGGCCAGGAGTGGCAGATTCTTGATGATCAAGCCTGCGGCATAGACTTTGTCGGACTCAATATCCTCTCCGTTGATCCCGTAGTTGCCAATGTGCGGATACGTGAGCGTCACGATCTGTTGGCAGTAGCTGGGGTCGGTAAGGATTTCCTGGTAGCCGGTCATGGCGGTGTTGAACACCACTTCACCGGTCGTGGTGCCTTGCGCACCAATCGAGTTGCCAATAAAGACCGTGCCGTCTGCGAGCGCCAGGATGGCGGGGGGAAACGCGCCCTGTTGAGACAAAAACACTGGGTTCTCCGGATGGTTACGGGTCGCCCGGAGCCTTCGGCGAATTTTTGATTCACCAGTGAAGACTGTGCTTATGAGAGATTGCTTTGAGTGCAGCCGGGCGACGTGATTACTTGAAAGCCACCCATTGTAGCGTGGAAGCTGCATCCTGAGTCAGCAGAGGTACCGAATACAGGGGTTTTCGGGCAAAAATTACACACTCTGCGCAGCTTTCACTCTACACATTGCGTATACATCCTAGTTTTTAAACGCAAAGCGCATATTCGGCATACTGCATCATTTTGCCAGTGCCGCGGCACTGGCGTGCAGGCAAATGGCCGCGGCAGCACCCACGTTCAGCGACTCTTCCCCGCCGGGCTGCGTGATGCGGATGTGCTGTTTGGCGCCTTGCTGCAGCGCCTCTGACACTCCTTGCCCTTCATGGCCCATTACCCAGGTGCACGGCCAGGGCAAGCTGGCCTTGTGCAGCCAGTCCCCCTGGTGTGAACTGGTAACCAGCAATGGCTGCTGCAGCGCAAGCACATCTTCCACTGAAGCACTCTCTACCAGATGCAACGCAAAATGCGCCCCCATGCCAGCGCGCAGCACCTTGGCACTCCACAGCGCCGCACTGCCTTTGATGGCAATCACCTGACCAAAGCCAAAGGCCGAAGCACTGCGCAAAATGGAGCCTACATTGCCTGCATCCTGCACACGGTCAAGCACAACAGCAGCCTTGCCCTGTACAGCAGAAGTGGCCTCTGTGGGCAAATCCATCAGAAACCCGAAGGGTGCGGGAGATGGCAGCGGTGAAAGGCTGGCATACAAGTCGTCTCCGATAACTATGTTTTTTGGAGCAGCCTGCGTATATTCAACGGGCGCCACCTGCCAGAATTTCTCGGAAAAGACGGCGACAGAGGGCTGCTTGCCGCGTGCCAGTGCCGCGCGGCACAAATGATCTCCCTCAATCCAGACTCTGCCGTGCTTGCGGTAGGCCGCGCCATCCTCCATCAAGCGGCGCAGCTCTTTGACGAGTGCGTTGTCGCGAGACTGGATGTGAGTTGCCTGTTTGTCAGTGTGCACAGATTTTCCTTAGAACGTGTTTACGATCTCTACGCAGCCGCGTTAGAGTGCAATCGGGATGAGTCGAAGCGCTGGGCCGCAGGTTGCACCGGGGTGCAAGCAAGGGCCTGCGCGCAGAAATTGCCCGATTTCACTCCAACCCGGAGGGACAGTGAGTTTGGGGCGCCCGGCGAGGGGCGCCCGGTTAGGGGCGTCCGGCTAGGGGAGGTCTGCGTCGTTGCAAATCCTCGCAATAGCATGGCTATTGCTGCTGTATTGCGCCTCGCACCCCATCCCGCAAAGCTACTGTCGCGGCGCGAGGAGATCATAAACACGTTCATAGGCCTGGCAAGCCAGCATGCTTGCTCGGGCATGTGTTCATTTTGCCAGGCCGCTGGCACCCAGCTTCATGGCCAACACCTGCGCCACCGGCGCAAAGGTGCGGCGGTGCTCAGGGCACGCGCCATAGGTATGCAAAGCGGCCATATGCAGAGCCGTGCCATAGCCCTTGTGCGTGGCAAAACCGTATTGCGGATGGGCGCGGTCGATCTCTTCGCACCAGCGATCCCGGTGTACTTTCGCCAGAATGGATGCCGCCGAAATCGCCGGCACCAATGCATCACCCTTGACAATGGCTTCCGCAGGAACATCGAGTTGCGGCAGCCGGTTGCCATCCACCAGAACGCATACCGGCTTGAGCCGCAACCCAAGAACCGCACGCTGCATGGCCAGCATGGTGGCCTGCAGGATGTTGAGGGCGTCCACCTCTTCCACAGTGGCCAGGGCAATCGAGCAGCACAGGGCCTTGGCGCGAATTTCGTCGTAGAGCTTTTCGCGCTTAAGCGCCGTCAATTTTTTGGAGTCCGCCAACCCTTCAATCGGTGCACGCTCATCCAGAATGACTGCGGCAGCCACTACCGGCCCCGCAAGCGGCCCCCGTCCCGCTTCATCCACCCCCGCGACCAGGCCTGGCGGATGCCATGGCAAAGGAGCCTGGTCAGGCAGCAAGTATTTTCTGGATGGCATCGGTGGCAAGCTTCGGTGTATCCCTGCGCAATTCTAGGTGCAGGTCGTTAAAACGCTGCTCCAGCAAAGCGAGTCTCGATGGATCGCGCACTGGCGCATCCAGCCACTGCGCAACCGCATCGGCCAGCGCCTGCGGCGTCGCTGCATCTTGCAGCAACTCAGGCACCACAAAATCTTGGCACAGAATATTGGGCAAGCCCACCCAGGGCTGCAACTGCTTGCGCTTCATCAGCCGCCAGCTGATGGGGTGCATGTGGTAGCTGATGACCATCGGGCGCTTGAACAGCGCCGCCTCCAAGGTGGCAGTGCCGCTGGCAATCAAGGTGCAATTGCACGCTTCCAAGGCGAGGTGCGACTGACCATCAAGAACCCTGATGCGATCCAATATCCCGCACTCAGCAGCCAGTGCATCGATACGCGCACGCAAAGCCGGAACAGCAGGGACCAGGATTGTAAGCGAAGGGCGTGCTCGCAAAAGCATAGCCGCCGCCTGAAAAAATGGCTTGGCGATATAGCCCACTTCTGACGCCCGGCTGCCAGGCAGCACGGCCAGAACTTCGCCCTCTTCAACAAGCCCGAGCTTGCGGCGGGCAGCACTGCGATCGGGCTCCAACGGAATCACATTGGCCAGCGGGTGCCCCACATAGGTTGCTGCAATACCGTGCTGCGCGAGCAAGGCCGGCTCGAATGGAAAGATGCAGAGCACATGGTCTGCAGCGCGGCGAATCTTCTCCACCCGCTCAGGCCGCCAGGCCCAAATGGAGGGGCAGACGAAGTGCACGGTCTTGATGCCATTCACGCGCAAGCGCTCTTCAACGCCCAGATTGAAGTCGGGCGCATCAATTCCCATGAACAGTTGCGGCTTCTGTGCCGTGAGGCGCTGCACCAGCTGCTTGCGGATACGCAGGATTCCCCAGATACGCCTGACCAGCTCTGCACTGTAACCATGCACAGCAAGGCGCTCGCTCGGCCACCAGGCATCAAAGCCATGGGCCGCCATTCGCACCCCGCCGATACCAGCAGCATACAGATCAGGAAAGTCAGTCCGCAGACCCTGAAGCACCAGGCTCGCCAGCAGATCACCGGAGGTTTCTCCGGCGACCATGGCCAGAAATGGATGAGACGGAGCTTGCATGGCAGCCTTGCGCTCTAGCGCACAATGCCGCGCGTCGATTGCGCCAGGAAATCGAGCATCAACTGCACATCGGCCTGCGCCTCGGGCTCGCAGCTGCCGTGCAGGTTCTGCAAGGCATCCATGGCAGCCTGCAAGGTCAGGCCACTGCGGTACAGAACCCGGTAGACCTGCTTGATGACAGCCAGGCGCTCGGCACTGAAACCACGGCGGCGCAATCCTTCCAGGTTCAGGCCGCGCACCGCCAGCGGATGGCCATCCACCATGGTAAAGGGCGGCACGTCCTGGCTGATATGGCTGGCAAAACCGGCCATTACATGAGCCCCAACCTTGCTGAACTGGTGCACACCAGTCAGCCCGCCGATAATGGCCCAGTCTGCTACCTGTACATGGCCCGCAAGCGTTGCATTGTTGGCAAGGATGGTGTTGTTTCCCACCTGGCAATCATGAGCAATGTGCACATACGCCATGATCCAGTTGTCGTCACCGATGCGGGTTACACCCTGATCCTGGATGGTGCCTGTGTTGAAGGTACAGAACTCACGGATGGTATTGCGGTTGCCGATTTCCAGGCGGGTGGGCTCACCCGCATACTTCTTGTCCTGCGGACCGCCACCCAAGGCAGCATGTGAATGAATCTGGTTGGACTCACCAATGGTGGTGATGCCGTCGATCACACAATGGGCGCCAATGCTCGTGTGGGCGCCAATACGCACCTGCGGGCCGATAACGGCATACGGCCCAACCGCCACCGTAGGGTGAAGCTGGGCCGCAGGATCAACAATCGCGGTGGGATGAATGGAACTGACAGCCGTCATCGACGGTCATTCCACGTGACGCATGGTGCACATCAGCTCGGCTTCAGCAGCCACTTCGCCGTCCACGCTGGCGACGCCCTTGAATTTCCAGATACCACCGCGCACGCGATCAATCGTGATTTCCAGCACCAGCTGATCTCCTGGCACCACAGGCCGCTTGAAGCGCGCAGAGTCGATACCGACAAAGTAGTAGATATTGTTCTCGTCGGGAACCTGCCCCATGGCATCGAACGCCAGCAGGCCTGCTGCCTGAGCCAAGGCTTCCAGGATCAGCACACCGGGCATTACGGGGCGGCCAGGGAAATGGCCCGTAAAGAACGGCTCGTTGAACGTGACGTTCTTGATTGCCCTGATGCGGGTGTTGCGCTCCAGCTCCTGCACGCGATCCACCAGCAAAAATGGGTAGCGATGGGGCAGTTGCTTGAGAATTCCTTGAATATCCATCATAGTGAACTCGGCTTAGCCGTTTTTCTGTGTTTGCTCCAAGGCCTTGATGCGGTCCCTCAATGCATGGAGATGTTTTAAGGTTGCGGCGTTCTTTTCCCATCGGCCATTGTCGTCGATAGGGAAGAAGCCGGTGTAGTGCCCTGGCTGCTTGATTGAGCGGCTGACCACAGTCGCCGCCGAAATATGCACATTGTCTGCGATTTCGAGGTGACCCAGGATCATTCCGGCCCCCCCAATCGTGCATTGGCGCCCTATCTTGGCGCTTCCCGCAATGCCGACGCAACCTGCCATGGCCGAATTCTCGCCAATCTCGACGTTATGGCCTACCTGCACCTGGTTGTCGATCTTCACACCGCTCGCAATCACCGTGTCTTGCAATGCTCCGCGGTCAATGCAGGTATTGGCGCCGATTTCCACATCGTCACCGATCCGTACACCACCCAGCTGCTCGATCTTGACCCAGCGCCCCTTGTCGTTGGCAAAGCCAAAGCCATCGCCACCGATGACCGCACCGGGCTGCACCAGTACACGCCTGCCAAGCACACAGCCAGCGCCCACCGTCACACGGGAGGTCAATACCGAATCTTCGCCAATCACAGCACCGCTGGCTACATGGCATAACGGCCCGATGGACGCCGTTGGGTGTACCCGGGCTCCCTCTTCCACCACGGCAGACGGATGCACGCCGGCAGGCGTGGGTCTGAGCTGATGATGCCTGCGCCACAACTGGGTCAGCCGGGCAAAGAACAGGTAGGGGTCATCCACCACCAGATAGGCACCAGCGCGCTTACGCGCCTCTGCCTCCACGCGCGGGCCAATTGCCACACAGCCCGCACGCGATGCCTGCATTTGCAGGTGCAGCTTGGGGTTGCTCAGAAAGCTGATGTCCTGCGGACCCGCATCTTCCAGCGACGCGATGGCATCAATCTGCAGATGCCGGTCACCGTTTTCCAGGCGCCCGCCCAGGGCATCAACAATCTGTCCCAGCTGCAAGCTCACACCGCCCCCTGCTTATTTGGCAGCAGGAGCGCCGTTCAAGGCCTTGAGAACCTTTTCGGTGATGTCGTACTTGGGATTGATGTAGACCGCCTCTTGCAGCACCACATCATATTTCTCCTGCTCAGCAACCTGCTTGACGACCTTGTTGGCACGCTCCAGCACGGCAGCCAGCTCTTCGCTCTTGCGGGCGCTCAGGTCTTCCTGGAATTCGCGGCGCTTGCGCTGGAATTCACGGTCCTGATCCACCAGTTGGCGCTGGCGCGTCACGCGCTGGCTCTCGGACATGGTGGGCGCTTCGCGCTCGAACTTTTCGCCGGCAGCCTTGAGGGAGTTGCCTTGGTCGAGCAGTTCTTTTTCGCGCTTGGAGAATTCGGCTTCCAGCTTGGTCTGGGCTGCCTTGGCAGCATTGGCTTCACGGAAGATGCGATCCGTGTTCACAAAACCAGCCTTGAACTCTTGGGCTTGTGCTGCAGCACCAAACGACAGGGCAGCAGCCAACACCATCAACGGAAAGGGACGAGAAAGGGTTTTCATTAGAAGGATGTTCCGATTTGGAATTGCAATTTCTGGATTTTATCGCCGGTAAATTTACGCACCGGCTGAGCATACGCCAATCGCAGCGGCCCCAGTGGGGAAATCCAGCTCAACCCGATACCAGCAGACGCACGCATTTCATTCAGTTTCAGATCTTGTTCATCTCCCCAGACATTGCCTGCGTCAACGAACGCGAACCAGCGGAAGGTACGGTCATTGCCGGTACCCGGCATAGGGCCGATGAACTCCGCATTCAAAGTGACCTTCTTGGGGCCGCCCAAGGTGGCACCCGTCACGTCACGCGGACCCAGCGTATTTTGCTCGAAGCCACGCACCGAGCCCAAGCCGCCAGAGAAGTAGTTCTTGAACACCGGGAACGCCTTGCCCCCCATGCCCTTGCCCCAGCCCACCTCTCCATTGAGCGCAATGGTGTAGCGCTTGTTCAGCGGCAGATACTGCTGGATCTGGTAGTTGGCCTTGAGATAACGGGCATCGCCGAACAGCGACCATTCGGAATTGAGCTTTTGGAAACGCCCTGAATTTGGCGCCAACGCACTGTCACGGCTGTCGCGCGACCAACCCACGGTCAGCGGGAAGTTCAGGCTCGTATCGCCATAGCGCATGGCGTAATCCAGGTAAGCTGCAGGCATGTTGGTGCCCAATTTGATCTTGGTATGCTCCAAGCCGCCGCCCACGTACACCGTGTCGGATTCGCTGAAGGGAATACCAAAACGCACACTGCCGCCCGTCGTTATGATCTGGTAGTTACCACCCTGCTCGTCATACGGGCGGTCGGTGCGGTAATACAGATCGTAAGTACGCGAGATGCCGTCCTTGGTGAAGTACGGATCGGTGGTACTCACCACCAGGGTTCGGTGAAACTTGCTGGTATTCACGTCCACACCCAGGTAATTACCGGAACCAAACACGTTTTCCTGTTTGATACCAAAGGTGAGCGAGACTTTTTCTGCGCTGGAGTAGCCAGCACCCAGCTGCAGCGAGCCTGTCGGCTTTTCCTGCACCGTCATGTTCACGTCGACCTGATCCGGCGCGCCGGGCACCTCCTGGGTGTCGACGGAGACATCATTGAAGAAGCCCAGGCGGTCCACACGGTCGCGCGAGAGCTTGATCTTGTCCGAGTCGTACCATGAAGCTTCGTACTGGCGAATTTCGCGGCGCACAACTTCATCGCGGGTACGGTTGTTACCTGCAATGTTCACACGGCGCACATAGGCACGGCGCGATGGCTCTGCCTTCAGGACCAGCTCGACGCGGTTGTTTTCGCGATCGATTTCCGGCACCGCCTCCACACGAGCAAACGCATAGCCAAAGCTGCCAAAGTGGTCAGTGAAACGCTTGGTGGTTTCGGTCACGCGGTCCGCGTTGTAGGGCTCACCAGGCTTGATGGAGACGAGCGACTTGAACTCGTCGTCACGATCGAGGTAATTGCCTTCCAGCTTGACACCGGAGACCACAAATTTGGGGCCTTCGTGCACCTGCAGATTGATCGAGATGCGCTCCTTGTCCGGCGAAATCGATACTTCGGTCGAGTCGATGCGGAACTCCAGGTAGCCACGCGACAGGTAGAACGACTTCAGCGTTTCCAGGTCTGCATTGAACTTGGAGCTGGAATAGCGGTCGCTCTTGGTGTACCAGCTAAGCCAGCCACCGGTGTCCTGATCGAACAGATCCGTCAGCGTCGATTCCTTGAAATCGCGGTTGCCCGAAATGTGGATTTCCTTGATCTTGGCTGCCTCGCCCTCGGTCACCGTAAACGTCAGATTGACGCGGTTGCGCTCAATAGGCGTCACCGTGGTCACCACATCGGCGGCGTACATGCTCTTGTTGATGTACTGGCGCTTGAGTTCCTGCTCGGCGCGGTCGGTCAATGCCTTGTCGTAAGGACGCCCTTCCGTCAGGCCCACATCGCGCATGGCCTTTTTCATCGCGTCCTTGTCAAATTCCTTGGTACCCAGGAAATCGACGTTCGCAATCGTGGGGCGCTCTTCCACCACGACCACGAGCACGTTGCCGTTGGCTTCCAGGCGCACATCCTTGAAAAGGCCCAGCGCAAACAGTGAGCGAATGGCTGCCGAGCCTTTTTCGTCGTTGTAGTCATCTCCCACATGCAAAGGCATGGAGGCAAAAATGGTTCCAGGCTCCACACGTTGCAGGCCCTCGACGCGAATGTCCTGAATGGTGAACGGGTCCAGTGCCCAAGACAGCTTGGCAATCAGCATCAGCGCAGCCGCGGCAGTGGTCTTGCGAAGAAGCGATGTAGGAATGGAATATGTCATTTGTGATAGCAACAAGAGCCGCTCATTATGCAGTAGAGCCGCGAATTTCAGCCCAATAGCCGAGACAAATCGTTAAAGAACGCAATGCACATCATGAGCAGCAGCACAGCGACACCGCCTTTTTGCAGGCGCTCCAGCCATTGCGTAGTGGGTGGCTTGCCGGTGATCGCCTCCCAAAGATAATACATCAGGTGCCCGCCATCCAGGACGGGCAACGGCAGCAGGTTCAGCACACCCAGGCTGACGCTGATCAGCGCCAGAAATGCAATGTACTGCGTCAAGCCGATCTGCGCAGACTTGCCTGCGTACTCGGCAATCGTCAATGGGCCACTGATGTTCTGCAGCGATGCCTGGCCGATCACCATCTTGCCCATCATCTTGAGGGTGAGCGTGGAGACCTCCCAGGTCTTTTGCACACCCTTGGCAAAGCCTTCCCACAACCCATAGCGCACGTTCACCATGGCTACAGGCGCGCCAATATAGGCGCCCAGGCGGCCAATTCTGGCGCCGCCATCTTCACTCTGAACCAGTTGCACTGCCACATGGATCTGAGCACCCTCACGAGAGACAAGCCAGTCTTGCAAGGCAGGTGCCTGCTCCTTGCCCGAAGCACGAATCATGCTGCGCAGTTGCCCGCCATCGCCAACGGCTACTCCATCAATCGCCAGCACTTTGTCACCCTTGCGCAGCTGCGATTTCTCTGCGGCACTGCCGGGCTCCAGATCGCCGAGCACCGCCTCGGTCCACGGATGGGTCAGGCCAATCTTTTCGAGCAGCTTGGCATCTGCGTCTGCAGCGTCAAGGCGAGACAGGGGCAGCCGATACTCGCGCTGTGCAGCACCTGCGCGCGGGGCAATACCCGATGCCACACCCGGCACAACACCCAACACCACATCCTTGCCATTCAGCGCTGCCTGGGCGACAAACCAGCGCAGATCTTCCAGTGAGCGTACAGGCTGCTGCTCCTCGCCCTCCAGAGCCATTGCCACAACCTTTTCGCCGCCTTGCACGCCTGCCTGCGCCAGCAGACTGGCAGCGGGAGGCGCGCCAACGATGGCGGCAGGCTCGCGTACTCCCATCCAGTTGACACATGCATACAAAACAACGGCCAACAGCAGATTGGCCAACGGCCCTGCAGCAACAATGGCAGCACGCGAGCGCAGAGGCTGCGCATTGAAGGCGAGGTGGCGCTCCTCGGCGGCCACAGGTGCCTCGCGCTCATCCAGCATCCGCACATAGCCACCCAAGGGGATGGCGCCAATCACAAATTCGGTATCAGCGCCTTTCTTCTGCCAGCGCAGCAAAGGTTTGCCAAAGCCGATAGAAAAACGCAGCACCTTCACGCCGCAGGCGACTGCCACCCGGTAGTGGCCGTACTCATGCACGGCAATCAGAATGGCCAGTGCAACGACAAATGCAACAACGGTCAACATTGCTCAAGTCCTTGCTGTCAAAGTATAAAAATCATAGCTTGCCGCGCAATCATTCATTCCACCCCAGGCATAAAACATATTGAAACCTGGAGATATCAAGCGCCAGCCGCTCTCTTTTTTATAGAAGCGATTTCAGCCCCGTCGCGCATTCTCGCTCATGCCGCGCACGCGGCAATGACACCTTCTGCATAAGAGCGCACTTCTGCATCGAGCTCCAGCAGACTTTCGACACCATCAGGCGACTGCGGCTGCATACCCTCCAGCACCTGTGCATTGACGTGGTAGATCTGGTCAAAACGCATGCGCCCACCCAGAAATGCGGCAACAGCCACTTCATTGGCGGCATTCAATACCGTCGTCGTCCCCTCGGGAGCCCGCAATGCCTGCCATGACAGATGCAGGCCTGGGAAGCGGCGCGCATCCGCCTCTTCAAAGGTGAGTGCCGCCAGCTTCGAGAAATCCAGTGGCGCCGCGCCGCTCGCCACGCGCTCAGGCCAGGCCAGGCCGCAAGCGATGGGTACACGCATGTCTGGCGTTCCCAGTTGCGCCAGAATCGACGCATCATTGAACTGCACCATGGAATGCACGATCTGCTGCGGATGGATCACCACCTTGATCTGCTCGGGCCGCATGTTGAACAGCCAGCGCGCCTCGATCACTTCCAGCGCCTTGTTCATCATGGTGGCCGAATCGATGGAAATCTTCCTGCCCATCGAGAAATTGGGATGGTTGCATGCCTGCTGCGGCGTCACATCCCGCAGACTGGAAGGCTCGCGGGTGCGAAATGGCCCACCCGATGCGGTAAGAATAATGTGATCCACGCGCTGAGGCCACACACTGGCGTCTTCAGGCAGGCACTGAAAGATGGCCGAATGCTCGCTGTCGATCGGCAGCAGTGTTGCCCCCCCCTGGGCCACCGCGTCCATGAAGACCTGCCCGCCCACGACCAGGGCTTCCTTGTTGGCCAGCAGCAGCCGTTTGCCCGCCCGGGCCGCAGCTACCGCAGGCCGCAGGCCTGCCGCCCCCACAATGGCAGCCATCACAGCATCAACATCGGGATGAGAGGCAATCTGCTCCAGGGCATCGACCCCGTCCAGCACCTCGGTCCGGCAACCCGCCTGGGCCAGACGATCACGAAGATCCCGGGCATGGATTGCACTGGTCATCACCGCGTAACGCGGCTTGAACTGCAGGCACTGTGCCAGCAGCAAATCCACCTGGGAATGTGCACTGAGCGCAAACACCTGATAGAGATCCAGATGGCGTGCAACCACGTCCAGGGTATTGGTTCCAATCGAGCCCGTCGATCCGAGGACGGTTACTTGCATCGTCATTGCGGAATTCACTTATGCAAAAATTGCAGCAACATCATTGCCAGCGGCAGCGTGGGCAGCAGAGCGTCGATGCGGTCCAGCACACCGCCATGGCCAGGCAGCAGATTGCTGCTGTCCTTCATGCCTGCACTGCGCTTGACCAGGGACTCCACCAGATCGCCTGCCACACTCATTCCAGCCAGAAAAATGCAGGCCACCACCATCAGCCAGGGCGAGAAAGCCCAAAGACGTGAATACAGACTTGGTACTGCAGCGCCAAAATAGCGGTCCGCCAGACACCACACCCCTGCCAGAACCAGCACACCAAGCGCGCCGCCCCACACACCTTCCCAGCTTTTGCCGGGGCTGATGGCGGGAGCCAGCTTGTTCTTGGTAAAGCGCAGCCCGAAAGTACGGCCCGCAAAATAAGCACCAATATCAGCCACCCATACCAGCGCAAAGACCGACAGCAGAAAGTTGACCCCCATCCACTTGGCCTGCGCCACCGCCAGCCACGCCACCCACAAGGCCAGCACGCCGACGACAATGCGAACGGAGCGCGCAATATTCGGCCAGCCAGCCACACCAGCCTTGAGGAGGTATGCAGCCATCGGCACCCACACAGCGCCAGCAGCCAACCACAATCCGGGCAGCGCAGCCTGCGTCCAGCCCTGCTGCCAGGCAATACCGCACAAAGCCAGGCAGACTGCGGCAACCACATAGCTGGTTGCACCCATCAAACCATTCAAGCGCGCCCATTCCCAGGCTGCAGCCCCCATGGCCAGCAGCATCAGGGCCGCAAAGGGCAAGGGATTGGCGGCAAAAATGGCCGGAATCAGTACCAGCAAGAGAGCGATGGCGGTGATGACGCGTTGCTTGAGCAAATGGCTTCTCCAGTAAAAAAGCGGTGGCACCCCACCGCTCACGATCACACTGTCACACTGCTTGCACCGGGTGCGACTTGTTCGGAAGTCTTGCCAAACCGACGCTCACGCTGATTGAACTCGGCAATCGATGCATCCAGGGCCTGTTCATCAAAATCAGGCCACCACTTGTCACTGAAAACCAGTTCCGAGTAGGCCGCCTGCCACAGCAGAAAGTTGCTGATGCGCATTTCTCCGCCGGTGCGGATCAGCAGATCCGGGTCAGGCACATGGGACAAGGCCATGGCCTGCGCCATGGATGCCTCGGTGATGGCACTACCCGCTGCCTGCAACCTGGCTGCGGCCTGCGCAATATCCCAGCGACCGCCGTAATTAAAACAGACGTTGAGCACCATGCGGTCGTTACTGGCCGTGGCCTCTTCCGCCTGCACCAGACCCGCTTGCACCTTGGCCGAAAGCGACGCTCGCTCTCCGACAAAAAACAGGCGGATACCATCACGCGCGAGCGAAGGGACTTCCTTTGCCAGGGCGCCAGCCAGCAACTGCATCAGGCCATCCACCTCATCGGTGGGACGGTTCCAGTTTTCCGACGAAAAGGCAAAGACCGTGAGCACCTTCACGCCACGCTCCACACATGCCTTGGCGCAGCGGCGCAGCGACTCCACCCCTTGCTTGTGGCCTGCCAGGCGGGGCAGAAACCGGCGCTTGGCCCATCGCCCATTGCCATCCATGACGATGGCAATGTGATGAGGAATGACTGCAGACTTCATGCGACACCCACCAAGGCTTAGACCGCCATGATGTCTTTTTCTTTTTCCACCACCAGCTGATCAATCAACGCAATGTGCTTGTCGGTGATCTTCTGCACTTCCGCTTCCGAGCGCTTTTGATCGTCTTCGGATGCTTCCTTGTCCTTGACCAACTTCTTGACGCCTTCATTGGCGTCACGACGCAGGTTGCGCACGGCGATCTTGGCGTTTTCACCTTCGGCCTTGACCAGCTTGGTCATTTCCTTGCGGCGCTCTTCGCTCATTGGAGGCATGGGAACGCGGATCAGATCGCCCATGGCTGCAGGATTGAGGCCCAGCTCGCTTTCGCGGATGGCTTTTTCGATCTTTGCAGCCATGTTCTTTTCCCATGGCGTGACACTGATGGTGCGGCTGTCGATCAAGGCCACATTCGCCACCTGCGACAGGGGAACCATCGAGCCGTAGTAATCCACATGGATGGTGTCGAGCAGCGCAGGATTGGCGCGACCGGTACGGATCTTGGTCAGGTTGTTTTTGAAGGCCGCGATCGACTGGTCCATCTTGCCTTCGAGATTCTTCTTGATTTCAGCGATTGTCATTGTCTACTCCTCAATACCGCGCATGTTCAGAACTGCGTACATCCATTACGCGTAAACGAGCGTACCCTCATCCTCACCCATGACCACGCGCTTGAGCGCGCCGCTCTTGACGATCGAGAACACACGGATCGGCAGCTTCTGGTCGCGGCACAATGCAAAAGCAGTCGCATCCATGATGCCCAGATTGCGACTCATGGCCTCGTCAAACGTCAATTGGGTATAGCGGGTGGCCGTTGAGTCCTTCATCGGATCGGCGGTGTACACACCATCCACCTTGGTGGCCTTGAGCACCAATTCTGCGCCAATTTCAGCACCACGCAATGCTGCTGCGGTATCGGTGGTGAAAAACGGATTGCCGGTACCCGCAGCAAACACCACCACCTTACCCTCTTCCAGATACTGCAGGGCCTTGGGACGCACATAAGGCTCCACCACCTGCTCAATACCAATGGCCGACATCACACGCGCCGTCAAACCCTGCTTGTCCATGGCATCAGCCAATGCCAGGGCGTTCATTACCGTCGCCAGCATGCCCATATAGTCGGCCGTGGCTCGGTCCATACCGACGGAGCCACCTGCAACACCACGGAAAATATTGCCACCACCGATCACCACAGCCACTTCTACACCCAGGCGAGTGACTTCCGCAATCTCTTCCACCATACGGACGATGGTAGCGCGGTTGATACCGAACGCATCATCACCCATCAGGGCTTCACCAGAGAGTTTGAGAAGAATGCGCTTATGGGCTGGGCTGTTGGACATGGTGAAAACTCCGGAAGGTGGTGGGTATGCAAAAACGACAGGTGAAACAAAGGGGCCTAAGCCCCTTTGTCAGGATGATTACTGGCCCTTGGCAGCCGCAACCTGTGCGGCCACTTCAGCAGCGAAGTCGTCAACCTTCTTCTCGATGCCTTCACCCACCACGTACAGCGTGAACGAGGTGATCTTGGTGTTGGCAGCCTTGAGCATCTGCTCCACGGTCTGCTTGCCGTCAGCGGCCTTCACAAACACTTGGTTGTACAGCGAGACTTCCTTGAGGTACTTCTGCACCGAGCCCTCAACCATCTTGGCAGCGATATCGGCAGGCTTGCCCGATTCCTGGGCCTTGGCCATCGCCACACTGCGCTCTTTCTCGATCAGGTCAGCAGGCACGTCGTCGGAGCTCAGCGCCACCGGCTTCATTGCAGCCACGTGCATGGCCACATCCTTGGCAGCCTGGGCGTCACCTTCGTACTCGACCATCACGCCGATACGGGTGCCGTGCAGGTACACAGCCAGGTTGCTGCCCGAGAAACGCTTGAAGCGGCGGAACGACATGTTTTCACCGATCTTGCCGATCAGGCCCTTGCGCACGTCTTCCAGCGTGGGGCCGAAGGTGTCCTGCTCGTAAGCCAGGGCGCCCAGCGCTTCCACATCAGCAGGGTTCTTTTCCGTCACCAGCTTGGCCGCTGCGTTGGCCATGGAGATGAAGCTGTCGTTCTTGGACACGAAGTCGGTTTCGCTGTTGACTTCGATCATGGCGCCTTCGTTGCCATTCACGAAAGCGGCGATCACACCTTCTGCAGCAATACGCGAAGCAGCCTTGCCAGCCTTGGTGCCCAGCTTGACGCGCAGCAACTCTTCAGCCTTGGCCATGTCGCCATCAGCCTCGGTCAGTGCCTTCTTGCATTCCATCATGGGCGCGTCGGTCTTAGCGCGCAGTTCTGCCACCATGCTTGCGGTAATTGCCATTTTGATTCTCCGTATTCAGTTCAATTGGATGATTGGAAACGTAGGTAAAAAAAAGGGGGCCAATGAGGAGCCCCGCTTTTTATTCGCGACCCTGAGGGTAGCCCTGTGGATTAAGCAGCGGAATTTTCCACTTCCACAAACTCGTCGCCTTCTTCGCCAGCAGCAGCCTTGGCCACTTCTGCAACGGCGTTGGCACGGCCTTCCAGGATCGCGTCAGCGATACCGCGGGCGTACAGTTCCACGGCCTTGGCAGAGTCATCGTTACCAGGGATCACATAGTCGATGCCTTCTGGGTTGTGGTTGGTATCCACCACACCGATCAGAGGAATGCCCAGCTTCTTGGCTTCTGCGATTGCAATCTTGTGGTAGCCCACGTCGATCACGAAAATGGCATCAGGCAGAGCGTTCATGTCCTGAATACCGCCGATGTCCTTTTCGAGCTTTTCCAGCTCGCGCGAGAACATCAGTTGTTCCTTCTTGCTCATCGCTTCCAGACCGGCTTCCTGCTGAGCCTTCATGTCCTTCAGACGCTTGATCGAGGTCTTCACGGTCTTGAAGTTGGTCAGCATGCCGCCCAGCCAACGCTGGTCAACATAAGGAACACCTGCGCGCTGGGCTTCAGCAGCCAGGATTTCGCGGGCTTGGCGCTTGGTACCAACCATCAGGATGGTGCCACGGTTAGCCGACAGTTGCTTGACGAACTTTTGGGCTTCCTGGAACAGGGGCAGACTCTTTTCCAGGTTGATGATGTGAATCTTGTTGCGGCTACCAAAAATGTACTGGCCCATCTTGGGGTTCCAGAAACGGGTTTGGTGGCCAAAGTGGACGCCGGCTTCCAGCATCTCGCGCATCGTAACGGACATAGTCTTCTCCGAAGGTTAGGTCTAAAATCCCGTCCAACAATTGCATGCACCGCAAGCGGCTTTGCAACACCTTGGCGGACGGGTTTGCGATTTGTTCTGCTCAAAGCGCAGGCACACCATGTGCACAGCATTCGGCAAAACCCTAGGATTCTAGCATATTCCTTAGAGGCGCCGAGCAGCCCATCCTGGGCCATCTGCTTCGATTGTGAATTTCAATGAACAATCGATGCCCGCTTGATTTGAACAGACCAAAATCTGGGCACAATCTGGTAATGGAATGCACGAATGTTGCAATTTCTTGCAGCAGTCGCATTCAGAGAACGCAGGCACGCCCCCAAAAAATCGAACCGGCCGGTCTATTGGCATCTATGAAAATTGCAGTCGTTGGTGCAGGCATAGCGGGTATTGCTACCGCTTTTGAACTGATGGAAGCCGGAAACGAGGTCTGCATCTATGAGCAGCACCGCACCGCTGGCGAGGAAGCGAGCTTTGCCCCAGCCGGCCTGATGTGGCCCTGCGCGATCAACCCCTGGGGCGCCACTGCTTTCCAGCAAGCCTTGCGTCTGGGGCTGCACCGACCTGCATTCGCCGAGCTGGATACGCATGGCAGTGTGCTGTCCGCAAGCCGCCGCTGGGCTCGCAAATACCACGCCATTGCTAAAAAACACAACGACGTTGAATCCATCGGTGCATTGCAGGAGCTTGAGCTGTTATCTATGCAGCGCCTACAGCATGCGCAGGAACTGTTCGATATCGATGCCCAGTTCAACGCCGGCCTGCTGCTGCCACTTCGCAAGGAACCCAATGCAGCAGCACTCTATGAGCTGACGCGGCGCCTGTCGGCCGCGCATGTGGATTACAAGCAATGCACCGAGGCCGAGGCCCGCGCATTGGAGCCGGGGCTCGCAACCGAGATCCGCATGGCAGGTGCCCTGCACCTGCCCCAAGCCTGGGCCGGCAACGGGCGGCTGTTCTCGCAGGGCCTGCTCCAAGCTTTGCAGGGCCATGGACTGCAACTGCTCACCCAGCATGCGGTCACCCGCATCCAGCCGCAAAACCAGGGCGTGCGCCTGGTCACCAGCGCTGGCGAGCGCGACCATGACGCCGTAGTGCTGTGCGCAGGCGAGCACACCACAGCGTTACTGCAGGCAGTGGGCATACGCCTGCCAGCGGCGCCCATCCATGGCTATAGCGTCAGCATTCAGATTGCAGAGCAGTCGCTGGCACCGCGCGGCTCGATCATCGATCTCGAAAACAGCATGGTCTTGACCCGGCAGGGCACCCGACTGCGCATCAGCGGCGGCGCCGAACTAGGCTGGCAGGACAGCCCGGAGCGCACTGAAGAAGCCCGGCACCAGCTCATCAGCGTGCTGCTCGAATGGTTTCCCGGCAGCATTCAGCGCAGCCAGTCGGTGCTGCAGACCTGGCGCGGCGTTCGCACGGCCGTACCCGATGGCCTGCCAGTATTGGGCGCCACTGGCGCGCCCGGAGTGTGGATCAATGCGGCGCATGGCGGCTACGGCTGGGGCCTGTCCATAGGCTGTGCCCACCATGTACGCCAGCTCCTCATGGGGCAAACATCCACGGTCGATGCTGCCGCCTTTGCCCTCGGTCGCTTCGACTGAGGACATCGCATCCAGCCCGCACTGAGCCGCGCTACGATAGCGCATGGCATCCACCCCCCAAGCCACCCCATCGTCTCTGGCAGCCAGTTATCCGTTGCTGCTGAATGCAGAGCAAACACGCATTGCAGAGCGGGCGTTGGCAGCACATCTCGCTCCCTACACCTTGATGCACCGCGCGGGCGAAGCCACTGCCCGCCTCGCCTTGGCCCTGGCGCCGCATGCCAGAACCATCTGGCTCGCCTGCGGCCCCGGCAACAATGGTGGCGACGGACTGGAAGCCGCAGTACATCTGGCCGCCGCAGGCAAAAACGTCTACATCACACTGCTGCAAGTAAAAGGCAAGGCCTTGCCAGAAGACGCTGCGCACGCCCTGCAACGCGCCAACGCAGCCGGGCTGGCCATTAGCAGCGAACCGCCACCCCGCTACGACCTGGCAATTGACGCACTCTGGGGCATCGGGCTGCGCAGCGACATGGCGTTACCGCCCGACTCGGCCGCTGCGCGCTGCGTGCATGCCCTGCTGAACACGGACAGCGATGTGCTGAGCGTGGACACCCCGTCCGGCCTGCTGTGCAACACTGGCGCGCTGGCGCCCGCATTTGCAGCGCTTGCACCGCCTGCCCCACAGGGGCGGCGCTTTACGCTCAGCATGATTGGCCTCAAACCGGGGCTGTTTACCCACCAGGGCCGTGATTGGGCCGGCGAGGTCTGGCTCGCGCCACTGCGGAACGACAGCAATGCTATAAAAATTGACGACCCTGCACTTGACCGATGCTCGGCAGAAGCCGATTTGGCATGCAGTGCCGCCCCGATCCACTTAGTCACCCGCCCCCAACGACGCCTGCAATCGCAAAACACCCACAAAGGCGAGTTTGGCGATGTGGGCGTGCTGGGAGGTGCTCCAGGCATGGAAGGGGCCGCCATGCTGGCTTCAAGTGCAGCCCTGCACAGCGGCGCGGGCCGAGTCATGCTGCACCTCATCGGCAGCACGGGCGCCCGGCCAAGCCCTTTGGCACCCGACATCATGGTGCGCGGCCTGAGTGATCTACTGGCCCAGCGTGGCGCCCTGGTCTGCGGTTGTGGCGGCGGCACCGCCATTGCAGCCGTGCTGCTGCAGGTTCTCGCACGCAGCGGGCCGTTGGTACTGGACGCCGACGCGCTCAACGCCATTGCCGCCGCCCCTGCGCTGAAACAGGCCCTGGCAGAGCGTGCAACCCATGGCGCTACCGTCCTGACGCCCCACCCACTGGAACTGGCACGGCTGCTGGCCTGCACGACAGCCGCGATCCAGGCCGACCGCATCAGCGCCGCGCGGCAGGCCGCACAGCAATTGCAATGCATCGTGGCGCTCAAGGGAAGCGGCACGGTGATTGCCGCACCGGATGGTAGCTGCGCCATCAACCACAGCGGCAATGCACGGCTGTCCATTGGCGGCACTGGCGATGTGCTGGCCGGCTGCATCGCCGCGCATCTTGCCAGCCTGCCAAGCGAAGCACAGGCCGCCCACCCCCCTTTGTGGACCCAGACCTGGCAACGTGTTCTGAACGCCGTGTGGCTGCACGGCCATGTGGCAAACACCTGGGATTTGCAGCACCGCGCACAACCCACGCTGACCGCATCTCGCCTGGCAGAAGCCCTGCCTCGCCAGGCTTGAGTTACATCAACCTCTGTTGAGCAGGCCCTCAACCGCGCCCGACAAAGGGCATCTTGGTTGCCATGACCGTATGGAAAAGCACATTGCACTCCAGCGGCAGGTTGGCCATGTACAGCACGGACTGCCCCACCACATCCACATCCATCAAAGGCTCAGGTGCTACCTCGCCATGCGCCTGCATCACGCCCTGCGTCATGCGCATGGCTAGTTCGGTGCCGGCATTTCCCACATCGATCTGGCCTACGGCAATGTTGTACTTGCGGCCATCGAGCGACGCCGTCTTGGTCAGCCCCATCACCGCATGCTTGGTCGATGTATACGCAATCGACATGGGGCGCGGTGTGTGCGCCGAGATAGAGCCGTTGTTGATGATGCGCCCCCCCATGGGAGACTGGTGGCGCATCACACGGAACGCCTGCTGCAGGCAGTAGAACATGCCGTTCAGGTTCACATTCACCACATCGTTCCAGGTCTCGATGGGCAGCTCGTCAATGGGCACAGCAGGCGCGCCGCGACCAGCATTGTTGAACAGCATGTCCACCCGGCCAAAGCGCTCTACCGCAGTGTCAAACAGAGCCTTTACCGCCACCGGGTCTGCCACATCGGTCGGAACCACCAGCGCCTGCGCTGCGTCACTGGCATGGCTGGCCACCTCCTGCAGCGGTTCGGGGCGGCGGCCCGCCAGCACCACCGCCCAGCCGTCATTCATCAAGGCCAGTGCGGCAGCGCGGCCAATGCCGGTGCCCGCACCGGTCACCACGGCAATCTTTCGGGTTGGATTGGTCATGTTCTTGTACTCCTTGTTGTTGTCCATTCAATAGAAAAGCAATAAAAAAGCCAGGCACCTTCCGCAGGAGACCTGGCTCTTATCATAGTGGCGCGCACGCGGCGCTCAGCACATCAGCGCCTGCCTTTGCGAGCCGCTTTTTTGGCAGCCTGCTTGGCGCCAGCATTGCGCTGCTCCTTGCGGCGCGCATTACCCGCTTCGCGCGAGGCGGTCTTGGACCGTTTCACACCAGCGCGCTGGGCTGCGTAGGCCTCCTCGCTGCCACTGCGCGGGCCACGGCCTGGCTGCTCCTCTGCTGCATTGCGCTGGCGCGCCTTGGCCGATTTGGTGGACTTGGCAGATCGCGGTGCAGAAGCCGCCGCGTCCTCACCTTCGTGCACAAGGCGGAAGTCGATCTTGCGGGCGTCCAGATCCACACGGCTGACCTGGATCTGCAGGCGCGTGCCGATGGTGTAACGAATGCCGGTACGCTCGCCGCGCAATTCCTGGCGCATTTCGTCGAACCGGAAGTAGTCGCCGCCCAGTTCGCTGATGTGAATCAAGCCTTCCACATACAACTGGTCCAACGTGACGAACAGGCCGAACGTGGTGACTGCCGAGACTACACCGCTGTATTCCTCGCCCAGGTGCTCACGCATGTACTTGCACTTGAGCCAGGCTTCCACATCGCGGCTGGCTTCATCGGCACGGCGTTCATTGGCACTGCAGTGCAGGCCCGCGGCCTCCCAGGCCTGCATTTCACGCGAAACGCGCTGCGTGCGCTGCGCCAGTTGCTTGGTGGGTGCTGCCACCCGCGATGCCAGGCGCTTGGCCAGCTTGGCTTCGGCCTCGCCCGGCGTCGGCAGCGCCGGCAACTGGTAGCGCTTGCCAGCCAGGATCGATTTGATGACCCGGTGCACGAGCAGGTCCGGATAGCGGCGAATGGGGCTGGTGAAATGTGTGTACGCCTCGTACCCCAGGCCAAAGTGGCCGCTGTTGATCGGCGTATAGATCGCCTGCTGCATCGAGCGCAGCAGCATGGTGTGGATCTGTTGCGCGTCCGGGCGGTCTTTGGTGGCCTGCGCAATGGCCTGAAATTCGGCGGGCTGCGGATCATCGCTGATCGACATGCCCACCCCCATGGCCTTGAGGTAGCCACGCAAGATGTCTTGCTTTTCCGGCGTCGGGCCTTCATGCACGCGGAACAGACCCGGCTGGCCGCCCTCCTGAATGAAATCTGCCGCGCAGACATTGGCCGCGAGCATGGCCTCTTCGATCAGGCGGTGCGCCTCGGTGCGCGTGCGCGGCACGATTTTTTCGATACGGCCGTTTTCATCGCAGACGATCTGGGTTTCCGTCGTCTCGAAATCCACGGCGCCACGGCGCCCGCGCGCAGCCAGCAAGGCCTTGTACACGTCGTGCAGGTTCAGCAGATCAGGCACACGTTCCTGGCGCTTCATGGCTTCCTGCCCGCGCGTGTTGGCCAGAATGGCCGCCACCTCGGTATAGGTAAAGCGCGCATGGCTGTGCATCACCGCCGGGTAGAACTGGTAGGCATGGATATCGCCACTGGCAGTGACCACCATGTCGGCCACCATGCACAGGCGCTCCACATCTGGATTGAGCGAGCACAGCCCGTTGCTGAGCTTCTCGGGCAGCATCGGAATCACACGGCGCGGGAAATACACGCTGGTGGCGCGGTCGTAGGCGTCCACATCAATGGCGTTGCCGGTTTGCACATAGTGGCTCACATCGGCAATCGCCACCAGAAGGCGCCACCCCTTGGTGCGGCCGATGCGCATCGGCTCGCAATAAACCGCGTCGTCAAAATCGCGCGCGTCTTCACCATCAATGGTCACCAGCGGAATATCGGTCAGATCGACCCGATCCTTGCGATCCATGGCGCGCACCTTGTCGGGCAGCTTCTTGGAAAGGGCCAGGCACTCGTCCGAGAATTCATGGGGCACGCCATACTTGCGCACGGCAATTTCAATCTCCATGCCGGGATCGTCGATCTCGCCGAGCACCTCCACCACGCGCCCCACGGGCTGACCGAATAGCGCAGGTGGCTCGGTCAGCTCGACCACCACCACCTGGCCCGTCTTGGCAGCACCGATGGCGCCGCCGGGGACGAGAATGTCCTGCCCGTAGCGCTTGTCCTCGGGGGCAACCAGCCACACGCCGCTTTCCTGCAGCAGGCGGCCAATGATGGGATGCGGGGGACGCTCGATGATTTCTACAATGCGGCCTTCCGGACGGCCTTTGCGATCGGTGCGCACGATACGGGCGCGGACCCTGTCGCGGTGCAGTACTGCGCGCATTTCGTTGGCCGGTATGTAGATGTCGCTCTCGTTGTCATCCCGGATCACGAAGCCGTGGCCTTCACGGTGGCCTTGGACTACACCTTCAATTTCTTCTGACAAATTATCTGCTCCTGTGTTGGCAGCCGTTTTTTTGATATACAATCGCATTCTTTCCTGAAATGCCCAGGTGGCGGAATTGGTAGACGCACTAGTTTCAGGTACTAGCGGGTAACTCCGTGGAGGTTCGAGTCCTCTCCTGGGCACCAAGTTTAACGACAAGTACTTACTTGTTTTGTGAAAACGGTGAAATATCGGTCTTCACTTACCAAACAAACAGCGGTTTTCAGGAAAGTTGACGAAGAGCCCGGCTCTGAATCACAAGCCCAGGTGGCGGAATTGGTAGACGCACTAGTTTCAGGTACTAGCGGGTAACTCCGTGGAAGTTCGAGTCTTCTCTTGGGCACCAACATACAAGCCGTTGCACACAAGTGCAGCGGCTTTTTCTTTGCCTGCCAGAGCCCGCAAAGCGCACCCGGCACTCTCATGCAGCCCTCTTTCTTAATTTCTCGACTTTGGCTGCCGAGCCAAAAAAATCACTCTATAATTCAGCCTTCCTGAAAGCCCAGGTGGCGGAATTGGTAGACGCACTAGTTTCAGGTACTAGCGAGTAACATCGTGGAAGTTCGAGTCTTCTCCTGGGCACCAAACAGCAAGCCGCTGCACACACCGTGCAGCGGCTTTTCTGCTTGTGGCTTTGGTCTTTTCGGCCAGCGGTGCACGGCCCACGAGCACTACCAGCTATCTTTTTTGAAAAATAGTTTGGGTTTTGCCCAAAACCGCCCTCGGCGCGCCGCTATAATTCATCCATCCTGAAGGCCCAGGTGGCGGAATTGGTAGACGCACTAGTTTCAGGTACTAGCGAGTAACATCGTGGAAGTTCGAGTCTTCTCCTGGGCACCAACACACAAGCCGTTGCACGAAAGTGCAGCGGCTTTTTGTTTGCCCGTTTCCCTGCCCATGTTTGTCTGAAGGAGTAGCGAAAAAGTCAACCCCCGCAGCAAGCATCGCAAGGGCACCGTATCTAGTTAACGGCCACCACTTCTTCAGGCCAGGGCTTTTTCAGCAGCGCATTGCGCAGGCGCCACGGCAAAGAAAAAACGCCCCGGCCAGTGGCGCGGGGCGTTTGTGCATCTCAGATGCTAGACCGCCTTACTTTTTCAGAAGCGATTTCAGCGCATTCTGCAGGCGACGGGCAGATGCATCATCGCTGCCCGATTGCAACACCTTGGCCACATCCTGCTGCCAGGTTTCCTGCGGCGATGGGTCATTGCGGCGCGTGAGCAATTGCAGCTGCAGTGCGCGGCGCGCATCGATGTGGTCAGCCGGCGTTGGCACTTCGGCAGCCATTTCCAGGCGCAGCAGCGCTTCGCGGGCATCACCTGCGGCGGGGGCCGCAATGGCCTGGCCCCAGGTGGCGCGCACTGTGCCCGCCATGCGGCCAAGCTCCTGGGCAGGCGGCAGCAAGGAAGCATCACGCTTGTTCCAGGCCTCCATCATCTGCGTCAGCGCCTGGCCATGGGCCTGGCTTGCCAGCTTGCGCAGTGCAGCCTGGGCGTGGTCGAGTGCGTCACGCTGGGCACGGAAAGCAGCGTCGCCAAGGCGTGGGCCACGGTCTTCTCGTGGTGCACGGTCAAAACGGTCGCCACGTCCAAAGCGGTCATCACCACGGCGCTCATTGCGATCGCCACGCGGGCCACGGCTGTCGCGCCCATCGCGTCCGTCGCGCCGGTCACCTGGCTTGCCGCCACGGCCCGCAGCCACGGGCGCATCGCGCTTCATGCCAGGGCGGTCGTCGCCGCTGCGCTGGGCAATGACCGGCTTGGGGGCTGGTGCCGCAGGCGCTGGCACTGGGGCTTCCACAGCCTCAGCACCCTCTTCTGCCGCGGAGGATTCAGCTGCGCTCGCTTCGGCAGCCGGAGCTGCCTCTTCCGCAACAGCCTCCACGGGTGCATGTGCGGCTGCTGGCGCCGATACTGCCTCGGAAGTAGCCGGCGCCTGCTCTCGCTGGGCCTTGAGCGCCTGTTGCAAGGCCTCAATGGCGTTTTGGATCTGCTGCGCATCGCCGCTGTGGTTGGCCGCCTCCAACGCCTTGGAGGCATCCAGCACGGCCTGATCGCGGGCGCTCAGTTGCTGCGCCACACGCTCGCGTTGCTGCGTCTTGCGTGCAAAAGCCTCGTCAAGTGGCTTGCGGAAGGCATCCCACAGTTTCTGTTCATGGCGGCGGTCCATGGGCACGCCCTGCGCCTCGGTTTGCCACTGGCGCTGCAGTTCGCGCACGGCGTCAATGTTCAGGTGCGGTGCGGCGGCCAGTTCGGTGGCCTGGGCAATCATGGCTTCGCGGCGGGCGATGCTGGTTTTCTGCGCAGTGTGCAAAGGTGCAGATGCTTCGTGGTGCGCAGCCTTCCAGGCGGCCTGCAGTTCGGCATAGGCCTTTTCACCCACGTGTCCGCTGGCGCGCCAGCGGTCGCCAAACTGGAACAGGTCGCGCTGCATGGCCTTCCACTCGGTCGATGCATTGTGGGCCTGTGTCCATGCCTTGAGTTCGGCAATCAGCGCCTCGCGCTCAGCGCGGTGCTGGGCACCTTCTTCACGCACTTTGGCAAGCCAGACCTCGACATGCTTGTAGGCAGCGTTGCATGCGTCGTCGAATTTCTTCCACAGCGCATGGTTGGTGGGGCCGCTCTGGTCGGCCTTTTTCCAGTCTTCACGCAGTTGGCGCAGGGCTTCCTGCAGCTTTCGGCCGCCCAGCTCCTGCCCTTCGGGACGCGCCAGCAGGCCCTGGGCCTTGGCGAGCAGTTCTTCGCGCACTTTGTCGGCACTCCAGCGCTGCCAACCTTCCAGCTCGCCAGCAGCAATCAGCGCTGCGTTGACCTGGGATTCCAGCTCGGCATCGATCTGCTTGCCGTGCTGCTTGAGCACGGCACGCAACTGCTGGGCCGCGCCCGATGCGCCCTTGCCATGGCCTTCCGCAGTCTGTTCCTGCAGCTTTTTCAGGGCCTCTTGCACGGCCTGCTTGGCGCGCTTGGCCTCTTGCGGATCGGCGGCAGGCTTGCCTGCGGGTTTGGCCGCAGCACGGGCTGCCGCCAGCTCCGCCTCGGTGGGCAGGCCGCGGGCAGCGCGCAGCTCATCTGCCCATACGGGAACAGCAGGCAATGGCGCCTGGGCGTCTTCGGCAGCCTTGAGCGTTTGCTGCAGCGCTGACTGGAAAGCCTCCCACACCACCAGCAACTGGCTCTTGGACGTTTCCAGCATCGTGGGGTAGCGCGCTTCCACGCTGCTCCAGCTGGCGTCACTCTCCAAAGAGGCCGCCTGATCCTGCCAGTGCTGCACATCGGCTGCGAGTGCGCTGTCGGCGGCCTGTGCATCCTTGTATGACTTGGTGGACAGCACTTCGACACGCTGGGCCAGCAGCACCGCTGCCTCACGCTGCACTTGCACGCGGTGCTGCAGGTCTTCGATGGTCTTGACGCGCTCGGCCAGTTGGGCCTTGAGCGATGTCAAGGGCTCCTTGGACAAGGGAGCGCCCGCCTTGGCGGCATCACGCTGCCAAGCAAGGGCATCGGCAATATTCAGTTTGGATGCGGCCAGCAGCTTGCCAGCCTTGTCCGCCCATTCGGCCGAAATGGCTTCCTGGCCCTTGGCACGGCGCAGTTCTTCAATGCGCTCACGGATGGCCTTGGCAGCGCCTTTGTCGCGGGCTGACAGTTCCTTGAAGACCTCTTGCAACTGCTCGGCGCCTGGGTTGGTGGCCAGCCATTCGCGCACCTTGGCTGCACGCTCGCCCGATGTGGCCGCCGAAAAGGCGCCGCCCGTCAGGCCGTCGAGCGGATGCGGCGCAGCAGCAGCCTTGGCAGGTGCTGGGGCGGGTTCAGGAGTTTCAGGCGTCTTGTTGCGTGAGAGGAAGGAGGGAAACATGGCTCAGCTCAGTGTAAATACGGCCTGCACTGCCCCAATGCGCTTTGCGATTTTGGACAGTGCAGCCATTGGCACAAAATAAAAAAGGCGCCGACGGCATTCCGCCCGCTGCCAGGCTCCTATTTTGACCGGGTTTGGCAAGGTCTCCAAGCAAGCAGGAGGCAGAAACCGCTTTTACCTTTGCTGACCGGGCAAAAACAAGGGCGGGATGCCACTCCCGCCCTCTCTCCGTCCGGCCCGCCCGCGGTTTAGCGGGGCGCCAGGCTCAGCTCGGCCCGCGGCGTCCAGTCCTTGTCCTGGCCTTCCGTCTTGACATTGCCCAGAAACAGGCGGTCAAGCTTGACGCCCTGCCCGGCGAGGTAATCGCGCACCGCCACGCCGCGCGCCAGTGCCAGCTCACGCATGGCGCTGTCAGGCACATCCACGCTGGTCATGAGCAGGGTTTCCATTTCGGCCTGCGGAATGTCGGAGGCCAGGCCAACCATGTTGCGGGGTTTCTTGATATCAGCGCGCTTGTACACGTCTTTGAGCAAGGCTGCATATTCTGCCGCGCTCACGGAGGCCACCTCGTCGGCCTTGCCACCGGCGCGGATGGCCGCGCGGCGCTTCTGCGCCAGCACCATGTCGTCGATGCGCGCCTTGCGCCAGCCGTCTTTCTCTTTGGCAAGGTCTGCCTGGCCGGTCACGGTCATCTGCAGTGCCGGGCGGTCCTGCAAGGCCTTGGCAATCTTGTCCAGATTGGCCTTGTTCGCAGCATCAAGCACCGCGCTGCCGGGTGCAAATGCCACCTGACTTGCTTCTGCACCACCGCTGAAGGCTCCCGAGAGCAGCGCAAAAGGCGATGTGACGGCCTTCATGATGAGGTTGCCGATCACCTTGAAGATGATGGGTGCCAGCTTGAACTGCGGGTCGTTGAGCGATCCGTTGATCGGCAGATCCAGATCGATCACACCATTGCGGTCAGCCAACAGGGCCACCGCCAGCTTGACAGGCAGGCTCGCGGGCGCGCCCTCGACCGCATCGCCAAACTGCAACTGGTTCAGTACCAGCTTGTTGGTGGCCGAGAGCTGGCCGTCAGGCTGCACGTCGTATTGCACGTCCACACTCATCTTGCCGCGCTCGATGCCGTGGCCCGCATACTTGATGCTGTAGGGCGAGAGCGGCGACAGTTCCAGATCGCGCACCTTGCCATGGATATTGAGCGCCAGCGGCTTGGCCAGCGGATTGAGCTTGCCGGTGATGTCGAGCGACGCCGTGCCTTCGGCTTTGCCGCGCAGCTCCAGATCAGCCAGCTGGGGCGGCGCGCCAGCAGCAGCCGGCTCGGACGAGAAGGCGCTCATGCGGCCCGCCAGCTCCGACAGGTCGGCCGAATAGTTGGGCTTGATGAAGTGGTCGCTGAACTTGACGGTGCCACCGGCCAGCGTGATGGGGCCCATGTCGATGATGGGACCGGTCGCGGCAGGTACCGCTGGCGTTGACACAGCCGGTGCTACCGCATTGGCCGCCTTTGCAGCATTGGGCTCCTTGGCATCCTTGCCGAGATCAGCGCCATTGGCAACCGCAGCGTCAGGCGTACCTGTGGCACCTTCGCTGCCGCCCAGGTCTTGCAGGTTGAGCTTGCCGTTTTCCTGAACAATCAGGCGCGCATAGAAATCGGACAAGGCCGTCTCGCCTACCTTGACCTTCATACGCTGCCCTGGCGCCATCTGAACATCCAGGCCGCGCAGGCTCAGTACCTTCCAGTTGAGCAAGTCGTCGCTGGCGCCAACCAGGCCGGAACCCAGACCGCTGCGCGCCGCGACACCCGTTGATTTTGAAGAGGTTTTTATCGCTTTGGCACCCGCCCCATCTGCGACAGAAGCTTCTTTTTCGATAGCATCGACGGCATCATCGCCTGCTCTCAGCGTTTTGGCAGCTGCCAGCGGCCGCACGCGCACATCATCCAGCCCGGCGTCGCCCTTGACGCTGAGCACCGGCCCCTTGGGTGATTGCACAAAATCGATGCTGCCCTTGAAACTGGCATCCGCCCGCATCAGCCGCACCGGCAGCGCAGATTCGGCATAGGAAACAAAGGCGTGCACCGGCAGCTGGCTCAGGTTCAGGCGCCCTGCAGCCGACAGCGGACTCATGCCCAGGCTGCCATCCCACACCAGGCGGCCCGGCTCGGCGCGGCCCGTGGCGATGCGGCCCGACACCTTCAGTGGTGACGGCTTGGCTTTGGTCGCCAGCGGCGCGTAGTCGCGCAGTTCCACATCAAAATCTGCCAGACGCACGGCTACCTTGCGCGGGGTGGACTCGTCCTGGTAGGCCACATTAGCGCCCTTGACCGCAATGCGCGAGAGCTGCACATCCCAGGGTTTGTCTGCCGAGGCGTCCTTGCCAGGTTTTTTCGCCTCTTTCTCAGATTTATCAGACTTCTCTGCCTTTGCCGCCTTGGTCGCAGGCAGCCAGTCTTCAAACATCATGCGCCCGCTCTTGTCGCGCGACACGCCCAGTGCGGGCTTGAGCAGTTCGATTGCGCCCACCACCACCTGCTGCCTGGCGGTATCGAGCGTGGCATCCTTCACCAGAATTTGCTGCAGTTCAAGCAAATTGTCTTTGCCCTTCAGGCCTACGGCCGAGCCATGGGGTGCTGCGCAGTTGACCTTGCTGTTGCATTGCAGCGCCACGTCCGATACCGTGAGCTGCGCCAGCTTCAGTTCCACAGCCTCGCCCAGCCAATGCAGCTGCATTTCGCTGTCAATACTGCCCTGCACCCCCGGCTCGATCACGCCGGTCAGGTAAGACGCGCCCAACTGTAGCGGCAGTGCGGTGGTCTTCACCGCCACCTCGGCAGTCCGGTCAGTGGCCTTGCCGCTGAAGGCAATGTGCCCCGTGGACGGAACGCCTTTGTCTCCAGACAGGGCCGATTCGCCCTGGAAAGCAAAGGGCTCCTTGAAAGGCCAGGCAAACTTGCTGGCCGTCATCGCAAAATCATTGAGCTGGACACGCGCTGGCACAGGCACGCTCTCATCCACCCACAGGCCTTGCACCTGCTTGAGCGCAAGCTCGTCCACCACCACATTCCAGGCTGGCTTGCCTGCGCCGCCGCGGGATGCGGCTGGCTTGGCTGCCGGGGCGGTCTTCGCAGGCGCTGCGGCAGAAGCACTGGCAACAGCATCGGAGCCAGCAGGCTCTTGGGCAGAATTTTTGGCATCCTTGATGCCTTCATCACCTGCCAGTTCTTCACTTGAAGCTATGCTTTCAGTAGCATTTTTGGTGTCATCCGCTGTCGCAGTCTTGGCCTGCAGGGGCTCACCTTGCGCGTCCAGCAGGCGCAGCTTGCCGTCCTTGCCGCGCTTGAGCGACAGTTGCGCGCCATCGAGCGCCACCCGGGCGATGTGTACCTGCCCGGCAAGCGGCTGCACGTCGGCCAGTTGCACGTCCAATTGCATCCAGGCCAGCAACTCGTCGTTGCTGGCGTCATGCACCTGCACGCCTGTGGCATGCACATCGCCACTCAGCTTGACGGCTGCTTTGTCCGTCTGTTCAAAAGCCACCTTCAGATTGGCATTCAGCACGCCGGATACCAGCTTGACCGGAACGGAAGCCGGGATGTAGCCCAGATACGGCTTGAGATCCAGGTCCTTGATCGCAAAACTCGCGTCGGTCTTGCGGTCATCGGTAAACGGCGTCGATTCGGCCTGGCTGGCAAACTGGCTGCCGTTGAGGCCAAAGGACAGCTGCGGCACTACCTTGATTTCACGCTTGGACTCCAGATTGCTGATGAATGGAATACCCAGGTGCAGGCCGCTCAGGTCATGCGTCTGGCCTACGGTGTCATCGCGGAACAGCACCTGACCGTCCTTGAGCTCGATGTTGTAGAGCGCAAAGTGCGCGGTCTTGCCATCGTCGGGCGGCGGGTTCGGGTTCTTCAGCCTGGCAACGATGTCGTCAAAGTCAAATTTGCCGGGCGCGGTCTGCGCCACGCGCACCACGGGTCTGTCGATCTGGATGGCATCTAGCACGGGCGCCAGCCGCAAGACCGATTGGATATCGGCATCGACATACACGCGGTCCACGGCAAACTGGGGCTCGCTGTCTGGCGCGGGCCCCGCAATCTGCAGGTCCCGCACCGTCAGCTCCAGCGACCAGGGCTTGAACTCTACCGCGCCAATGTGCACTGCGCGCCCGAGCTTCTCAGTGGCGATCTTTTCGCCCTGCGTGCGCAACAGCCATGGCAGGGCCAGCCATGACAGTGCCCATAGCGCCAGAAGCGCCACCACACACCACGCCAGACGGCGCAGCCAGCGCAGGCCTGCGCCCGTTTTCTTTTGGGATTCTTGTTGTTCGCTCACGGCGAAAGTCCTCAATCAGGGGTCGACACCTGCATTGTGCCCAAAGAAGCGTCTAAATAGATAGCAGCACAGCGAATCAGCGTCAGCCCAAGCCACCTTTTCACAATCGTTAAACGCGGTGGAACTCATTTCTGTGCATCCCTGGGGATGCATTCCCGCTCTTATATATATAGAGACATCAGAGAGACAGTACCCGGATCGCCCTGGGGAAAGCCTTGCCAGCCCTTCGTACAACTCCGGGCACAGACCACCTGCGACCGCTTCCTGCGGCGACCAACCATTTACCACTGTTACATCAGCGGCACTTTCGCTACAGCCGCCACTTCTTTTCTCAGAAAGAAGAGTAGACACAAGGCAGTTTGCTCGCCAAAACCGGCTTTTCGCTCCCGAGCATCTTGCTTTCCTTGCACTCATCCTTATATTTACCCATATAAAACAAGGTATAGACCTGAGAATGCAACAGGTTATTAGGCATTTTTACCCTGGTTTTATAAGAAATTTTGGCGGATACAGAGTGATTGACCAATGCCATCGAGAAGTATTGGCGCGTAGCCGTTGGGCTGATCGCACAAGCCCGAGCGGCAACTTCCCGTGCGGAAGCAGGCAGGCAGCTTTTGCGCAGCCATGCATGTCGTCTTCTTTGGGGCGATTCTTACTGAAGTGCCAGGCCGGTAACTCATAACTTCATAGCATGCGACCCAAGATCATTCATCGAAATACCAGAGTTATGGGTGATTTTTCGTATTTATCTGCTCGGCACTTGCCATATATTGCAACTATATGAAGCAGAAGATCGCTCGGATCGAGCGCGATGAACAATCAGGGTTTTTACCAAGTTGCAGGGGTACATCGCCTTTCTGCTTCACGCACCCCACCGCAATCTGGCACTGAAGCGCTATACACGTTTTTTTACTACTTTTTTGTCTTATTTCTGACTTCTATAGTATTGACCGTTTATTAAGCAAGCTTCTAGAATTCGTCCCATTGCATTTTTTGCTGAATTTTTAGTCACACCTCACTTGGTGTTTTGATCGTAGCCCCTGACACGCGAGCAGCGTGCATGAAACGACAAGGGCCGCCCGCAAAGCAGCGGGCAGCCTGATGGGTGCAGCACAGGACGGTGTTGCGCTACCTGCCAGTCTTCAACCCCACTACGGCGGTGATCGGGACAGGCAGGATTGAGAAAGGAATCATTGGTATGACGGCTTCCGCGAAAGTGGCTGCCGGTGCGCGCTCTTTGGGCGGCACCCTAGCCCATGGCATTGTGGCCATGGCACACAACAGTTTGGCATTGGTTGGTTTGTTGGTGGCGTTCTGTGCGCTCACCCTGTTTTCGCGCGCAGACTTGCGCAATGCAGGGGAAGATTACCTGCGCACCTGGTTGCAGGCGCGCCAGGAAAGCGCGATCGACGCTGGCGATGCAGCCGCCGACAGCACCGGTGGCACGGACACCAACATCATCGCAGCGGTGGACCGTGCGACTGCCACCAACCCGCAGCAATTGCCCAAGAACCAGGCAGCGGTGGCCTACTGGCTGGCCAAAAAATACCGCGTGGCGCCTGAACCGCTGGCGGTGCTGGTCTCCGAAGCCTTCCAGGTTGGCAAGGAAACCAAGCTCGACCCGACGCTGATCCTGGCCATCATGGCCGTGGAATCCAGCTTCAACCCCTTCGCGCAAAGCTCGGTGGGCGCCCAGGGTCTGATGCAGGTGATGACCAAGATCCATACCGACAAGTACGAACACTTTGGCGGCCACTTTGCCGCTTTTGACCCGGTGACCAACCTGCGCGTAGGTGTGAAGGTGCTGCAGGAATGCATCCAGCGCGCCGGCTCGCTCGAAGGTGGCCTGAAATACTATGTAGGCGCCGCCAACCTGCCGGACGACGGCGGGTACGCCGCCAAGGTGCTGGCAGAGCATTTCCGCATCAAGCAAGTGGCCAATGGTCGCAGCAACCCAGCAGAACCTCCTGCCAAGCCATCGCTGTCGGCCAAGGCCAGCGTACCGGCCACCACCATGCCTGCAGTGCAAAACAAGGCCTCAGAGCCCGCTGCACCAGCAGACGGCGCTACTGCAACCGTAGCACTGGTGGACAAGTCCGGCGCAGCAGTCGCGCAGCCCGCCAAGACCGAATCCACGACCGTGTCCATGGGCTCCTGATCCGCAGAGCGGCTGCCCGCCTGCCGGGATACCAGACAAGCACCCTGCGGGGTGCTTTTTCTTTGCCCTGGCAATAGAACGTGTTTACGATCTCTACGCAGCCGCGTTGGAGTGCAATCGGGCGATTTCACTCCAACCCGTAGGGACAGTGGGTTTGCGGGCGCCCGGCTAGGGGCGGTCTGCTTCGTTGCAAATCCTCGCAATAGCGGGGCTATTGCTGCGGTATTACGCCTAGCATCCCATCCCTAGCCGGGCGCCCCGCAAAGCCACTGTCGCGGCGCGAGGAGATCGTAAACACGTTCTTAGTCCAGTAGAAGCAACAGCCTTCTGCCAAGCCTCGGCTACACTAGCCGGGTACGCGACTGGCGATAGACATCTGAGCAACCAGATTGTTGACGTGGAATGCAGGCCCGTCCTGCAGCAACCACCGGGGAGCGTACCGTGCGAGGAACTACGGTGCCACGATCACCGCCTGTGTCTTGCCACGTGTTAGCCGTGCGCCTGGGCAGCCCTTGCTTTCTACCGCCAGCTTCTGGCGGGCAGGGGGTTACTTCTGACTCAACCGACCGTCATGTACCAACGTAACATTCTTGTCGAACAGACCGACGCCGAACTCTTTGCGGCCATCCAGGCCGAAAACCAGCGCCAAGAACAGCATATCGAGCTGATCGCCAGCGAAAACTATGCATCGCCTGCCGTGATGTGGGCCCAGGGCACCCAACTGACCAACAAGTATGCAGAAGGCTACCCCGGCAAGCGCTACTACGGTGGCTGCGAGTATGTGGACATTGCCGAGAAGCTGGCCATCGACCGCGTCAAGGAGCTGTTTGGCGCAGAAGCTGCCAATGTGCAGCCCCATTGCGGCGCTTCGGCCAATGAAGCCGTGTTCCTCGCCTTCCTCAAGCCTGGCGACACCATCATGGGCATGAGCCTGGCCGAAGGCGGCCATCTGACGCACGGCATGCCTCTCAATATCTCGGGCAAGTGGTTCAACGTCGTCTCCTACGGCCTGAACGACAAGGAAGAGCTGGACTACGACGCCATGGAGAAGAAGGCGCACGAGACCAAGCCCAAGCTGATCATTGCCGGTGCTTCTGCTTATTCGCTCGCCATCGATTTCGCCCGCTTTGCCAAGGTGGCCAAGGACGTGGGTGCCATCTTCATGGTGGACATGGCCCACTACGCCGGCCTGATTGCCGCTGGCGAGTACCCCAACCCCGTGCCGCACGCCGATGTGGTGACCACCACCACCCACAAGAGCCTGCGCGGCCCCCGTGGTGGCGTGATCCTGATGAAGGCTGAGCACGAAAAGGCCATCAACAGCGCCGTGTTCCCCGGCCTGCAAGGCGGCCCTCTGATGCACGTGATCGCGGCCAAGGCCGTGGCCTTCAAGGAAGCGCTGCAGCCCGAGTTCAAGCAATATGCAGCGCAGGTCAAGACCAACGCCCGCATCGTGGCCGAAACGCTGACCCAACGCGGCCTGCGTATTGTCTCGGGCGGCACGCAAAGCCATGTGATGCTGGTCGATCTGCGTGCCAAGGGCATCACCGGCAAGGAAGCGGAAGCCGTGCTGGGCGCTGCCCACATGACGATCAACAAGAACTCCATCCCCCATGACCCTGAAAAGCCAATGGTGACCAGCGGCGTGCGCATCGGCACCCCTGCCATGACGACCCGTGGCTTCAAGGACGAGGAAGCGCGCCTCACGGCCAACCTGATCGCCGACGTGCTGGACAACCCACGCGACGAAGCCAACATCGCCGCCGTGCGCGCCAAGGTGAACGCGCTGACCGCCCGCTTCCCCGTGTATCGCTGATTGACGCACCGCCAGCGCCTATGAAATGCCCCTTCTGCAACCATCCCGACACCCAGGTGGTCGAGACCCGTGTGGCAGAAGACGGTGGCTTCATTCGGCGCAGGCGCCAGTGCGGGCATTGCGAGAAGCGCTTTACCACCTATGAGCGGCCGGAAGTGAGCTTCCCGGCCATCGTCAAGAAAGACGGCCGCCGTATCGATTACGACCGAAGCAGGCTGCGCGGCTCGTTCAGCCTGGCGCTGCGCAAGCGCCCGGTCAGCATCGACAAGGTGGACATGGCGCTCGAACACGTGGAAGACAAGCTGCGCAGCCTGGGCGCCCGTGAGGTGCAGACCCATCTGATCGGCGAGCTGGTGATGGCCGAGCTGCAAAAGCTCGACAAGGTGGCCTATATCCGCTATGCCAGCGTGTACCGCAGCTTCGAGGACATCGACCAGTTCAAGTCCATCGTCGATGAGGTGACCAAGCCTGCGGCAGGCAAAAAGGACACGGGCAAGAAAAAGCCCTGAGTCTGGATCACCCTGCCCTCACCCTCACAACAGAAAAGCGAACCATTCGGTTCGCTTTTTTCATAGCAGCTGGCTGTAAAGCTTCACACCTAGACGCAGGTCATCACCAAGTGGCAACAGCATGGCTTGGCACTTTGTAAAGTACGGCAAGGGCTATGAAGGGCTGCGCGAGATCGAGAAGGGCGCCCGCCTGTCTAAACTCGGCCTTTGGCAGGATTCTGAACCCATGCCACCATGGGATTGGCGCAAAGCAAAAACTTCAGCACCCAGATCCAATGCTACATACTGAACGCAAAAAACCGTCATTGCGCTGTGGCGTACCTGGCGGCAAAATATGCGGGATTTAAATGGTGGCTGGTTTCCGTACTACGACACCCGCAAGCAAATTGGCCTGTTCTATGAGTACCTACAAGACAGCAGGCCAGCGCTGCTCGATATGCCGCACAGCGATCCGCATGCCCAAATTAAGGCCTGGATACGTGCAGAGCTGGAGAGGCTTTGTTGCATAAATCGGTTTGAGACTGAGTCTCCCCAAACCCCAGACGTAGTTATGCCACGGCCACCGTTTGGGGCGTGCCCAGCTCGGTG